>CAWJAA010000017.1:0-34981 GCA_963840615.1 Terriglobia bacterium
ATCGGCGAACTGGGCAAGCTTCCCTGAACTCCGCGCGACCCAGAACCAGGTCATAAGTGGTCCTTGGCGAACAACTTTGCCAGTTCGTATCCAATGCCGCTCGATGCGCCGGTGATCAAAGCTGTTGGATTTGGCATAGTAAAGAGCTCCAAACAGTCAAGGCACGGGAACCAACCCGTGCCTTACCACCCACTCTGTCATCCCCAGCGAAGTCGAGGAACCTCGCGTCCCCCTTACGCACCCACCAGCGCCACTCAAGCCCATAAATCGAGTGCCACGAAGTCGCTGCCTTCAGCTTGTCATTGACGTTGTTGATGTTCTTCACGCCTTCGGTTTGCAGCCATTTGCGGAACGCCTCGGCGCCTTGCTTGGCGTAGATCGGAATTCCCTCTTTCCAGGTGGCGCGGCCGCAGAGCACGCCGTTGAATTTCACGCCGGATCTCCAGCCAGTTCCAACGTCTCGCTGAATTCGGCGTTGCTGACGCCCGCCGACAGGTAGATGAACGGCTTGGTCGTAACGCTGGCCGCTTTGCGGAACAGGTCGATCGCTTCCTTCTTGGTGTAGGCCTTTTGTCCCGCGAACGATTTGGCGCCTTCGACGAACTTCATGTTGACCGGCACTTCGACCTTCATGACGTCCACGCCGTAGCGGTCTTTGCTGAATTCCTTCATGCTCTCGGCGACGATCTGGGGTTTCTTCTTTGCGTACTCCATCCCCTTTTCGTCGGCGCCTTCTTCGTAGCCTACGAATTCCAGAAAATACGGGATATCGTTTGCGCGGCACTCATCGCCGATGCGCTCGACCCAGGCGTGCTTCTGGTCATTGACTTCCTTCGGATCAAACGGCGTGTAGTAGAGCAGAATCTTGACGCAGTCGGCGCCCGCTTCTTTCAGGCGGCGGGCGGACCAGTGGTTGAGCAGGTCTCCGAGGCGGCCCGGGCCGGTCTTGTCGTATCCGGTCTTTTCATATGCCAGGAGCAGGCCGGCATTCTTGGCGCGGCGCTTCGAGGCGGGCAATCCCCACTCGGGATCGAGCAGGATAGCGCTGGCATGCGGGGTGAGAACCTCCGTTACCAGAGTCTTGAATTCTTCCATCATGGCGTCAGAAACGGCCGAGCCTTTTTCCTTCGCCAGGGATTTCTGCAAAGAGCCGCGCTGGTCCATGGCGGCGGCAGCGATGACGCCACGATCGTTAGAAACAGCCTTGAGCCCCTTGAGTTTGCCAGGGGTGAGTTTCATTGATGCCCTCCCGATGATTACGTGGATATGAATTGATTACGCCACGCAATTTTAAACTAAAAGCGGGCTTGAGGATGTGACGACGTCACAATCGGAGTATGGTTTTTCGCATTCCTACGACTCGACCGCGAGTTACTGCCGTAACGCGAGCGCGGTCAGCAGCGCCTGCTGTTTTGCGATCAGGGACTGGATACCCTGACGCGCGAGTGACATCATCTTGGCGAGCTGGGCGTCGTCGAAGACCTGATGCTCGGCAGTGGCCTGTAATTCGACGATCTTGTTGCCGGCGGTCATGACGTAGTTCATGTCCACATCAGCGCGCGAGTCTTCTTCGTAGTTGAGATCAAGAAGGATTTCGCCGTCCACGATGCCGACGCTGATGGCGGCGACGAAGTCTTTCACTGGGGCGGAGGTCAGCGTGCCGGCTTCGATCAGGCGTTGAAGGGCGAGGCCCAATGCGACAAAAGCGCCGGTGATGGAGGCAGTACGCGTGCCGCCGTCGGCCTGGATCACGTCGCAATCGATCCAGATGGTACGTTCGCCGAGGCGTTTCAGATCGGTTACGGCGCGCAGCGAACGGCCGATCAGGCGCTGGATCTCCTGCGTGCGCCCGCTTTGTTTGCCTTTCGCGGCCTCGCGTGCCGAGCGGGTCAGGGTAGAGCGCGGCAACATGCCGTACTCGCTGGAAATCCAACCCTTGCCGGAGTTGCGCATAAACGCGGGCACGGTTTCTTCGACAGACGCGGTGCAAATGACGCGGGTATTGCCGACTTCGATCAGCGCCGAGCCTTCAGCGGTCGAGATGAAGTCGGGAACGATGTTGACGGGGCGAACCTGGTCGGGCGTGCGATTGTCGCTGCGGAAAATCATCTGGCTGGATTCTAAACGATACAATTGTCAATTGCCGATTGCCGATTTCAAATCACAGCTGTCCCTGAGGGAAAGCAGTACTTTGAAATTCATGCTGGTCTTCTGCCTCTGGAACCGCCGCCTGTGCTCCAACCTACCTAAATCCCGGATGACCAACTGCAATTGTTCCGCTGACGTCATCCCGAGCGGAGCGAGGATCTCGCGTGAGGCAACCATGCTTTTGCTTCCGTGACATTCTCCTGAGAGCCGGGAGGGCGAAGGCCACCCGTCACGGATACAGGGACAGAATGGTTGAGAAAGTCGGGAGAATGTCTTAGTCTCAGGTTTGGGTAGCATCGTGATCGCAATGGGTACCTGTTCACAGGAAATGTCAGGCCGCCGCCTCGTCACGCCGACGCCTCCTGCCCCGCCCGGTATGTTCTATATCGACAATCCATATGACTGGGCGGAGTTATTCATAGCGGAAGGCCCTTTCGGCTCACAACTCTGATACTTGGCTTAGTGCTCTCCGCAAGCGCCTTTTGGCTGGCGCGAAGCGGTGTGGGGAAGTGGACGATAACTTTTGGCCTGTGGAACCCGGCGACGTTTGTCCTTTGGCTCGATTCTTTCCTTTTACTCGTTGGTATCGCTATATCCCCGCGCCATATCAGTTTCCACTTTATTGCGCCCATCACATTCTCAATGTTCCTTGTGATTTGGATTGTTCTTTTCTTACTCGTGCTTGCGGCGCAGCGCTCGAACAGGCTAAGGCTCAATGTCCGAAGCTAAATCGAATTGTCCAGATAGTAAATCAGCAAGATCGTAAATCGTCAATCCCCAATCCCCATCACTGCTGCAGTTGCGCCCACCACCTGCTTCATCTGTGCAACATCAAAGATCCTGTCAGGTCCACATGTCCCCACCAGGTGTCGCGCGGCTTGCCATCCACGGAATTCTGACCCGGTTGATGCCGGGAATATTGGCCGAAAGCGTCTCCACCAGCGATGCTACCGTCAGTTCTTCTACCAGCACGCCCCAGCGGTGACTGTCGGAAAACGCCGCGTTCGTATCGATGACCGCCAGTCCGGATCGACCAGGTAGACATTCCGGATCTCCCAGCCCGCGCCCAGCGGATGAGGAGAAGTCTTGTCCAGATAGATGCCCACCAGCGCCCGCAACAGTTCTTCCGCGCGCTCCTGGCGGCCCGCCGGTAGCGGAATGCGCGCCCCCTGGGCGCGCAGCGACCGTTATCGTCGTAGGCGACGTACAGCGTGACCTGCTCGGTCGGCCCCGTCACCGGTTGCGCACCCGGCCGCGTATCCGCCACTGGTTCCGGTGCTACCGCTCCCCCGCCGCATCCGCCGGCGCGTACGCGCTCATTCCCAGAGCCACGGCCAGCAACACCGCGGTCGCGATCACCAGGTGGCGCGGAATCATCGTCCCGCCTCCAGTTGGCGCCGGACCGCAGCGATCCCCGACGCAATCGAACCCGCAATCAGCTGCTGGTAAGCGGGAAGCGTCAGGCTGGAAATCCCCTCCGCCGAAGGCGCCACTTCACCGCCACTGCCGGCGCGATGATGTTATTCAGCGGACGCGGCGGCACCACCAGCACGCGCACCGCCACCTGTCTCCGTCCAATTCGGCGGCCAGGCTGGCCGTCGCCGCTTGGCTTACGCTCAGAAAGGCCGACTGCGCCATGTCCCCAGTAAGAAACGGTCCGCGCCCCTCGCCGACGGAGGGAACCATCGCGGTGTATAGACGAACTCCACTGCCTTGCGAGGTCGCGTGCAAACAGATGTAGATCGCCGGCCGCGTGCTGTTGGTCAGGTTCGCCCTCTGGTCTGGCGTGAGCGTGGGATTCGCCGTCTCGCAACAACAGCGTGGTCAGGCCTCGGGCCTCCATTTCCTGGCGCAGGCGCCGGGCAAAAGCCAACGTGACGTCTTTTTCCGCGATTTGATCGCTCAGGGCTGCTCCCCGCTCATCCCCTCCGTGGCTGGCATCCAGCACCGCAAAATATCGCCGCGCACCCGCTGGGGAGACGGCGCGTCGCCGTGGTTTCGCCCGGAGTTGCACCCGAGGGTGTTGCCGCAGCCTGCGCCGCCGGAGTCTGGGCAGCCGCTTACGTCGCCGGGCTGATGGTAATCGTCCTGCCATCGTTGCTGAAGCTGGCGAACAGTGGAACGCTTCCGCTGATGTCGATCTCCGCCGTCCCGTTGCTTTCCGCATAGGTCGCGGAAGGAATGGTAAGGCTGTTAAAGGTAAGTTTTGCCGACCCGGAGACCAGCGGCTCATGGTTGAATACCATGCGCAGCCTGCCCGGCTCGGTCGAAATCGAAGGATTCACCGGCGACGTGAAGTTCATCACCAGCGACGGCGCCGCCGCTTGGTTGATCTGCGCCGTGAAATGCACCGCCACCTCTCCCGCGAACAGCCGCGAGCTTTTCATGGAAGCTCGCCGTTGCCTGCAGAAACTGCGGCAGCAGCGTGCTCAACGACGAAAGTGGCACCAGACCACGGCCCTCTTCCAGAAGAAAGTTGGCCGGCGAGAATTGGAGTTGCGCCCGTTGATCCGCGCCCGCTTTCTTCCATTCACGAACTCGCTGTCGACTTGGTTGTAGCGCGGCTTCCCACTTTGAGCCGTCGCTCCTGCTGGTGACCGAGCCCAGCGGCTCAAGCATCTCAAACAGTCCAACGTAATCCTGCCCCCGTGCTCGATCACCGCAGGGAATCGTTCGCCGCTTTCGGTAGATGGAGATGCGTTTCCGGCGGGGCACCACGCAGCAAAAATGCCGAGACCAAGACAAGATGAGAGCAGAAACATCGAAGAGACGCCCGGGCTTGTTTTGCCGTATCCCGCCCGCGTCGCTCCGCTTACTCCAGGGCATAGATGGTCAGGCCACTCAGCAGCTGGAATAAAGTCGGTCGACTTTTGCGGCAGCACCTCGCCGGCAAAGGCGATATCGCGGACCTGTTGCATGCCTGCCGCATTCATCACAAACGCGACGTTCGCCGATCCACTGCGCACTCTTTCGATGGCCTCCGCGGTGTCGCGAATGTAGCTCAGGTTCTGCTGCTCGCGGATCGATTCTTCGGAAAGCCGCAGCGCGCCTTCCAGCAGGCACTTGTGCAACTGCACCACGTCGAGCGCCTGCTGCCGCAATGAGAGACCGGCAAAGATGCCAGGGTCCGCTTTTCGGCCGGTCGGCGGAAAACACGCTCTGCGGTCACCGCCAGCGGCGCCGTCCGCGTCCGGCTTCCCGCAAAATCGCGTTGGCGCGCGCCGCATCAATCGACGAATCCACTTCCTCGACGCTGAAATAGGCCTTGGCCGCCGGCCGTCATCCGTCCGCCGAAAACTCCGGCAGACTATGCAGCACGCGGGTGCGTCAGCGGAATCGCCAGCCCCGGACTATCCATGTTGACGAAGGTCATCATCACCGTGGCAAGTTCACTCGCACCAGTCCGCGTGAATGCATCTGCCAGCGTACGTTCCCGAGGCACTCCGCGGCCAAGCGCGGCGAGTTCGCGCCGTTCATTGCGGTAATTCAACGCCGTCTCGTAGCGGTGATGACCGTTGCCACGATCAACTTCTTGTCGCGCATCTTGCCGCGCGCCAGATCGATCAGGCTGCGGGTCGGAAACCTTCCATATCTGGTGCGATACCCCATACTCATCGCGAGTCTCCATGTGCGGAGCCCCGTTCGGCGTCAGCGTGGCTTCCACCTCGCCAGCCAGATAGCTGTACAACATGAAAATATCCCGAAGTGCGCCCGCGTCGACCGCGAGCAGGTTCAACCGGTCCGCTGGGCTTGGCTAGAGTTTGCTCGTGGCGGAACACCACCCGGCGGATGACGTCCTCCACCCCGCCCAGCGCAATGAATCCCCGCCGTTTCCACTCAGCCCTTTCTCCAGGCGCCGTAAACCGTTGCACGTACAGATAAATGGACGGTTGTCGTTGTTTGTTGAAAAACCCCCCTGCCGCCGCCAGTCGCCAAAATGCGCGCCGCCGGGTATATGGGTTTTCTGTCATTATCAGAGCTTTCCCGCCTACCCAGGATAATCCGCACCAGGTTGTACGGACTGGCCGCGTGGTACTGCTCTTGCATACCAGGAGTGATCTTGTCGTAGGTTCGGTTTCCACATCCGACAGAGCAACCCGGGCAGGATCGTAGCGAAGGGCGCGAAATGGTGGCAATGTAAGCCATCAGCCGGAAGGGGCATTGTCGCAAGAGCGATCCGACTGGTGCGGTGCTGCGGGAACAATCCTTTCCCACTGGGCAAACCTTTGCGCAGCGGGCTGAATCCAACTCTCAGCAACCCTGACAACGGGTTCCCAGACCTGTAGATATCGCCGCCATTGAGGTAATTATGGCCCGCCACTCAGGGCGCGGGTCTTTAAGGCCCCGAATCCCAGTTCGGCACATCCCGCCGGCTTGGTTTTGCCACCAGAAAAGCCTTGCGTCGAATCGGCCTATCCTCTCCCTCCTGGTTTTACTCTTGACCTTCAGCTTCGGTCTTGTCCTCCTCCCCGGCCCAGAATTCCGTGGACGACGTCCACATCAAGCCGCGCATCGCACCCGTCCAGCCTTCTCCGGAAGACGGTATCGATCCGGCTCTCAAGACCCATACCAAGCCCATGAAAGTCGATGTCGACCTGGTTCTGGTGCCGTTCGCGTCGCTGATCCCATGAACCGCCTGGTCACCGGGCTCAATCCGGGAGACTTCTCGCTGTTCGAAGGCAGAGGACACCGCGAGATCCGCCACTTCTCCAGCGAGGATGCCCCCGTGTCCCTGGGCGTAGTCTCGACATGAGCGCCAGCATGACAAGTAAGATCGAGCGCGCTCGCGAAGCGGTGATCAAATCTTCAAGACCGCTAACCCGCAGGACAGAGCTTCATGATCACCTTCGCCGACAAGCCGGAAGAGATCTTCTCCGATTTCACCCAGTCGGTCGAGGATATCCAGGGCAAACTCGTCTACACCCATCCCCAAAGGACGCACCGCTCTGCTGGATGCCATCTACCTCGGAGTCGGCGGAAACGCCCAGGCCAGGTACCCCAAGAAGGCGCTGCTCGTAATCTCCGACGGCGGCGACAATCCCAGCCGCTACACCGAGGGAGGAGATCAAGTCGGTGGTGAAAGAGGCGGATATGCTCATGTACGCCATCGGTATCTACGACCATTATTTCCCGACCGAAGCATGGGGCCGGGACTGCTGGCGAACTCACGGAAATTACTGGCGGGCGAGCGTTTACCAGTCGATAATCCCAACGATCTGTCTGACGTGGCCACCAAGATTGGCATCGAGTTACGCAACCAATATGTGCTCGGATACCGTCCAAAGAACCCAGCGCACCGATGGCAAATGGCGTAAGATAAAGGTGAAACTCATTCCCCCTAAAGGTTGCCTTCACTACGGGTTTATGCCAAGACGGGTTACTATGCGCCTTCGAATAGCCCGTGAACTGGTTCTCCTTTTTGCCCTCTTCCTTGTAGCATGTACGGCCTGGGCCCAGACCCCACCCGCCAACCAGGTTCCTCCACCCCAGTTTCCCGGCCCCAACCCACCCCGCCCGGGCGTAGACGCAACCCCACCGCCATCCGCCGCGCCCAGCCATCCCAGGACCGTCCGGCGACGATGATGTGCTCAAGAAGGAAGTCGAAGAAGTCGTCCTGCACGCCACCGTCGTCGACGACAAGCAGCACCTCATTACCAATGTCAGAAGATGCTTTTGCCGTCTTCGAAAACAATCAGCCGCGAGAACCATCACTTCCTTCCCGAGGCCGAAGAATGTCCGTGGCCATGGCCATCGTGATCGACAACTCCGGCTCGATGCGCGAAAAACGCGACAAGGTGAACAAAGCCGCCCTGAACCTGGTGCGCTCCAGCAATGCCCAGGACCAGGTCTTCGTCGTCAACTTCAACGACGAATACTATCTCGACCAAGTTCACCGGGGACATCAAGAAACTGAGCGAAGCGCTCGAAAAAGTCGAATCCCGCGGAGGCACCGCGCTCTACGATGCCGTCGTCGCGTCCGCCGTCGCCTCAAGAAAAATTCCAGGCTGCAGAAAATCTGCTGTTCATTGTGACCGACGGCGAAGATAACGCCAGCCGCGAAACCCTGGAACAGGCGGTCCGCCGCCTGCAGGAAGAAAACGGACCTACCGTCTATAGCATCGGCCTGCTGGGAGAAGAGAAGCAACGCCGCGCCCGCCGCGCCCTGCAAACCATCTCCGAGCGCACCGGCGGCATCTGCTACCTTCCCCAAAACCCTGGACGAAGTGGACGCCATCAGCAAGACCATCGCCCACGACATTCGCAATCAATACACCATGGTTCAAGAAGCCCACCACCCCTAAAAGCGCCGGTGGATACCGCACATCCCACGTTGACGCCGAGGCCCGCGGCTACAACAAACTCACCGTCCGCACCCGCAGCGGCTACTACCCAGGCCGGAGCGCGCCGCGCGGTCAAGATTTTCGGCTTGGACGGGCGCCCCCACCGAGCAGCCGAGCAAATACAACATCTAGAGAGACGTCGTCCTTCCCCCGAGAGACGTCATCCTGGGCAGCCCGGATCGGGCGATGGATCGCGCGCGCGCGCTCACGGTGTTCTCGCCGCGCTCGAGATCCCTACACTTCACTCGGGATGACGTCAGTAGAAAGTATGAGGAAGACAAAAGGCAGCAAGCTGCGCCTCTACAGCCGAGAGCCCGAAACCTGCTCCCCCCACCGGTTGACGCCCTCCGCTCTCCTTCCGTACCCTGTACAGTGCGAATGAAAACTATCGAGGGCACTCGGCTCCGAGTCGCCGACGACATTCCCCAGCTGGTCGGGGAAACCCCCATCCTGCAATTGAAAAAACTGGTTCCGGCGGATTCGGCCGGCGTATTCGTCAAACTCGAATACCTGAATCCCGGCGGCAGCGTCAAAGACCGCGCCGCCATCGGAATCATCCGCCGCGCCGAGCAGGAAGGGAAGCTGCGCCCCGCAGGCACCATCGTCGAAGCCACCGCGGGCAACACCGGCATTGGACTCGGCGCTCATCGGCGTCAACCGCGGTTACAAGGTGGGCACTCTTCGTCCCGGAAAGTTTCTCCGAAGAAAAAGTCATCATCATGAAAGCCCTCGGCGCCCAGGTCACCCGCACCCCGGACGAAGAGGGCATGGCCGGAGCCATCAAGCGCGCCACCGAGTTGGCCGCCCGCGATCCCAATGCCTTCATGGCCGCGCAATTCGAAAACCCCGCCAATCCCGACTACCACTTCGAAACCACCGCCCAGGAAATTTTCGACCAGATGGAAGGCCGGATCGACGCCGTCACCGTCGGCGCCGGCACCGCGGGCACGTTTACCGGCATCGCTCGCTTCCTGAAAAAACAACTCCCCAAGGTGCTGGCCTACGCGGTGGAAACCGAGGGCTCCGTCCTGGGAGGAGGCAAGCCCGGGAAACATAAAGTGGAAGGCATTGGGTCGAGCTTCATCCCCAAAGATTTCGACCCGTCGGTTTGCGACGGCGTGCTCAAGGTCACCGATCCCGAAGCCTTCGACATGGTCAAACAACTCGCGGCCCGCGAAGGCGTGCTCGGCGGATCCAGCGCCGGCGCCAACGTCTTCGCCGCCCTGAAAGTCGCCCGCCAACTGGGCCCCGGCAAACGAGTCGTAACCCTGATCCCCGATTCCGCCGAACGCTATCTGTCAAAGAAGATCTTTGAGGGAGGAATCTGAAAGGAAGCTCTCAGCTTTCAGCTCTCAGTTCTCAGCATTTCGCTGAGAACTGAGAACTGAGAACTGACATCTGAAGGCTGCGCAAAATCATGTTCACCAAAAAAGAAACCCGCCAACCCGGCTTCGCCACCCGCGCCATTCACGTCGGTCAGTATCCTGACCCCGAAACCGGAGCCGCTGCTCCTCCCATCTATCCCACCTCCACCTACGTGCAGCAGGGAATCGGCGAGCACAAGGGATACGAATACTCCCGCGTCTCCAATCCCACGCGCGACCGCGTGGAACAGAACCTGGCCGCGCTCGAAGGCGGCATCGGCTCGCGCGTCTTTGGCAGCGGCATGGCCGCCATCAACGCCATCACCACCATGTTCAAGTCCGGAGACCACGTGGTCTGCGGCCACGATCTCTACGGCGGCGTTCCCCGCCTCTTCAACCAGGTCCTGGTCGATTTCGGACTGGAATTTACCTACGTCGACACCAGCGATGCCCGCAACGTCGAGCGCGCGCTCCGCCGCAACACCCGCATGGTGTACATCGAAACGCCGACCAATCCCCTGATGACCTGCACCGACATCGCCGCCGTCAGCCGCATCTGCCGCAAGAAGAAAGTCGAACTGGTCGTCGACAATACCTTCATGTCGCCCTACTTCCAGCAACCGCTTGCCCTGGGTGCGGATATGGTCGTGCATTCGACCACCAAATTTCTCAATGGACACAGCGACGGACTCGGCGGGGTCGTCGTCTGCACCCGCCCCGATCAGATGGAAAAACTGGCCTTCATCCAGAAGTGTGCCGGAGCGATCCTGTCGCCCTTCGAATGCTGGCTCATCCTGCGCGGAGTCAAAACCCTCGCCGTACGCATGGAACAACACGACCGCAGCGGCCGGATGGTCGCCGAGTTTCTCGCTAAGCACAAAAGAGTGCCCAAAGTTTTCTATCCCGGATTGCCCGATCATCCGCAGCACCAACTGGCCCAGCGCCAGATGAGCGGCTTTGGCGCCATGATCACTTTCGAAACCGGATCGCTCGCCAACGCCAAAAAGATGCTGAAGAAAGTCCGCGTCTGCTCGTTGGGAGAATCCCTCGGGGGAGTCGAGACTCTGATCTCGCATCCCGCCACCATGACCCACGCCGCCCTCGGCGAAAAAGGCCGCCGCGCCATCGGGATCACCGACGGCATGGTCCGCATCTCAGTCGGAATCGAAAATGTCGAAGACATCGTCGCCGACCTGGACCAGGCCCTGGCGGCGATTTGATCGTCAGCTTGATGGGCCGATTAGATTCATTAATGGCGGGACGGGCGTCCTCGCCCGTGCCCCCGCGCCATAATGTCAGAGACGTCATCCTGAGCCCGATAGGGCGAAGGATCTCGCGTGTACCGGCAATGCTTTTACTTCGCGCGCGATCCCTCGCTGCGCAAGCATTCCAGAAGTAGTAAAGCTGCGTCTCCACACATTGTGTATGTTAGAGGTAAGCTACGAAAAGTGAACTGCCCCACCCAATCCGCCCGCGAGTGGAACGCCGACGCCTACCACCGCGTCTCCGGCCCGCAAGTCGGCTGGGGCAAGAAGGTCCTGTCTCGCGTACAACTCCGCGGCGACGAAGTCCTGCTCGACGCCGGTTGCGGCACCGGGCGCCTCACCCAGGACCTGCTGCAGGCGCTTCCCCAGGGCCGCGTCGTGGCAGTGGACCTCTCCCAGAACATGCTGCGCACCGCCCGCGAACACCTCGCGCCACAGTTCCGAGGCAAAGTCACTTTCCTTGCCGCCGACCTCGCAGACCTGCCCTTTGAGCGGGCTTTTGAAGGAATCTTCAGCACCGCGGCTTTCCACTGGGTCACCGATCATGACCGCCTCTTTCGCAGCCTGTTCCGCGCCCTCCGCCCCGGAGGCTGGCTGATCGCGCAATCCGGCGGCGGCCCCAACCTGGCTCGCCTTCGCGAACGGGTGCGGAAACTCATCGCCACCCCGAAATACTCCCCGTTCCTCGGCCACTACCGCGAACCCTGGGAATACGCCAGTGCGGAAACCACTGCCGAACGCCTGCGCCGCGCCGGATTCATCGCCATCGCAACCAGCCTCGAACCCGCCCCCACGGTATTCGAAAGTGATGCCAGGTTCTCCGAGTTCATCCGCAACGTAGTCCTCCACCGCCACCTGGAATTCATTCCCCAGGCCCACCTGCGCGACCAGTTCATTCAGGAGCTCACCCGCCAGGCCGCTTCCGATGACCCAGCCTATGGCCTCGATTACTGGCGCCTGAATCTCGAAGGCCGGGTGCCCGCGTCATAGTTTCTTAGTGGAGGGACGGGCGTCCCCGCCCGTCGAGTCGCAACCTGATTTGTCATTCCGAGCGCAGCGAGGAATCGCATTGCAGGCGCTAGCTAAGAGCTAAGAGCTAAGAGCTGAAAGCTGAAAGCTGAAAGCTGAAAGCTGAAAGCTGAAAGCAACTCTCACCCCACCGACTCCCGATCCACCGCAAGTACTCCGCACTCCCATCTTCAATCGCCAGACGCAACGCACTCCGGCAGTTCATACGAATGCAGTTCTCGAATCGCCTCCCGCACCCGGGCAAACCCAGCCGCAGTCGTCTTGATCAGCAACAACCATTCTGTCGCTTCTTCCACTTCCCCTTCCCAGCGGTACACCGATTCCACCTGCGGCACGATGTTGACGCACGCCGCCAGTTGGCGCTCCACCAGTGCGCGGGCAATCTTATGGGCTTCTTCTTTCGTTCCTGCCGTGGTTAACACGATCCTCTTGTCAGTCATATAAAATCAGTCCTTGGTGGCTTGTCGTGGTCCACAAACCCATCTTTCCGTGTAGAGACGCAGCTCAGCTGCGTCTCCCACATTCATCCCGATTGTAGAGGCCTTTCATGGCAACGCAAATCAAGTTTGGTACTTCCGGATGGCGGGCGGTCATGGCCGACGAGTTCACCTTCGCCAATGTGCGCCGCGCGGTCACCGGAATCGCCCGCTACGTCGTCTCGCAGAAGCCCGCGGGTGCCCGCGTGA
Source organism: Terriglobia bacterium (assembly GCA_963840615.1). Lineage (GTDB taxonomy): Bacteria > Acidobacteriota > Terriglobia > Terriglobales > Acidobacteriaceae > DATFTE01. The sequence goes on from CAWJAA010000017.1 coordinate 12,834, forward strand.
TCGTCGGCCGCGACCCCCGCTTTCTCGGGGAGAGCCTGTGCGCGATTGCGGCGGAGGTCCTGGCGTCGCATGGCGTCACCCCGCTGGTGATTGCCGAGCCCGCACCTACGCCCGCCATCTCCTACGCCGTCATCCGCGAACACGCCGACGGCGCCATCAACTTCACCGCCTCGCACAATCCGCCCGAGTACAACGGAATCAAATTCTCCACGCCGGACGGCGCACCCGCATTGCCCGAAGTCACCAGACAGATCGAGGCGAGATCCCTGAAGCCGATCCCGGCCCGCCAGCCAAAGCATCCGTCAAACCGCAGGCCCTCGATCCCCGCGCCATGTACCTCGCCCGTCTCAAGGAAATCATCGACTTCAGCGTGATTCAGAAAGCCGGCCTGCGCGTGGTTTACGATCCGCTATGGGGAGCGGCCCGCGGCTACCCGGAAAGCCTGCTGCGGGATGCCGGCGTGGAGGTCGCCACCGTCCACGACTGTCGTGACGTGCTGTTCGGCGGACATGCTCCCGAGCCCGATGACCATCTGCTCGCAGACCTTCGCGAAAAAATGCGCGAGACCCAGGCGCATATCGGCATGGCCACCGATGGCGACGCCGACCGCTTCGGCATCGTCGACGAAGACGGCACCTTCCTCCAACCCAACTACATCATTGCGCTGCTCTTCGATTATCTGGTCGAAAGCCGCGGCTGGAAAAACGGAGTCGCCAAGTCGGTCGCGACCACCAACCTTATCAACGCTCTCGCCAAGTACCACAAAGTGGAACTGCACGAGACGCCGGTAGGATTCAAATTCATCGGCGAACTGATCAAGCAGGACAAAATCGCGATTGGCGGGGAAGAGAGCGCCGGGTTGTCCATCCGTCATCACGTCCCCGAGAAAGACGGCATCCTGGCCGGACTGCTTTGTTGCGAAATGGTGGCGCGCCGCGGCCAGTCTCTGGGCGGACAACTCGAGGAGCTATTTGTCAAAGTTGGTTCCTCTTATCCGCAACGCGAGAATTTCCGCTTGACGCCGCAAGTGAAGGAGAAGTTCACTGAAAAGTTGAGGGTTCAGCTCCGCGAGTTCAACGGCCGAAAGGTCGCCGAAGTGGTTCGAACCGACGGGCTGAAACTTGTCTTAGAGGATGGCTCATGGGTCTGCTACCGGCTATCCGGTACTGAGCCGGTCGTCCGGGTCTATTCCGAGGCGGGCAGTGAACCGGCCCTCCAGAAATTGAGTGCGGCAGCCAAGCAATGGATTTTCGACTGAAGCAGCTTTCCAAACTTAAGGTTTTGCCGCGCCCTGACGACAGTCTGCGTGCCCTGGTGGACCGCGCTCCGCAAGCCGAAGCCCTCGCCGAACGCGGGATCGAGAGAACTCCGTCCGGCGTCGGACTGGCTGTACCACTCGCGGCGCCGCTTGGCCACCGCCGGGGTCATTGTGCTGACCGCATGGCTCTCGCTGCACGTCCTGTTCGGAGCCAATGGCATGGTGGTGTACCGCCAGAAGCGCGCCGAATACCAGCAACTGGAGAAAAAACTCCAGGACCTGCAAAGCGAAAACAGCCTCTACACCTCGCGAGTCAAAGGCTTGAAGGACAATCCCAAAATGATGGAAAAAGAAGCCCGCGAGCAATTGCACTACACTCGTCCGGGAGAAGTCGTGTTCGTCGGTCCGGCGCCCCAGCGACCGCAGCCGCCCGCCAGTGCCGCCGCCCGCAAGTAGCCCTCCCCCTGTGATATAGTTTTCCGAAATCCCGCTGGCGAAACCAAGGCGGAACCTTCGCCGCGAGCCACTCTAGGAATTACGCCTGCAGCGGAGGCGTGGGGCAACTCAAGAACTGGGGCAACCCAAACAAGGTTCTGCCGAATCTGTGGCGCTAGCCGTTCGAACTCTAAGGAGAGGATTCTCATGAAGAAACTGCTGTTGGTCCTGGTTGCGCTCTCGGTACTGTTTATGGTGGTGGCGGCCATGGCGGCCGATATGTCCACTGTCAATGGCTATGTCAGCGATTCCAAGTGCGGGGTCAAAGGCGCGAATGACAAACACGCCGCTTGCGCCAAGAAGTGCATCGCCGCGGGCGAGAAGATGGTGGTGGTGACGGATGGCGACAACAAGGTCCTGACCGTCGATAACCCCGATGCGCTCGCCGGCCACGAAGGCCATCATGTGGCCGTCACTGGAAGCGTGAAGGGCGACATGATTCACGTGGACAGCGTCAAAATGATGTAACCAGGGTTCAGAAACCAAGCAGGCGGCCAAATATGGCCGCCTTTTTTTGTCGCATCTCATGGCAAGAACTGGGGATTCCGGGCTGCTACCGCACCATCCCTTCCAGCGGCGAACTGGCCGTCGCATACAGTTTCCTCGCCATGCGTCCCGCCAGATACGCCTGCCGTCCCGCCTGCACCGCGTGGTTCATCGCTTCCGCCATCAGCACCGGGTCTTGCGCGTTGGCGATCCCGGTATTCATCAGTACCGCATCCGCTCCCAGTTCCATGGCGATCGCCGCATCCGACGCCGTGCCCACGCCCGCGTCCACAATCAGCGGCACGCTGGTGATCACCTCGCGCAAAATGCGGATGCTGGCCAGGTTCTGAATTCCCAGGCCGCTGCCAATGGGCGCGCCCAGCGGCATCACCGTGCTGGCTCCCGCATCCAGCAAGCGCTTGGCGAAGACCACATCGTCGGAAGTGTAGGGAAGCACGGTAAAGCCTTCTTTCACCAGCACCCGCGTGGCTTCCAGAGTCGCCTGCACATCGGGATAAAGCGTCGCCTGATCGCCAATCACTTCCAGCTTCACCCAGTCCGAGAGTCCCACCTCGCGGCCCAGGCGCGCCGCCCGGATGGCTTCGTCCGCGGTGTAGCAACCGGCGGTGTTGGGAAGCAGAAAATATTTCTTGGGATCGATATAGTCGAGCAGCGATTCTTTGCTGCGATCGAGATTCACCCGCCGCACCGCCACCGTCACCATCTCGGCGCCGCTGGCTTCGAGCGCCCGCGCGGTTTCCTGGAACGACTTGTATTTTCCCGTGCCGACGATAAGCCGGGAACGAAACTGCCGGCCCGCAATGATCAATGGATCGGTCATGGATTCATTGTAATCAAACCCAGGGCCGGGCGGCGGCGGCCGGAAAATCCTTCCACCCCAGGCCCGGCGGGTGGGCGCGCCAAATTCCCGAAAAGGGTGTTATGATTATAGCTTAAAGCAAATTAAGGCGCAGGAGGCTCTCAGTGCCCTCCGTGATGACCGGGCGGCCTTCGGGCCGATCGAGGCCGTCGCGGTCGCGCCACGGCCCTGCAAATGCGGTTTAATGGGTATCCTGTGCGATGAGCGGAGCGGTATTTCGGGTCAAGCATCACGTTCCACGAGGAATCAACAACTTAGCCAGGAGTGAACAAGGCAGACTCCAGGCAGCGTCCAAAGCCTAAGTCCTTCCCACCGCTTCGGCCTGCGCGTACATGTCTTCGATCTCCCCCCGGTAGCGATCTTCCACCACGCGCCGCTTCAGCTTCATGCTGGCGGTCAGGGTTCCGTCTTCGGCGGAAAACTCTTCCGCAATCAGCAGAACTCGCTTGAGTTGTTCAAAGCGCGCCAGGCTCTTATTCAACTCGGCGACAATGCCTTCATATAAGGCAATCACCTTGGGGTGACGGACCAGTTCCTGGCGCGAACTGAAGGTCACCTGGTTATTGCGCGCCCAGTCTTCGAGCAGAGCGAAGTACGGCAAGATCAGCACCGAAGGGAACTTGCGCTTGTCGCCCAGAATCACCGCTTCGGCGATCAGCGCGTTGTGCTTCAGAGTATTCTCCAGCGGTTGCGGAGCGATGAACTTTCCACCCGAAGTCTTGATCAAATCTTTCTTGCGGTCGGTGACCGAGAGAAAGCCGTCGGCGTCGAGGTTGCCAATGTCTCCGGTCCTGAACCACCCGTCGACAAACGCGTTGCGGGTTTCTTCCGGACGGTTCCAGTAAGCATGAAAGACCGACGGGCCGCGCACCAGGATCTCGCCATCGTCGGCGATGCGCACTTCCACATTCTTAAGCGGTTTGCCGACCGTGCCCAGTTTGTGGGCATGGGGAGTGTTGACGGCAATTACCGGAGAAGTTTCGGTCAGCCCGTAGCCTTCGTGAATGCGGATGCCGATGTCGGCGTACCATTCGGCAAGTTCACGCCCCAGGGGCGCACCGCCGGAAATGAAAATCTGGGCGCGTCCGCCCATGCCGTCGCGAACTTTTGAGAACAGCACGCGGTTGGCAATTTTCCAGAAGGGAGACGAAGGCGTTTTGCCGGCAAGGATCTTTGGCCGCTGCGCGCCTCCCACCGAGAGTGCCCAGCGATAGATCCATTGCTTGGGAAAACCCCGGGCTTTCAAGTCCACCTGGATATGAATCTTTTCGTACACTCGCGGCACGCAGACGAAAATCGTCGGCTTCACTTCCAACAGCGCCTGCGTCAGTTGCTCGACCCGGGACACATACGCCAGGGTCACGCCATGGTAAAGCAGGGCGAAATCCACATGCCGGGCGGTGACATGAGAAAGCGGCAGAAAGGAAATGCTGATGGCCCCGGCGGTTACGCCGAAATCCGCCAGCGAGCAAGAGATGTTCGACGCCATGTTGCCATGGGTAAGAATGGCTCCCTTGGGAGTGCCGGTGGTGCCTGAAGTGTAGATGATGGTCGCCAGATCATCCGGCCCCACGGACTTTGCCGCCGCGTCGAACGGCGCATCGGGTTGCAGCGGGCCCGCATGCATCAGTCGCTGCATGTGGAAGGCGCGGGTGGTCTCGACCGCATCCATGACCACAATCTTTTCGATGGGAGTCTGATCGAGAGTCGCCAGAACCTTCTGCAGCTGTTTTTCCGAGGAGACAAAGGCGGCGCGTGCGCCCGAATCGCGCAGGATGTAGGCCGTCTGCTCGTCGGTGAGCGTCGCGTAGACGGGAACCGTGACGGCGCCCAGCAATAACACGGCAAAGTCCGCAATCGTCCACTCCGGACGATTTTCGCTCAAAATGGCAACCCGGTCTCCCTGCACAATGCCCCATGACTTCAGAGTCTTTGCCACCCCAACCACGTTGCGGTAGAACTCTTCCGAGGAAATGGGAACCCAGTCAATGGGCTGGCGGCTCATCACCACCCGGTCGTGGTGGCGCCCGACGACAGCGAAGAAAATGTCGTTCAGGGTCCGTAAGCTCATGGTCTGGCAGGGGCTGCGGAGGGTTCCGAAGGCAAATTGCTTCTCCTGATGCAATGTACTGTTTTCCCAGACCCTGGCGCAACGTCCCCGAGGCACACGGTTGACCCTACACTGTTGGCGGATTAGGCTCTTACGGAGTCTTTCGAGGAAGGGAGTTCCATGCGAAGAGTCGTACTGAGTGCATTCTCCGCTTGCCTGTTGCTGGCGCTTTGGTCGCAGCCATTGCTGGGACAGGAGTCCAAAGCCCCGATGGCGTTGAAGGTGGGTGATGTGGCGCCCAATTTCAAGCTGCAATACTTCGACGGCACTGATCTGAAAAACGTCAGCCTGAGCGACTACCACGGCAAGAAGAACGTGATCCTTGCCTTTTACATTTTTGCCTTTACCGGGGGTTGAACCCAGCAAATGAAAAACTTCCAGCAGAACTTGCAGAAGCTGGAAGCAGCCGACACCCAGGTCCTGGGTGTGAGCATGGATAGCCCCTTCGCCAATAAAGCCTTCGCCGACCAAATTGCCGTGACCTTCCCGCTGCTCAGCGACTGGGGCGGAGAAGTCACGCACCAATACGGCGTGTACGTGGACAAATACAAAGCCGCCCGCCGGGTGAACTTCCTGGTTGGCAAAGACGGGAAGATCCTGGAGGAACAAATCGACCGCGAGGCCATTGACCCGACGAAGATTGTGGACGCGTGCCAGAGGCCCAAGCTGAAGAACTGAAAGCGTGAGTTCCGGGCGCGCCGCGGGCGAGTGGACAACTTTAAACTTTGCTTGGTTCGGAAATGGGAAGCGGTCCACGATGCGCGCAGCGCGCCGGGTTTGACGCTGCGGGTTTGAGGTTGTTATGATGACTTCGCGGGGTGGAGCAGTCTGGTAGCTCGTTGGGCTCATAACCCAAAGGTCGGTGGTTCAAATCCACCCCCCGCAACCAACCTTAAAGCCTTTAGGCTACGCGAATTGCGTGGCTTTTTTATTGCGCCAACGCTTCCCCTGTCTTGGGTCCATTGCGTCCAACCGCGAGATTAAGCCCCGCTTTGCTTGCAGCAAGACGCCGATACTCAAGTTCCTCATGAGTGTGAGAGTACCTGTCCGTTGTTCGCAAAGACGAATGCCCAATCCACAGCTTCTGCAAGTCCTCCGGTGTGCCGTTGCCGAGGCCAGACAAGCGCACGACTTGCTTGGGAAGGGAGGCGTGATAGGCAAGATCGTGCTGGCGCCCAAGGAGGCATCGCTTGAATCAGGAGCGGCGTAACAACGGCATGCAGGTGACGGCGCTTCGCGCCGCCCTCAACAGCAACCCGAACGCAACTGAATTAATGGCGGGGTTTGTCGTTCTCGGCGGGTGGTTGAGTAACTCCGGCTCTGCGGTCATCTTCGCCAGCGGCAGGGGGCGTCTTGTCGGCTCTACGTTTAGCCCGCTTAATGCCTGCGGAAGGTTTGTCGGCGTACCCAACCTCCTGCCCGGATCGGATGGAAGTTTTCCAGGTGGATTCCGGTCTGACCCCGAGCGCGTCGGCCGTTCGGATATCGACTTGCCCGGTGATTGGCAAGCTCTCAGCCTTCTGATAGGCACGAATACTGGCCCGGGTCCGAAGACCGAAAACGCCATCGACCTCGCCTCGATAGTGGCCTTGGCTGCGTAGAGTTTCCTGAATTTTCTTGATCTCGTTTTTGACGACGAAGCCTGCAACTTCTTCTTTGTTGGAGTCAGATCCAGCGGCGATTGGCGGCAAGCTCTGTACGAATGTCCCAGCCGCCAGAATGGTGAAGACTATTCGGGCCCATTCGATTTTGGCGGCGAGAAACATGACATCTGCCTGGCTGGCTCCGACGATGTGGCCTTTGAGACAGCAATAGCTTCGCTCAATGGTTCGACAAATACTGTGCAGAACGGATCAAGTCGTGAGCTACCAGACCCCGTTATGGTTCCCGTTGATTTTGCAGGCAAACCAGGCTGCGCAGCTGCGGAGCGAGGGTTCGGCGAGCGGCGAGGCGTCAGACGCTCTCCCGGTCTGTCCCAGGCATCGCAGCACGCTGCGCTTCAGTTTTTCTACTTTTCGACGCGGATGAATTCCGCGCTGGTGGCGTTGATGGCTACCTTCAGCTTGGCGTCGTCACGGTTGGTGCCGTAGATGACGTGCCAGATGAGTTCGTTGGTGGGGGCGCTCCATTCGAGGATGTAAAGGACCGGGGTATCGGAAGATTTCTCGAGCAGCTTGTCGCCGCCGTGTTTCTGCGCTTCTTCGAAGGCTTTGTCGGAATCCACCTTGAGAAACTGCATATCGAAAACGTGGGTGGAAGCATTGGTGGGACTGTAGGTGTCTTCATTTCCGGGGTTGACGCCGCGCGAAGGGGCGTCACTGACATCGGTTCCCGACCAGGTATAGGGCTTCACGCCGCGCTGCGCGGGGGAGGCGAACGAGGCCTGCCAGATATCGGCCTTGCCGTCTTTTCCGGGGGAGTCGGTGCTGATCTGCGATTGCAGTCGGTAGGGTTGGGCGTCGCGAGCCCAGCCGCGGGCGGCGATGTAGAGTTTCTGGAAGGCGGCGCGTCCGGTGACGAATTCCGGGCCCTTGGGCTGCGGTTTTTCCGCCGGCTTGGATGGTTCCGACGAGCAGCCGATCATCCAACCCAACGAAAAGAGCACGAGCAGCAGCTTTTTCATAGCCACCTTCCTGATTCGAGATATTTTGTAACCGGGAGCGCCGCCAGTCATTCTACTAGACCAGTTGGAGGTGGCGGGGATGGATTCGTATCTGGAGCGGTTGCACGAAGCGATAACCGCAGCGACCCGCAGCATGACTGCGGAGGAGTTGCAGCGGCATCCGCCGGGGAAATGGAGCACCGCCGAGGTGCTGGAACATTTGTATTTGAGTTATACGGGGACGGAGAAGGGCTGCGACCGCTGTTTGCAGGAAGGGCGTCCGCTGGCGGGCGTTCCTAACTGGAAGCAGCGCGCCATGATCGCGCTGGTGACCGGGCTGGGATACTTCCCGGCAGGGCGCGAATCGCCCAAGCAGGCGCGGCCGCGAGGCACGCCGCCGGAACAGGTGCTGGCGGGGATTGGAGCCAGGATCAAAGCCATGGACCGGGCGATTGGGGAATGTGAAAAGCGCCTGGGGAAGGGAGTGGTGATGTTGGACCATCCCGTGCTGGGGCCGCTGACGGCGAAGCAATGGCGGAAGTTTCATTGGGTGCATGGACGGCATCATGTGAAGCAGATCCGGAAGCTGCGGGAGAGTGGATGATTGGAAGCGAAAAGGCTTTTACCGCGGAGGCCGGCAGGAGAAAATCTAAGAGCGCTGCGGTCGCGGAGTAAGACCGAGAAACGAAAAGCCCCGGGCCTTGCGGCCTGGGGCTTTGGTGTTTGGAGGCGGGCCGTCTACTCGCGGGCGCTGGCGGAGATACCTGCCTTGCGGGCTTGCTCCTGCATATCGTCCAGTTGCTGTTTGGCGGCGTCGACGGCTTTCTGCTTTTCGCCGATCTGCTGCTTGTACTTGGCGTCTTCCTGATCCCAGTTACCTGAGCCCCGCAGGCGATTGCCGGCGTCGGCGTAGAAGGCGGCGGCGCGCAGACGATATTCGCGCTGCAGCACGTCGAGTTCGCGGTTGAGCAGGTCGATTTTGTCCTTCTGCGCGGAAATCTTGTTCTTCCACTCTTCGTTCCTCTTCTGCCGGGCTGCCGCCTCGTCGTTGGCATTGCCCTCAGGCTTCTGGGCGGAGTCGGCAGGGTGGCTGTCGGTCCTGGCGGCGGCGTCGGGCGCATTGGGTTCCTGCGCTTGGGGCTGCGTATTGCCGTCGTCAGACTTGTCGGCCGCCGGTTCGTCGGGCGTGGCCGGGGCTTGTCCCACGACGCTGAGCCGGTCTTGTTTCGGCAAGTTGTCGTTGTCGTACTGCTTGGCCGTGGTTTTCTTGTCTTTGCGGGCGGCGCGCGCGTAATCGCCGAGCGAGTCGGACGACTGCGCGGTGGCCAGGGTTGCGGCGAGTGCGGCCAACGCCAGTCCCGCCAGCCAAAGCTGAGTGATGCGTTTCATAGTTGCTCCATCCTTGGTGCCGCCATCAGCGCAGGCGGCACGCATCGAGTTAAAGTTCCACCGCGGCTTTCGCTTTCGCTGCAGCGAGGAAGCCGCCAATCGTGTGATCCAAATGTGCCGCCTCGGCGGCAATGTCGGCAGCCAACTGCCGGGCCAGGTCGTGATCGCGGCTGGCCGCCAGTTGCTGGGCGTATCCCGAGATGGTGGTGAGCGAGTTACGCAGCTCCAGAGCCATCTCGGCCGACATTTCTCCGCGCAGTTCCTGCTGTCGCCGGATCTGCGCCAATTCCGTCTGATCCTTGATCAAGCAGGCCGAGCCCAGGACCTCTCCGGTAGGGGAGTGGACCGCGGTCAGCATGACATCGAGAATGCGTTCTTCGCCGGACGGCTTCAGGTAGTGCGCTTCCATGCGGCGGAGGGGAGCTTTTTCGCGCACGCCGGACTCGACCGCGCCGGCGAGGGTCTGGGAAGCGGAGTCGCGAGAGCGCAAGGGGGCGTCGCGAAACAGTTCGGCAGCGCTCATGCCCAGGGGCGAGGCGAATCCCAGGATATTTTTGGCGGCAGGGTTGGCCTGGCGGACCAAGCCGTTGTTGGTGAAGAACAGCACGCCGCTCGAAAGGTTCGACAAAATTGCGGTGCTGATATTTTCCGAGGTTTTGGCGCGCCGGCGTTCCGCCTGCTGCTCACTCTGCAACTGGTGCTTTTGCTGCTTCAGTTGCTGGATGACTGCGTTGTAGGTCTGCAGCGGGAGTTGTTCCAGCGAGAAAGGGCTGTGCTCGACCCCGGTTTCTTCCGTCAGGCTGCGCCTCATGCGGCGAATCATGAGCAGTCCCATCACGAACGCGAAGGCAGCGGCGAACAGCACCAGGCCGGCGCGCAGAAACACGGGATTGCCGAGCAATTTCACAGCATCCCCCAGTACCAGTGCAGGAACCAGTCTCCGCAGAAAAAGGCGACCATGGCCATGCTGCCGAGAAAGACTCCAAAGGGCATCTGGTGATAGCGGAGTGCGATGGCCGCCGATTCCCAGGCACGGCGGCGGGCGTCACCAACCGACTCGTGCTGGCGGGTCATGCGGCGGCGGGTGCGCTTTATCCAGACGATCAAGACGGTGGAGAGTCCGAACACCGAGCCTGCGATGGACGCGGTGAAGATGGTAAAGATGGTCAGCTTGAGGCCGAGAAAGGCTCCGATCATGGCCATCAGCTTCACATCTCCGAAGCCCATGCCTTCGACGCCGCGGGCGCGCAGGTAGATGGCTCCTGCACCGTAGATGAACGCCGAACCGACCAGCGCACCGAGAATGGAGTCGGCAAAAGAAAGCAAATGCGCCGCGACGTCGGAACTGACGGGCAGAGAAACGATGCCGGGCAGCAGTTGCGACGCGAGATCATTCACCGGAACAAACAGGCTGAAGAGCAGGCCGAGAACCAGGCCGGACAGAGTCATGGTGTCCGGGAGCAGGAACATCTCGGCGTCGGTGAAAATCAGGCCGAGCAGCAGGAACCCGAGGGTGCAGTATTTCAGCGTGGCCAGGGTGAGTGCGAAATGCCAGTAACAGGCGAGAAAGAGGAAAGCGGTAAGCAGTTCGACGATGAGGTAGCGTGGTGAGATGGGCGCTTTGCAGTCGCGGCAGCGTCCGCGAAGGATGAGCCAACTGAGGACGGGAAGGTTGTCGTAGAAACGGACTGGATGTTTGCAGTTGGGGCAGGCCGAGCCCGGGCGGACCACCGACAAATCGCGCGGCAGGCGATAAATGCACACGTTCAGGAAGCTGCCAAAGGCCAGCCCGAGAACAAAAATCGCCGCTGCGAAAACAGGGTCCACCGTACCCCTTTGTCGAAAAGTTGGATTGCTGGTTTCGCCCTGATTATACGGTGGGTTGGGGGGTGGGGCCTAAGGTACCAAAGGCACTGTACAGACGGACGGTGGTTCGCTAAGTGATTGACTATAAATGATTAGGCGAAATGCCGGCTGGGGATTGCCGGGTTTCGATCGCGCTGTTCTCGGTCGCGGTCGCAACCTCGGCCAGGAACACGGTAAAGACGGTGCCATGGCTGCCCGGGGTGGTGCGGCTGCGGAAGCGGATGCTGCCGCCGTGCTTTTGGGCGATGCCCTGGGAGAACCAGAGGCCAAGGCCGGTGCCGAGTTCCTGCTTGGTGGTGAAAAACGGTTCGAAGATGCGGGCGGCGTTTTCGGGGTCGATCCCGGATCCGTTGTCGGCGACGGTGACGCGCACGCCGGCGCGCGAGGAAAGGCTCCAGCTGGAAATGCGGCGAATGCGGACCTGCATGCGTCCATGGTCATTCATCGCGTCTGCGGCATTGATGATCAAGTTGGAAAAAAGCTGGCGCAGTTCGCCGGGGTAGCCGCGAAGGGCGGGGCTACAGTCATATTGCTTCTCGACGTGGATGTGTTTTGCCTGCAAGCGGCGCAGGTACAGGTGCAAAACCTGGTCGAGGATTTCGGCAACGTCGACCGGGGCGGGCGCGAAAGTTTCGCGTACGAATCCCAGGGTCTGGTGGGCAAATGCGGCGACGCGCTCGATTTCGCTTTCCGCCTGATCGAGATATTCGGACTGGCGAGAGGGGTCGCGGCGTGCGAGATAAAGCAGATTGGTGACGGCTTCCAGGGGATTATTGATTTCGTGAGCCACGACGGCGGCCAGGCGGCCGGCGGTGGCCAGCTTTTCATTGCGGCGCAAGGCTTCTTCGGCCCGGGTCTGCGCGGTAATGTCGCGGGCGATGGCAGAGTGGCCGATGATTTGCCCGTTGCGCTTGCGCAGGGGCGAGATGGAGAGCAGCACGATGATGCGGCTGCCATCTTTGCGCTTGCGTTCGGTACGGAAACTTTCGATCGCTTCTCCCCGATTCAGCAGTTCGGTGTTGCGATTGACCTCATCGGTTTTTTCCGGGGGTGCGACGAGCGAGATATGGTGCCCGATGGCCTCCTCCGCGGAGTAGCCGTAAAGGTTTTCCGCGCCCGGATTCCAACTGGTGATTACGCCGTCAGGGGTGGCGCTGAAAATGGCGTCGGCGGACGACTCGAAGATGGCGGCCATGCGTCCCCGAGCTTCGTCGGCGCGAGTTTCGGCGTGCCAGCGCTGCCGGGCAAGACCAGCAGTCAGAATGGAGACGACCACGAATATGAGCAAACGCTGGCCGTCGCTGGCGGAGACGGCGAAACTGAAACGGGGCGAGAAGGTGAAGTAATCAAGGGCGATCACTGAAGCCACGGTGCACAGCACCGCGGGTCCGAAACCGAAGAGGCGAGCGCTGACAATCACGGCCGCCAGAAAGACGATGAAGGGATCCAGGTGCATCACCGGCCATAAGTACCAGGCCCAGAGAGCGATGGCGGTCGAGCCGAGAGCTCCGCTATAGCGCAGGCGCCAGTCCCAATGACGGGGCCAGGTTCCGGAGGGCGCGCTGTTAGCGAAGGGCATGAAGCCAATGACCCGGTCGTGGGCTGGATAAAAATCGTGAACGGTTCGCGGGAAGAAGCAGCGGTCCCGAAAGCCGCCGCGATGCGACCACTGTAGCAGGGGGGAATGGCGCTGGCAATTTCGCCAGGTGAAACAGACGCGGCTGGGCGAAGCGCGGCGTCTCAGTCTTCAGCCTTCCATGCAGGCCGGGCGGACTTCCTGCCGATGTCATCCTCAAATGCCGATAGCCATCTTGGTTGGGCAGGGTTGGCCGGGGCGCAAGGATTCCGCTCAGAGAAGATGAGGAGCACGGTTTGCGCCGTGCTCCCAGGGAAACGGTCCGCAGTTACTTCACCTGAATCGATTCCACGTAGTGGTTGAGATTGGCGACGCGCTGCAGGACTTCCGCATCACTGCCACCGCTGATGCTCCAGAATAACTTACCCCACACCGGCATATCCCGGGAGCCGTGGGCGGCCACCACGTCTTCGCCGCGAATGATCGAAGAAACTTTCAGCGCGGGATATTTTCCGCCATTCTTTTTGGACAGCGTGGTGAGGTCCGAGGGCGGCACTTTGAGAGCCTCGGCGGCCGGACCGGCGCCTTTTCCATCCTTGCCGTGGCATGCGGCACAGTAGGACGTGTACATCTCCTCGCCCGATGCAGCCGAGGTGTGTTGAATGGGCACGTGTTTGATCACCTTTTGGGGTGGTTGTGCGGCTTGGGGCTGGTTCTGTGCCACCAAGGCCAGCGCGAAGACAGCCAGGGCCACGAGGATCCAGAGAATCTTCCGAGCGGGCATGATGTTTCCTCCTTGTATGACTGCGGGAAAACTGGTCTAACTGCCGTACCGGAATTCAGTGTAGGAGGGGAATGCACGCCTGACAGTGAGGTGCATCACAACGGCGGGTGAGAGGTGAACGGCGCAACCGAGAGACCCCAAGTCTCGCGGGGTACGCGAGAAATGGGGCACTCGGATGCAAGGACGGGATTTACTGGTTGGGGTTCTCCAGACGGGGACGATTGTCGTTGGGATTTTTGCCCAACGTAACCGTGACGGGGGCCTGCAAGGTGAAGTTCAGGACAGTTTCCGAGGAGAGCTTGATTTGTTGTCCTTTGGTTGCGGCTTGCACACCGCCGCCCAAGCCTCCACCTGCGGCTGCGCCAATGGCGGCTCCTTTGCCACCGCCCGCGATGGCGCCGATGATGGCACCGATACCGGCTCCGGCGCCGACTTTTTCCGCGGTGTTCTTGCCACGAGAAGAGCCCTTGCGCTGGTATTGATCGGTCTGGATGCTGTAGTACTTCCCGGCCGAAGACAGGCGGTCGAGTTGCAGGACGAGCATGGATTGACCGGCGAACTTGCCGGCACTCTGCACGGTGACAAGGTGGCCTTCGACGTCGGCGCCGGTGGGGATGACGGTGTCACCTTCGACGGCCAAGGGAGAATCGAGCGTGGCGTGGAAGGTCTGACCTTGCTGACTCGTCTCAGAGTCGATGGTATCGACCAGGCGCACGGCCAGTGTGGTGCCCGACGGAATGGTCACTTTTTGCGGCGGCGGTGGCGGAGGAGGCGGAGCCGGAGCGACGGCAGCGGGCGCCGCGACCGCGGCCGTGGTGGCTGCGGCAGCCGCAGGCGCGGCTTGTTCAACGGCGGGACGCTCACGGTACTTCACCCGCGGCCTGGGCATAGGAGCCGGCTTGGCTTCCTGCGGAGGCGGCGGGCCTGTTCCGCCTGTACCGGCGGAGCTGGAGGTGGCGCGGCTTGCAGGTTATTCACCACCTGCTTGACCCCGGGGACGGCAGAGGCGTAACGGGCGGCCGCCTCGCGCTGGGGTGTCGTTATCCACGGTGCCGGAAAGGGTTACGGTTCCGTTCTCGGACTGAACGCCGAGCTGCTTGCCCTGCAGTCCAGAGTCGGCATTGATTTTGCTCTGAACATCGCTGGTAATTTGCGCGTCGTTGGGAGCCTTGGTGCAGCCCGCGGCCATGCCCAGGACGAGAAGAAACACGAGTGAGGAAAAGTAACGAGAAGCTCTGGCCGTCATAAAGGTAACTCCTGAGGATGTTGACCTAATTGTAGTAGTTTAGATGCAGAATGACTGTGACTTTGGGCAAAATTGTGGGTGTGGAAGCCGGGCGAGCAACGGGCGGATTCCCTCCAGGGAACCCGGCCGAAGGCAGACTGGGATACCCAGATTAGTTCTGGTGCAGGAACTTGTAATCGAGGATGGATGCGGCCAATCCCACGATGGCGTCGGGATTCTTCGGTTCTTTCGAACGAGTAATTCGCGCCTGGCACAGCACGTTGCTGTTCTTCTGACCTGAAATCTCTTCCGGCATTTCGAAAACCATCTCGATCAGAGTGTTGGCCGGCAGCTGTTGAGGGCCCTGGATGAGCACCCCCGACTGGCTGAGATTCTCGATGGTCCCTTCGAACCAGCTTCCCAGATTCTTGACGCGGTAGCGCACCGGAGTGTCGAGCTTCAGGCGGCGGGCACGCGGGACCCAGGTAGGTTTCTTGCTGTGGGAGCGACTGCGCCGAGTGCTGGTGGAGGTTTCGGCCGCGGCGCGTTCGACGCGCGCGGTGCGTTTCATCGTCTGCCAGTCATACTGGTACTCGGCGGCGCACAGCAGGCAAACCTGGTAGTAATGACCGTCGGCGGCACGCCGTGGCCAGGAAAACTCGTGCGAGCAGCGCCCTAGCATAAGAACATCCAATAGCTTCTGAGGCATGATGAATTCCGGCTGGCAGCACCGGACGTCCTCATCATCTACCGGAGTGGTCTGGATGGATAGGTTACTTTCGTGTAATGGACTGACTGTCCTCGCCAAGTGGAGGAGGCGCCGGTGGTTGTGGGGGAACAGTTGTGGAAAACGGAGGGAGTGTATCATCGGCGCGTGGACGATGTGAGCGCATTCGTTCTGGCCGGCGGCAAAAGCGCCCGCATGGGACAGGACAAAGCTTTTCTGGAACTGGCCGGCCGCACGCTGCTGGCGCGCGCTCTCGAACTTGCCGCAGGTGTGGCGGACGAAGTGAGAATCGTGGGGGACGCGGGAAAGTTCGCGGCTTACGGATTGGTGGTCGAGGATATCTATCGCGAACGCGGGCCGCTGGGCGGCATCCATGCAGCGCTCATGAGCAGCGGCACCGAATGGAATCTTATGCTGGCAGTGGACCTGCCCTTTGTCGAGCCGGGTTTTCTGCAATGGCTGGCGGGTGAAGCGCGCAAGACCGGCGCCGCGGTGACCGTGCCGCGGGCGGGCGGACGCCTGCAGCCGCTGTGCGGAGTGTATCGCAGGAACTTTGCCGAGGTTGCACAGCGGGCGCTGGCGAGCGGGAAAAACAAAATCGACGTGCTTTTCGTGGACCTCAAGACCAGAGTGGTGGAAGAAGACGAGATGGTGCGGCAAGGCTACCCGGTCGAAATGTTTCGTAATCTAAATACGCCGGAAGAGTGGCAGGCGGTATCGGGTACCGAGTACCGTATACCGAACAAGAACGCTCAGAACTGAGAACTCAATCATGGCGGCTGGCGACACACCTGGTCCCTACATCGAATTCAAAGATGTTTACAAGTCGTTTGGCGACAACCATGTTCTGCAGGACGCGAATTTCGATGTGATGCCGGGGGAGACGGTGTGCATTCTGGGCCGCAGCGGGGTGGGCAAGTCGGTGTCGCTGCACTTGCTGATGGGCTTTCTGAAACCGGATCAGGGCAGGGTGACGGTGGCTTATCAGGACGTGACGGACTACTCCGAGGTGGAGATGGAGCGCATTCGGAAGAAAGTGACGATGGTTTTTCAGAACGGAGCGCTCTTCGATTCGCTTACGGTGGGAGAAAACGTTGCCTTCCCGTTACGCGAGCGAAGAGATCTGTCGGAGGAACAGATTCTTCAGATTGTGGACGGGTTGCTGGAGATGGTGGGGGTGAAGGAGATGCGAGACCAGTTGCCTTCGGATCTGTCGACCGGGATGAAACGCTCGGTGGCGATCGCGCGCGCCCTGGCGGCGCAGCCGGAATGCGTGCTGTACGACGAACCGACCACCATGGTGGATCCGCTGATGGCGCAACTGCTGGGAGACCTGATCAAGCGTCTCAAGGCGCAATTGCATCTGACCAGCGTGGTGGTGACGCACGACATGCGGCTGGCGAAGAAGCTCGCCGATCGAGTGGTGTTTCTGCACGAAGGCAAGGTGCTCTTTTTCGGGACCTATGCGGAGATGGAAAAGTGCGGGCAGCCGATTGTGCAGGAGTTTCTGACCCTGGATGAACTGGCATTGGAAGCGTAGTCAGGGCGCAGGCAGCCCCGTCGCCGGATGAACCGTGCGCCGGTTGATGTTGACCCGATTTTAGAATCCCTGCTGTACCAATCTCTCCAATGTGACTGGGCTGTTGGTAGAGCTCGCCGCTCATCATTTTCTCGACATATTTCGCGATCATATCCACTTCCAGGTTTACCGGGTCTCCGGATTTGAGGGAGGCGAGGTTGGTCATCTCTACCGTGTGCGGAATGATGGCCACGGTGACTTCGGTGCTTTCGATTTTGGCGACGGTGAGGCTGATGCCTTCGATGGAGAGCGATCCTTTGAAGATGACATAGCGCGCGAGTTCGGGCGGGATCTGGATGTGCAGCCAGTAATCGTCGGCGCCGGGAATGCGGTCGAGTGCGAGGAAGGTGCCGGTGCCGTCGACGTGGCCCTGGACGATGTGTCCGCCGAAGCGTCCGTCGGCGCGCATGGGGAGTTCGAGATTGACGTGGGCGCCTTGCCGGATGCGCGAAAAGGAAGTGCGGTTCCAGGTTTCTTCGGCGAGATCCGCGGAAAAAGACTGGGGGGTGATTTCGACGGCGGTCAGGCAAACGCCGCTGACGGCGATGCTCGCACCCTGGGTGAGTTCCTTCCCTAACTGAGTGGAAGAAACGGTCAGACGATGGTTGTTCTGGTCTTGCCTGACGCTGATGACTTTGCCTACTTCTTCGATGATTCCGGTGAACATGAAGGCCTCCGGCAGGAACAGATCATCATAATGCAGGGGCCAGCCTCAGCCGTCAGCCACCCTGGGGCGTGTGTTGAAGCGGCGTGACTATTTTTTGAGGTCGGCGGTCCAGTTGGTGACCAGGACGAGCGGGGTAGAGACGCTTTCCGGATAGGTGGCGAAGACAAAGCGCTGCCCATCCGGGGAGGGAGTATAGGGGGTTCCAAGCGGAGCCGTGTAGCTGATCTGGAACAGGGCTCGCACTCCCTCCAATTCAAATTCTTCGCCCTTGGTGTTCACGCTCGCCGCTTCAAAGGCCCCGTCCAGACCGAAAAAGAAGATTTCCTTGCTATCGCCGCGCCAGGTAGGGAAGGTGCCGCTGTTCTGCGAGACCTGCCACCGGCCTGCGCCGCTGGGAAAATGGGTGACGTAAACTTCCTCCCTCCCCGACTCGGTGGAACTGTACGCCAGCCAGTGGCCGTCTGGAGAGAGGCGGTATTGAACAATTCTGGCTTGGGGAGACTGGGCCTGCACCACGAGGAACGGTTTCTTGTCGCCGGTTGCGGGCATTGCCCAAACGCTGGCATTGCTGGGACCGTTCTGTTCAATGTGAACGAGGTAGCGGCCGTCCGGCGACCACTGCGGCGACAGCAGGGTGCGGGATTGTCCGGAAGGATCGCCCGCCATCAGGACTTCCTCCTGCCCGCCACCATTGGCCAGCCGGGAGCAGAGCGAGGTTCCCGTGGCCAGGTCTGCACCAGTTTGTTTGGTGTAAACAACGCGTTGGCCATCCGCTGACCAGGACGGCTCCAGGTGGGTGGCGCCGCCGAAGGTGAGGCGGGTTCGCGAACCGCGGACGAGGTCGAGCACCCAGATGTCGGCTTGGGGATCTCCCATGGAGATGGCCAGCCGCTTGCCGTCGGGAGAGAGCTGGCCGCTGCCTTTGTCGAACGCGCGCTCCGCCACCTTGCCCAGGGTTTTTCCGCTGCGGTCCATCCAGACAAGATCGGTGCCGAGCGCTTTCGAGCCCGGTTCGTAGAGCAATAGGCCGTTCTGGCTGGCGTCGAATGTCGTGTGCCATGTTCCCGTGTCGTATTCGACAAAGTTCGCCACGGTCATGGCGTCGCCGGAGATCACACCGGTGACTGGATCAAACTTCTGTGCCAGTAGCTGCGACTGGAGGTGGTAGAGCAGATAGCCGGAGGCATACTGCGCGTCGGAATCGGAGTCGAGCAGGTGCTTGTAGGAACCATCCGGCAGCGATCCGAAATAAATTCCCTGCTCGGACCCGCCCGAGTGATTGGTTGCGAAGAACAGGAAATGCTTGCCGTCGGGCAGGAACCTGGGCCAGCGATGGGTCGTGTGTCTGGCGCCTTGCAACTTGGTCAAGCGCTGCGGCGCTCCACCGGCGGCGCTCACTCGCCACAAGGAATCCCGGTAGTCGGGTTCGTAGATGATGACGTTATCCTGGTTCCAGGAACCTCCTCTGGCGTTGGGTGCGTCCGCCAGAACCGTCACCGGGCCGCCCGCTGCCGGGATTTTTTTCAAATGCTGATCAGCAAAGAAGCCGACATATTTTCCGTCGGGGGACCAGAAAGGAAAGATAGCGCCGTCGGTGCCCTCGAGTTTTCTGGCCGTCAGATCGCTGAAAGACTGCACCCAGATCGAGTCCCGCTCCCTTTGGTTGCGGGCGCAGAATGCGACCGCGGTGCCATCGGCCGTAATCGCCGGCGGGCCGGAAAAGTCACCGGTAAAGTCGAAGCCTCTCTCCGCGGGCGGCGGCAAATAGGATCGCAAGGTGCGCGCTGGCTCGCGCTGCCGCAGACCCGACCAGGCCAGCAACGCCAGCAGGGCCGCAACTACCGCAGCCCAAAGCAGGCGCTCGTACAACTGGCGGCGAGGGGCGGCGGTGGGCGCTACACGGTTGCTCGAACCGCTGCTCGCGATCCAGCGCAACTCGCGAGCCACGTCGGCGGCACTCTGCCAGCGCGATTCGGGGTCTTTCGCGAGGCAATCGTGAACGACGTGATCGAGCGCGGCCGGGGCCATCGGCTGAGTGGTCACGATCGGTTCCGGATCTTTCTCAAGGATCGCCGACGCGACTGAGATCTGGGTCTTGCCTTCAAAAGCGCGTTGGCCGGTGATCATCTCGTACAGCATGCAGCCGAAGCTGAAGATGTCGCTGCGGGCATCCGCTTCCTGCCCTTGCAGCACCTCGGGCGCCATGAACTGGAATGTGCCCACGATTGTGCCTTGCTGGGTAAGCGCACCCGGGGGTGAGGCGAGTGCCGTCAGGTTCATGGTGGGAGTGGAAGGCGTGAGGTGACCCAAAGCCTGGGTCCCCAAAATGGCCGCTGCCGGCTTCGCCAGGCCGAAGTCCAGCAACTTGGCGCCCGAAGCGGTGAGCATAATGTTGCCGGGCTTGAGATCGCGATGTACGATGCCCGCGCGATGAGCTTTCTCGAGCGCGTCGCAGATCTGCACTGCGTACTCCAGCACCTGCTTCAGGGGAAGCGGTCCTTTTTGCAGCCGGGATTCCAGACTCTCGCCCTGCACATACTCCATGACCAGGAAGGCGGTCCCCGCCTCGTTGCCCACGTCGTGCAACACGCAAATGTGAGGATGGTTCAGCGAAGAAATGGTGCGGGCTTCGCGCTCGAAGCGTTGCCTGGCCTCAGGATTGTCCGAAAGATGAGCGGGCAGGATCTTGACGGCTACGGTTCGGTCCAAGCGGGTGTCGCGGGCGCGGTACACCTCACCCATTCCACCTGCACCCAGGGGCGCGAGAATTTCGTAGGGGCCGAGCTTGGTACCAGAGGTGAGAACCATCCGTGCGCGCAATTATAAGCCTAATGCAGGGTGGATGGACTGCCGCTTGGTTGTTTCATCAGCGGCGCGGCCGGCGAGGTGGCTGATGGCCGTCTCTTCCCATACAATGCCGCAATGTTTGCCGGCATGTTTTCTTTGCGGTGGAGCGATCCAGAGAAGTTCAGGGGAGACATCGGATGACCCTCTCGGCAGCGAACCTGCGTGAGCTTGCGCGGCGTTACACCGCGGCGTGGTGTAGCCGGAACGCCGCCAGTGTGGCCGCCCTTTATTCGCCTGACGGCTCGCTCAAAATTAACGATGGCGTTCCCGCGGTTGGACGCAGCGCGATTACCGGGGCGGCCCAGCAGTTCATGACCGCCTTCCCCGACTTGAAGGTATCCATGGATGGCCTTGAGGTTGAGCGGGAGCGGGCTGTCTACCGCTGGACCCTCAGCGGTACGAACAGCGGCCCAGGCGGGAGTGGGAAGCGGGTGCGGATCAGCGGCTTTGAGGAGTGGCGGATGGGCGCTGATGGGCTGATTGCCGAGTCCCTGGGCCACTTCGATGCCGCCGAGTACCAACGTCAGTTGGAAGGCGGCGGCAGGGCTCCACGATTCTTCAGCGAGGACGACGTACGCGCGCGGCTGCGCATGTCGGACCTGATCGAGGCCATGGAGCGGGCGCTGGTCGAATTTTCGGCGGGACGGGTGCAGCAACCGGTGCGCACGGTCCTCGAATTCGGCGGGGAGAGGTCGCTGTTCGGGTTCATGCCGGCGTACGTGCCATCACTTCCGGCGCTGGGCGCCAAACTGGTGACGGTGTGCGCCGGGAATGCAAAACGCGGTCTCGACACGCACCAGGCGATGATCGTGATGCTCAATGCGGAAACGGGAGTCGCGGAAGCGATTCTCGACGGACGCTACATCACGGAAGCGCGGACCGCCGCGGTGTCGGCGGTGTCGGCGCGTCACCTGGCGCGGAAAGACGCGCAGGTGCTGGGGATTCTGGGCTCGGGAGTGCAGGCGCGCAGTCATTGCGAGGCGCTCAGGCTGGTGCGGCAATTTCGCGAAGTGCGAGCCTGGAGTCCGAATGCCGACCGGTTGCGGCAATTTGCCGCCGAGACCGGGGCGCTGGCGATGGAGAACGCCGAGGCGGTGGTACGCGGCGCGGATGTGGTGGTGGCGGTGACGGCGTCGTCCACGCCGGTGATTCAGGGGGAGTGGGTGGGTGAGGGCGCTCACGTCATTGCGGTGGGAGCGTGTGTGCCGTGGCAGCGGGAACTCGACCCGGCGCTGGTCGAGCGTGCCCGCCTGGTAGTTGACTCGCGGGCAGCGGCGCTCAAGGAGGCAGGCGACGTGGTGATGGGAATTGCCGAAGGCCGCTGGACGGCGGAGCATATCGCGGCGGAACTCGGTGAACTTCCGGTGAGGCAGAATGATCGCGAGATCACGGTGTTCAAATCGCTGGGGCTCGCGGTTGAGGACCTGTTCGCAGCGCAGCTGGTCTTGACGCGCGCGCCGGTTGAGCTGCGGCTCGCTAGTCTTCGTAGGGATCCTTTAAATAACCTTCCACGGCGAAATCTTCTCCGAAGCGATGCAGGCGCAGAGAGCGGATATAAGCGGCATCGCTCATCCGCTGGAATCCGGGGCCGGAGGCGAAGGGGACGGCGCCGGTGCCGGCGAGAATCTTGGGAGCGTAGTAGAGAAAGACTTTGTCG
>CAWJAA010000018.1:0-30601 GCA_963840615.1 Terriglobia bacterium
TAAACCCGCTCCCAGCGAACTGGCCAACTGCGCGCCCTACCTGGATCGGGAACTGGATGCCCTGAAAAATTTGAAGGTGGTCGTGGCCCTGGGGCGGATCGGTTTCGAGGCCTACCTCAATCACGTTAAGCGTCGCGGATTGCTCGCCCGCAAGAAACCGTTTCTCTTCCAACACGGCGCGCACTACGAAATGCCCGATGGCAGAATCCTTCTGGCTTCCTACCACCCTCCAACCAGAACACGCAGACCGGGAAACTGACACGCGCGATGTTCGTGAAAGTGTTTAAAGAAGCCGCGCGGCTTGCCGATAAGTAATTTGGGGTGGTCACCGCCGGGGCCGGATCCTGGAATTTGTCCGCGTCTGACCTGGGTCTGGGGTGGTACCGCCCCGCAAGATACAGCACCCTCGTGGTCGAGACGCAGTTCGACTGCGTCTTGTCCCAAACGCCACCCACCGTCTCCATGGGCGTGCCGTGCTTTGGCTTCGCTAGAACCCGACGAACACTGGTTCCGGTTCCAGGTGAATTCCCCAAATCTCTTGCACCCGGGCCTGAATCTGCTCTTTCAGCGCGAGCACTTCGGCCGCCGTTGCCCCGCCACGATTCACCATCGCCAGGGCATGTTTGCGCGAGATTGCTGCCCGGCCCAACCTATACCCCTTGCTGAAGCCCGAGTGCTCCACCAGCCAGGCCGCGGAAACCTTTTTCTGCGCGTCCAGTGCGGGATAAGTGGGAATCCGCAGGCCCTTGGCGGCCGCCCGCGTGGCCAGTTGTGCGTGTTCCTCCAGGGAAAGAACCGGATTCTTGAAGAACGACCCCGCGCTGCGGCAGTCCTCGTCGCCGGGAGTGATCAGCATCGCTTTGGAGGCCCGGATCTGCCGTACCGCTTCCCGGGTCTGCGCCAGCGTCGGCGGAGTGCTCCAACCCGAGAAGTATTTCTTCAGATCGGCATACTCAATGCGCGCTCCGCCGCCATGCTGCAAGGCGAAATTGACCCGTAAAATTACATAGCGCCCGCGCTCGGTGGTGTTGAAGATGCTGCTGCGATACCTGAATCCACAGTCTTCTTTGCCAAGCTCGCACACCTCTCCGCTCTTCAGATCGAGCGCCTGCACCGAGTCGATGGTATCGGCCGCTTCTTGCCCGTATGCCCCGACATTCTGCACCGGAGTACCGCCAACGCTCCCGGGTATTCCGCTGAGGCACTCGAGGCCAGCGCAGTTGTGAGCCACCACTTGGGCCACGAACGGGTCCCACTCCTCGCCAGCACCCGCTTCAAAGGTCACGCGCTGGTGACCATGAAGATGGTTGATGCCGAGGATCCCGATTTTCAGCATCAGCCCCGGCCATCCCGCATCCGCGATCACCAGGTTGCTGCCGCCTCCCAGCACGAATAGAGGCAAACCGCGCGAGCGCGAGAAAGCCACCGCTTCCTTCACCTCGTCCGCCGTTCTCGCCTCGACGAAGTAGCGGGCCGGTCCGCCGATTTCGAATGTGGTCAGCGGCGCCAGCGGCACGTTTTCCTGGATCACCATGAAGCTCCAAATATACCCGACACCGTGCGGCCTGAGCCCGTGCGCGTATTACAATAGGCCGATTCCAGGTGAGGAGAGGAAATGTACCCAGAGATCATGGTGATTCCCATGCGCGAAGAGCTGACGCGCCTCGGGTTTCAGGAATTGCGTACCGCCGAAGAAGTGGACAGCGCATTGGCGAATCAACCCGGCTCTACCATGGTGGTGGTCAATTCCATTTGCGGATGTGCCGCCGGCCGCATGCGTCCCGCGATCCGCTTGGCGCTGCAACACTCCGCCAGGCCGCACCGGATGTTCACCGTCTTTGCCGGTCAAGACCGGGAAGCCACCGACCGCGCCCGCAGCTATTTCGCCGGTTATCCGCCATCCTCGCCGTCGATCGGCTTCTTGCGCGACGGCAAACTGGTGCACATGGTCGAGCGCAGCGATATCGAACATCGCGAGGCACTCGACATCGCGACCGAACTGAAATCGGTATTCGACAGGTTCTGCGGCGACCCGGCGGCGGTCCGCTAGCAACCCTGGTTGCTTTAACCTTTGTTCCGAGAAACGAGCCCCCATGAATCGTCACCTGCTCGCCCTGGCCCTCCCGTTGATGCTGGCCACAACCTTGCTCGCCGCCGACGCGTGGCCTGCAAAAGCGCAGATCGACGCTATCTACCCGCAAGTCGAGTCACTCTACCTCGACCTGCACCGCAATCCCGAGCTTTCGTTGCACGAGGTGAAAACCGCCGCCAGGATGGCCGACCAACTGCGCAAGCTGGGCTATGACGTGACCACCGGTGTAGGCGGCACGGGTGTAGTCGGCGTGCTGAAAAATGGCGCCGGCCCCACCGTCATGATTCGTGCCGAACTCGATGCCTTACCCGTCCCCGAAAAAACCGGCCTCGACTATGCCAGCCATGTCATGACCAAGGACGATTCTGGCGCGGACGTGCCCGTCATGCATGCTTGCGGACATGATCTGCATATGGCTGTCGGAATCGGTACGGCGATGCTGCTGGCGCAGAACAAAGATCGCTGGCACGGAACCTTCATCTTCGTCGGCCAGCCGGCCGAAGAGCGCATCCGCGGAGCCTCGGCGATGCTGAAAGACGGTCTCTTCACCCGCTTTCCCCGGCCCGACTACGCGCTCTCTCTGCATGACACGGCCAGCCTTCCGGCCGGGAAACTCGGCTATACCCCCGGCTACTCGCTTTCCAACTCCGATTCCGTCGACGTCACCATTTATGGCCGTGGAGCTCACGGCTCCTCGCCCCAGAACGGTGTCGATCCCATCGTCATCGCTGCCCGCACCGTCCTGGCCTGGCAAACCATCATCTCGCGCGAAAAGAGTCCGTTCGATCCCGGGGTCATCACCGTGGGCTCCATCCACGGCGGCACCAAGCACAACATCATTCCCGATGAAGTGAAACTCCAACTCACCGTCCGCTCCTACACCGATGAAGTTCGTAAGCACCTGCTCGACTCCATCGAGCGCGTCGCCAAAGCGGAAGCCGAAGCATCCGCCGCGCCCAAGCCGCCCAAGGTTGAAGTGATCGAGAGCGTGCAGGCCGTCTACAACGATCCCGCTCTGACCGAGCGTATCGCTGCGGCTTTAAAGCAGACCTTCGGAGATGCCAACGTCGTGCCGGAGCCTCCCGGGATGGCCAGCGACGATTTCGCGGAGTACGGCAAAGCGGGAGTCCCAGCCCTGCAGTTTTCTCTGGGCGCAGTGAATCCCGAGAAGTTCGCTGCGGCGCAAAAGAGCGGGGAAGACTTGCCCGGACCGCACTCTCCATTCTTCGCTCCCGACCGCGAGCCCAGCCTGCGCACCGGCATCGCAGCGGAAACTACGGCGGTGCTGGCCTTGCTAGGAAAGCAGTAGCCGCACCTTCCGTGAAGTGACGGCATCCTGAGCCCGGAGGGCGAAAGATCTGGCGCTGTGGCCGCTAGCGGAGCGCCCGCTAGAATCGAAACAGGTACGAGACCTTCACGAAGAACTTGCGTCCGTCATTGATGAAGCGCTGCCCGTACAGCAAGTTCCCATTCCCATCCGCCTGCGGAGGGTCCAGCAGGTTTTCCAGGTTGCTGTTGTATCCGATGTAGAACGCCGTACTGGGATGCACCAGGTAGGTGATCAGGAAGTCGGCGTTGAAATCCTTTTGCGTGTACAGCGAGGTGAACGCCGGATTGGTGAGCAGGCTGTAATACTCTCCGATGAAGCGGAACGAGAGTTTGCGATTCAACTGGTAATTCCATTTCGACCGGAAGATATCGTTATTCAAACCGCCGCTAGGCCCTTCACGGTTGTGCAGCCGGAAAAGAATGTAGGTGTTGTCCACGCGCAGCGACTGATTGGGCCGCACCGTCAGAGTCGCCGTGGTGCTGGTGCGCCCCGCCAGGAAGGGAATCTCGACCCCCGGCGGATCGTAGTTCACCCGGCTGCCAAAGCGGTAGTCGAGATGCAGGGAAAAGGGGCGGTAGTAGCCGGTGTCGAATGCAAACTCCGTCGTATGCCGGACGTATCTCTCATTGCTGGTGAGCACTGAGAAATCCTTGGGCCGCAGCACCTCCATCTCTTTCGCGTATAAAACCGTGAAGAACGTCTGGCCCACGAACTCCGCTTTCAGCGAAGGAATATATCCCGACATCAGGTAGTTGCCCTCGTGATCGAGGGTGTTGTAGACCTCCATCTGCGGTCCCCAGGAAATCAGGTGTTTCCCTTCCGGGCGGAAGCTGTATTGCAGACGCTGGTAGACAGTGTTGATGTCATCCTGCGGGTCGAACCCGGTCAGGGTGCGAAAGTCGTTGCTGCGATCGCTGTAGTCGAGGAAATAGTTCAGCTTGCGACCTTGGCGCTGCAGGATCACTTCCGCGGCCGGACCCGCCTGGTAGGCCCCGGTCGTGTTAAACGTCGAGTCGGGCACCCAGAACGTGGAACTCTCCAGGCCTTGAAAACTGGCGATCCAATGGCTGTTCAGGGTGAACCGTCCGTCGATGCCGCCGACCCGGTTGAAATACTGGTCGAACTCCCGGTCCGTATACGTCACTCCCAGGTACGACTGGCTGCCGATGTCATAGCTGACCCGTCCAATTCCAAAGTACGTATGCTGGTTGTTCAGAGGATCGCTGACCGGCACCTCGCGTCCGGGACCCACATCGTCGGCGGTCAGAAGTCCCACCGCCCAGGGGCCGTCCTTCCCCGTCAGGCGCACACCCCATTTCGGTTCTTCAATGCGCCGGGTGAAGACCAGGTTGATCGGCGTCTGAAAGTAATTTGAATTCTCCAGAAAGAAGGGACGCTTTTCCGGGAAAAACACTTCGAAACGCTGATTCACCGTGACCTGCGGATCATCCGATTCCACCTGGCTGAAATCCGGATTCGCGGTCACGTCCAGCACGAACTTGTCTTTCAGCACCGCTTTGGCGTCCAGTCCCACCTGCCCATAAGCATCGCGCTGGCTATAGGTCGGCTGGAACGGATCGCGCAGGTCAAGCTCTTTGAACGAGCGGAAGATGCCGTACGGAATCAGTTGGAAATTCCGCCCCGGGGAAATGTCCTGCATGCCGGTGGCTTCGCCCTCCTGGTTCAGACGTCCCGCAATCCGGCTCGAATAGGGCGGCCAGAACGTGTCTTCATTGTTCCGCGGGATTCCCCGGTTGAGCAGGATGCCCCAGGTCTGCGGATCGGTGGAGGGGAAACGAAGACTGCGAAACGGAATCGACATCCACACCACGTAACCCTGATCGGTCAGCTTCGCGTCAGAGTCCCAGACCGTGTCAAAGGAGAAGTCAAAGTCCTGGCCCTCGGTCCAGAGCGCGTCCGCCTGCACGCCCAGGGGATTGGCAAGGAACGCATAGGCCCGCCGGTGATCATGAAATGTGTCGAGCATGATCTCGACGCTGTCATCATCGAAAATGTCTTCCCGCCGCGAGAGCCGGGCGCGAATCTTCTGCGAATCAGTATCGAAGCAGACAAAGATGGCGTACAGATTTTTGTCGTCGTATCCCAGGTAGACATCGGTATGCTGCGACGATGGTTCGCCGTCGCTGGGCACCCGCTGGGTGAAGCGATCGACCTTCGCCAGTTTTCCTTCCCAGGCCGGACTGGGCTTCATCTCCAGGAAGTCTGCCAGTTTGGGAGGTTGACTGACGCGCGGAATACTGACTTGCCCGAAGTTGGGTTGGGCCACCAGCCCAGCGGGCAGCAAAAAAACCGCGAGGGCCACCGCGCAGCCTAGCCTGAAGCGCCCAGCCTTCACTGCCGCCCTCCCGGAGTGGGGTTTTGCCGATATACGTGGTTAGACGAACCCCTGCGGGAAAAGTCACGCGCATCCCGCCCATGGAGCCAGTTCCGCACTACTTCCGCGGTTTCGCCAGCACGAACGATTTGACCACAATGTGATTGGGCTGGGCTCCCAGCGGGATCATCGTCAGCAGGGAATACTCGGTCGGCTCCAGTTTCGTCGATTTGCGCTTCTGGATCACGGTCATATCGCCCGATCCAGAATTGAGCACCAGCAGATAGTTCTGATTCTGCGACAGCGCCAGCCCGTCAGGATGGCTTCCCACGGGTAGCGATGCCATCACCTTGCCCAGATCGATGTCGTACACCGCCACCGTGTTCGAGCCGAAGTTGCTCACATAGAGCCGGGAATTGTCCGTGGCCACGATCCCGCGCGCGGGATGCGTCCCGATCAGGTAGCTCCCGCCCACTTCATTGGTAGTGGTCTCGACGATCGAAATGCTGTCGGAGTTGAAATTCGCCACCATCAACTCGCCGCCATCGGGCTTGAGTGCCAGGTTGACCGGCGTTTTGCCGACGTCGAGCAACGCCAGCAGTTTGTACGTCTTCAAATCAATCGACGCCACCTGCCCGGATCCCGCGCAAGCCACGAAAGCCTTGCTGTTATCCGGCAGGATGGCCATGTCCTCAGGCTGCTGACAAACCGGGATGGTGGCCAGCACCTTCAGCTGCTCGGCATCAATGACCGAGACGCTTTCGTCTCCGCGATTGCTGACCAGCACGGTGCGTCCGTCAGCAGACACGCGTGCCAGCCCGGGCGCCGCGCCCACCCGTAGGTTGGCAACCACGGCGCGCTTCTCCAGGTCAATGACCGAGACATTGGCGGAGCCGGAATTTGCCACGTACGCGCGTTTGCCGTCGTTCGAGACATCGATGAAATACGGAGCCGCGTGCACGCCGATCGTCGCCACCACCGCATTCTTTTCCGCATCAATGACGCTGACGTTGTCCGAGCTGCTGTTGACGACGTAAACCTCATTCTTCTTGCTGTTGGCCGCAATGCCGGTCGGCTCGCTGCCCACCCGTATGGTTCCCGCCGGTTCGAACGTGGTCAGGTCAATGACGCTGACCGTGTTGCTCTTGCCATTGGTGACATACGCATACTCGCGGTACGAAGGCCCGTAGTGCGGCAACTCGCGCTGGTGGAAGTACCACCAGCCCAGAGCGGCCAACAGCGGAAGGCAAACCAGAATGAAGAGGATTTTTCTCAAGGTGCAGCAGGCTCGTGGAAAGAACTAAGACTACCAGACCGGAGGCACCTTAATACGGGTTGAAGTGGAGCCCTACCTCACGACTGAAGGTTGGTTCCCGGTGCGAGCGTCAACCATGCCGCTCGCCATCGCGTGCGCCCCAATCCCCGGCACCGTCCTCCCCACCACTGGCGCAATCTGTCGCACTTGCGCCATGAGTTCGTCAAACTGGTCGGGATAGAGCGACTGCATCCCATCCGACAGCGCCTTATCGGGCTCATGATGCACTTCCACGATCAGTCCATCTGCTCCCACCGCCACCGCCGCGCGCGACAGCGGCGTGACTTTATTCCGCTTGCCGGTACCGTGACTCGGATCCACCAGGATCGGCAGATGGCTCAACCGCTGCACCGCCGGAATGATGCTCAGGTCCAGGGTATTGCGGGTGTGATCGGCAAAGGTGCGCACTCCGCGCTCGCACAAAATCACGTTGTAATTGCCTTCGCTCATCACATACTCGGCCGCCATCAGAAATTCTTCCAGCGTCGCCGACATGCCGCGCTTCAGCAGTACCGGCTTCCGGGCCCTCCCCGCGCGTTTGAGCAGAGAAAAATTCTGCATGTTGCGGGCGCCAATCTGAATGACGTCGGCATACTCCTCGACCAGTTCGAGAGATTCGTGGTCGATGGCCTCGGTGACGATCTTCATCCCGTACTTGTCGCGAACCTCGGACATGATCCGCAAGCCTGCTTCGCCCAGTCCTTGAAACGAATACGGCGAAGTGCGCGGTTTGTAGGCGCCACCGCGGAAAAACTGCGCCCCTGCCCGATACACCCGCTCAGCCACCGCCATCGCCTGATCAAGATTCTCAATGGCGCAAGGCCCGGCGATGATGGCCAGCCCCGAACCTCCAATGCTGGCGTCCGTCCCCGGAAAGCGAATGACCGTGTTCTCGTTCTTGACGTCGCGGCTCACCAGTTTGTAGGGCTTCGAGACCCGGATCAGTTCCTGCACGCCCGGCAGTTCTTCCAGCGTGCCCGCTTCCACTTCTCCCCGGTTTCCGGTGATTCCAATGGCGGTGCGCTGTGCGCCCGGCAGGGCATGCGCGCGATAGCCCAATGACTCGATCTTCTGACAAACCGCCCGCACCTGCTCTTCGGTGGCGTGCGCCTGCATCACAACCAGCATGGCTTTACCTCAAGATGCTCAAGTTTAACGTTAGCGGTGGGCAGGCGCAAACAGGTCGCCCCAGGGCTCGCGCATTTTGCCAGAACTGGAGCTTGGTCGGCTCAGGATGCCTTTCTTCTGTACACCCGCACTACATTCGACGACTTCGGTTGATAGGCGGAGGCCTCGGCATCCCACCGGTATTCCGTGCCTTGCCGCGAAATGTCCGCGACTCCGACCAGATCGTAGTGCTCCTGCAAGTAGGTCTTTGCCCAGGAGAGAATCGTGAGATCCGACTGCGGCTGCACGAACCACGAGAACGGCACATCCACGTCCACGATGAACTGCGGGCTGGCCCTCTCGATATCCGCCATCATCTGCTGCTGCATGGTTAATGCGAACTTGTGCTTCTCCATCAATTCGTAGGTGTAGATGTACCCGGTTACGGAATGCCGGTGCGCATAGAAATAAATCTCGGGCTCCGACCCCAGCACCGCGATGCCCGCATTCTCCGGGGTATGGCTTCGTATGTACTCTGCGATCTTGACCGCTTCCGGAAATGGATTGGGGGCGTAGACCGAGCGGCAAGCCGTCTCCGGATCCAGGGAGAAGAAAAACTCCGCTTGCTCCACCATCGAGTAGCCGAACGCTACCACGAACAGGACCACCGGGGCGAACGCGAAGATCCGCAAATTGCTTCTGACGTAGAGCGCCCGCGCCGACGAACTCACCGCCAACCCAGCCAGCAAGGCCACGGCGGGCAGCAGAAGAATGAAATAGTGGGGACGGAAATAGAAACCCGGGCACACCGCCAGGAACGAAAACAGCAGAAAGCCCAGCACAAAGGCTGCCCGCGAACGCGCCTCCGGCGCCCAGACAAACGCCAGCAAACCGATCGCTGCGATGATCCAAATCCACATCCCCGCGCTCAGAAGAAATGGAGCCACAAAACGCAACACCGGAAGCGCAACCAGCACGCTGTTCGACGACGCATACTGACCGGCATAGGTGAACGTCCAGAACCAGAACTGAGAGAAAACTCCGGCTCGCCACAGCCATACGCAAGTCAGCGCGAAAGGCGTCACCGCTCCCGCTGCGAAGCTGCCCATTCGTAAGCTGAGCGCCCGCCAGTCGATCGGATCCTGGGGTTCGCTGCGCAGCAGATACAGCCCGCCAAACAAAATGAAGAAGACTCCGGGCTGTTTCATCATCATCCCTGCGCCCAACAGCAGTCCGCTCCAGAAATAAAGTGGCCGGCGTCGGGTTTCAGCAGCCTTGAGCGCCAGCAGAATCCCCGCCAGCGCCGGCAACACGACAAAGTGCGTGGCATGAGCGGCAAATCCCATGGTCGACCTGGAAGTCGAGAGCAGCGCATAACTCGCGCAGGCCACCACTCCCGTCAACCGGTCAAACAAACGGGCGGCTAAAAGGAAAACCAGGAACGTAGCCCCGGCGTTGACCAGGATCATTCCCAGGTGCACTCCCGCCGGGGACTGCCCGAACACCGTCAGCATCGGCGCATAGGCGACGTACGTGCCCGGGAACTTCATGTTGTAGGCCAGTTGATACGGTGGGATCCCCTGCAACAGCAATTGTCCGGCGTACGCGTACTCGCCCTCGTCGCGCTCAAGCGGCATGTCGCGCAGACGATACCGGATCAGCGCAAACGACAGAATGACCAGTCCGACCAGGAGGTAATAGACATACGAAGGAATCGTTGGCCGCTCAGATTCTGGCGGCGCGGATCGGGTGGATTTTTTTCGCGAGGAAGGCGGCGAGGGTATGCTCATGACTTTTGCATCACGCTCGCCATTGGTCTAAGGCAGAGCAGCGCTGGTCTCTATCAATCATGATAATGTTCCACGCCGCGCGAGGCGTCAACGGTTCGTTCCGGGCAGGGAACAGAAGTAATCAACCGCTATCCTTCTGCCATCCGGCGCCGGCGGACTGCGTAGAACTGGCCGTAGAGACGCAGCTTTGCTGCGTCTTCTCCTCCCGCTCACAAACCTTCGCGTGTGACCCCAGACGCAGCAAAGCTGCGTCTCTACAAGTAAGGTTTCGATATGACCCTTTTCAAAGACACCTATCGGATCGAATCGACGCGCCTGCAAGGCTGGGATTACGGCTCTCCCGGTTGGTACTTCGTAACGATCTGCGCGCGAAACCACGAATCTCTTTTCGGAGAAATCGCGAATGGGCAAATGCAACTATTCCCGGCGGGCCAAGTTGTGGAGTCTGAATGCAAAAATATCCCGGCACACTACTCGAATGTGGAAGTGGATGCATTCGTGGTCATGCCCAATCATCTTCACGCTATCGTAGTGATTAGAGGCGTTCATCAGTATTCTCCTCACCATCAGAAGCTCCTTCCAAGATCGGGCTCATTATCCGCGATCGTACGTTCCTTCAAGGCAGGCGTGACCTACCGTTGCCGAACCTTAGGAATCGTGGGCTTCGGGTGGCAGACGGGTTTCCACGACCACATTCTGCGAGGGAATGCGTCGCTCAGTGCAGTCCGCGACTACATTGAGAAAAACCCGGCCAACTGGGAAAAGGACCAGGAGAATTACAAATAACCCCAATCCCGTAGAGACGCAGCTTTGCTGCCTCTTCTCCCCGCTCACAAACTTTCGCGTGTGACCCCAGACGCAGCAAAGCTGCGTCTCTACACAACACTCGTTGTAAAATACAGGTTTACCCCGGACCCGACTGACGCTATCTATGCCGCAGGAAGAAAAAACCATCGTGACCCGCGAAGACCGCTATGACGCTCAGCGTATCGAGACCAAGTGGTCTGAGCGCTGGCAGCAGGACGAGACTCTCTACGCCGCCGAACCCAACTCCAGCAAGCCGAAATATTATGCCTTGGAAATGCTGCCCTATCCCTCGGGCGCTCTGCACATGGGGCACGTGCGCAACTATTCCATCGGTGACGCCCTGGCCCGCTACATGTGGATGAATGGATACAACGTTCTCCATCCCATGGGCTGGGATTCGTTCGGCCTTCCCGCGGAAAATGCCGCCATCTCCAATAACACTCCTCCGCGCGAATGGACCCTGCGCAATATCGCCAACATGAAGGCGCAGATGAAGCGTCTGGGCTTTGCCTACGACTGGTCGCGCGAAGTCACCACCTGTCTTCCCGATTACTACAAGTGGAATCAGTGGTTCTTCCTCAAGCTGTACGAAAAGGGTCTCGCCTATCGCAAGCAGAGCAAAGTGAACTGGTGTCCCAAATGCGCCACCGTGCTGGCCAACGAGCAGGTGGTCGGCGGCCGCTGCTGGCGCCACGAAGACACCTTGGTCGAGACCCGCGAACTCGAGCAGTGGTTCTTGCGCACCACGCAATACGCCGACGAATTGTTGCGCGGCCTTGACCAGCTCGACGGTTGGCCGGAAAAAGTCCGCACCATGCAGCGTAACTGGATCGGGCGCAGCGAAGGTGCGTTGGTCGATTTCAAATTGGATGGCCCCGCCGGGCCAGCCGG
Source organism: Terriglobia bacterium (assembly GCA_963840615.1). Lineage (GTDB taxonomy): Bacteria > Acidobacteriota > Terriglobia > Terriglobales > Acidobacteriaceae > DATFTE01. The sequence goes on from CAWJAA010000018.1 coordinate 11,668, forward strand.
ATCCACCATCAGCGTGTTCACCACTCGCATCGACACCATCTATGGCGCGACCTCGTTGCAACTGGCCCCCGAACATGCGCTGATCGCCGACCTCACCGCCAACCACTCCGGCCTCCGCGCCCAAGTCGATCAGCTCATGGCCGAGCAGCGCAAGGCCAAAGACGTGGGCGATATCGGGGCCATCGAGAAACATGGCGTGAACACCGGCCGTTTCGCCATCAATCCCTTCAACGGACAGAAAGTCCCGATCTGGGTGGCCAACTACATTCTTACCGACTACGGCACCGGCGCCATCATGAGTGTGCCCGCACACGACGAGCGCGACTACGAATTCGCCAGGAAATACGGATTGGAAATCCGCCTGGTCATTGTGCCGCGGCCCGACGATCCCGAAGAGACCGTGGTCGAGCCTAAGTTGCCGTTCACCACGACCGAGGGCTTTCTGGTGAACTCCGGTCCATTCAGCGGGCTGAATTGCGAAGCAGCCGTCAAGCAGATGGTCGAGCATGCCGGCAAAAACGGCTTCGGCAAAGCCACCGTCACTTTCCGCTTGAAAGATTGGGGTATCTCGCGACAACGCTATTGGGGAACGCCCATTCCCATGCTTTACTGCGAGAAGGATGGCATCGTCCCCGTGCCGGAGAAGGACCTGCCCATTCTCCTCCCCGACAATGTAGACATCACGCTTACCGGCGGCTCACCGTTGGGTCGAGTTCCCGAGTTCGTCAACGCCACCTGTCCCAAGTGCGGCGGCCCCGCCCGTCGCGAGACCGACACCATGGACACGTTTGTGGACTCGTCCTGGTACTTCTACCGCTACACCGACGCTCACAACCACCAGGCTCCCTTCGACCGCCAGGCCGCGGACTACTGGTTCCCCATCGATCAATACATCGGCGGCGTCGAACACGCCATTCTGCATTTGATCTATTCGCGCTTCTGGACCAAGTTCATGCGCGACATGGGATTGGTCAAGAACGGCGAACCCGCCGAGCGCTTGTTCACCCAGGGCATGATCATCAAGGGCGGCGCCAAGATGTCGAAAAGCCTGGGGAACGTCGTCTCGCCCGACGACATGGTGGCTCGCTACGGCGCCGACAGCGCGCGGGTGTACACCTTGTTTGCTACTTCTCCCGACAGCGAACTCGACTGGCAGGACTCCGGAGTCGAAGGCGTGGCTCGTTTCCTGGCTCGCGCCTATCGCTTCGTTGCCCAGGCGCCGGCCAGCGAAGCGGCGCGCCCGCACTCCTACTCGCCCGACGATCTCACCCCGGCGGCGCGAAACATTCTTCGCAAACTGCATCAGACCATCAGGAAAATTACCGACGACTTCTCCGGTCGCTGGCACTTCAACACTTCCATCGCCGCATTAATGGAGTTCTTGAATGAATGCATCGCCGCCGACGAGATATTCGCGGCCCAAGGCGACCACCGCGGCCCCGCCTCGTTCGTAGCCGGGGTGCAGCGGACGTTCGTGCTCTTGCTCGCTCCCTTCGCTCCTTACTTGGCCCATGAGTTGTGGGAGATGCTTGGTGAGAAGGGAAGTCTGCTGCGTGCTCCCTGGCCGAAATATGACCCGGCACTGGCGAAGCAGGAAGAAATCGAGATCCCGGTGCAGATCAATGGCAAGCTGCGCGGCCGCATCATTGTCCCCGCCGATGCGGAAGATGGCCTGGTTTACCAGCGCGCGCTAGCGGATGAAAAGATCAAAGCCGCGCTTGCCGGAAAGCCCGTCATCAAAAAGATCCTGGTTCCCGGGAAGCTGCTTAATCTGGTCGTTCGCTGAGCCAATAAAAAAGCGGGCTTTCGCCCGCTTTCCCTCGCAATCCCCGCACTCTTACTGGCCGCCGCTCATCTGCGCGTCGGTCAGTACCAGCGCGTCTTTGCGGTTTCCGAAGTCGATCTCATTGATTGACTTCTGGCTCGTCGCACCCCTCAGAATCACTGCGTTATAGGGCGCTGCCTGGTCGTGATTCACCACTTTGCCCGACGTGGTCGCCACCGTCTTCTTGCCCTGCAGTATCTTCACCTGCACCGCATCTCCGCTGCCTTCCCACTGCACTTTGTAGTCTCCGGGCTTCAGCTGAGTGGACCCTACCTGCACCGGCTCCGAAACTGTGAACTTGCCTTCATTATTGTTATTGTTTTTAGCGAAAGCGCCCAGCGGCAGTAGCATCGCGATGCCGGCGAGCAGGAATAAGTACTTGATAGCTTTCATATTGTCCTCACAATCCTCAGATATGGGTTAGACAGTCGGTGCCCCCGCCTACTGTCGGTCGTCGTAAGAAACCACCAGTTACTATCCAAGATGCGCGTGATTTCCCTTCGGATGCAGAAGAATCATTCTCCACTCCGGATCGGCCACCGCGGCCCGCGCGGTCGCCACACTTTGTAACCGAAGCGGCATAAGTCTTCAGACGAACCAGTTGCCATTTGGTTATCAGGGACGGCGGCAATCCCGCCGGACGGCGGCGCGAAAATGAAAATTCGGAATTGAATTAGTCACTGCGTTCTTCAAAGAAGTTTCTTTACAAGCTGGATCGGCGCCCGGTACATTCCTGACATCTGTAAGAAACCATGGAGATCGCGCCCCATGCTGCACTTTGAGCGAGCCGTCTCGCTTTGTGTTCTGTTTCTTTTGTCTATTGTTTCGTCCCTGTCCGCCGCCGACATGAAGGTCGAGGATGTGGTTGCCCGCCACCTGGAATCGCTGGGCAAGCCGGAAGTAAGAAATACCCTGAAGTCGCGCGTCGTTGAGGGCGCTGCCACCTACCGGGTGCTGGTCGGAGGTTCGGGTGCTATCGACGGCAAGGCCGTGTTCGCTTCCGAAGGACAGAAATCCAACTTCCTGCTCAAGGTCAATACTGTCGAATACCGGGGAGAGCAATTCATTTGCGATGGCCAGAAAGCCTTCACCGCCGGCACCTATTCCGACAAGAGTCGCTCGGAGTTTGGCGGGTTCCTGCGAGGCGAAGACATTGTGTTGCGCGCGGGCCTGCTCGGCGGGGTCTGGTCCACCGCATGGCCGTTGCTTGACCGCGAAGTGCGTGGCGCCAAGTTGAAGTATGAAGGCCTGAAGAAGATCGATGGGCGTGAACTCCAGACCATCAGCTTCCGCCCCAAAAAGAGCAGCGATCTCGAGATCCTGCTTTTTTTTGATCCGGAAACATTTCGCCACGTGATGACGACTTACAAGGCTTCCCAGCAGGCCGGTATCGCGTCCACCGACATCGATACCCCGCAACGTCAGCAGACTCGCTACAGCATCGAAGAACGCTTTTCTGAATTTCAGACGGTGGACAATCTCACCCTGCCTTCCCGCTACGATCTGCGCTTTACCGAAGAACTGGCCAGCGGTTTCACCAAGACCGTGGAATGGGAGGTGAAGGCGCAAAACATTCTCAGCAATGTTTCGCTCGATCCCCGGAATTTCGAAATCAAGTAGCCTCCCGACTCGAAACTCTGATCGTGAGATGGGTTATGCTAGGGGCGATGACCCGGCGCTCGCCCACCCAGGAAGGCTTTGTGGCCATGCTCCGCCAGCCCTCGTTCGGTGTGGCGGAAATTGCCTGGCGCTGGAGCTTCGGCCTCGCCGCCGGCGTGCTCCTTGCTTTCTCCTGCTTCGAATACCTGGATAGCCTGCCCGTCACCAACCGTGACTTGCTGTTCCTCCGCACCGGACAGCCTTTCCTGATCTCCCAGACCCTGGCCCGGATTTTCCACGGCAGCGCTCCCCGGCTCATTCTGACCGCGCTTGTCCTGGTTCCGGCCTTGGCCGCCGCCTGGATCCTCCTCGGTTCGTTTGCTCGAGCCGCAACCCTCGAAGCGCTGGTGGACTATTTCCGCGGTGCGGATGAACCCGGCCATACTCTCCCGCCCGCCGCCGAACGCCCGCTACGCTCCCTCGCGGGACTCAACTTCCTGCGAGTCGCCGCTACCCTGGCCGCGGCAGTAGGATGCCTGGGAGCGATCGTCCTGGCCGGCTCCGCCTCTCCCCAGGCAGACCCTGCTCCCGGCAGCGCCTTCTTGATCTTCCTGATGCTGGCCATGTTGGTCTGGCTCGCCTGGTCCGTGGTCAACTGGTTTCTTTCGCTCTCCGCGGTTTTCGTCGTGGACGGCGGATGCGACGCCTTCGGCGCACTTGCCCAGGCAGTCGATCTCTGCCGTACTCGCACCGGTTCCGTTCTCGCCGCCGGCACCTGGTTCGGCCTGGCCCACTTGACGGCGTTCTTCGTCGGCACTTCCGTGGTCGCGTTTCCCCTCGCCTTTGCCGGAGTGCTGCCCGCCGGAATCGTATTGGGCGGCGTGCTGCTGGTCACGCTGCTCTATTTCGCCGTGACGGACTTTCTCTACGTCGGACGTCTGGCCGCGTATGTCGCGATCCTGGAACTTCCGCTGGCAACTCCGCAGCCGAACCTTCCGCCTTCGGCAATCGCCCCTCCGCTGGCTACCGCTATCGACAAAGACGAAGTCATCCTCTGTGACGCGCTGTCCGCAAGCCTTCCGCCAGTCACCAGTATCGATCGAGACGAGCCCATCCTCAGCGACCTTCCTCACCACGACTGAGTGCTGAATGCCGGCTTGGCACAACCCTCCCCTTTACACTATCCTCCGGTTTTGAGAAACTCATCCGTGGAAACCCAATCCATCGTTGTCCTCGACTTCGGCGCGCAGTATTCCCAGCTGATCGCGCGCCGCATCCGTGAACAAAACGTCTTCTCGGTGGTCTTGCCCTGCACTGCCAGCCTGGAAGAAATTCGCGGCTACTCGCCCGTTGGCATCATCCTGTCCGGCGGACCGTCTTCGGTCTACGACATCGACGCCCCGGCCGCGGACCAGGGCGTGTTCCGTCTCGGCGTACCCGTGCTCGGCATCTGCTACGGACTGCAGTTCATGGTCCATGCCTTGGGCGGCAAAGTCCGCGCCGCCGACAAGCGCGAATACGGACACGCCCAGGTTGAGATCGACGCAGACTCGCGGCTGTTCGATGGCTTGCCGAAAAAACTTTCCGTCTGGATGTCGCACGGCGATGAAGCGGTTGAACTGCCGCAGGGTTTCCGCTTGTCGGCCAGTTCGCCCCATGCCATCGCTGCCATTCAGAACCCGGAACAGAAAATGTGGGCGGTGCAGTTCCATCCCGAGGTGCACCACACACAATGCGGGCACCGACATCCTGCGCAACTTCGCGCTGGTCATCTGCGGCGCCAAGCCCACCTGGACCCCGCAGCACTTCATCGACGCCACCATTTCCAGCGTTCGCCAGACCGTGGGCAGCGGCCGCGCCATCTGCGCCCTTTCCGGAGGCGTCGATTCTTCGGTGGCCGCCACCCTCGTCGATCGCGCCATGCGTGACGGAAAAGCCACGCGGCTCACCTGCGTATTCGTGAACAACGGAGTGCTGCGCAAGAACGAGTTCGAGAAAGTGCAGCAGAACCTGCGCGACAAGCTCGGGCTGCACCTCGTCGCCGTCGACGCCACCGAACGTTTCCTCAAGAAACTCGCGGGCGTGACCGACCCCGAGAAGAAACGCAAGATCATCGGCAACGAATTCATCGCCGTCTTCGACGACGAAGCCCGCCGCATCGAGCAACAGGAAGGCAAAGTGGACTGGCTGGTGCAGGGCACGCTCTATCCCGACGTGATCGAGTCGCGCTCCGTGCGCGGACCCTCGCAGACCATCAAGACCCATCACAACGTCGGCGGCCTGCCGGAAAAAATGAAGCTCAAGCTCATCGAGCCGCTGAAAGACCTGTTCAAGGACGAGGTCCGCAAGATCGGACGCGACCTCGGCCATGCCCGAGGAAATCCTGCAGCGCCAGCCTTTCCCCGGCCCCGGACTGGCTGTGCGCATTCTCGGCGAAGTCACGCCCGAGCGCTTGGCCATCCTGCGGGAATGCGACGACATCGTCGTCAGCGAAATCAAGAATGCCGGGCTCTATACAGAAAATCTGGCAATCCTTCGCCGTGCTGTTGCCCGTGATGTCCGTAGGCGTGATGGGCGACCAGCGCACCTACGCCTACACCTGCGCCGTCCGCGCCGTGCACTCCGAAGACGGCATGACCGCCGACTGGGTTCCGCTGCCCTACGAAGTGCTCAAAGCGCATCTCCAGCCGCATCGTGAACGAAGTGCGAGGCATCAACCGCGTGGTCTACGACATCACGTCGAAACCGCCGGGCACGATCGAGTGGGAATAAAAGCGGACCTCAGACCTCAGCCACACCAACCCATTGTCATCCCGAGCGAAGTCGAGGGACCTTGTGTTCCTGCTGGGAAATTTGATGTCGAGACAAGGCGAGGCGCCGCCCTCATCAGGGCGGAACCGCAGGGCTTAAGCGTGAATCACTCGCAATCCCAGCGCTTCTTCAAACGCGTCGTAGTCGTGATCACGATGCAATAGTTCGTGACCCGCCTGCAGACAGAAAGAAGCAATCAGGCAATCGATGGTTGTGCGCACGGTATAAGCACGCCGCCGCAACTGCGCATAATTCTCCGCTGCCGCGATTGCCAGTTCCGTTCCTCCCGTCTGATATACGCGGAATTTCAGAAGCTGATCCCGGGTCTGCTCGAAGCTCCTGCGATCCCGAATGCCTTGCAGGACCTCGCAAAGAATCAAGTCAGTCAATCCCAACCGCTGGCGTTGTAGTTCTTGATCCAACCAGCGCGTTTCGAGGTTTGATGTCCCTCGCAAGTAGTCGATCCACACGGTGGTGTCGACAATGACCATTGCAAGCCTAACGCCCAACCCTCGCGCGCCGTGACCGCTTCAAGTTGCCCTCCCAACGGATCTGGCCGCGGAGCGCGCGAATGTCCCCCTGCGCGTGAGTCTCGGTCAGCAAGCGCAACCCGGCCTCGACGGCTGCTTTCTTGGTCCGTGCCCCGCTCTGCCGCATGGCGCGGCGCATCAGGCGATCATCGATTTCAATATTTGTTCGCATGTTGTTTATCGCAGTTCCAATGTGTAAATATCTCACAATTATGTGTATGGCACAACGTCCGAGAATGCGACCCCGCAGCCTGACGCCCGAAGCCTCTGCCCCTACCCCTTCTCGATCAGCTTCCGCGAAATCGCCGTCACCAGCTTCCTCGGCGCAAACCGCACCGACTCCGCCACCAGCCAGTTGCGGAATCCCGAGATGACCAGGCTCTTTCCCGACCTCAGTCCCCGATAGCCATCGAGCGCCACCGTCTTCGCATCCATGGGACGCAGCTTCTTGAACAGAATCGAATCCTCGGTCGCGGCCCGCTTCTGAAACCCGGTATCGGTCGCTCCCGGGCACAAACACGTCACCGTAATCCCGCTCTCCTTCAATTCGTTGGCCAACGCCTCCGAAAAGGAAATCACGTAAGCCTTCGTCGCGTAATAAACAGCCATCAGCGGCCCCGCCTGGAATCCCGCGGTCGACGCCACATTCATGATCTTTCCCGCCCGCCGCTCCCGCATCGGGCCAAGAAATAATCTGGTCAGCGCCGTCAGCGCCGTAATATTCAACTGAATCTGGCCCAGGCTTTCTTCCAACGGGATGTCAGCGAATTCTCCCGATACTCCATATCCGGCATTGTTCACCAGAACATCGACGGCAATTCCTTCGTGTTGCAGCTGATCAAACAGAAACTGCGCCGCCGGAGCCGCCGATAAATCCAGCGCCACCGCTTTCGCCGAAATGCCAAACTGCCGCTGCAACTCATCGGCGAACTGGGCAAGCTTCCCTGAACTCCGCGCGACCAGAACCAGGTCATAGTGGTCCTTGGCGAACAACTTTGCCAGTTCGTATCCAATGCCGCTCGATGCGCCGGTGATCAAAGCTGTTGGATTTGGCATAGTAAAGAGCTCCAAACAGTCAAGGCACGGGAACCAACCCGTGCCTTACCACCCACTCTGTCATCCCCAGCGAAGTCGAGGAACCTCGCGTCCCCCTTACGCACCCACCAGCGCCGGCTCGACCCCATAAATCGAATGCCACGAAGTCGCCGCCTTCAGCCGGTCATTCACGTTGTTGATGTTCTTCACGCCTTCGGTTTGCAGCCACTGCCGGAAAGCCTCGGCGCCTTGCTTGGCGTACACCGGAATTCCTTCCTTCCAGGTGGCGCGTCCGCAGAGCACCCCGTTGAATTTCACGCCCGACTCCGCCGCCAGCTCCAGCGCCTCGGTGAATTCCGAGTTGCTGACTCCCGCCGACAAATAGATGAACGGCTTGGTCGAGACGCTCGCCGCCTTGCGGAACAGGTCCATCGCTTCCTTCTTGGTGTAGGCCGCCGGCCCCTTGAACGACTTCGCGCCCTCGACGAACTTCATATTGATCGGCACTTCCACCTTCATCACGTCGACGCCATAGCGGTCTTTGGTGAACTCCTGCATGCTGCCAATCACCGCCTCGGGCTTTTTCTTGGCAAAGTCGATACCTTTCTCGTCAATGCCTTCTTCATAGGTCACGAACTCCAGGAAGAAGGGAATATCGTTGGCCCGGCATTCGTCGCCCAGCCGCTCCACCCAGGCATGTTTGGTGTCATTAATGGGCTTGGGATCGAACGGCGTGTAATAAAGCAGAATCTTGATGCAGTCGGCTCCCGCTTCTTTCAGCCGCCGCACCGACCAGTGGTCGAGCAGGTCGCCCAGACGGCCGGGGCCGGTCTTGTCGTACCCGGTCTTCTCATACGCCAGCAGCAGGCCGGCATTCTTGGCGCGCCGCTTGGACGCGGGCAAGCCCCACTCGGGATCGAGCAGGATGGCGCTGGCATGCGGAGTCAGCACTTCCGTGACCAGGCTCTTGAACTCTTCCATCATGGCATCGCTGACGTCGGAACCTTTCTCCTTCGCCAGAGATTTCTGCAGAGAGCCGCGCTGGTCCATGGCCGCGGCGGCGATGACGCCCCGCTCATTCGATACTTTTTTCAAACCGGCAAGTTTTCCTGGGGTGAGTTTCATGAAATGCCTCCAATAAGTGCGTTAAAGATGGATCGCAACGCCGGCTATATCCGGGAAACCGAGCCGGGCGGCGAGTCATTGTAATACGTTTTGCCCAGCCTGCGTGGTGATTGCCGTCACTGCCTGAGCGTCAGCGCTCCCAGTACCGCCTGCTGCTTGGCAATCAGCGACTGCACTCCCTGGCCCGCCAGGGCAATCATCTTCGAAAGCTGGGCCTCGTCGAACACCTGGTGTTCCGCCGTGGCCTGCACTTCCACCAGCTTCCGCCCCGCCGTCATCACGAAGTTCATGTCCACGTCTGCCCGCGAGTCTTCCTCGTAGCACAGATCGAGCATGATTTCTCCATCCACAATTCCTACGCTGATCGCAGCTACGAAATCGCGAAGCGGCGAAGCCGTCAGCGTCCCCGCTTCGACCAGCTTTTCCAGCGCCAGCCCCAGGGCCACGAACGCTCCGGTAATCGACGCCGTCCGCGTCCCGCCGTCGGCCTGGATCACATCGCAATCCATCCAAATCGTGCGCTCGCCCAAACGCTCCAGGTCCACCACCGCCCGCAAGGATCGGCCAATCAGCCGCTGAATTTCATGCGTCCGCCCGCTGGGACGCCCTTTATTCACCTCGCGCGGAGTCCGCGTCAAGGTCGCCCGCGGCAGCATCGCGTACTCGCTCGAGATCCAGCCCTTGCCGCTATTGCGCATGAATTGCGGAACCGATTCTTCAATGGAAGCCGTGCAGATGACTCGCGTGTTCCCGACTTCAATCAGAACCGAGCCTTCGGCCGTATGAATATAGTCGGGAACCAGATTGACCGGCCGGATCTGGTCGGGTGAACGGTTATCGGAACGGTAGATCATCGTCAGATTCTAAACGATACAATTGTCAATTGCCGATTGCCGATTTCAAATCACAGCTGTCCCTGAGGGAAAGCAGTACTTTGAAATTAGTCTGGTCTTCTGCCTCTGGAACCGCCGCCTGTGCTCCAACCTACCTAAATACCAGGATGACGGCTGCCAATCACTGACGTCATCCCGAGCGGAGCGAGGGATCTCGCGTGAGGCAACCATGCTTTTGCTTCCGTGACATTCTCCTGAGAGCCGGGAGGGCGAAGGCCACCCGTCAGCGGATACAGGGACAGAATGAGCGCAAGAGTCGGGAGATTTGTCTTAGTCTCAGGTTTGGGTAGCATCGTGATCGCAATCGGTCTCCTGTTCACAGGAAATGTCGGCCGCCGCCTGGTCCCGCCGACGCCTCCTGCCCCGCCCGGTATGTTCTATATCGACAATCCATATGACTGGGCGGAGTCTCATAGCGGAAGGCCCTTTCGGCTCACAACTCTGATACTTGGCTTAGTGCTCTCCGCAAGCGCCTTTTGGCTGGCGCGAAGCGGTGTGGGGAAGTGGACGATAACTTTTGGCCTGTGGAACCCGGCGACGTTTGTCCTTGGCTCGATTCTTTTTTCCTTTACTCGTTGGTATCGCTATATCCCCGCGCCATATCAGTTTCCACTTTATCCACCGTCGCAACTTGTCACAATGTTCCTTGTGATTTGGATTGCTCTTTTCTTACTCGTGCTTGCGGCGCAGCGCTCGAACAGGCTAAGGCTCAATGTCCGAAGCTAAATCGAATTGTCCAATCGTCAATCGGCAATCGTAAATCGTCAATCCCCAATCCCCATCACTGCTGCAGTTGCGCCACCACCTGCTTCATCTGCGACACATCAAAGAATCCTGTCAGGTCCACATGTCCCGCCAGGGTGTCGCGCGGCTTGCCATCCACCAGAATCTTGACCCGGTTGATGCCGGGAATATTGGCCGAAAGCGTCTCCACCAGCGATGCTACCGTCAGTTCTTCTACCAGCACGCCCGAGCGGTGACTGTCGGAAAACGCCGCGTTCGTATCGATGACCGCCAGTCCGGGATCGACCAGGTAGACATTCCGGATCTCCGAGCCCGCGCCCAGCGGATGAGGAGAAGTCTTGTCCAGATAGATGCCCACCAGCGCCCGCAACAGTTCTTCCGCGCGCTCCTGGCGGCCCGCCGGTAGCGGAATGCGCGCCCCCTGGGCGCGCAGGGTTCCGTTATCGTCGTACGCGACGTACAGCGTGACCTGCTCGGTCGGCCCCGTCACCGGTGGAGCCACCGGCCGCGTATCCGCCACTGGTTCCGGTGCTACCGCTCCCCGCCGCATCCGCCACACGTACGCGCTCATTCCCAGAGCCACGGCCAGCAACACCGCGGTCGCGATCACCAGGTGGCGCGGAATCATCGTCCCGCCTCCAGTTTGTCGCGCGCCGCAGCAATCCCCGACGCAATCGAACCCGCAATCAGCTGCTGGTAAGCGGGAAGCGTCAGGCTGGAAATCCCCTCCGCCGAAGGCGCCACTTCCACCGCCACTGCCGGCGCGATGATGTTATTCAGCGGACGCAGCGGCGCCACCAGCACGCGCACCGCCACCTGTCTTCGTCCAAATTCGGCGGCCAGGCTGGCCGTCGCCGCTTGGCTTACGCTCAGAAAGGCCGACTGCGCCGTGTCCCAGTCAAGAAACGGTCCGCGCCCCTCGCCGACGGAGGGAACCATCGCGGTGTATAGACGAACTCCACTGCCTTGCGAGGTCGCGTGCAAACAGATGTAGATCGCCGGCCGCGTGCTGTTGGTCAGGTTCGCCCTCTGGTCTGGCGTGAGCGTCAGATCGCCGTCTCGCAACAACAGCGTGGTCAGGCCTCGGGCCTCCATTTCCTGGCGCAGGCGCCGGGCAAAAGCCAACGTGACGTCTTTTTCCGCGATTTGATCGCTCAGTGCTGCTCCCCGCTCATCCCCTCCGTGGCTGGCATCCAGCACCGCAAAATATCGCCGCGCACCCGCTGGGGAGACAGCCGTCGCCGTGGTTCCGCCCGGAGTTGCACCCGAGGGTGTTGCCGCTGCCTGCGCCGCCGGAGTCTGGGCAGCCGCTTGCGTCGCCGGGCTGACGGTAATCGTCCTGCCATCGTTGCTGAAGCTGGCGAACAGGGGAACGCTTCCGCTGATGTCGATCTCCGCCGTCCCGTTGTTTTCCGCATAGGTCGCGGAAGGAATGGTAAGGCTGTTAAAGGTAAGTTTTTGCGAGCCCGGAGGAACCAGCGGTTCATGGTTGAATACCATGCGCAGCCTTCCCGGCTCGGTCGAAATCGAAGGATTCACCGGCGACGTGAAGTTCATCACCAGCGACGGCGCCGCCGCTTGGTTGATCTGCGCCGTGAAATGCACCGCCACCTCTCCCACAAACAGCCGCCGCGAGCTTTCATGGAAGCTCACCGGTCCTCCCAGAAACTGCGGCAGCAGCGTGCTCAACGACGAAAGTGGCACCAGGCCACGGCCCTCTTCCAGAAGAAAGTTGGCCGGCAACTCGGAGTTGCGGCCGTTGATCCGCGCCCGCTTTCTTCCCTTCACGAACTCGCTGTCGACTTGGTTGTAGCGCAGCTTCCACTTTGAGCCGTCGCTCCTGCTGGTGACCGAGCCCAGCGGCTCAAGCATCTCAAACAGTCCAACGTAATCCTGCCCCCCGTGCTCAATCACCCGCAGGGAATAGTTCGCCGCTTTCGAGTAGATGGAGATGCGTTTTTCCGGCGGGGCGCCGCGCAGCAAAAATGCCGAGACCAAGACAAGGATGGAGAGCGAAAACATCGAAGAGACGCCGGGCTTGTTTTGCCGTATCCCGCCCGCGTCGCTCCGCTTACTCCAGGGCATAGATGGTCAGGCCACTCAGCAGCTTGGGATAAAAGTCGGTCGACTTTTGCGGCAGCACCTCGCCGGCAAAGGCGATATCGCGGACCTGTTGCATGCCTGCCGCATTCATCACAAACGCGACGTTCGCCGATCCACGGCGCACTCGTTCGATTGCCTCCGCGGTGTCGCGAATGTAGCTCAGGTTCTGCTGCTCGCGGATCGATTCTTCGGAAAGCCGCAGCGCGCCTTCCAGCAGGCACTTGTGCAACTGCACCACGTCGAGCGCCTGCTGCCGCAATGAGAGACCGGCAAAGATGCCAGGGTCCGCTTTCGGCCGGTCGAGCAGGAAAACACGCTCCGCGGTCACCGCCAGCAGCGCCGTCCCCAGCCGTCCGGCTTCCCGCAAAATCGCGTTGGCGCGCGCCGCGTCAATCGACGAATCCACTTCCTCCACGCTGAAATAGGCCTTGGCCGCCGCATGCAGCCCGTCCGCCGAAAACTCCGGCAGACTATGCAGCACGCGGTGCGTCGGCAGAATGGCCAGCCCCGGACTATCCATGTTGACGAAGGTCATCATCACCATTTCGTAGGGGGCGAGTTCACTCGCGCCGGTCCGCGTGAATGCATCTGGCCGGCGTGCGTTCCCGAGGCACTCCGCCGGCCGGCGCGGCGGCTTCGCGCCGTTCGTTGCGGTAATTCAACGCCGTCTCGTAGCGGTGATGACCGTCCGCGATGATCAGCTGCTTGTCGCGCATCTTGCCGCGCGCCAGATCGATCAGGCTGGGGTCGGAAACCTTCCATACCTGGTGCGATACCCCATACTCATCGCGAGTCTCCATGTGCGGAGCCCCGTTCGGCGTCAGCGTGGCTTCCACCTCGCCGGCCGGATCGCTGTACAACATGAAAATCTGTCCGAAGTGCGCCCGCGTCGACCGCAGCAGGTTCAACCGGTCCGCTTTGGGCTTGGCTAGAGTTTGCTCGTGGCGGAACACCACTCCGGCGGAATAGTCCTCCACCCGCCCCAGCGCAATGAATCCCCGCCGTTCCCACTCAGCCTTTTCTCCAGGCGCCGTAAACCGTTGCACGTACAGATAAATGGACGGTTGTCCATCTTGTAGAAAAACCCCCTGCCGCCGCCAGTCGCGAAAATGCGCCGCCGCCCGGGTATATGGGTTTTCTGTCTCATTATCAGAGCTTTCCCGCTTACCCAGGATAATCCGCACCAGGTTGTACGGACTGGCCGCGTGGTACTGCTCTTGCATACCAGGAGTGATCTTGTCGTAGGGTTGGGTTACCACATCCGACAGAGCCACCCGGGCAGGATCGTAGCGAAGGGCGCGAAATGGTGAAATGTAAGCCATCAGCCGGAAGGGGCATTGTAGCAAGAGCGATCCGACTGGTGCGGTGCTGCGGGAACAATCCTTTCCCACTGGGCAAACCTTTGCGCAGCCGGCTGAATCCAACTCTGGCAGCAAAAACACTGACAACGGGTTCCCAGACCTGTGATACTATCGCCGCCATTGAGGTAATTATGGCCCGCCACTCAGGGCGCGGGTCTTCTTTAAGGCCCCGAATCCCAGTTCGGTACATCCCGTCGGCTTGGTTTTGCCCCCAGAAAAGCCTTGCATCGAACCGGACTATCCTCTCCCTCCTGGTTTTACTGTTGACCTTCAGCTTCGGTTTTGTCGCCTCCTCGCAGGCCCAGAATTCCGTGGACGACGTCCACATCAAGCCGCGCATCGCACCCGTCCAGCCTTCTCCGGAAGACGGTATGGATCCGGCTCTCAAGACCCATACCAAGCCCATGAAAGTCGATGTCGACCTGGTTCTGGTGCCGGTCACCATCACTGATCCCATGAACCGCCTGGTCACCGGGCTCGATAAGGAGAACTTCTCGCTGTTCGAAGGCAAGGACGCGCAGGAGATCCGCCACTTCTCCAGCGAGGATGCCCCCGTTTCCCTGGGCGTCATCTTCGACATGAGCGCCAGCATGACCAGCAAGATCGAGCGCGCTCGCGAAGCGGTCATCGAATTCTTCAAGACCGCCAACCCGCAGGACGAGTTCTTCATGATCACCTTCGCCGACAAGCCGGAAGAAATCTCTGATTTCACCCAGTCGGTCGAGGATATCCAGGGCAAACTCGTCTACACCATCCCTAAAGGACGCACCGCTTTGCTGGATGCCATCTACCTCGGAGTCAGCAAAATGCGCCAGGCCAGGTACCCCAAGAAGGCGCTGCTCGTAATCTCCGACGGCGGCGACAATCACAGCCGCTACACCGAGGGAGAGATCAAGTCGGTGGTGAAAGAGGCCGATATGCTCATGTACGCCATCGGCATCTACGACCATTATTTCCCGACCGAGGAAGAACGCCTGGGGCCGGGACTGCTCGGCGAACTCACGGAAATTACTGGCGGGCGAGCCTTTACCATCGATAATCCCAACGATCTGTCGGACGTGGCCACCAAGATTGGCATCGAGTTACGCAACCAATATGTGCTCGGATACCGTCCAAAGAACCCAGCGCACGACGGCAAATGGCGTAAGATAAAGGTGAAACTCATTCCACCTAAAGGTTTGCCTCCACTGCGGGTTTATGCCAAGACGGGTTACTATGCGCCTTCGGAATAGCCGTGAACTGGTTCTCCTTTTTGCCCTCTTCCTTGTAGCATGTACGGCCTGGGCCCAGACCCCACCCGCCAACCAGGTTCCTCCACCCCCAGTTTCCGGCCCCAACCCGCCCGCCCCGGGCGTAGACGCAACCCCATCGCCATCCGCCACGCCCCAGCCATCGCAGGAACCATCCCAGGGCGACGATAGCGGTGTATTTGTTTTCAAGAAGGAAGTCGAAGAAGTCGTCCTGCACGCCACCGTCGTCGACGACAAGCAGCACCTCATTACCAATCTCGAGAAGAATGCTTTTGCCGTCTTCGAAAACAATCAGCCCCAGACCATCACTTCCTTCCGCCACGAAGATATTCCCGTGGCCATGGCCATTGTGATCGACAACTCCGGCTCGATGCGCGAAAAACGCGACAAGGTGAACAAAGCCGCCCTGAACCTGGTGCGCTCCAGCAATGCCCAGGACCAGGTCTTCGTCGTCAACTTCAACGACGAATACTATCTCGACCAGGATTTCACCGGCGACATCAGGAAACTGAGCGAAGCGCTCGAAAAAGTCGAATCCCGCGGAGGCACCGCGCTCTACGATGCCGTCGTCGCATCCGCCGATCACCTCAAGAAAAATTCCAAGCTGCAGAAAAAAGTGCTGTTCATTGTGACCGACGGCGAAGATAACGCCAGCCGCGAAACCCTGGAACAGGCGGTCCGCCGCCTGCAGGAAGAAAACGGACCTACCGTCTATAGCATCGGCCTGCTGGGAGAAGAGAAGCAACGCCGCGCCCGCCGCGCCCTGCAAACCATCTCCGAGCGCACCGGCGGCATCTGCTTCCTTCCCAAAACCCTGGACGAAGTGGACGCCATCAGCAAGACCATCGCCCACGACATTCGCAATCAATACACCATCGGTTACAAGCCCACCACCCCTAAAAGCGCCGGTGGATACCGCACCATCCACGTTGACGCCAAGGCCCGCGGCTACAACAAGCTCACCGTCCGCACCCGCAGCGGCTACTACCCAGGCCAGGAGCGCGCCTCGCAGTAAAGATTTTCGGCTTGGACGGGCGCCCCCACCGAGCAGCCGGGCAATTACAACATCTCAAGAGACGTCGTCCCATACCGATCCTGAGCCCGATAGGGCGAAGGATCGCGCGCGCGCGCTAACGGTGTTCTCGCCGCGCTCGAGATCCCTCGCTTCACTCGGGATGACGTCAGTAGAAAGTATGAGGAAGACAAAAGGCAGCAAGCTGCGCCTCTACAGCCGAGAGCCCGAAGCCTGCCCCACCGGTTGACGCCCTCCGCTCTCCTTCCGTACCCTGTACAGTGCGAATGAAAACTATCGAGGGCACTCGGCTCCGAGTCGCCGACGACATTACCCAGCTCGTCGGGGAAACCCCCATCCTGCAATTGAAAAAACTGGTTCCGGCGGATTCGGCCGGCGTATTCGTCAAGCTCGAATACCTGAATCCCGGCGGCAGCGTCAAAGACCGCGCCGCCATCGGAATCATCCGCCGCGCCGAGCAGGAAGGGAAGCTGCGCCCCGCAGGCACCATCGTCGAAGCCACCGCGGGCAACACCGGCATTGGACTGGCGCTCATCGGCGTCAACCGCGGTTACAAGGTCGCACTCTTCGTCCCGGAAAATTTTTCCGAAGAAAAAGTCATCATCATGAAAGCCCTCGGCGCCCAGGTCACCCGCACCCCGGACGAAGAGGGCATGGCCGGAGCCATCAAGCGCGCCACCGAGTTGGCGGCCCGCGATCCCAACGCCTTCATGGCCGCGCAATTCGAAAACCCCGCCAATCCCGACTACCACTTCGAAACCACCGCCCAGGAAATTTTCGACCAGATGGAAGGCCGGATCGACGCCGTCACCGTCGGTGCCGGCACGGCGGGCACGTTTACCGGCATTGCCCGCTTCCTGAAAAAACAACTCCCCAAGGTGCTGGCCTACGCGGTGGAAACCGAGGGCTCCGTCCTGGGAGGAGGCAAGCCCGGGAAACATAAAGTGGAAGGCATTGGGTCGAGCTTCATCCCCAAAAATTTCGACCCGTCGGTTTGCGACGGCGTGCTCAAGGTCACCGATCCCGAAGCCTTCGACATGGTCAAACAACTCGCGGCCCGCGAAGGCGTGCTCGGCGGATCCAGCGCCGGCGCCAACGTCTTCGCCGCCCTGAAAGTCGCCCGCCAACTGGGCCCCGGCAAACGAGTCGTAACCCTGATCCCCGATTCCGCCGAACGCTATCTGTCGAAGAAGATCTTTGAGGGTGGAATCTGAAAACTAGCTCTCAGCGTTCAGCTCTCAGTTCTCAGCATTTCGCTGAGAACTGAGAACTGACATCTGAAGGCTGCGCAAAATCATGTTCAAAAAAGAAACCCGCCAACCCGGCTTCGCCACCCGCGCCATTCACGTCGGCCAGTATCCTGACCCCGAAACCGGAGCCGCTGCTCCTCCCATCTATCCCACCTCCACTTACGTGCAGCAGGGAATCGGCGAGCACAAGGGATACGAATACTCCCGCGTCTCCAACCCCACGCGCGACCGCGTGGAAGAAAACCTGGCCGCGCTCGAAGGCGGCCTCGGCTCGCGCGTCTTTGGCAGCGGCATGGCCGCCATCAACGCCATCACCACCATGTTCAAGTCCGGAGACCACGTGGTCTGCGGCCACGATCTCTATGGCGGCGTTCCCCGCCTCTTCAACCAGGTGCTGGTCGATTTCGGACTGGAATTTACCTACGTCGACACCAGCGATGCCCGCAATGTCGAGCGCGCGCTCCGCCGCAACACCCGCATGGTGTACATCGAGACCCCAACCAATCCCCTGATGACCTGCACCGACATCGCTGCCGTTCAGCCGCATCTGCCGCAAGAAGAAAGTCGAACTGGTCGTCGACAATACCTTCATGTCGCCCTACTTCCAGCAACCGCTTGCCCTGGGCGCGGATATGGTCGTGCATTCGACCACGAAATTTCTGAATGGACACAGCGACGGACTCGGCGGGGTCGTCGTCTGCACCCGCCCCGATCAGATGGAAAAACTGGCCTTCATCCAGAAGTGTGCGGGAGCGATCCTGTCGCCCTTCGACTGCTGGCTCATCCTGCGCGGAGTGAAAACCCTCGCCGTACGCATGGAACAACACGACCGCAGCGGCCGGATAGTCGCCGACTTTCTCGCTAAGCACAAAAGAGTGCCCAAGGTGTTCTATCCCGGATTGCCCGATCATCCGCAGCACCAACTGGCCCGGCGCCAGATGAGCGGCTTTGGCGCCATGATCACTTTCGAAACCGGATCGCTCTCCAACGCAAAAAAGATGCTGAAGAAAGTTCGCGTCTGCTCGTTGGGAGAATCCCTCGGGGGAGTCGAAGACTCTGATCTCGCATCCCGCCACCATGACCCACGCCGCCCTCGGCGAAAAAGGCCGGCGCGCCATCGGGATCACCGACGGCATGGTTCGCATCTCTGTTGGAATCGAAAATGTTGAAGACATCGTCGCCGACCTGGACCAGGCCCTGGCGGCGATTTGATCGTCAGCTTGATGGGCCGATTAGATTCATTAATGGCGGGACGGGCGTCCTCGCCCGTGCCCCCGCGCCATAATGTCAGACGTCATCCTGAGCCCGATAGGGCGAAGGATCTCGCGTGTACCGGCAATGCTTTTACTTCGCGCGCGATCCCTCGCTGCGCAAG
>CAWJAA010000019.1:0-96931 GCA_963840615.1 Terriglobia bacterium
CCCCACCACTGGCCAAGCAGAGCTTGGCAAAAACATTAGCGTTCCCAAGCAGGAGCTTGGGAACGA
Organism: Terriglobia bacterium; assembly: GCA_963840615.1. GTDB lineage: Bacteria > Acidobacteriota > Terriglobia > Terriglobales > Acidobacteriaceae > DATFTE01. The sequence continues at coordinate 67 of CAWJAA010000019.1, forward strand.
GAGGAACCATCAGTAGGGCGGGCGTCCCCGCCCGCCAAGAGCACAGGCTGGAAAGCCTGTGCCACCGGAAAAGACGGCGGCCATAGGCCGCCCTATGAGAGGTACATAAAAGTAGCGATCAGCTGAGGATAAAATCCCCCCTAACCCCCCTTTAATAAAGGGGGGGATTAAAAAGTCCCCCTTTGAAAAAGGGAGATTTAGGGGGATTTAAAAAGCTTTTAACCGAAAACCGAAAACTGAAAACCGAAAACCGGCTTTTAAATGGCTTTTATCCCTGAAGACAAGCTCCTGGAGATCAAAGACGCCGCTTCCATCGAGGAGGTGGTGGGCCAGTATGTCAAGTTGACGCAAAAGGGGAGAAATCTTTCGGGGCTGTGCCCGTTTCACTCCGAGACCAAGCCGTCGTTCACGGTGGCGCCGGAGAAGGGCATCTTCCACTGTTTCGGCTGCGGCGTCGGCGGCAACGTCTTTTCCTTCCTCATGCATTACCACCGCCTGAACTTCCCCGAGGCGGCAAACCAAACTTCCTTGCACCGCCGAATCCTGTTCCAGGCTGACGTGCACCGGAGCAAGCGATTGGATCTTCACGTAAACAATGTCGCCTGGCTTCAGGATTTCCTGGATTTTGTGCTGCGTCCAGGCCGCATCCGCCTGTGTGATTACGGCAGTGTAGCGTCCGAATTTGACAGATGCAGAACCCGCGGAGACGCTGGTGACCAGCGCGTGGATGTAACCGTTCGCTTCCGGCTCATCGTCCCAGTCAGGATGTTCGTAGTTGACCAGGGTCACCTGGCTGGTAACAACATTTTCCAGATGGCCTTTCCATCCGTGGCGGCGCTCATAGGCGGCGAGACCGTCAAAAACGGCCTGATTCGCAGCCCTCTGCAAGTCCATATTCAGCGACGTGTACACCCGCAAGCCGCCTTCGTGTACCTGATCGCTGCCGTACTTGTTCTCCAAATAGCGGCGGATCTCCTCCACATAGTAGGGAGCAAGCGAATTGAGATCACGTTGCAGTTTCAGCTGGATCGGTTTATTCCGCGCTTCGTTGGCTTGGGCCGCGGTGATTTTTCCATCCTCCAACATCGAGTTGACCACCAGGTTCCGGCGCTTGATGCACCGGTCCGGATGGTTGATGGGCGAATAGTAACCCGGGGCCTTGGGAAGCCCCGCCAAAAGAGCCGCTTCTTCCAACGTGAGCTGCTTCGCGGGTTTCGAGAAATAATACTCGGAAGCGGCCTCGAAACCATACACCCCGTGCCCCAGAAAAATCTGGTTGGCATACAGCGTGAAGATCTGCGCCTTGGTGAAGCGGCGCTCGATCTGGATGGCCAGCAGGGCTTCTTCGATCTTGCGATGAAAGGACCGGTCCGGCGAAAGGAAAAGGTTTCGCGCCAGTTGCATGGTAAGGGTCGAGGCGCCTTGCACCTTCCCACCCGACTCGATGTCGCGGTAGGCCGCACCCGCGATCCGCCAGACGTTGATCCCCCAGTGACGGTAGAAATCTTTATCTTCGATAGAAATCAGCGCATCGCGCAGTACCTGGGGATAGTCGTCGTACGTGGCCACCACGCGGCGTTGCAACGCGAAAGACCCTATGATCCGGCCCTGATCGTCGTACAACTCGGTGATGGAACTGGGACGGTAGCGTTCGAGCTGTTCCACTTGCGGTAAGTCTGTGGAGTAGACCAGCAACAAACCCGCAGTCGCTCCCACCAGAGCGGAAGCCATGACCAGTAGCCCAAACAGAACGCGGCCCACCAGTTTCTTGCCTGCTATTTCGACCGGTGGAAGGTCTTGGTAGAGAGACCGCATGGAGATCAGGTTCAGGATAGCAGGGGTTGCAAAACAAAAAAACGCGCGCCCTTAAGGCGCGCGCCCGATCGCTAGCCGGAACACGATGCTTAGCTGGCCCGGCTCTTCAACACCTGAATCGCTTTTTGCAGCTGTTCATCCTGTTGCGGAGCCTGCTGCTTCTTCATGTTTTGGTCGGGTGCAGCCGAGTCCTGGTCCTCGTCCGGGGCTCCTCCATCGTCGTCGGCATCGGCAACCAGCACATTCGGAGTGATGGCATTGTCCTGAATTGCCTTGCCTCCCGGAGTGTAGTACTTGGCGACCGACAGAATAAGCGCCGACCCGTCCGGCAACTCAATGGTCTTCTGCACCGAGCCGTCTCCGAAGGTCTTGTCGCCGACAACATCGCCGCGCGCATTCTCCAGGATCGCGGCCGCCACCACCTCCGCCGGACCCGCCGTGCCTTTATTCACCAGCACCGCGACCGGCAGACTGGTGATGTCCTTGGACGCTTCCGCGTTGAACGCCTCTCGCGGGAACTTCTGACCCTGCAGATAGGTGATGGTGCCATGATTCAGGAACAGGTTGGCGGTCGCGACTCCCTCTGACTCTTCGCCTTCCGCGCAGTTCCGGAGATCAAGAATCAGCTTCTTGGCGCCTGACTTCTGCAACGACTTGACCTTGGCGGCGACTTCCTGCGCCTTGCCCTTGGTAAACGTATCGACCTGGATATAGCCGATCCCGTCTTCCACCATCTTGTCCGTCACCGGCGGGACATTCACCACGTCCCGGGTGATCACGATTTTTTGCGGCTCGGCCTTGCGTGCGCGCACCACCGAAACCGTCACGTTCGATCCGGGCTGGCCGGAAAGCAGATTGTGAATCTCCGCCAGTGACATCTCGCGGGTACTCTTGCCCTCAATTGCCTCAATGATGTCGCTGTCCTGTACCCCAGCCTTTTCGGCAGGACTGCCCGGAAGCACCGCAATCACCGCGGCATAGCCGAAACGCTTCGACACCGCGGCCCCAATGTCCCCTTTGGCTTCCGTCTTGTGCGCCTTGTAGTCCTTGTACTCGGCGGGACTCAAGTAGCTCGAATTCGAGTCGAGCGATTCCAGCAAGCCGTGCAAGGCACCGTCGGTGACGGCGGGAATATTCGGTTCCTCGACATACTCGCTACGTACCCGCGACAGCACTTCGCTGTACACCTGAAGCTGCCGGTAGGCTCCATCGTTGTTGGAGGCCCGTACGCCATCCAATCCGCCCACCACCATAAACACCAGAATGGCGGCCGACGCTACAAGCACTGCAACCTTCGTTTTCATGGACATCGGATTTGGTCTTCTCGGAAGGAACTCACTTCCTCTGGAAGTTGTACTTCATTATATCCATTTTGATGCCGCTTCCCAGCGCTATGCTTCGCCGAATTAGCCATCTTCGGTAACCCCGGAGTAGATCTTGCCCTTCGCCGGAGATCCTGGGGAATCACAGCCCGCCCGCATTAACAACAAAGGAGTTAGCTGGCTTCGGGTGACGATCACACCGTCCCGCTGTTGCGTCCGCGACGGGTCAATGCGGATCAGCCGTGACACTGGTCGGAGAGGGTAGGACGGATTCGTTCGTGGAAGATCGCCCCGCGCCCGGCTGGTTGATCCCGGTGATTTGATAGTCCGAATAGTCAATGGTGAGTACTGCCTTCCCGCCCAGCCGTACCTGGGTGACGGATTCGTTGCGCGCGGGCAGCCAAAATTCACCCACTTTCTTGTAGTGATGATTAATTTCAGTATGGCTGATCCAGAACGAGGGATTCTTGGCCGGCTCCCCTTGGATGCGAGCGACCGCAAAATCGTGCGCGTCCACCCAAATCTTCCCTTTGTAAAGGAATTTGCTCTTTTCTCGAGGATTCACCGCCAGCACGTAGAACTCGCCATCTGACCCGTGTTCTTGACCAAGCAACGAAAATTCGTAGTTCCTGGGGCTCAGTTCAGAAGCCCGCCGATTCGATTCCTCCAGGTATTCCTTTTCACTTTCCAGCAGCTTCAGCAGAACGTGATTGATCAGCAGCTTCGATCCGCTCTGCGAGATGATCTTAAAATCCTTTTTGTCGGGAGCGGTGTAGGTTGCTTCAATTTGCATTTCCGCATCGCGCCCGCTGGGGAACCCGTGATAGTCCACCCGATAGGAACGCTTGCCGGTAAACCCCTTCAGTTCCTGGCTCCGGCGCGCGTTGGCCGCCATCATCTTTTGGATGACCACGTCGGCACTCACCGCGGACGCTGATGAGAGCCCTTCGCGCGCCCGGCACGAAGAGCTCAAGCCGGCGACAAGCAGGCTGCCGGCCAGCATCGATACTAGTACGGGCGCAACTCGTCCGCCATAATGCATGCCTTCCTCCGCAACCACGCCCGCCCCAGTGATTCTATCCTTGGATGCGGAAATTGGTAGGAAGAAAGCCTGATTCCGCCAGGCCGGTGACAGCTTCGGGAAGCGGAGCGCTCATCGAATGCGTTGGCTGGCCCTGCTATCGCAATTCGGCCAGTTGCGAGCGCAGCTTGTGAGTGGCCCGGAATAACGTGTTCTTGATGGTTCCTTCGGTGGTGTTCAAAATGCCAGCCACGGTGCGTAATTTCATCCCGTGGTAATGCTTCAATTCAAATACCATCCGCTCCCGGGGAGAAAGCCGGCTCATCGCGCGCAAAATGCAAGCGCGCAACTCACGGCCGGCAAAACTGCGTTCCGGGCTGGCGCCGGGGCGATGATCGGGCATGCGATCGAGCACTGGTTCTTCTTCTCCCTCGGGAGAAATGCTGGTCACCAGATCGCGTGTGCGAGAGGACCGCTTGCGCAGGTGATCGAGACACAGATTGGTCACGATGCGGTAAATCCAGGTATAAAAAGAGCACTCGAAGCGAAAACGGCCCAGGTTGGTGTAGGCGCGAAGGAACGCTTCCTGATAAATATCCTGGCCATCCTCTTGCGAACCCGTCAAATGCACCGCCAGGCGCAGGACGGCACGGTCATAGTTCCGCACTAGTTCCTCGAATGCCGCCACATTCCCTTGTTGCGCGGCCCGGATGAGTTGGGTGTCGTCAACCCGGGTAGAAGCGCCGGCGGTGGCCGTGCCCCGGCCCATGGAGACGAATGGGGCACTGCTTCGATGCACTGGAGCGATGCGCATTTTGCCCGACTCAGACACAATCATCTCCGCTCCCACTCGGTAAATCCGTGCGTTAGCCGACGAACTTGTACCCTGTTCCGTGCACCGTCAAGATGAACCGCGGCTCTTCCGGCTTAGGCTCCAGCTTCTGCCGTAGCCGGACAATGTGCGCATCCACGGTTCGCGTGGTTGGAAAACGGTCATAGCCCCAGACATCCTCCAGCAGACGGTCCCGGCTCAACGTCTCGCCCGGATGAGCGAGAAAGTACTTCAGCAGGTCAAATTCTTTGCTGGAGAACTCGAGCGCCTTGCCCGATTTCGAGACCTGGCAACTCTTCAGATTGACTTCCACATCCCCGAAGGAAAGCCGCTCCTTATCCTTGGGATCAGCCTTCGCCCGCCGCAGGACGGCCTTTACCCTCGCCAGCAACTCGCGAATCGAAAACGGCTTGGTCACGTAGTCGTCGGCCCCCAGCTCAAGTCCAACCACCTTGTCCACTTCCTGCCCGCGGGCGGTCAGCATGATGATGGGAATCGACGGGCGCTTGACTTTGAGTTGCTTGCACACATCCAGCCCGCTCATGCGCGGCATCATCACGTCGAGCACCACCAGGTCGGGCATTTCTTTCAGCGCCCGCTCCAGTCCGGCCACGCCATCCGGGGCGGTAATGACTTCGTAGCCCTCGAACTCGAAGTTATCGCGCAGACCAGCCACCATCGCGGGCTCATCTTCGACAATGAGGATTCTGGTCATGATTTCTCGCTCCTCGACGCCGCAGCGGCTTTACCGTTTGCGCTCGGGAGCGGAAGACTGATGGTGAACTTGCTGCCTTCCCCAGGCGTGCTGTCTACCGAAACCTGGCCTCCGTGAGCCTCCGCAATGTGGCGCACCAGCGAGAGTCCCAAGCCGCTGCCCTTGGTGTTGTGCACCAGGGGATCGCCCACGCGATAGAACTTCTCGAAAATCTTCTGCTGTTCCTGGGTCGGAATCCCAATGCCGTGGTCGACGACCTCGAGATTCACGCTTCCGTTCTCCCGATAGAGATTTACCCCAATAAATTTTCGGTCCTGCGAATACTTGAGCGCATTGTTGACCAGGTTCAAGAGCGACCGGGCCATGGCCTCGCGATCCACTCGCAGCGGCGGCACCGGATCGATCCTCTCCTCAAACGTAAAGCCGTTCTGCTCGATCTGGTAGCGGTAAGAATCCAGAGTGTTGTGCACCAGTTCCCGCATATCGGTTTCCCGGAAGTCGTACTCTTTGCGCCCTGCTTCAATCCGTGAAAAATCCAGGATGTTGTTGATCAACCCGCTCAGACGCTCGCTCTCCTTGCGAATGATCTGGTAGTACTCACGATGTTTCTCCGGAGTCGTCACCCGTCCCATTTCCAGTGTCTCGGCATACAAGCGAATTAACGAGAGCGGTGTCCGTAATTCATGGGACACGTTAGAAACAAAATCGGACTTCAGCCGCGCCAGCGCCATTTCTTTACTTACGTTGCGGTAAGTCCAGAAGATCCCTCCACCCAGCAACAGTGAGAGCGCTCCCAGGATGAGAAAGCTGGTATGCACGAAGTGGTCGCCCAGCGCCGCCAACGTGGTTCCGCGCAGTTTGATCGCCAGGTTCAGGCTGGGGAACGCCCCTTCCATGGTGCGCTCGACTTCCGCTTCCCCTCCGTCCCAGCCGGCGGAAGCCGCCAAAGGCGTGCTTTCGCTCTTGGCGTGCACCATCATCACCGCTGGGTTCTTCTCGCTCTGCGCTTCGGCGGGGTTGTGGCTCAAAACCGTGTTCAGCGTTTCCGGAAAAAACTGGCTCTGCAAATACTCGGCGTCAAAAGTCATGCCGCCGATAGCCTGCTCGCCAGTTCGCGGGTCGGTCATAAGAAAGTATGCCGTCGATTGGTAGAGGTGCTTCTCGCCCCGGGCGGGCCAGGTGGGGTCGAACGCGTACGGAGGCCCCTTCTTCTTCGACATCTTCTTCACGAAGTCATCGAAGTCCATCTTCAGCCATCCCTCGTTCATCTTGTGGTGATATTCGCCTTCTATTTGGAAGGCTGCATCCTGCATCCGCGACGACTGCGAACGGAACATCATCCCCATACGAGGGTTGTACAAGAAAACGTGGGCCACGTAAGGATGCCCGCCCAGGATCTTGTCCAGGGTTTCAACGCAGGCGTCTTTCGGCGTCGGAAAATCAGCGCGCACATCGTCGATAAGGTCGTAGGCCTTTTGGTTGATCTGCTTCTCGGAGATGGTCAGAACCTGGCTGAAATCCCGCTGGATCGCCGCTTCTACCGCCCGGTCGCGCTGAATGGTTTTCAGATGAAGGGCACTTAGAATCACCAGGGCCGCTGCCGGCAATACCACGGCGAGTTCGAGGGTCAGGATCACCCGGGTTCGCTCGTTCCATCGCCGTTTAAGGTTCATACGTGAACTCTGATCCGGACCCGCCTGGATCAGCCCGGTTGAAACATAGTTGAACTTCACAGGGCAGGTGTCAACTGGCCGTAAAAGAATGTAAAAAGTTGTGAACTCGTTGACAGGAAGGGTTCTAACAGGAAGGAGTACCGCCCGCTTGTACTGGAAGCTCAGGGCAACTTGAAATTCACGGTCACGTAGGTTTCGGCCTCAACGGCTTGTCCATTCAACAAGTACGGCTTATATCGCCACTGCTTGACAGCGTGGTAGGCGGCTTCTCCCAGCAGAAATGATCCGCGAATCAGTTTCAAATCCTCAATTCTGCCATCTTTGCCGATCCAGGCGCGCAAGACGACCGGCCCTTGCAGTCCCGCCTGAAGGGCTTGCGCGGGATAGCTGGGCTCAACCCTCTGCAGCAGCAGCCTGGCCGAAAATTCCTCCGGAAGATCCACGGGTTGCAGCGCGGCCAGCAGCGATGGGCTCATTCTCGCTGCGGGCTCCGCAGCACTCAACGCCACCGGAGTTCTGAGACTCTCCGGAATGATTGGTGCACTCGTTGTCCGCGCCAGTTGTTCTTGCGGCTTCCGCAATTCAGTTTGCAGGGTCTGGGGAGGGCTGGCAGGCTTGGATTGCACGGTCTCCGTGGGATCGTGAATCTCGGTGACGCGAACGTGGGACGAGCGCCGTACTGCCGAAGTTTGGGATTCCTCGTTTTGAGCCCATTCCGAGGTTGAGCCGTCGCTATTAAGCGGCCGCAACCATGACTCGGTCTTCGCCAATGCCTTCTCGCACACCACCGCCACGGAACTGACCACCGCCTGGCTGCGAGTGGGCGCGCTGAACACGTATCCCACCGAAAAGAAGACCATGGCCATGGCCGCGATGAGAACCAGGGCGCTGGAACGGTGGTGGCTCTTAGGGCGCGAGCCGGAGACATAGGGCCAGAGAGCAATCGGCTCCGCGGACTGCGGAACGGGGAGGGCAGCCGGGCGGCGAACTCGATCGTTGCACCACCCCGCCCGCTGGTTCGAGCTATGCGCAAGCGGTCGCTCGGCGATGGAAGCTGCAGGCGCCATCGCATTCTGCCCTGAACTGGTCTCCGATTGGCTTGCCGGACCACCGCCAACCTGCAGTTTTGGCAGCCAGTTTCTCATGCTGCGCAGAAAGGCATCCGAGGTCAGCAAACTATACTTCGCAACTTCCGTCACGATGGGCTTGTTCAGCACCAGGTCGGCGCCCACCTTACGGGCGGCCGCATTCGCATCACGATCGCTGGTGATGGCGAGCGTAAAGGCTCTACTGTTGGCCTTCAGTTCGCGTGAAGTCTTGAGCAGAAAACTGGCTTCCAGCCCGTCATCGAAGTCCGTCACGATGACGTCAAAGCTCTTGTTGGTAAGCTTTTCGACCGCGGCAAAGATTTCCGAGCAGTGCTGGACTTCAAACTCCAGCTCATAGAGAGCTTGGCGAAGCTGGCGCGAGGTCTCCTGGTCGGAGGAGAACAAGAGAGACAGCGGCGACATGACACCATAGCCTATTGCCCGGCGCGGAACCCAACAAGGTTACGGACTGCCGCTACTGGCGCGGCATTCGGCCACGTAACTGACCTCGAGGTTACCTGTCCTTTAGGACAGTGGGAGACTGCGGCGATTTTAGCGGGGGATGCTCGGCTAGTTGCCCCACCAAGGCAGTCAGACGTGGGAGGCTGGCGGTCACGACGGGCGAGAGCGTCTCTCCTAGATCAAAGCAGTGGCCACAAACCGAAACCGCAAAGGCTCGTGGACTCCGGCCATAGAGCTCCTGGGACCATGCCAGGATCGCCGCCGGCGAGAGCTGATGGGAGAAACGCAGGCTGGCAGACTGCGGAACCACGGGCTCACATCTCACCTCTCCGGGTTCACCGTCTTGCCTGGCATCGATAAAGAAAGTTGTATCGGCTTGACTGACGGGAACCACAAGTTCCGGCAGCAGCTGGTGGCAGGTTCGGATCTCAACCTCGTCGGGGGAGAACCTCCGCGCCAGATCCTCAGCGGCGCGCCAGCCCAACCCATCGTCGCTGCGAAGAGGATTGCCGTAACCGAGAATCAGAATGCGTGCCATGTTTGGTTAAGGACGAGCCACCTGGTCGAGCATTTCTCCGCCGGAATTGTACAATTCCACCCGCAACGCCATCCCTCCGGCGTCATGGGTGGAACAGCTCAGGCAAGGATCATAGGTGCGAATCACGGCTTCCACCCGGTTCAGCATTCCGGGCGTTAAACGCTCTCCGCGGACGAAGTGTTTCGCCACCTGCAGAATGCTGCGGTTCATGGCGACACTGTTGTGGCCGGTAGCAATGACCAGGTTCGCCCAGCGAATCAGGCCCTGTTCATCAATCTTGTAGTGATGGAATAACGTGCCCCGCGGAGCTTCGCATGCCCCCACTCCCTCCAGTTCGTTCGGACGCGCCACGGCGCGCACGTGTTTGGAAAGAATTTCAGGGTCGTGCAGCAGCTGCTCCATGCGCTCGATGCAGTAAAGAATCTCGATCAGCCGGGCATGGTGGTAGTGAAATGAGCTGAGGACGGCAGTGCGTTGCAGTTCATGGAACTCCGCCAGTTCCTGGTCGGCCCGCGGGGTCCCGCAACGGTCGGCCACATTCATACGCGCCAGCGGGCCCACGCGGTAGATGCCTTCCGGAAACCCCTGGGGCTTGTAATACGTCGATTTCAGATAGCTCCAGGGCTCCACCTTCTCGCCGAGGTAGTCGGAGTAGCGCGCAGGGTCCAGTCCATTGGCCACAACCTTCCCTGACGCGTCCGTGATGCGAATCTTCCCGTCGTAGAAGGTGAGACCGCCATCGTCTTTCACGATTCCCATGAACAGCGTGGGAAAGTTGCCGAAGGTGGCGATTTCCTCCCGAAATTGTTCGGTGACGCTCTTGAACCACTCCATGGTGCGCTCGGCGATTTCGAGAGCGTCCGGCAGCGCCCCCAGAATCGCGTCGCGATTGGTCTCGGTGAGGGGTTCGCTCACTCCGCCAGGAACCACCCAGGCGGGATGAATCCGTTTTCCACCCAGGCGCTCGATGATCTGCTGCCCAAACTGTCGCAACCGGATCCCGTCCAAACCCAACGAGGGATTCTTTTCGACTACCCCGAACAAGTGTGCTTTCGCGGGGTCCGCATCCATTCCCAGAAGCAGGTCCGGGGACGACAGGTAAAACAGGCTCAGCGCATGGGACTGCACCACCTGCGCCAGCCCGAAAATCCTGCGCAACTTGTCGGCCGTGGGTGGAATGCGCACCGCCAGCAGGGCATCGCAGGCTTTTGCCGATGCCATGAGGTGGCTGACCGGACAGATGCCGCAGATACGCGCCATCAGAGCCGGCATTTCCGAGAACGGCCGGCCTTCACAGAATTTTTCAAACCCGCGGAACTGGGTTACGTGGAAGCGAGCATCTTCGACCCGCCCTTGATCATCAAGGTGCAGTGTGATCTTGGCGTGTCCCTCAATCCGCGTTACCGGGTCGATGACAATGGTTCTGCGCTGCTCCACTGCAACTCCTAAGCTCCAAAACGTGTCTTGGCGCTCACGTTCGGGGTTCGACCGGCCAGCAACTCGGTGACCACATAGAAAATCACATCGGCCGATGGCGGACACCCGGGGACATACACATCGACCGGGACAATCTCATGCACCGGCCGGGCATAGGGCAACAATCGGGGCACCACCTGATTCGGAGTGCCGGGATCGAAGGTCACATTCTCACGGTACGCCCGGTCGTACACATCCTTGGTGTGAAACGGGTTCCGCATGGCAGGGACATTGGCCGTCACCGCGCAATCGCCCAACGAAACCAGAATCTTCGTACGCTCTCTCACTACCTGGATCTTGTGCAGGTCGTCCTCGTTGCTGACCGCGCCTTCCACCAGGGTAATGTCCACCTCTTCTGGGAACACCTTGGCGTCGACCAGCGGGCTGTAAACCAAATCGGCCTTCTCCGCAATCGCCAGGATGCGCTCGTCAATGTCGAGAAAAGACATGTGGCAGCCGGAGCATCCATCCAGCCACACGGTTGCCAGACGCGGCTTGCTCATTCCCGGTCCTCTCGCATCAGCGTCAGGTAGGGCAGGAACTGCCGCCGCTTCTGCATCTCGGCGACCGACCGGCCCTTCTCAGAAAGCGCCCCGGTCGGACACACGTGCACGCACTTGCCACAGGTAGTACAGGTTTGCGATGTTCCCCAGGGCTGATTGAGATCGGTGATGACAATCGAGTCGATTCCCCTGCCCATTACGTCCCAGGTGTGAGCGCCTTCGATCTCCTCGCAGACCCGAACGCACCGGGTACAGAGAATGCAGCGGTTGTGATCGATCACAAAGCGTTCATGCGAGGCATCGACCTGCACTACGGGATAGCGGTAGGGAAAGTGAACATGGGTGATTTCCAATTGCTGCGCCAGGGTCTGCAGTTCGCAGTGGCCGTTGGAAACACACACCGAGCAGATGTGATTGCGCTCGGTAAACAGCAACTCCAGAATCGCCTTGCGGTACCCGCGCAGCCGATCCGAGTTGGTCGTCACCTCCATGCCCTCTTCCACCCGCGTCACGCAGGCCGGAGCCAGGCGGTTCGAACCCTTGATTTCCACCAGGCACAAGCGGCAGGCGCCGACGGTCGAAAGCCCCTTGAGTTCACACAATCGCGGGATGAAGATATTGTTCTGACGGGCAACGTCGAGGATGGTCTCTTCCTGGCGCGCGCTCACATCCCGCCCATCGATCTTCAGCGTCTTGATGTTGCCCGCCTGTTTCATTGCGCCGCCTCGCTGTGATCACCGCAGACTCCCGCGGGACACTTGTGCTCCTCAACATGCGCCTTGTACTCCTCGGCAAACGAACGCAGCGTGCTGATGACAGGATTCGGCGCCGACTGTCCTAACCCGCACAGGCTGGTATTCCGCAGCAGGTCACATAGTTCATTCAGCAGGGCCAGATCCTGCGCCGTGGCTTCGAACTTGGTGATGGTCTCCAGGATGCGATGCATCTGGTAGGTGCCGACACGGCAGGGGACGCACTTTCCGCAGGATTCCGTCATGCAGAAGTCCATGAAGTATTTGGCCACATCCACCATGCAGGAGCTTTCGTCCATCACGATCATGCCGCCGGAACCCATGATGGAACCAGCCTTCGCCAGAGACTCGTAATCGACTGCCATGTCCAGAAACTCCGACGGCAGGCAACCGCCAGAGGGACCGCCGGTTTGCACCGCTTTAAACTTCCTGCCGTCAGGAATGCCGCCACCGATCTCGAAGACGATCTCACGTAGCGTGATACCCATGGGCACTTCGACCAGTCCGGTGTTCTGCACCCGGCCCGCCAGCGCAAACACCTTGGTGCCCTTGCTCTTCTCCGTCCCAATCTGCGCGTACCAGTCGCCGCCATTGCGAATAATGGGCGCCACGTTGGCATAGGTTTCCACGTTGTTGATCAGGGTGGGCTCTCCGAAAAGACCTTCCTGCGCGGGATACGGAGGCCGCGGGCGCGGAGTCCCACGCTTGCCTTCCACCGACGCAATGAGCGCGGTCTCTTCCCCGCAAACAAATGCCCCGGCCCCCAGGCGCAGATCAATGTGGAAACTGAAACGCGTGCCGCAAATGCTCGCCCCCAGCAATCCCAAACGCTCGGCATGGCGAATGGCGATCCGCAGCCGCTTGATGGCAAGCGGATACTCGGCGCGAACGTAAATGTAGCCTTCCGAAGCCCCCACGGCGTAGGCCGCGATCAGCATGCCCTCGATCACTCGATGAGGGTCGCTTTCCAGCACGCTGCGATCCATGAATGCGCCCGGATCCCCTTCGTCCGCATTACAGATGATGTACTTCCGGACGCCCGCCGCCTTTGAGACCGTGCTCCATTTCAAACCGGTCGGATAACCTGCGCCGCCTCGCCCCCGCAGGCCGCTTTTCACCACTTCCTGAATCACTTCCGCGGGAGTCATTTCAGTGAGAACTTTGATGAGAGCCCCATAACCGGACAAACCGATGTAGTCCTCGATGCGTTCGGCATCGACCAACCCGCAGTTCTCCAGCACGATCTTCTTCTGCCGCTGGAAGAAGGGAATGTCCGTAGGACATAGCAAGCGGCTGACCGGCGCACCCTCAATGCTGTCCAGAATCTCGGCCGCATCCACCGCGGCCACGTGTTGGTACATGGTGCCGTTGTCGGTTGAAACCAGCGGCCCTTCGGCGCACAGGCCCATGCAGCCGACACCTTTCGTCTGGCAGCTTTTCTCCCACCCGCGACGCTTGATGTCCTCATCAAGCGCGTCCTTCACCGATTGGCTTTGGCACGACAGACAACCGGCCGCTACGCAGACGTTCACCCGATGGGTGAACTGCCCTTGCGCTTCATGTTCGGATTCTGAAATTTGCTCCAGTTCTTCAGGAGTCATGGGACGTCCATTTGCTCAGGTGATCGCGCATGGCTTGCGGGGTAACTTTGCCGGCTACATCGCGGTCATAAACCACCGCGGGGGCAAGCCCGCAGGAGCCCAGGCATCGCGCCGTCAGTAATGACACTTTGCCGTCGGGCGTGGTTTCGCCGGGAGAAATGTGCAAGTCGCGTCGCATGGCGTCCAGCAGTTGCGGAGCCCCTTTGATGTAGCAAGCGGTCCCCATACAAATCACGCAGGTATGCTCACCGGCGGGTTTCAGCGTGAAGAAATGGTAAAAGGTGGCAACGCCGTAGGCACGGCTCAACGGTACGCGCAACGAGGCCGCCACATAGCGCAACGCGTCTTCATCCAGGTAGCCGAACGCCTCCTGCACGGTGTGCAGAGTCTCGATGAGGCCCCGCGACTGCTGGCCCAGCCGCCGCATGGTGGCATCCACCAGCCGCCAGCGCTTGTCCTGGTTGGGAGGAGCAGGTTTATTGAAATCTATGGTACCCGTGGCCATGTGTCGCTCCTCTTCGGTCGCCGGCTCGACTCCGAATCGGGTCGAAGCAAATCCTGACCAACAGGTCAGTTTATGAGCCACAAGCTTGCCCGACTGTGATGGTGGTCACTGTGAAAGGTGTTTCGGGGGCGGTGTGGAAATGTCAATCCCGGCGGTTACACCCCAACCGCATCGAGCGCCCGGGTCTTCGCCCTCTCCCGGCGTTGCTGCAACCATCTCTGCCAGTCCTCAAGACCTTCCCCGCTCGTACAAGAGACTTTCACCACCTGCATATCGGGATGCACGCGGCGGGCATTCTCGATCGCGGTGTCCATATCAAACGGAACGTAGGCAAGCAGATCGACCTTGTTGAGAATCAACAGCTCAGACTTGAAAAAAATCGCCGGATACTTGAGTGGCTTGTCCGCACCTTCGGTAACACTCAGCAGCACGATCTTGACGTCTTCTCCCAGGTCATAGCTGGCCGGACACACCAGGTTTCCCACGTTTTCGATGAACAGGATGTCTAATTCTTCCAGGCACCATCCCTCCAGATGCCGCTCGACCATGCCTGCATCCAGGTGACAAGTGCCCCCGGTGGTGATCTGCTTGACCGGAAACCCGTAACGCTTCAGGCGAGTGGCATCATTCTCCGTCTGGATGTCTCCTGTGAGCACGGCGACGCGCGCATCGCGAGGAAGATCTTCGAGGGTGCGCTCCAGCAGGCTGGTCTTGCCCGACCCGGGTGAACTGATCAGGTTTACGCACAGTACACCGTGCTGCTTGAAGCGCGCTCGCAGCTCCGCCGCAATCCGGTCATTCTCACTGAGAACTTTTTTCTCCAACGGCACTCGGTTCATGTTCTTCCACCTCGATGTAGGCCAGCTCTAACTCGTCTCCGCCGATACACTCGGACTGCAGCGCAGCGCATTGCGGACACCGGAATTCATAGTCATGCACGACGAACTCATGGCCGCAGACCGTGCACCGGTGCCGGCGCGGGCAGAGCTCAATCTCCAACTGGAGCAACGCGAAATCCGTGTCCCGCACCAGCGCATCAAAACCGAAACGCAGGGCGTCCGCGTCAATTGCCGCCAGTTCGCCGATCTTCACTCCGACCTTGCGGGGAATGCTGCCGGGATGGCGCGCCGCTTCGGTGCGCACCGCGATCAGCACCGAGTTGGCAATCCCCAGTTCGTGCATCAACATATCCTCGGTAATTGGTCGCCGTTCAGCATGTCGACCATGCGCGTGGTCCCCAGCCCCGTCTCCATCGTGACCAGGCCCGGATGGCTGCGGCTCACCGTCCCGATCATCCGCGAATCGCGCCCCAGAGGATGGCGCCGCATCGCCTGCAAAAGCTGTTCCGCCGCGCCCGCCTCCACAATGGCGATTAGTTTCCCTTCGTTCGCCACATACAACGGGTCAAGCCCCAGCAGTTCGCAGGCTCCCCGCACTTCTTCCCGCACCGGAATATTCCGTTCCTGCAGCTCGATTCCCACCTGCGACTGCGCTGCAATTTCGTTCAGCGCGCTGGAAACGCCCCCGCGAGTAGGATCGCGCATGCAGCGGATTTCATGGCTGGCCTCCAGCATGTCAGCCACCAGCGTATGCAGGGCGGCACTGTCGCTCGTCAGGGTGCTTTGAAATTCCAGGCCTTCGCGGTGCGCCAGAATGGCAATCCCGTGATCGCCGATCGAACCGCTCAGCAGCACCTTGTCTCCCGGGCGGGCACGGTCGGCCGAAAGATCGATTCCCTCCGCCACCAGGCCAATACCCGTTGTGGTGATGAACAGTCCATCGCCTTTCCCTCTTTCCACGACCTTGGTGTCGCCGGTGACAATCTCCACCCCCGCTGACTCCGCCGCCTGGCGCATGGAATGTGCGACCCGGCGCAAAACATCCATCGACAAACCCTCTTCGACGATGAACGCGGCACTCAGGTAGAGGGGCTTGGCCCCGCCCATGGCCAGATCATTCACCGTGCCGTAGACGGCCAGCGAACCAATGTCGCCGCCGGGAAAGAACAGCGGCTTTACCACAAAAGAATCGGTGGTGAAAGCCAGACGAGTCCCATTCACTGGCAACACCGCCTGATCGTCCAGCCGCGCCAGAACCGCGTTCCCGAAGGCAGGCAGGAAAATGTCCCGGATCAACTCTGCGCTCAGCTTGCCTCCGCTGCCGTGCCCCAGCAGGACCGTATCCTTCGCCGGAAGCGGCGCCGGACAACTCAGCTCGGCAATCGTCTTGGCTGGCATCCCGGTTCCTCAGCTCGCGGCCGCATGCCGGCGGTAGCGGTAGTACGCCGCGCAAGCGCCTTCGGACGACACCATGGGTGCGCCCAGCGGATTTTCCGGTGTGCATCGCATCCCGAAAACCGCACAGTCGGTCGGCTTCCTCAATCCCTGCAGAATTTCCGCGCTGATACACTCTGCCGGCTCATCCACGCTGATTTCGGAAAGTTCGAACCTGCGGCTGGCGTCCAACCCGGCATATTCCTCTCGCAGTTTCAGGCCGCTGTGGGGAATCACACCGATCCCCCGCCACTTTTGATCCGCAACCTCGAACACTTCTTTCATGACCGCCTGCGCCGGAAGATTTCCCTGATCGTTCACGGCACGCACGTACTGGTTTTCAAGCCTGGCCTGGCCTGCCTCCAGTTGCTTCACCAGCATCAGGACGGCTTCCAGCAGGTCCACGGGTTCAAAGCCTCCGACCACGATTGGCACACGAAAGTCGCGCACCAGGCCTTCGTACTCGCCACATCCCATGATGGTGCACACGTGGCCGGGCGCGATGAAGCCCTGCACCCGATTCTGGGGCGAGACCATCAGGGCGCGAATCGCCGGTGGAACCAGCACGTGGGACACGAGCATCGAAAAATTGGTCAGGCCTTCCCGTTTCGCCTGCCACGCCGCCATCGCGTTCGCCGGAGCCGTGGTCTCGAAACCGATGGCCAGGAATACCACCTCGCGATCGCGATTCGCCCGCGCCAGCTTGACCGCCTCCAGTGGGGAATAGGCCACCCGCACCTCCCCGCCGTGCGCTTTCACGCGAAGCAGGTCAGAGCGGGATCCGGGCACCCGCAGCATGTCTCCGTAAGACACCAGGATCACCTCGGGACGCGATGCCAGTTCGATCGCCTTGTCAATCGTCTCCAGCGGGGTGACGCATACCGGGCATCCCGGACCATGCACCAGTTCGAGGCTGCGCGGCAGCAACTCGTCCAGGCCATATCGCATGATGGTGTGGGTCTGCCCACCGCAGATCTCCATCAGCACCCACGGCTGCGTGGTTCGCTGTTCGATTTCGGCGGCCAGTGCGCGGGCAATGCGCTGGTCCCGGTATTCGTCGATGTACTTCATGATGCCTGCGGGGCGGGACCGGCGATCCGCCGGGTATCCCTGGAATTCACTCTAGAGTTCGGCAAACACTCCATCGGTGATACACATCACAAGCGTGGGTGACTAGACGCACGGAGTACTATGAGCAGAGCGGTCTAGGATTCACGCTGTTGGCCTGTCTTCCCAGGCGGCCGCATCCTGCCCGCAGTATGCTCAGAGCACGTGAGGGTCTTATGAGCACCGTCAATCCGATTGAGTTTCCCGATTCCGCCCACCTGCCCCGGCTCACTCTGCGCGGCTGTCGCGTCGCGCGCATGGCGGCCCAGGCGTTAGCCGCCGGACTCGAGGCCCAGGATCCCGCGCTTTGGGAAGAGTTGCGCATGCACGAGGAGGAGTTGGATTCTCTGGACCGCCAGATCAATGAAGACGTGACCGCGGCAGTCGCGCGCGGTTCCGGCTCCCAGGCACGCGAGTACCTGGCTTGCCTCAAGTTCATCCTTGACCTGGAGCGAATCGGGGATCTGCTGCTGAACGTGGCCAACCGGCTCCAGACGGTCGCTTCGCGCCTGCAGCCGCCAGACACCAAAGACCTCTCTCGCATGGCGGCGATTGTCGCTTCCATGTTGGGGGACGTCGAGCAGGCTTTTTCATCCCGCGATGTCGGTAAGGCGCTCGCTGTGCTGAAAGCCGACGCGGAAATCGACCGCCTGCGAAATCTCATTTTTGTCCGCCACATCGAGAATCCCGACAACGTTCCGCGGCAGGAAAGTTTCCACGTCGTCTTTATGTGCCAGTCGCTCGAACGCGCCGGAGATCACGCCAAGAATCTTGCCGAAGAAGTCTGCCATCTGGTCAGCGGACGCAGCGTTCGCCACATCCTGCGGGAGCAGGACCGTCCGGATGAGAAGGTCTACCTCGATCGCATGCGAAAAAAGGACCGCTAAAGCCTTCGGAACCTCACTTCGCATCGTGGAAGATGATTCCCAGGGCGTAGCGTTGTCCGGAACGCAGCTGGCTGACTCCATGCCTTAGGTTCGTCCGGTACACTCCTCGGGTCCCCCTGACGGCCCGGTACCGCGTCGGGAAAATCACAGCCTGGCCCTGGTTGGCTGCAATCACCATGGCGCGAGACTGCATCCGCGGCCGCTGCTCCACCAGCACAAACTCGCCGCCTTCGTAGTCCGCGCCCGGGCGGCTCAAAAAGAAAGTCATCTGCAATGGGAATGCGACTTCTCCGTACAGGTCCTGATGCAGGCAATTGAAGTCACCCGGTCCGTACTTGAGCAGCAGCGGCGTGGGTTTGTGCTGGCCGGCTTCCCGGCAAATCCTCACATACGAACCGTGTTTTTCAGGAAATGTTTCTCCGCCCAGTTCCGCGGACCAGGCGTTCGCAATGCGAGCCAGTTGCGGATAAGCGTGCTCTCGCAGTTCCGCAACCAGCTGGGGCAGGGGATGTTTGAAGTACTTGTATTCGCCGCGGCCGAACCCGAACCGCGACATCACCACATGGCTGCGAAAAGCAGCGTCATCGGCGTAGCTTGCAGCCAAGGCATGGCATTCTGATTCCTCCAACAACGCAGAAGTCAGAGCGTAGCCATCTCGCCAGATCGCTGCCCCGATCTCGTCCCAGTGCAAAGACTGGATTCGCCGCTCCATCGACCCGGTCATTCTCCGCTCAACCGTACACGACCGAAGCCCGGTGCTCTATCCGCTTCTTGCTCTCAAACCTCCGCCCATCGCCCGGGTTATGGATTCTCCACCTGCAGATTGTTGGTGACGGAAAACACCCCCGACACGCTCTTGGCCTGCATTTCGGCGATCTGCTTATCCATGGGCCGGGCCACCACGCCTACCAGCGTCACGTGACCGCGATTCACAATGATGTGAATGGGCGGCACGGCTCGCAGCGCGTATTGGCTCAACACCGTGTTTCCATAAATCGCCCGGTAGGTAGCACGACGGATCCGGTCGTCCATTGGGGCCGGTGGCAGAACTTCGATGTTGTTGATCACCTTCTCGACGCCTTCCACCCTCTTAACCACATTCTCAGCATCGGACTTCAGCACCGGCCGGGATACTTGCCCGGTCAGGGTCACGGTGCCGTCCTGCGCGACCGCATAACTGAGGTTGTCGAACACCCCATAAAACGGCAGCATCACCAGTTCGTGCCGCACCTCTTTGACGATGCGATCGTAGCCTTTCTGGCTCAGCTGCCCACGGTTTTCCTGCTGTGCCGTCCCCGCTTGGGGCGGGTTGGCTGGAGTGGAGTCCTGCGCCACAGCCGCCAGCGAAATAACGCAACCGAGAACGATCCCGATCAAGAGCCTCATGGTGTATTCCTCCTTGGCGTCTTATTTGATTGGATGCGGCGACCCGGGCCTCGGAACCGACAACAGGTGCTGTAACTCCGGTGAGCACCTCTCATGAATTCGGCGAGTGTAGGCAACCCCATGGCGGGTGTCAAACTTGCCTAGAGAGGATCTTCGGCTGGCGGCAATTCTGCTTCGAGTGCGCCCATTTCCTCAAGCAACCGGTAGGTGCGTTCTGCCTCTTCCGCGTCCACGCGGCTGATGGCAAACCCGACGTGGACCATCACGTAGTCACCGACTCCGGCTTCCGGCACAAACCCCAGATTGGTCTGCCGCGTGATCCCGCCAAACTGCACTTGCCCTACTTCCACGCCGCCAATGGTCTCTTTGTTCAGGATCTTCCCCGGAATCGCAAGACACATTGAGACCCTCCGTGACCAGCCGCCGGCTTCCGGGTCAGCCAACTTCCCGGGAACACGGCTCCAATCAACATCCTAGAGGCCCGGCAAGCGCTCGCCGCATGACGGCAATCACGACGATGAGTGACTTCAATCACAGTTTCGCCGGAACGGCGAGCCCGGCGCCTGATCGAGTTGCACCAGCAGCGATCAGGTCATTCCCCTGCGCTTGCGCCAAACCTGGTTTCCCCGAGAGGGCATGGGTCTCGAAAAAAAACCCTGAACTCGCTGCTCACATTACAAGATCGTTACAGTCCGCCGCGAAGTGCGGCTGCGTGGATGATTCAGTGTAGCGTAACCCGGCTGAAAACATTGAAGATATCTGGTGGCGGCGAGTGGACTCGAACCACTGACCTACGGATTATGAGACCGTCGCTCTAGCCACCTGAGCTACGCCGCCACATTGAGGGAATCGACCGGTTGGGGTAGGGCCGGAATCAAGTCGATCGGGCAACTTTCCCTCGATTCCGCACCTTGGATTTTACACGGAATGGACGGCTGGGAGTAGAGCTTCGATGCCGACCCGGGCTTTCACCGAGTCCCGCGGACACACCAGGGCCTCCGGGCTCCCGGCCCGGAGGTCCCGATCACATTCTGGCGAAAATGATTCACCTTCAGTGGTCGTGATCATGATCGTCGCGGTCATGATCGTCGCGGTCATGATCGTCACGATCCCAGTCCCGCTGATCGTGCCATTGATGAGTGCGCCCATCCCACCATCCGTGATACTGGTTCCAGCAGCGATCCCTTTCAGCGTTCAGGTCGCGGCGGCGTTCATTGGCCTGCCGGCTGCGCTCTCCGTGATTGCGTATCGCCTGATCGAGCCTGACCTCGGCCTTTTCGATACGATGCTCACACTTTCCGCGGTCGTCGGCGTCCGCCTGCGCGCGAGGTGCCGCAGACGTGAACAACAGTAGAGCACTCGCCACGGCTACCGCTGCTGTCATCTTTGCCCATCTCACATATTTCTGTAATGTGTTCAAAAGAGTCCTCCTTTGACATCGAAACTTAGATTGTGCCAGCGCGTCCCCGGTTGCTCACAGAACTTGCCAACTTGACCCGGCGCGACACTATACTCATCTGTCCCGGGAGGCAACTTTCCCTGGATTCTGCCATCAACATGAAAGCCATTGCGGTCATTCCCGCACGACTTGCCTCCACCCGGTTGCCGCGCAAAATGCTGCGCGAAATTGCCGGTCAGCTTTTGATTGGCCGCGTCTACCGGGCAGTTTGTTCTTCACCCCTGCTGGCGGACGTCATCATCGCTACCGATTCCGAGGAGATCATGACGGTTTGCCAGCAGAATGGATGGCACGCGAAACTGACTTCCCCCACCCACCGCAGCGGGACCGAGAGAGTGCACGAGATTGCCGCCTCCGTGGCCGCGGATGTCTACGTCAACGTGCAGGGAGATGAACCGATGGTGCGCTCGCAGCAGATCGCCGCCCTGCTCGAAGTCATGCAACCGGCCGAAGTCCAGGTGGGCACCCTGAAGACACCCGCTGCGAACCATGACATCGCAAACCCCAACGCGGTGAAAGTGGTGACCGATGCGGCGGGACGCGCTCTCTATTTTTCCCGCGCCAGCATTCCCCATGATCGCGATGGCACGCATCCGCGCTACTTCAAACATCTTGGCCTCTACGCCTACCGCAAGCCGGCGCTCGACCGGTTCGTGGCCCTGCCCGAGTCATCTCTGGAACGCAGTGAGCGGCTCGAACAGTTGCGCTTCCTCGAGAACGGCGTCGCCATCCATGTCGCCGAAACCCCCTATGACAGTGTGGGCGTGGATACCGAGGAAGATCTGAAACGCGTGGAAGCGATACTAAAGGCCGGCTAAGGTCGGCCAGCACTGGCTGCGGTGCCGACATCGGCCCAGGCTTCGGCAGCCTGCACGCGTTTAGCAATCGCGGGGTGGGAGTGAAAGAACCACTCTACCCATTTGGAAGGAGTCCTCTCCGCAAGATTCTGTTCCGCCAACTTGTTCATGGAAGTGATGAAAGGCTGCACACTGGCAATTGCCTGGAACGCGTATCGATCGGCCTGCCGTTCATTGAAACGGGAATACGCATTCAAGGCCGGCATCAGCAGGAATGAAAGCACCGTCGACACCAGCGCCAGCAAAGGAAGATTCGCAAAGTCAGAGAGCGTCTCAAACATATGCCAGCGGTCGACCGCGTAATGCAGCACCCAGTTGGCCGCCCAGAAACCGGCCAACGTCATCCCCGCCTGCACCGCAATGCTCTTGAGGATGTGGTTGTGCACGTGGTGTCCCAGTTCGTGGGCTAGCACCGCTTCAATTTCTTCCGGCGAATAACTCTCCAGCAGCGTGTCCGCCAGGATGATGCGCCGCGTGCTCCCCAGTCCGGTCAGCGCGGCATTCGCCTTCTTACTCTTTTCCGAAAGCTTCCATTGATACACGCCGCGAACCTTGGTTCCAGCCCGTTCGCTCAATCGCACCAGCCGGGCTTTCAGTTCCTCGTTCTCCAACGGCGCAAACTTGTAGAAGATGGGAAACAGCACCACCGGAGCCAGTTGCGCCAGCAACACAAACAGTCCGAGGAAGACCGCCCACGCTATCAGCCACCAGTATTGAGACGACTGCCGGATAATCAGGTAGAGCAGTTCGACCACAATGCCCGCCAGCACCACCCCCACCGCGAATCCCTTGGCTTCATCCCAAAGCCAGGAACGCATCCGCATGTTGGAAAGCTGAAAGCGGCGTTCCAGGCGGAACCCGTAGTAATCAAGGCCGAAGCCAAGCAATTTGCCGATACCCATGAGCATGACCACATAGAGGAAGACGGCGGCGGTGTAGTTCTGAAAGGCGGCTCGGTACGTCAGATCCCGCAAGGTTCCGCTCCAGCCTGTCATCAGCAACCCCATCAGAAAGGCCAGCCCCAGGGCGAAATCGGCCACGCCCAGCCATCGCCGGATGCGGTTGTAACGTCGCGCCTCGGGCGAATCCGTGGAAACCGTGGCGGGAATGGCTGCGGAGCTCATGTCTATCTGATTATCTTCTTACGGCGAACCAAACGCGACTTCCGGAAGTGCAGGGAGGCCGTGGTCCATATGGTGCCCCACCCTTGTCTAGGCCTGTTGGCTTACAAACTGCTCGGCGGTTCCGAGAATTTCGGCCACCAGTTCGGGCGTCGCCGCTTCCGCGTAGACCCGCAGTAAGGGCTCCGTTCCCGACGCCCGGAACAACACCCAGGCTTCCGCCCCATTGCCATTCGTGGGAGCGTCGAGGAAGAACTTAATCCCGTCCAGCCCCTCTTTCTTTAAGACGCGGTAACCACCCAAACGTTTGGTTTCTTCCGAACGCGCCCGCCGGATGGCTCCCTGCTTTACTTCCTCGGCAATGTGCAGGTCCTTCCGCCCATAGTAGTGAGCCCCGTACTCCTTTTGCAGGTCGGCGACCAGTTGGCCCAGCGGCTTGCCCTCCTCCGCCATCACGTTGGCGAGCAACAAGGCGTTCAGCACGCCATCCCGCTCCGGCAGAAAGCGTCCGTAGCCGATGCCCCCCGACTCTTCTCCGCCGATCAGAATCTCGCGTTCCATCATCAGGTCCGCGATGTATTTGAACCCGATCGAGCATTCGTTCAGCTTGCGGCCGTAGCGCGCGGCAATGCGATCGAGCATGCGCGTCGTGTTAAATGCGCGCACGATTTCTCCCGGCCACTTGCGGCGTTCCAGCAGCCAACGCAGCAGCACCGCAAAAATCTTGTGGGAATCGACGAAGCTGCCGTCTTCGGCGACTGCCCCGATGCGATCCGCGTCTCCATCCGTGGCAAAGCCCGCGTGACAGCGCTCTTTGACTACCGTTTCCTGCAGCATGGCCACGTGCGGCTCGATCGGCTCGGGATTGATTCCCGGGAAAAGCGGGTTCAACTCCTGGCGGATGGCGACAAACTGAACTCCGCGATCCGCAAAAATTTTCGCCAGCACCCCGCGTCCCGATCCATACATCGAATCGACGGCAAACTTGAAATTGGCCTTGGTGATTCGATCCAGGTCGGCGAAGCGGCAGATCGCCTGCACGTAGGCTTCTTTGAAATCCACTTCCTCGATACCGGCCTGCGCACCTTTCGGCATGGTTCCGGCTTGGACTTCGCTTTCGATCACTTTCATGATCGCCGGCGTCGCCGACCCGCCGAACTTGCCTTTGAATTTGACGCCATTCCAGTTCCACGGATTATGGCTGGAGGTAATGACCACGCCGCCCGCCGTGGCCCCGTTCTTCACCGCCAGCGAGATGGCGGGAGTTGGCGTGTAATCATTGGCTAGCTTGACCGGAATCCCGGCGCCCGCGATCCCCTCTGCCGCCACCCGGGCAGCCCGCTGCGAAGCGAAACGGGTATCGTAACCAACGATCACGCCGCGCGACCGATCTTCATGTTTCAGAACGTAAGCGGCGATCGCCCCCGCCACCCGCCTGACATTGTCGAAGGTAAAGTCATCGGCGATGACGCCGCGCCATCCGTCGGTTCCAAATTTGATGTCTGTCATTGGCCTTTGGTCATTCGCCGTTGGTCTTTGGTCGTTTCGTCATTGGCTGATTTTGCCAACGATCCAGCGACTGGTGACCAACGGCAACCTTCACACCAGCTTGTGCAGCTTCATTTCGTCCAGGTGCTTGACCACTTTACCCACGTCCTGCGCCTGCTCCCGCGTGGTGATCAGAAGAGCGTCGTCGGTCTCAACCACGACTAGGTCGCTGACGCCAACCGCCGCCACGAATTTTCCCGGGGCGTGGATGTAATTTCCTTGCGCGTTCAAGGTGAACACGCCCTTGCCCACGATAAGGTTGCTCTGCGGCGGCTGTTGCTTGGCAACATGATGCTCGTGCAGCGCTGTCCACGATCCCAGATCGTTCCACCCAAAATCCGCGGGAAGACAGAAAATCTTCGAAGCCTGCTCGCCCTTGGCCGAGCGCGGTTCCAGCAACGCGTAATCGACGCTGATGTTCTCACACCTGGGATATAGCCTGCGAAACGATGCGCCAAATCTACGGGTCCCAAATGTCGCCGCGATTTTCTCCAGTACCGAGGCCGTCTTCGGAAGATGCTCGATGCAGCGCGCTGGCCAGGGTTCGCGCGCTCCACAGGAACATCCCACTGTTCCAGAAATAGTTTCCGGCCGCCACGAACCCGGCCGCCCGCTGCGCATCCGGCTTTTCGGTGAAGCGGCGAACCCGCAGGGCCTCGCCCGCCTCCGCGCCCGCCTCGATGTACCCGTACCCGGTTTCCGCGCGGCTGGGACGAATGCCGAGCACTACGATGTTCTCTCCAGCGCTGGCAATCTCCACGCCCTTCTCCAGCACGCGGCGGTACTGCTTCTCGTCCCCGATCACGTGGTCGGATGGAAACATGCCGATCACCGCGTCGGGATCCGTCCGCAGCAGGATAAAAGCCGCCAGTCCGATGGCGGGAGCCGTATTGCGCCCCACTGGTTCGGCGACAATCTGATTTTTGCTCAGGCGTGGAAGTTGCCGCCCGATTTCGCGCTGCAGATCTTCGTTGGTGATCACCCACAAGCGCTTCGCCGGCGCAAGCGGCAGCAGACGGCCGACCGTCTGCTGGATCATGGTCTGCTTGCCGTCCAGCGCCAACAGTTGTTTCGACCGGCGTTTGCGGCTGAGCGGCCAGAAGCGCGTGCCCCGCCCGCCCGCCAGAATCACGGGATAGAAATTTGCTTTGTCTTTAGCCAAGCGTTCTCTCGCAACCCATGAGCCGCCACCCCGGTCAGATCCGGGTTGCGGGCTCCGGTAAACTCTCCCCGGGAACCGCTGCCCGCAAGAACTCCACCGCCCACTGCGGGCGCACCCGGAACTCGCCCACCGATGCGGGAACCACCACCGCATCGCCCTTCGCAAAAGTGACCGGCTCCCATCCCGCAGCCTCTACCGTTCCGCAACCTTCCACCGCCACCATGATTTCCACCGAACTCTTCCCGGCCCGGTCGCGAGTACCGAAATCGTGGGGCGTCTTGAGCTCGAACATATCCACTACGAAATACGGCGCCTCTACCAGCGAAGAATGGCGGTTGCTGCCGTTCACCTGCTGCGGCGCCGGGCGAATCACTTTCCCGGACCGTACTTTCTCTTTTACCGCCGCCAGTCCTTCTTTCAAGTGCAACTCGCGCGGACGCCCGTAGTCGTACAGCCGGTAGGTGGTATCTGACTGCTGCTGCGTCTCGACGATCACCGACCCCGGACCCAGCGTATGCACCGTGCCGCCCGCCACGTAGATCATCTCTCCCTGAAACACGTTGATCCAGTTCAGCAACTCTTCGGCGCGCTTCTCATGGATCGATTGTTCAAATTGTGCGCGCGTAACCCCGGGCTTCAATCCCAAGCCAATCTGCGCTCCCGGCTTGGCATGAGCCACGTACCAACACTCGGTTTTCCCCCAGGGCTGGCCTGCCGAACGCGCCAGTTCATCGTCCGGATGCACCTGCACCGACAACTTCTCCGCCGGAAAAAGAAATTTCAGCAGCAGTGGAAAGCGGCTGGCATCGCGCGCCGTATCTCCCACCAGTGCGCGCCCGTATTCAGAGCTCAACTCATCGAGCGACTTCCCCTGCAACGGTCCGTTCGCTACTTTGCAATTGTCCCCCGTCAGCCACGACTCGCCAATCTTCTCGGCAAAACGGTGATTGGGATAAATCGGAGACAAGTCGAGCGTTCCCCACGGACGCGGGTCGAACGCCGGCGACATCAATAATGGGTACAGTTCACTCATGCGGACAGGTATGGCGGGGACAGGCGAGCTCCCCGTCCACCGCTCCACATTAGCACGATGCAACTCAGGCAGAGACCCTGCCTGATCTCAGATGACAAGCACCCGAAGACCTACAAAGCACCCAGAAATTTGCGCATGCGTTCCAGGCCGCGGTCCAGTTCCGCAACCGAGGTGGCGTAGGAAACCCGTATGTGGTCGGTGGTTCCGAAGCCCTCTCCCGGAACCGTCGCCACGTGCGCTTCCCGCAGCAATTTTCCCGCCACGTCGGATGCCGACTTCATCCCGCTGCGCCCGAAGAAAGACGAAATATTCGGGTACGCATAGAATGCCCCGTCCGGCATCGTACACTTCACCCCCGGAATCGCGCGCAGTCCATTCACCACGTGATCGCGCAGCTGAATGTATTCCGCCCGCATATCGAGCACGCACTGTTGCGATCCCATCAGCGCAGCCACCGCCGCCTTCTGCACGATCGACGTCGGGTTCGAAGTCGACTGGCTTTGCAGTTTCTGCATGGCGCTCACCAGCGGCGCCGGCGCCAGGGCGTATCCCAACCGCCAGCCGGTCATCGCGTAGGTCTTCGAAAGCGATCCGACAATCACCATGCGCTCGCGATAGTCACGCAACGCTCCCACCGAGAAACCCTTGCCGGTGTAATTGAGATACACGTAGCACTCGTCGGAGATCACGCAGATGCCGCGCTCGTTCGCCAGCCGCAACACCGCCGTCAGATCTTCGGCAGACATCACCGCCCCCGAGGGATTCGACGGCGAATTCAGAATGATCAGCTTGGTCCGCGGCGTTACCAGCCGCTCGATCATCTCCGCCGTCACCCGGAAGCCCTGCGTCTCGTCCGTTTTCAGCATCACGCACTGGCCGCCCGCATAGCCAACGATGTCTTTGAACGAGACCCAGTACGGCACCGGCAGGATCACTTCATCGCCGTGATCTACCAGCACCTGGATGGCGTTGAACAGCGCATGCTTGCCGCCGGTTGAAGCAATGGACTCCTCGCGCTTGTAGTCGGAGCCGAAATCCACCGCATGACGGTGCACAATCGCGTCGCGCAGCTCCGCCGTGCCGCCCACCGCTGTGTACTTGGTGAAGTTCCCCTGAATGGCCGCGATGGCAGCATCCTTGATGTGCTGCGGAGTCGAGAAATGCGGCTCGCCGGCGCCGAAATCGACCACGTCGATGCCCTGCTGGCGCAGCTTGTCCGCCTCGGCCACCACGGCCATAGTGGCCGAGGGCTCAATGCGATTGATGCGTTCGGTGAGTTTCACTGCGGGCGTCGCTTCCGTTACTGGCGTCATACTCGTTTCCCTGCCTTTGGTTTTCTTGCGTGCTGTAACTTGATTGCCGGGTCCAGCTTCTCTTTCAGCCTCTGTTCCACCAACTCCGGCACCAGGTCTTTGACCGATCCGCCCAACTGCGCCACCTCGCGGACCAGCCGGGAACTCAAGTAGGAGTACTGCTCGGCCGGCATCATGAAGACGGTTTCCAGGTCGGGACGCAGTTTGCGGTTCATCAGCGCCATCTGCAATTCGTATTCGTAGTCGCTGATGGCGCGAATGCCCCGCAGCACCGCCTCGGCACCCACCTTGCTGGCGTAATCCACCGTCAAGCCGTCGAAGGTATCTACCTGCACATTCTTGAAGCGATCGGTCAACGCCTCCAGCATTAAACGGCGCTCCGCCAGGCTGAACAGCGGAGACTTTTCCGCATTGCGCAGCACGGCGACAATCAATTCGTCGAAAATCTGGCTCCCGCGCTCGATCAGGTCCAGGTGCCCGTTGGTCGGCGGATCGAACGACCCCGGATAAATGGCAATGACTTTTTTCAATGGACCTCTTTCAATTCTTGCTTGCGCACAGGGCTGGCTGGAGTACAGAAGATTTTAGTCGCGCAGGAAAGGGATGGCAATCGCTTTACTTGCCGGTCGTCAAAGCGGTGGCAGAACGGCGATCTCCAGCGTCACGCTGCAGCAAGCGCGACGCTTTCCAGCCGCGAAGTGGCTCAAGAATGCAGCTCGCGGCCCAATCCGCGGGCAAAGGCCGCACCCTAACCATCAACGACCAGCGGCCGAAGTTCTATTTTCTCGCCGACGACACCTTCGCAGGCTCCGCCGGCGCGCTCGGCATGGTGGTGACGCGTCCGGTTGTGGGTGCGCCTGCAGCTACCGCCGGAGCCGCGGCCGGTTGAGCCGCAGCCGGAGTCAGTCCGAGCGCCTTGCGGACCTCCGCATCCAGTTTCGCGTAGAGCATCCCGGTTGTCCTTCAGGAACTGGCGGGCATTCTCGCGGCCCTGCCCGATGCGCTCGCCCTTATAGCTGAACCACGCCCCCGACTTCTCCACGATATTGTGCGTCACCGCGAGGTCCAGCAGATCGCCCTCGCGTGAGATGCCCTCGCCATACAGAATGTCGAACTCCGCCTCGCGGAACGGCGCCGCCATCTTGTTCTTCACAATCTTCGACCCGGGTGCGCGATCCGGTCACCACGTCGCCTTCCTTGATGGCTGCAATGCGGCGGATATCGACGCGCACCGACGAGTAGAACTTCAGCGCGCGGCCGCCCGTCGTGGTTTCGGGATTGCCGAACATCACGCCGATCTTCTCGCGAATCTGGTTGATGAAGATCAGCGCAGGTGCTGCGACTTGGACACCGTCCCCGTCAGCTTGCGCAGCGCCTGCGACATCAGCCGCGCCTGCAGGCCCATGTGGCTGTCGCCCATCTCGCCTTCGAGCTCCGCCTTCGGAACCAGCGCCGCCACCGAGTCCACCACCAGCACGTCGATCGCGCCCGAGCGCACCAGCGCTTCGGTGATCTCCAGCGCCTGCTCGCCGTAGTCCGGCTGCGAGACCAGCAGATTGTCGACATCCACCCCCAGCTTCTTGCGCGTAGGCCGGATCCAGCGCATGCTCGGCGTCCACAAACGCCGCCATCCCGCCCGTCTTCTGCGCTTCCGCCATCACCTGCAACGCGATCGTCGTCTTGCCGGACGACTCCGGCCCGAAGATCTCTACCACGCGCCCGCGCGGGAACCCGCCCACACCCAGCGCCGCGTCGAACTGAGATGGCGCCCGTGGGAATCACGGCGATCGGCACGATGGCTTCCTTCGACCCCAGCCGCATGATGGAGCCTTTGCCAAACTGCTTTTCGATCTGCGCGAATGCCAGATCAATCGCTTTTGCTCGTTCGTCTGCCATAAAAGTGCTGCCCTCGTTGGATTTTTTTGGGTATGAGAACCCATGTAGGCTACACCCACGGGCTGGGAGGTCGTAAGTGTCCCCTGTCACAAAGCTGTGGAAAGAATAGCACGATAGCGAACAAAAGGCGAACTAAACTGCCGGGGTGACCAGGGAAGACAACCATCGGATTTACGATTCTCAATTTCTATTCGCCAATTTCGCCACCGGGAGCTTTTTCAATCGACAATCAACAATCGAAAATCAACAATTTCTACACCACCAGCTCCGCCAAAATCGTTCCATCTTCCATATCCGCTTCCAGCTTGAACCCCAGCTTCTCGCAGATCGCGCGCATCTCGCGGTTCTCCGCCAGCATGGTCGACACCACCCGTTCCAGCTTTTCGTCCTTCGCCACTTCGATCAGCCGTCGGTAGAGTTCCGTGCCGATGCCCTGGTGCTGGAAATTCGTCCACCAGCACGGCCAATTCCGCTTCATTGCGACCGTGCAGCTTGCTCAGACGCCCGACACCGATAATCTCGGAGTGCCGTCTGCTTTCTTGCGCTCGACCACCAATGCCATTTCGCGGTCGTAATCGATAAAGCATATACGCGTCAGCCGTTCGTGCGCCGTGCGCTGGCTGAGCTTCAACGGCTGGAAGTAGCGCAGGTAACACCGTGCGCTCGGACAGCGTTTGGTGGAACTTGATCATCAACGGCTCGTCTTCCGGACGAATCGGCCGGATGTTCGTTCTCGCCGTTCTTCATCTTCCAGGCCGACGTACTGCATCGGGTACGGCCGGATCGCCAGGCTGCGGCAGTTCTCTTCCTTCACTTCCGGCTCGTGCAGCACCACTCGTGCGTCGAGCGCAAGCAGACGCTCGGGCGAAGCCAGCAGCGGATTGATGTCGATCTCCTTGATCCACGGCTGCTCGACCACCAGTTGGCTGAATCGCACCAGCAGGTCTTCCAGCCCGGCGATGTCGACCGGCTTGCGTCCGCGCACGCCCTTCAGCGCCGCGAAGACTTTGGTCTGCTCGATCATCCGGCGCGCCAGCGTGGTGTTCAGCGGCGGCAGCGCCAGCGCACGGTCTTTGAATACTTCCACCAGTTGTCCGCCGGTACCGAACAACAGCACAGGCCCAAATTGCGGATCGATGCTGCTCCCGAGGATGAGTTCGTATCCATCAAGCTTGATCATCGGCTGCACGGTCACGCCCTGGAAGTGCTCCGCGCCCGCTTTCTCCGTCACCGCCTTCTTGATCTGGCGATAGGCTGCGCGCACCGCTTCGGCGTCGCGCAGATTCAGCTGCACGCCGCCAACATCGGTCTTGTGCGTGATCGTTTCCGAGTACAGCTTCAGCACCACGGGATAGCCGATTTCGTCGGCGCACTTCACCGCCTCCTCCTCCGCAGCTGCGGTCGTCGTCGCCACCGTCGGAATCCCGTACGCGCTCAGCAGTTCCTTCGATTCGAATTCGGTCAGAATCGTGCGCCCGGACTGCGCGTACTTCGTCGAATATCGCTTCGCCTTGGCGCGATCCGGTCCTCGTCCGCTTCTCCTCGCAGCTTCGGCGTTTCGTAGAGCCCGCGCAGGTTGTAGCTGTACCGCCACATGTAATTGAAGACCGTGGCCGCGGTATCCGGGAAGGGAAACGTCGGAATGCCCGCGCGGTTCAGGATGTCCTTGCCCGCCGCCACCGCGGGACCGCCCATCCAGCTGGCCATCACCGGTTTTCCCGTGCTCTGCGCGTAGGGCTTCAAATGCTCGGCCATCTGCGTCGGATTCGTCATGCCCTGCGGAGCAAGTGATCACCAGCATGCCGTCGGCATTCTCATCTTTCGCCGCGATTTCCAGCGACTTTCGCGTACCTCTCGGTTCGGCATCGCCCAGAATGTCGATCGGATTGTTGTGACTCCAATGCGGCGGCAGGAGCTCGTCAAACGCCTTCATCGATTCTCGGCGACAGCTCGGCCAGTTCGCCGCCGCTCGCGATCAGCGCATCGGTCGCCAGCACTCCCGGACCGCCGGCGTTGGTCACGATCGCCAGCCGCGGTCCCCGCGGACGCGGCTGCTTGGCCAGCACCTCCGCCATGTAGAACAGATCGGCGATGGTATTCACCCGCAGCACACCGCAACGGCGGAAGGCCGCGTCCAGCACTTCGTCAGAGCCGGTCAGCGACCCCGTGTGCGACGCGGCCGCCTTCGCCGCCGCCTCCGTGCGTCCCGCCTTGATCACGATAATCGGTTTGTTCAGCGACACTTCGCGCGCCGCCGACAGGAACGACCGCGCATCGCCCATCGATTCCATATACATGACGATGCTCTGCGTTCTGCGGATCATTTCCGAGGTAGTCGATCAGGTCGCCCCAGCCGACGTCCAGCATCGAACCGATCGAAACGAATGCGCTGAACCCAACGATTTCTTTGCGCACCAGTCGAGGATCGCCGTACACAGTGCGCCACTCTGGCTGATGAACGCCACATTCCCCGGCCGCGCAATGTTCGGGCAAACGTCGCATTCAGTCCGCTGATCGGATTCATCACGCCCAGGCAGTTGGGCCCGATCAAGCGCATGCCGCTGCCCCGCATGCGTTCGACGATCTCGCGCTCGAGTTCTTTGCCTTTTTCGCCGTGCTCCTTGAAGCCCGCCGAGATTACGATGCCCCGCGCACTCCCGCTTCCACGCATTCCTGATAATGTCCGGCACCGTGACCGCGGGCGTGACCACCACGCAAGATCCACCAGTTCGGGAATGTTTTCGATCCGGCCATAGGCCTTGATTCCCAGCACGCTGGTCCGCTTTTCGTTGACCGGGTACACCGTCCCGCCGAACGGGCTGCTGAGCAGGCTCCACAGCACCGCGCGTCCGACGCTGCCGGCTCGTTCGGTCGCGCCAATCACGGCCACACTGTGGGGAGCAAAAATGGCGTCGAGAGGATGCCGTTCCGAACGCAGCACATCGTGCGCCCGGTCATGGGCCGGTTGCGGCTTGCTGTTCTTGTTGATCGATTTTGCGATACTCATAAACCTATCGAGTGTACCCCCGCCCGACACACCCGTCTGTGATGCATTACCAATGCAAGCAAATCCACGACTTACTCGCCGTCTTGTATGCCTGGTAACCGGTTACCTGCTCCCCGGTGTACTTTCCATTTGGGCGAAACCCGCCACTTGGAATACAATTCATCCCCACCGGGACACCCCCTGCTTTCTCATGAAAGGCGGGAGTGCGTCCTGCACAGGTTGATAGAGATCCAACTAAGGAGAATTCAGCGACATGAAGAAACTGCTCACACTGCTGTTTGCGGTTGCCCTCACCCTCTCGATGTCTTCCTTCGCGTTGGCCCAGAGCGCCGGATCCACCGATTCGAGCAAGATGGACAAGAAGGAAATGAAGAAGGACAAGAAGGCCGCCAAGAAAAAGGACAAGAAAGCCAAGAAGGACGACATGAAGAAAGACGACATGAGCAAGCCTCAGTAATCGTCTTGAAATCGTTGTTGGCATGGCCCCGGCGCGCTGCCGGGGCTTTCCATTTTCCAACCGGAATGAGTCCGCCGTTCGGTCAAAATTCAAACCATCCATCCCTCCAATCAAGCACGCCGAGTGTCATTATAAGTGACTTATTTTCAGCATTTTGAATCAGACCATGCCCCACCTGCTCCGCTCACCCGTTCCACCCCCGTGAAATTTCTCCGCGCCGCCGCCCGAAAACCCGTAGTAAAATCCGCGCATTCGTCCTGCCTGCTTCAGGCAGCGTGGGGTAAATGGCGCTTTCCGCGTCATACGTCTCGATTGTCGGAGGTTATGCATGGAACCTCGGGCCCTGGGCACTTCTTCTTCGGCAACAACAACGCAAAAGTCTTCCAACACTCAGCACGAAGGCCGCAACGTCTGGATCCTGACCGCCTATGGGATCTCGGGTCTCGCGCTGATCGCTGTATTGGCCTATTACTTCAGCGATTTCGTCACGCACTAACGCCGAAGCCTCTGCCAAGATTTAGAAACGTCGCACCGAGCGTGGACCTCACGCCCTCAGGGGTAGTGTTCGTTGTTTCACTCGCGCGTTTTTCCCGGCCGCGACCTTCGCCTGTGCCCGTACTTTTTGCACATCCTCGACGTGCTACAATGAGCCGCGCTGAAAACGTTTCTCCTGGTCAAATTTCCCCACACTTCACCGATACGGACTAGCTCAGTGGCCCACGACCCGTCGAAAACTGCCACCATCACTTACGCCGACGCCGGCGTCGACATCGACCGCGCCAATCGCACCAAACAACGCATCAAGTACCTCGCGCATAAGACCTTCAACAAGCGGCGTCCTCAGCGAAATCGGCGGATTCGGCGGCCTGTTTTCCAGTCGACAAGACAGAAATTCACCGACCCGGTCCTGGTCTCCAGCGTCGATGGCGTCGGCACCAAGCTGAAGCTCGCCTTCGAAATGAAGCGTGCACCACACCGTCGGCGCCGATCTGGTCAACCATTGCGTCAACGACATCGCCGTGCAAGGCGCCACGCCCCTGTTCTTCATGGATTACCTGGCCACCGGCAAACTCGATCCCGAGGTTGCCGAGAAAGTCATCGAACGGCCTGGCCGACGCCTGCAAGCACAACGGCTGCGCCCTGATCGGCGGCGAGACCGCCGAAATGCCCGGCTTCTATCCCGAAGGCGAGTACGACCTCGCCGGATTCATCGTCGGCGTGGTCGAGCGCGAACGCATCATCACCGGCAAAGCCGTCGAAATCGGCGACGTCGTGCTCGGACTCGCCTCCAACGGCCTGCACACCAACGGCTACTCGCTCGCCCGCAAACTGCTCTTCGAAGTCGCTCACTACACTCCCGAAACCTACGTCAACGAGACTGAAAGGCAAAGTGGCGAACGAACTGATGCGCACCCACAAAAGCTACTGGCCGGCGGTCACGCGGCTGGTGGACGGCGAGTGCGTCACCGCCATGGCCCACATCACCGGCGGAGGCATTACCGAAAACCTTCCCCGCGTCCTGCCGCAAGGGGTTGCGGCGCAGTCATCGAAATCGGCTCATGGCCGGTCCCGCCCATCTTCGAGCACATGCAGACCCTGGGCAACGTCCCCCAGGACGAAATGCTGCGCACCTTCAACATGGGAATCGGCATGCTGCTGGTCGTCCCGTCAAAGAAGTTCAAGAAAGCTCAAACCGTGCTGGAGCGCGCCGGAGAAAAAGCCTTCACCGTGGGCAGAATCGTGAAGGGCGACAAGAAAGTGATCTACACCTAGCAGAATTTACGATTTTCGATTGCCGATTTTCGATTTAAGACCAAAAAAGCTTTGTCATCCTGAGCGAAGTGAGGCGAAGCCGAACGCAGTCGAAGGACCTTGCGTCCCTTCCTACCGCTTCAGCAAATCCACCGGCTCCCGCACATCCGTCACCCGCAAATATTTCGCCAGCGCCGGATACCGCTTCGCCACCGCTTCATACATCTCATAGGCCACGGTGCGATAAGAAATATGCCCGGCAGGACCAGTGCGCAGTTCCGAGATGTAGACCACTTCCGCGAAGTCCATCTTGAACAGCGTGCGCTTGCGATATCCCAGTGGGATCGCGTATTGCGCGTTCTCCTCGGCTTCAGCTCCGCTTCCAGTTGCCAGTTTGTCGACGGCTGCAGCCGTGCGCCGCATGACCGCGTCGTAACTGCCCACTGCTCCCGCAGCCTGCAGCTCTTCCGGCGTATCGTAACCGTGTACGGTTGTAAACCCCTGGCCAATCTGAATGCAGCGCCGGTGCCGGTGCATGTCGCGGAATCCGCCCACGTCCATCAGGATGTCGAAGCGGAACTGCTGTCCCGCGCAAAACGCCCGCAGCATTTCGTCGTGCTTCCCGCGATGCCGCAAGCCGAGATCAATGATCTCCTGACGCCGCTTCTCACCGGCTGCTCCGACCACCTCGCGAATCTGCCGGTAGGGATAGTGACAGTGCTCATACAGCAGCGTGCTCGCCAGTTCCACTTCCAGGGGCTCGTCGTCCAACAATTCGACGGTCTTCGCCGGTTCGATCGCAGCCTTGCCCATCAGATCCGCCGCGGCCTGCCGCAGTTCCCGCCGGGTCTCGATTTCATACTGATTGGGATCGGCATATTTCACCAGCGTCGGTGCTACCCGGACTTCCCGCAGCAATTCCTGCTCCGCTCGCACCGCCAGTTCCGGAGCCACTGCCCGAATCTGCTCTACCAGAGCCTTCAGCGAATCCTGATTCGCGTTGTACGCGGGAGAAGTCGGCCGCCCGCTTCAGCAGTTCGCCCAAAGAACGAACTTCTTTATGGGTATGCGCCAGCAGATGCCCGACCTGCGTCTCCAGGGTGCGCGCATTCACGATCTCGCCCAGCGACGTGTTGGTCGCCAGCGGCAGCAGGTAGCGCGAAATATCGAACGCCCGAGCCTTCAAGGTACGCTCGTAGGCGTCCTGCTTCATCTCCTCCGGCTTCGGCGTAATGCTCGCCAGGTAATGAAACATCCGCTCCGAAGTCGCCTGGTATTCGGCCAGAAGACCATCCAGCGTTTGCCGGTACAGCCTGCGGCTGACATCGTCACCGCCGAAATCCGGGGTAAAGTATCCGCTCTTCTTGAAGTCCTGATAGCGGGTCGAGCGTTCCTGCCCGTCCCAGCGCTGCTCGTCGGCCACCGCTATCGCCGCCAGGATGGAAAGCCGCTCAATCGCCAGCGCGATGTGCGCCAAATCCGCAATCGACCGGTGTCCGTACTGAAAATAGAAGGTATTGAGAAACTTCTCCGCCTTCTGCGAACTGATTTCGCGCAGCGACTCCTTCATCGAGAGCGCCGAGCGCGAGTACTTCGCCATGGCATAGGCCTGGATCTCGGGCTCAACCCCGTAGACCGCATACACCTCGACCGACGGCGCTGGGATGGACGTGTGATCAGAATTCTCAGAATGGGACGTGGACGTGACTTCAGTCATTTCCTATGATTGACCTCAACAATGGAAAGGTGTTCGAATCTTACCTTGCCCGTTTTCCCGCGCGCAACGGAACATACTGCACACTGGCCTGCGTATCATTATCCCTGGGGGCGAGGAGGCACGGCGCACCATTCCATGCACCCCTGCTTACTTTTGTGACTTTTCGATTGCCAGTTGAATCAGATATAAAGTAGTCAGTCCAAATTTATCCATGATGCGTTCTTTCCTTATTTTGCTGATAGTTGGGGTGTGCATAACTGGCTTGGCCTCGGCCCAGACACCGTTTGCCCTGGCCTCCGGCTCTCTTGCTGAGGGTTCGCCTTGGCTGGCCTTGCCCGTCATCGATGGCCCGCCGTCCTCCATGCTGCCAGAGGCAGACCGGACGTCTCTCCCCCTGAGCCCGCCCATCTCCCTGCCGCGCATGGCGCCCGATCTGGCATTGCAAACCTATCAGAACCGGGCCGTACTGCAGAATGCACAACTGGCCTCGTACTCGGCTTCGACCGTGATCCGCGCCGATCTTCCCGACACCTCGCAATCGGGCGAATACCAGCTGCAACGGCACTATGTGGCGCCACGCACCCTGGAGTTCAAGGCGGTTCACTTCAGCGGCGACAGCTTCGTCAAGACCAACGTCATCACCCGCTTGCTGCAGTCCGAGGTCGATCACCTGCAGAAAGACGACCTCTCCATGACCGCCCTCAGCCCGGCCAACTATAAGTTTTCCTACAAGGGAACCAACGACATCGAGGGACGGGTCGTCCACGTATTTCAGGTGAAGCCCCGCAAGAAGCGGGCGGGATTGTTCAAAGGCCGCATCTATCTGGACGCCTATAGCGGCAGCCTGGTCCGCGTCGAAGGCAACGTCGTCAAGTCACCTTCTTTCTTTATCAGGAACATTGATTTTGTGCAGGACTACGCCGACATCAACGGCTTCACCCTGCCCACCCACGTTCACACCGAAGCCCGCGCCCGCATCGTGGGACGCGCCGTGGTCGACATTTACCAGCGCGACTACCAGCCGGTCGCAAGCCCGGTGCAGGCCCGGCAGCAAGCGCCCACCATGTAGGCGCCCCTGGCCTTGAGTGACCGGCGTCCTCGCCCGTCAAGCCGCGGAGCGCGATACTCTGATTCGAGCCCGGTTGCAGCCGCTCCTCCTTTTCCTTATCCTGCCGTCTAGCTATGGGGCAAAATCCTCAAGACCTTCTTCTCGAACTCTTTGCCATCTTTGTCGCCGCCAAGGTGCTGGCAGAAGGGTTCGAGCGAGTGCGCGTACCCGGAGTTCTCGGCGAGATCGCTGCGGGAGTCATCCTCGGCCCCTATGCGCTGGGCCTGGTCCATACCAGTGACACCATTCATTCCCTCGCCGAAGTGGGTGCGATTTTTGTGCTGTTCAGCGCGGGCCTTGAAACCAGCGCCCGCGATCTCATCCGTGTTGGCCGCAAGGCTCTGATGGTCGCAGCCCTGGGGATCGTCGTCCCCTTCGCCTTGGGGTTTGCCTACATGAAGCTGCGTGGCGACGCTTCCACGGAAGCCGTTTTCGTGGGCGCCGCCATGGTCGCTACCAGCGTCGGAATCACGGCCCGGGTTCTGGGCGACCTGGGTGTACTCTCTACCCGCACCGCTAAGATCATCCTGGGCGCCGCGGTCTTCGACGACATCCTGGGCATGGTGCTGCTGGCGGTCGTGGCCGGACTCGCTTCCAAAGGCGGCCTGGAATGGCTGCATCTCGGGGTCCTGCTGGCGGAAGCAACGGCTTTCGCCCTGTTCATGATTTTTGTCGCTCCCCGCATCGTCCGCCATATTCATCCCAATGTAGAGCGCCTCTCCACCCAGAACGCATCCTTGGTCGTGGCCCTTGCCCTTTGCCTGTTTCTCTCCTGGCTGTCGGCGAAAATCGGTATGGCTGCCATCATCGGAGCATTTTTCGCGGGACTCATGTTCGCCGACTACGCCCCGCACTGGAACCTGATTCCGCGGGTCTCAGGCATCACCGAATTCCTGGCGCCATTTTTTTTCTTTTCCATCGGCTCCCAGCTTGACCTGAAGCTGTTCAATGGAAACCTGCTGGTGGCCGCCGTCGTGGTTTCTCTGCTGGCCATCGTCTCCAAGCTGATCGGGTGCGGCTTGCCCCTTCTCGGCGAGGGCTGGCCCACGGCGTTACGCGTAGGCGTGGGCATGGTGCCCCGGGGAGAAGTCGCGCTGATCGTCGCCCTGGTCGGCCTGCAATCCCAGATCGTGACTCAAAGCACCTACGCCATCGTGGTCGCCATGACGGCCGTGACCACCCTGGTCGCGCCCCCTCTCCTGCGCTATTTGTTTCGTAATGATGCCAGGCGAGCCGCCTAGCAACCGCCCGTCTCGGCCGTCCGCCCAAGAGTCAGCCGACAGGTATAATTTTCTTTCCTTATATTCAGGAGGAGCCCCGCATGAGTCTTTCCGGTCGCGTCGCGCTGGTCACCGGCGCTTCGCAAGGCATAGGACGCGCCTGTGCTCTCAAACTAGCGCAATCCGGCGCCGCTGTGGCTCTTGCCGCCCGCAATCAAGACAAGTTGAACGAGGTCGTGGCCGAGATCACCGCGTCCGGCGGAAACGCTGCCGCATTTTCCATGGATGTCGCGGATGAAGAGCAGATCAAATCCGGCATGAAAGCCGCCATCGCGCAATTCGGCAAAATCGACATCCTGGTCAATAACGCCGGCATCACCCGTGACCAACTCGTCATGCGCATGAAGCGCGCCGATTGGGACGCGGTCCTCAACACCAACCTGACCTCGGCCTACCTCTGTATTCAGCAGGCGATCGGCTCCATGCTCAAACAGCGCTGGGGACGCATCATCAACATCACTTCCGTCTTCGGCCAGATGGGACAGGCCGGACAAGCCAACTACGCCGCCTCGAAAGCCGGGCTCATCGGCCTGACCATGGCCATGGCCCGCGAAGTCGCGTCGCGCAATATCACTTGCAACGCGGTCGCTCCCGGTTTCATCGAAACCGCCATGACCGCGGTCCTCAGCGACGACTTCAAGCA
Organism: Terriglobia bacterium; assembly: GCA_963840615.1. Taxonomy (GTDB): domain Bacteria; phylum Acidobacteriota; class Terriglobia; order Terriglobales; family Acidobacteriaceae; genus DATFTE01. The sequence continues at coordinate 40,376 of CAWJAA010000019.1, forward strand.
AAACGCCCTCAAGATGATCCCGCTCGGACGCATCGGAACACCCGAAGACGTAGCCAGCGCCGTCGCTTTCCTGGCCTCCGAGGACGCCAGCTACATCACCGGCCAAGTACTCAGCGTCAACGGCGGCATGCTGATGGGCTAGCGCGAAGCATCAAGAATAAATAAAGGAGCGACGGGCGGTCGCTTTTGAAAGGATCTGCGATGAAAGTCTGGCTACTGTTTCTCACTCTGCTCTTCGCCCTCTCCGCCTTCGCCGCCACCTCCAAAACCGTCTCCTATAAATCCGGCGACGAAACCGTGCAAGCGGTTCTCTACACGCCTGAAGGTAAAGGTCCATTTCCCGCCCTGGTGGTCATCCACGAATGGTGGGGACTGAACGATTGGGTCAAGGACCAGGCCTCGAAACTCGCCGATCAAGGTTACGCGGCTTTGGCCATCGACCTCTATCGCGGCAAAGTCGCAACCACTCCTGAGATGGCGCACGAAATCATGCGCGGAGTTCCCGAAGACCGTGCCGCCCGCGACTTGCATGCCGCATTCGAATTCCTCAAGTCGCATCCCAACGTCAAGCCGGACCGCATCGGATCGATCGGCTGGTGCATGGGCGGAGGCTACTCGCTCGACCTGGCGCTCACCGAGTCCACTCTGGCCGCTACCGTCATCAACTACGGCCACCTTGCCACCGACCCGGCGGCGTTGAAAAGGATCAACGCTCCCATCCTCGGACTGTTCGGCGGGCAAGACCACGGCATCACTCCCGATGATGTCCACAAGTTCGAGCAGTCGCTCAAGCAGTTGGGAAAGAACGTCGACATCACCATCTATCCCGATGCGGGCCATGCTTTCCAGAATCCCAACAACCAGGACGGCTACCGCCCTGCCGACGCCGCCGACGCGTGGACGCGCACCACCCAGTTCCTCGCCGGCCATCTGAAAAAATAGAGGAGCAGCGCAAAGGCGCCACCGGAAAACGTGGCGCCTCGACTTCGAACCAGCTTCGCGGCAACGAATTTCCACTTGCCAGAAGTTACTACTCTGGTTACTATTCAGCCATTCCTTGGGAGACTCCGTGCAGGTTTTCTCTATGAACATCGGCGAAACCATCCGGAACTACCGCCTGCAGAAAGGCATGTCCCAGGGGGATATCGAAAAACGCACCGGCCTTTTGCGTTGCTATCTATCACGCGTCGAGAACGGACACACCATTCCCTCGCTCGACACGCTTTCCAAAATCGCCGGCGCCATGGAACTTCCGCTCTCGCAGTTCTTTTCCGAATCCGGACACAGCAACGGCTCCAAGGGATTGCCACAACTCTCCGACGACGAAGTCCGCTTCCTCAGCCAGATTCGCCGCTATTCCGTAAGCCTCAACGACAGCGACCGCAAACTGGTGCTCGCCATGGTCAAGAAGATGGCGTCCAACGCGGCAAGATAAGCTCTAACCCCGGCCTCGGACTTCAGACCTCAAGCCTCAGCTAAATCAGCCACTTTCGCCGCGTCCCGCGATTTTGCCGAGTTCTGACCTCCCAGATCCGACCTCCGCTGCTTACTTTCGTACCATCCCTCCCGTGACCTCTGGGCACCTCCCCGCCTCGCCCAATCCCTCCTAAACTTGTAGGCCTGGAGAGGTCTCTGTGACCATCGACGAAGAACTGAGCCTGCTCGACTCGCAACTGCGCCGGCTGAAGATCGAGTACGAGATTTACTTCAACAATCCGACCAAGAAGCCACCCACCGACGTCGAGTGGAAAGTGCTCAGTCTGCTGCGCAAGTTCAGCGAAGGGAAGCTGAGCTTCTCCCAGCGCTACCGCTACAACGAAATGGCCCAGCGCTACGCCATCTACAGCGACTTATGGCGGAAGAAAAGCCGCATCCGCGAAGAGGGCTATCGCCGCCCGCAGGACGCTCTCCTCTCCATTCAGGGGTTGCGTCCCGAAGAGCGCGAGCCTGAGCACAAGGCCTACGGCGTGGGTCTGACCGGAGCCGCTGCCGCGCCCGCTCCGGAGCACCCCTTCAGCATGCAATGCTCCGATGTGAAAGCGGAGCGCGAGCAGGTGGAAAAACTCTACCAGGCCCTCACCGAAGCTAAGACCAAGGCGGGCGAGGCTGTATCCGGCAACCTCGACAGTTTCACCTCTTTCGTCCAGAAGAAGACGGACCAGATCCGCAAACAGTACGGCTGTCACAGCGTGGAATACACCGTCGAAATGCAGGAAGGTCAGGTTCGCCTGAAAGCAAAAGCCAAGGTCTAGCCGTTGGCTTTTCGTCGTTGCTCTTTGGCCAAACCCTTCTACCCTCATTGTCACCCTGAGCAAAGCGAAGGGCCTGCTTTTCCTTACATCACCTCCAGCTCAAAACGGTATCACCAGAAAAGTCGCCACCGCCCTGCTCTGGCCCACGACCCACGACGAACGGCCAACCACCGTCTTCCACAGCCCGCAAACTGCTAAAATGACCGTTCCGCGCATTCATCCTTCCGCATCCGAGGCTGCCCATGTCGAAAATTCAGCGTGCCATTCTGAGCGTAACCGACAAAACCGGACTGGTAGAGTTCGCCCGCAAACTCGCCGCGCTGGGCGTCGAACTCATCTCCACCGGCGGCACCGCCAAGCTGCTGCGCGACTCGGGAATCCCGGTGAAAGACATCTCGGAACTCACCGGGTTTCCCGAGATGCTCGACGGCCGCGTCAAGACCTTGCACCCCAAGGTGCACGGCGGCATCCTCCATCGTCGCGATAGCGCAGCGCATCGCACCGCCGTCGCCGAGCACGGCATCCAGCCCATCGACATGGTTGTGGTGAACCTTTATGCCTTCGAAAAAACTGCCGCTAAGCCCGGCGTGCATTTCGAAGAACTCATCGAGAATATCGATATCGGCGGGCCTTCGATGATCCGCTCCGCCGCCAAGAATTTTCAGGACGTGGCCGTCGTCACTTCTCCCACCGATTACGCTGCCATCGCCGAAGAACTGGCGACGTCCGGGGGAGAACTTTCCTCCGCCACCAAGTGGCGCCTCGCCCAGCGTGCCTTCGCCACTACCGCAGCCTACGATTCCGCCATCGCCTCGACCCTCGAGCGGGTCAGCGCCAACGGCCATTACGAATTTCACGCCGCTGAAGGTTTCCCCAAAACTCTGCGTCTCTCGTTCAACAAGATCATGGACCTGCGCTACGGCGAGAATCCCCATCAGAAGGCCGCTATGTACTCCGACGGGTCGGGGACGGGCGTCGCCAACGGCCGCCAGTTGCAAGGCAAGGAACTTTCCTACAACAACATTGTCGATCTGCAGGCCGCCTGGGATCTGGCCCAGGAATTTGAAGAGCCGGTTTGCGCCATCATCAAGCACACCAATCCCTGCGGCACGGCCACCGGCAAGACTCTGCTGGAAGCCTACAAAAAGGCGCTGGAATGTGATCCGGTATCGGCGTTCGGAGGCGTGATTGGCGTCAATCGACCCATCGACGGGGCTGCCGCTGAAGAAATGGCCAAACTCTTCCTCGAAGTGATTGCCGCCCCTTCGTTTGACCACGACGCCAAGGCCAAGTTTGCGTCCAAGAAAAATTTGCGTCTGGTGGAAATTACCGATGTGCCGCAAACCTGGGTGTTGAAAAATGTATCCGGCGGAATCCTGGTGCAAGACGCCGACGTCCGCCCCCTCACCGAGGCCGACTTGAAAGTGGTCACCAGGCGCCCTCCTACGGCGGAAGAGAAACGCGCCCTGCTGTTCGCCTGGAAGATCTGCAAGCACGTGAAATCAAACGCCATCCTCTATGCCCGCGATGGGCAGTCCGTGGGTGTCGGCGCCGGCCAAATGAGCCGCGTGGATTCCTGCAAGATCGGCGCGATGAAAGCCGTGTTACCCCTTAAAGGCACCGTGGCCGCCTCGGATGCGTTTTTCCCGTTTCCCGATGGGGTCGAAGAAATCGCAAAAGCCGGCGCCACCGCCATCATTCAGCCAGGAGGCTCGGTGCGCGACCAGGAGGTCATCGAAGCCGCCGACCGCCTCGGACTAGCCATGATCTTCACTGGAGTCAGGCACTTCCGGCACTAGAACGATTGACGAAGTGCGATTTACGATGGTCGAAGTCGTGGGAGGAGCCGACCTTCTCGGATTTTTCAAATCGTAAATCGGCAATCATAAATCGTAAATTTCGCATTACTTCCGTCATTGCCGGGAACAATCCCGCAAGCCCGCTTTTTTCTCCCGTTCCTTGACTAAGGTTTACAATACACAGAGCACCCACCCGCAGCGGTCCGGCATCCAATCGCTATGGCTTTGGGATATCGAAGGTTCTCGATGAAAAGTATTTGCCGACCCCTTTTTTTGTTGCTAATCGCCGCCACCGCCCTCGCGCAGCAGGCTCCCGCGCCCGACTCCAGGCCCGCCGCCCAGCCCCAGGCTCGCAAAGTGGACCGGGCCACCGCCTATTATCACTACACCCTCGCGCATATGTACGAGGAACAAGTCGCGGTGTACGGACGCAGTGACCTGGCGAATAAGGCCATCGAAGAATACCGGCTCGCCATCGATGCCGACCCCACCTCCGAGTACCTCACTTCAGGACTCGCGGAACTGTATGCCAAGACCGGCCGCATTCGCGACGCGGTCATCGAGGCACAAGACATCCTGAAGCGGGACCCGAATAATCTGGAAGCCCACAAGCTGCTCGGCCGCATTTATCTGCGCTCGCTCGGCCCTGATGCTGACTCCGGCAACAGCGGTTCGCAGAACGTCCTGAAACTCGCCATCGAGCAATATGAGCACATCGTCAAACTTCAGCCCGACAGCGTGGACGATCACCTGCTGCTGGGCCGGCTTTACCGTTTGAATAACGATTTGCAGAAGGCCGAAACCGAGTTCAAGACGGCCGTCAAGCTGGAGCCGGAATCCGAGGAAGCCATCACCACGCTCGCCTATCTCTACAACGAGGAAGGCGACAGCGCGCGTGCGATTCAAGTGCTCAGCTCCATCCCCGACGCCGCCCGCTCGGCCAAACTTTACTCCGCCCTCGGTTACACCTACGAGCAGCAGAAGCAATATAAGAACGCGATCGAGGCCTACCGCCATGCCGCGCAACTGGATCGCGATAACCTCGACGCGATTCGCGGCCTGGCCCAGAACCTGATGAATGATGGCCAGACCGATGCCGCCCTCGAGCAGTACAAGGTCATCGCCGACGCCAATCCCGAAGATGCGCAAACCTACCTGCGCATGGCCGAGATCTACCGCAAGAACGGCAAGTACGACCTGGCCCTCGAAAATCTCAAGAAGGCTGAGTCCATGGTCCAGGACTCCATCGAAGTTCCCTACAACATCGCCGCCGTCTACCAGGCCCAGGGACGATTCGACGAAGCCATCCAGGTGCTCCAGGACCTGCTCAAAAAGACCGAGAAACCCGACAGCAGCTACACCCAGGGCGAACGCAACAATCGCGCCGTTTTCCTCGAACGTCTCGGCACCATCAATCGCGACAACGGCAACGATCAGGCTGCCATCGAGACCTTCCGCAAAATGTTGCCCCTGGGCGATGAGAACGCCGAACGCGGCTACCAGCAGATCATCGATACTTATCGTGAAGCCAAACAGTGGCAACAGGCCACCGATACCGCCAAGGAAGCCACCCAGAAGCTGCCCAAGAGCCGCGGACTGAAAATGGTCTACGCTGCCCAGCTTGCCGACATGGGACAGACCGACGCCGGCCTGAACCAGGTCAAGTCGCTGCTGAAAGGTACCCCCGAAGACCGCGAGGTCTACATCACGCTCTCGCAGATGTATAGCCGCCTGAAGCGCTGGCCCGAGGCCGAACAAGCGCTCGACCAGGCGGAACAACTCTCCACCAAGGACGACGACAAGGAATATGTATGGTTCCTGCGCGCCTCCGGTTACGAGCGCCAGAAGAAATATGAACAGGCGGAAGAAACCTTCCGCAAGGTGCTGCAAAGCGATCCCCAGAATGCCACCGCTCTCAACTACCTCGGCTACATGCTCGCCGACCGCGGCATGAAGCTCGATGAGGCGCTGACTCTCATCAAGAAAGCCGTCGCGCTTGACCCCACCAATGGCGCCTACCTCGATTCCCTGGGCTGGGCCTATTTCAGGCTGGGCAAGTACGACATGGCGGAAGAGAGTCTGGTCAAAGCCTCGCAACGCATCGGCACGGATCCCACGGTGCAGAACCACCTGGGCGATCTCTACCAGAAGACCGGACGTCTGAAGCTCGCAGCCGCTCACTGGGAGCGCGCTCTGAACGAATGGAACAAGACCATCGCCGCCGAAGTCGACAACACCGAGGTGGCGCAAGTCCAGAAGAAGCTGGAATCGGCGAAAGTAAAACTCGCCAAAGAAGACTCGCAGCAGAAGTAACCTCGCGTTGGGGACAGCCGCCCCGGCTGTCCCTCGCTTCAGCCTCCGCCGCCCCCCTGCTATCATTGCTCCGTGCGCAAGATCTCTCTGCCGGTTATCTTTGCAGCGGTACTGGGAATTGTCGCGCTGGTGTTTTTTGCCCTCAACAAAATGGCCCTCCCCAAACCGCAGACTGCCTTCCGCGACGGCCAGCCCGCTCCCGACTTCACCCTGAAAGACCAGGACGGCAACCCTTTTCACCTCGCCGATCTGCGGGGTACGCGCGTTCTGCTGATCTTTTACCGCGGATACTGGTGACCTTATTGCATGCGCCAACTGCGCGAGTTCGCGCAGCATAAGTCTGACTTCGACGGGTTGCACGTTCGCGTTATCGCTATCAGCGTCGATGGCCAGGAACAGGCCAACCGGGTCTGGGACAAGATGACCAACCGGCAATTCACCATCCTCAGCGATCCCGGCGCCGTCGTCATCCGGCAATACGGATTGCTGCACGCCAAGGGCAATGGGGAGGACGATATTGCCATTCGAACCACCCTGCTGATTGACGAGCAGGGCCGCGAGCGTTGGCGCCGCGTGAGCGACTCGGTTCCCGACATTCCCAGCGCGAAAGAAGCTCTCCAGCACATTCGCGAGACGAAATAACCCACCTGGAAACCGCCGGGTGCCCCAGGTTTCGCGCACTTTGTAAATCGTGGGATTCCACCATGCCCTCCCTCTTGGGAGGTTAGGGCCCACTCGGTCACTCGCACCCTCCCTGCCCTGCTGTTACACTCACCTCATGCTCGCCGACTACGCGGTACGCGTGGAACAATCCCGCGGACGCCGCTTTCCCGAGCTTCCCCACCCTTATCGCGACGCCTTCCAGCGCGACCGCGACCGCGTCGTCCACTCCCGCGCCTTCCGCCGCCTCGAAGACAAAACGCAGGTCTTCACTCGCCGCTACTCCGATCACTTTCGCAATCGCCTGACTCACACCATCGAAGTCTCGCAAATCGCGCGCACCATCGCCGCACAACTCGGACTCAACGTCGACCTGGTAGAGGCCCTCGCGCTGGTCCACGACGTAGGCCACCCGCCCTTTGGCCATTCCGGCGAGAAGGCTCTCGACGCCGCCATGCGCAAACACGGCTTCTTCTTCGATCACAACCTGCACGCCTTGCGCATCGTGGAAGACTTCGAGTTGCGCTACGTGGCCTTCCGGGGATTGAATCTCACCTTCGAAGTGCGCGAAGGCATCATCAAACACTCCCGCGATTACAGTCCCGACAAGTTTCCCGAACTCAAGGAATACCTGCTCGACCAGCGTCCTCCCCTCGAAGCCCAGCTGATCGATCTGGCGGACGAGATCGCTTACAACACCGCCGACCTCGACGATGGCTATGAATCTCACCTGCTCCGGCTCGAGGACATTCGCCAGGGGGTGCGCGTATTCGAACGGTTCTACACCGAAGCCGAACGGGCCTATCCCGACGCCATCGAGAAGCTTAAATTCAACGAGGCCCTTAAGCGCATGCTGAACCGCATGGTCGGAGACCTCATCCACAACACCCAGGCCCAGATCGACGCCGCCGGAATCCGCTCCCTCGAAGAGGTTCGTGACTTCCCTCGCCGCCTGGCCACGCTCAGCCCCGAGGTGGAAGATGAGCGCAGCGAGGCCAAGGATTTCCTGTTCTCCAATCTTTATTTCAGCACCGCCCTCGATGCCGAAAAAGACGACGCCGAGCGCATCATCGCGGAACTGTTCGCCTTCTGGATGAGGGACCCCGATCAGCTGCCATCCACCTACCGCGACAAAGCCCGCCAAGAGCCGCTGCCCCGTGTCATCTGCGACTACATCGCCGGCATGACCGACAGCTTCATTTACCAGCAGTACGAGAAATACTGTGGGACCGAATAGCGTCTCCAACCCACCGCGAAACACCCATTTGCGGCCCCAGTGCGTCTGATTACCAGCCGGTTACTCCCGGCATTTTCCAAGCCGTCCTCGCCAAAATTACCCTGAAGCATGGATTTTGTACCCCCACCTCTCTGCCGCCGAGACTACAATGTCATTACAAACCAAGCATTTAGCTTTCCGGCAGTTTGGCATGTCACCTGTTATAGAGATAGGCAGGTGCCGCTGGTTGTGGGCGCCAAAGGGTTTTCGGTCCTGCGTCGCGTCAGCGCAGGACGGCCAAGCCCAAAGAGCTTGCCTTATTTACCCAGTTTAGGGACGCAATTAAAAACTACGCGGCACGTCCGTTCAGGCGTGCACAAGAGGAGCCTCAATCCGCTCCCCCATTTGGAGGAAGTTGAAATGAAGAATCTATCCGTAGCGCTGCTCCTGGCTGTGGTGCTTGCGCTGCCGGCGGTTGCGCAGCAAAGCACTTCGAGCACGACCGATCAGTCCACCATGAGCCAGCCGGCTCAAAACACTTCGACCATGGGCGCGACCGGCAAAGAGCCCCTGGCTCCGCCTGCCCGCGAAGGCTTCTGGGGACGCATGAACCCCTTCGCCCGCAAGAAATATGTGCAGCGGCAGACCGCCCCCATCCGCGACCGCATCAACGAGCTTGATGATCTGACCGCGTCCAACAGCAAGATGATCAAGGACGTCGACTCGCGCGCCCAGCAGGGTATCCAGCTGGCTTCCGCGAAGGCCAACGAAGCCGATCAGCACGCCATCGATGCCGGCAACAAGGCGACCATGGCGCAGCAGACCGCCACCCAGGCCAACACCCGGCTCACCACCGTCGAACAGGTGGTCGGCAATATCGACCAGTACAAAGCTTCCACCCAGACCGAGATTCGCTTCCGGCCCGGGCAGACCGTGCTCAGCAAGAATGCCAAGTCCGCGCTCGATGATATCGCCACCCCGCTGAAGAGCCAGCGCGGCTACATCATCGAAGTGCAAGGCTTCTCTTCCGGTCACGGCCAGGCGGCCATTCAGACTTCGCAGAAGATGGCCGACTCGGTCGTGCGCTACCTGGTGCTCAACCATGAAATCCCGGTCTACCGGATTTACGTGGTCGGCATGGGCAACGCGCCGGTTCCGGCCGCTGCCGATGACACCGCCAAGACCAAGCGCACCAGCGGTGGCCGCGTGGAAATCAGCCTCCTCAAGAACGACTTGGAGACCCTGGCTTCCACCAACCAGACTGCCCCAGCGACCACCGACCAACCAGCTCCTCCTAAGTAAAAAGTACCAAACCCTCCCCCCTGCCCCTTGCGCAAGCAAGGGGCGCTTTTTTTTGGTAGCGCGTCTTTTGTTCCGCCGGCGTCCCGCCGGCCACCATGAAAACGTTCCGCAGAATGACGTCATCCCGACGGCCGGTGTTCTTCAACCGGCCGAGGGATCTGGCGTGCACCATGAGAAGCATGCCACTTCGCGCCAGATCCTTCGCCCTCGCGGGCTCAGGATGACTTCATCCGGGAAGCACGTATAATCCATCCGCAATGTCGGGCTCCTCCAAATCCACCCAATCTCTCCTGCGCAAGACCAGCCTGTTCTATTTCGTCTGGGTCATGTTCTCCTACTGCACTGGAGGCCCCTTCGGTCTCGAAGACATGGTCACCACTTCCGGCCCCGGAATGACCTTGCTCTACCTCATGTTCATTCCGCTGTTCTGGTCGATCCCGGTCTCCCTGGTCTCCGCCGAACTCACCACCGCCATGCCCGTCGAAGGCGGCTTCTATCGCTGGGTGCGCGCCGGCTTCGGAGATTTCTGGGGATTCCTCGCCGGCTGGTGGAACTGGTGCGCATCGTTCCTGCTGGGCGCCGTCTACGCGGTTCAGTTCTCCGACTATCTCGGCTTCTACATTCCACAACTCGTGGGATGGAAACACTACGCGGTCTCGCTGCTCATCGTCGCGCTGGTCACCTGGATCAACGTCCGCGGCATTGATGCCGTCGGCAAGTTCGCCACCGCGCTCGAAATCTTCATCCTGCTGCCGGTCGTGGTCATGGTGGTCATGGGACTGGCCAAGTGGAAACATAACCCATTTGTGCCGGTGGTCCCGCCGCATCAGCCGTTGTTCAACGTCTTCGGCGTGGGACTGGCGCTCGGACTCTGGCTCTACTCCGGATACGAGCAGTGCTCCACCGTCGCCGAAGAAGTAGAGAACCCGCAACGCAGCTATCCCCTGGCCCTCATGATCGTGGTTCCCCTGTCGATCGCCGTCTACTTCCTGCCCACGCTCGCCTCCCTGGCCGCCCTGGGGAACTGGCAGAGCTGGCACACCCGCTACTTTTCCGACGCCGCGCAGTTGATCGGAGGCCCCTGGCTCGGCTCCTGGATGACCATGGCCGCCATGATCACCAACCTTTCTTTGCTCAATGCCACCGTCCTGACCTCCACGCGCATGCCCTTCGCCATGGCCGAAGACCGATACCTTCCCAACACCCTGACCCGCGTGCACCCTCGCTTCGGCACCCCCTGGATCGCCATCGTCGTGTCTGGGGTCGTCTACGGATTGCTCTCGGTGCACTCGCTGGTACAGCTCATCACCGTCTACAACTGGCTGCGCGTCGCCACCACGGTGATGACGGTGTTAGCCGCCTGGCAACTGCGCCGCAAGATGCCGGAGATGAAACGCCCCTTCGTGATTCCCGGTGGAAGCCCCGGCCTCATCGCCGCAGTCATCGCCGTCGTACTCATGAGCGCGGTCGCGCTGCTGGGAAGCGACAAGTACGGCCTGCGCTGGGGGCCGGTCGCGCTCGCCGCCGGACCGGTGGTGTATTGGGGGATCAGACGGCGGGTTGGTAGCAACTTGTAAGGCACAGAGGAAGCAACGGATCGTAGTAGGAATCTGTACCCTCGTGGGGGGATCCGAGTCTTTCATGCGCATTCCACCCGTGACCTCACTCGGCTACGATAGGCCAAGGCTAAGAAGTTCGACTTGGACACGGAGCTCGAAAACCACCTATTGAGGTTCGCACAATACAGTGACACTTTTTAGGATTGTCATCCCGAGCGAAGCGAGGGATCTGCATCTCGCCTATGACCAGAACTGCAGATTCCTCGCGCCCAACTAGGCGCTCGGAATGACAATTCTTTTTTTGCCAAGTTCGCTTTTCCACTTGGGCCGTCACTATAGAACGCGATGCTTAGTAAGAGATCTAGTGATCTCTCGTGAGCGGCAGCTAGCTCGACCCAATCCAACAACTTGTACCACGCCCCCGCAAACGGCAGGAACCACGGCTTCCCGTTGTACATTCCCAGCGGCGCGCCCGGAAATGGGATCCCCACAAACGGATTCTCCGGCTTGTCTCCCGCCATCATCTCCGCCATCTTCTGTCCCTGGTACGTCGCCATGGCCACCCCATGTCCCGCGTATCCCACCGCGTAATAGATGCCATCCATTTGCCCGGCGTGCGGCATGATGTCAAACGCGAAGTCCAGAGTTCCACCCCACACGTATTCGACCTTGGTGTCGCGCAACTGCGGGTAGACATCAATCATGCCCAGCCGCAGAATCTCCGCGCTCTGGCGGATGGAATCCTTGGTCTCGGGAAAAAATGCCGCCCGCCCGCCGAACAGCATCCGCCGGTCTGGAGTGAGCCGGTAATAGTAGAGATAGTTCTTCGAGTCGTAGATCATCCGGTTCCGCGGGCTCAGTTCGTGTGCCAGCGTCTCCGGCAAAACTCCCGTCGTGATGATGTAGGAACCAATGGGAATGATTTTCTTCTGCAACGCCGGAGTCGCACTCCCGGTATAGCCGCTGGTGCCCACAAACACATCTCGCGCCCAGAGCGTTCCTTTCGCTGTCCGCAGCTTCCAACCAGCCGTTCCTTCACGCGATTCCCTGGTAATCTCCTCCACCCGCGTGTTCTCGAAGATCTCCGCTCCCGCCCGGTCCGCCGCCCACGCCAACCCGGCAACATAGCGCGCCGGATTCAGTCCCGCGCTGGCTTCATCCACCATCCCGCCGTAGTAGAGATACGACCCGATCTCACTCGGTAACTCGCTCTTCGGAACAATCCGCAACTGGTGATTGAACTCCCGCGCAATCACCTCAACCTGCCGCGCATAATGATCGAAGTGTTTCTGCTTGCACGCTACTTCCAGATGCCCGCAGCGCGAAAAGTCGCAGGCGATGCCTTCCTCACGAACCATCTGCTCCACACCATCGATCGAGGCCAACGAAGCCGCATACATGCGCTGCGTGAGTTCGCGCCCGTACATCGCGATCAGTTTGTGCACGCCCAGCTTCATGCCGGTCAACACCATGCCGCCATTGCGCGAACTCGCACCCCACCCAATGGTCTCCGCTTCCAGCACGGCCACCTTCGCGCCCCGCTTGGCGAGCGTCCGCGCCGCCGAAAGCCCGGTGAACCCCGAGCCCACCACCGCCACATCGACGCTCTCCGGCAACGGCTGCGCCGCGTCCGCCTTCGGCATCTCCGCGGTGGTCAACCAGAAATTCTTTTCCCGAATCGCCATATTGTTTCTTCGCGCCCTTGCGAATCCTCAGCGATCTTTGCGGTCACGGCCAGTTTCGCTATTGCTAAAGACTAAAAGCTAAGAGCTGTCTCACAACACCGCCGACTCATGAATCGTACGCCCTTCGGCAAACCGCGCCAGGTCCAAAAGCCGGGCATCAATCAGGGAAGTCTGCCCGGTCAACACCAGGTCCGACAAGATTTTCCCCGTCGCCGGAGCATGCATCACCCCGTGTCCGCTGAACCCGTTGGCCAGAAAGAAGCCCGGCACCCCCGGCGCCTCGCCCAGAATCGGATGATGATCCGGCGTCATCTCGTACAATCCCGCCCACGCCCGCTTGGGATTCACCGCCAGATTCTCAAACACCGGCACCCGATCCGCCGCCCGCGTCAGAATTTTCTCGATAAACGAGGGTTCAAAGTCAGTCTTATATCCCGGCGTCTCCTCCGGATCGTTCCACGCCAGCAGAAACCCCAGCGCCTCCGGCCGGAAGTGAAATCCATTCGACATGTCGATGATCATCGGCGCCGAATGCGGAAACTGATCGAATGGTTCGGTGGGCACCAGCATCCGCCGCAACGGCTCCACCGGCAGATCCACATCCAACATCTTCGCGATCCCCGCCGCCCAGGCCCCCGCCGCGTTGACCAGCTTGCGCGTGCTCACCGGGCCGCGCGTCGTCTCCACCACCGAGATCCCGTTCGCGTCTCTCGTAATCCCCGTGACCGGCGTATTTTTCCAGAGCTTCGCTCCATGATCCGCCGCCCAGGTCATGAATCCGATCATGGCACTGTAAGGGTCCACGAACCCATCGCTGGAACAGAAGCTTCCGCCAACAATGTCGTCGGCGCGCAACTGCGGAAACCGTCCGCGAATCTCGTCCCCGGTCACCATGCGGACGTCTTTCAATCCCATTGCTACCTGCTTCTCGTAATTGGCCCGCAGGTAAGCCATGTGCTTGTCGTTGGTGGCACAGAACAAATAGCCCTGCGGACGATAGTCGCAAGGATTCCCCAACCGTTCCTCGAAGCTCGCATAAAAGGGAATCGAGTAGAGCGACATCTGGATGTTCACCGGCGTCGAAAACTGCGCCCGCACCCCGCCCATGCTCTTGCCGGTCGATCCTTTGCCCTGCGCCGTTTCCCGCTCGATCACCAGCACGTCTTTGCATCCCGCCGCGATCAGGTGATAGGCAATGCTCGATCCGACAATTCCGCCGCCGATGATGACTACTTCCGCTGTCTGCATGCACTTGAATTGTAAAGGCAACCACGCTTAACCGGAGCCCTTGTCATTCCCACGCCCCTACCGAACCCACGCCGCTGGTGGAGGCAGGGATGTTTCGCTCCGCTCAACATGACAAATTGGACCTTCCTTCGTGAACCTTAGTGTCCTTTGTGGTTAAGCCTTGCCTTGAAGCCCGCTTCTACACCCCGTAAACTTAGAGGATGCACGTGCACGTTCATGGCGGGAATGAGCGGACTTCCAAAGTCCTGCGCATCTCCCTCGTCGTAACCCTGGCGTACATCGTGCTGCTGGTGGTTGCCGGCATCCGCGCCCACTCCCTGGCACTGCTCTCTGAGGCCGGACATAATCTCTCCGACTTCCTGGCGCTGCTGCTTTCGCTGACTGCCGTCTACCTGCACTCCCGTCCGCCCAGCGCCACCAAGACCTACGGCTACCATCGCGCCGGAGTCCTCGCCGCGCTGGTGAATTCCATATCGCTGGTGGCGGTTTCGTTTTTTATCTTTTACGAAGCGGTGCGCAGAATTCGCGCTCCCGGAGCACGTGCATGCCGGAATGATGATCGGCGTGGCCGCCGCGGGCGTGGTCATGAACGGTGTCATCGCGCTGCTGCTCTACCGCGCGGGACGCGACGTCAATATCCGCAGCGCCTTCCTCCACGAAATCGGCGACACCCTGTCCACTGCCGCGGTCATCGCCGGCGGCTGGGCCATTCTCGCCACGGGACAATCCTGGATCGACCCCGCCCTGTCCATAGGGATTGGCGTCCTCATCCTGTGGTCCGGCTTCGGCATTGTGCGCGAAACCCTCAACATCCTGCTCGAAGGCACGCCCCGCGGAGTGAAGATCGACGACGTGGAATGCGCCCTCCGCAAGATCGCAGGCGTCAACGACGTCCACGACCTGCACGTCTGGAGCATCGGATCGGAAACCCACGCGCTCTCCTGCCATATCGCCATCGCCGACATCCCGCCCTCCGCCAGCGAGCGCATTCTGAAAGACGTAAAAGAGCGCCTCCACCACGACTTCCGCATCGACCACACCACCATTCAGTTCGAACACGCCGAATGCGAAGTGGCGCATGGCTGCGTCATCCCAGTGGGCGAGAGCGAAGAACATCACCACTGAAATTTACGATTGTTGATTTTCGATTGACGATTGAAACCTCTTCACCTCGAAGTGTAGAGAAGCCGAGACTCTTCTTCTCTAATGACGTCATCCTGAGTGGCCGGCAAGGCCACGAAGGATCTGGCGTGGAGCGGCACGTGAAATTGCCGCGACCAGCCGCCACACCATCGCCGCGCCGACCTGCAGGGTCGTCTCCTCCCAGACGGGAAAGGGCCGTCCCGACAGAAACACCGCCGACACCGCCGCCTCCTGCGGCGCACACGACCGCAAGTAGTCAGCAACCATGCCAACCTTCTCGAGTCTCTTCGTAGTGCCCGCGATCCGCTCGCAGGCCTCAACCAGTCCTCGCATAAGTCACGTAGAGACAGCCGCCTCGGCTGTCCGGCATCCTGTTCTCGCCCTCGTCTTTCGAAGCACCACAAAATCTTGTTAAGCAATTACGACTCAATAATCTTACAATGCTTGGCCAATTCAATCTCTCGCTCACCTGTGATACCCTTACTTGTTGTCACTTCAACCCCGGAAAGATCATCCAATCGTCATGCAGTCTTTGCGAACATGGTGGCGTTTCCTTGTAGCCGTACAACTTCTGCCCGCACTCGAAGGCGGAGAGGAAACCCTGGTCGGCGGTCAAGCCGTGCTTGAGGGCGTTATGATGCGTTCCCCTCACGCCTGGGCCATCGCCTGCCGCAAACCCACCGGTGAAGTGGAGACGCATCGCGAACCCCTCGAACGTCTTTCCGAAAAACATAAATGGATGGGCTGGCCCCTGGTGCGCGGCGTCATCACCCTCGGCCACGCCATGACCCTCGGCTTCCGCGCGTTGCGCTTCTCGGCCAACGTCGCCCTCGACGAGCTCCCCGCCAATGACCAGGGCAAGAAACTCGAAGTCAGCGGCTGGATGGCTACCGTCAACATCATTATCTCGGTCGGCTTCTTCATCTTCATGTACAAGTTCCTGCCGCTGGTCGCAGCCACGGAACTCAAGCGCGTCAACCCCATCTTCGGCGAGCAGATCATCTTCAACCTGGTCGACGGCATCATCCGCATCGCCCTGTTCCTGCTCTTCATCTGGGGAGTCTCGCTGCTCAAAGACATTCACCGGGTCTACGAATATCACGGCGCCGAACACAAAACCGTGTACGCCTTCGAAAACGGAGACGCGCTCGAGACCGCATCGGTGCAGAAATATTCCACCTATCACCCGCGCTGCGGCACCAGTTTCCTGATGACCGTCATGATCATCTCGATTCTGGTTTACACCCTCATCCCGGTCACCACGTTCTGGGCGCGTTTCGCGGTGCGTATCGCTCTGTTGCCCGTCATCACCGGACTTTCCTACGAGATCATCCGCTTCGCCGCCAAGCATCGCGGATCGCTCTTCGCCCTGATGACCGCTCCCGGCCTCTGGCTGCAACGCATCACCACCCAGCCTCCGTCCGACGAACAAGCCCAATGCGCCATCGTCGCCCTCGACCAGGCCATGTCGCTGGAAAAACAGCGCGGCGGTGAACTGGTGATTGCCTAGGGGGCCTCCCCCTGACTCGTTCTCAGTTCCCAGTTCTCGGTTCTCAGCAAAAACGCATAGAATCGAATTTCGCCGTGTGACGAAATTCGGGGAGGACTGCGAACAGAATTGAGAACTGAAGTTCCGTGACTGAGAACCGAGAACTGGGAACTGAGAACTCAAAATGTTTGAACGCCTTGACCAAATCGAAGCCCGCTACGAAGAGCTCACCCAGGCCCTGGCCTCGCCCGAGATCACCAACGACTCGGCCAGGTACCAGAAGACCGCGAAGGCGCACAGCGAAATTGTGCCTATCGTCGAAAAGTATCGCGAGTACAAGGACCTGACCCGCGGCATCGCCGAGTCCCGCGCCGTCCTTGCCGACGAAAAAGATCCCGACATGCGCGCTTACGCCCAGGAAGAACTCGACCAGCTCGAAGCCCGCGTCGGCGCAGTCGAGGAAGAGCTCAAAGTCCTGCTGCTTCCCAAAGATCCCAACGACGAGAAGAACATCATCCTGGAAATCCGCGCCGGCACCGGAGGCGATGAAGCCACGCTCTTCGCCGCCGAAATGTTTCGCATGTACACCCGCTACGCGGAAACCAAGCGCTGGAAGGTCGAGGTGCTCTCCACTTCCGAGTCTTCCGTCGGAGGCCTGAAGGAAGTCATCGCCATCATCGAGGGCCAGCGCGTCTTCTCCCAGCTGAAGTACGAAAGCGGTGTCCACCGCGTGCAACGCGTGCCCGCCACCGAGCAGCAAGGACGCGTCCACACCTCCGCCATCACCGTCGCCGTCCTGCCGGAAGCGGAAGACGTTGACATCAAGATCGAAGCCAAAGACCTGCGCATCGACACCTTCTGCTCGTCCGGTCCCGGCGGACAGTCCGTCAACACCACTTATTCCGCGGTCCGCATCACTCACATTCCCACCAACACCGTCGTCAGTTGCCAGGACGAAAAGTCGCAGATCAAGAACCGCGAAAAAGGCATGCGCGTGTTGCGTGCCCGCCTCTACGAAATCGAAATGGAAAAGCAGCAGCAGGCCCTGGCCAAAGAACGCAAGGCCATGGTCGGCTCGGGCGATCGCAGCGAAAAAATCCGCACCTACAACTTCCCTCAGAACCGCGTTACCGACCACCGCATCGGCCTGACCATTCACCAACTACAGGAGGTCATGGACGGCAAGCTGCAACCGATTGTCGACGCGCTGATTACCCACTACCAGGCGGAGAAGCTGAAGCAGGAGTTCTGACCTTTCTCTGTGCCTCTGTGGTGAAATAGCCTTATTGGACCTCAAAGACACTCTCGCTTCCGCCATCTCCCGGCTCGCCGCCGTCAAAGTCCCCTCCCCGCGCATGAACGCGGAACTGCTCTTGCGTTTCACCCTCGATGTCGATCGCGCCTATCTCTATGCGCATCCCGAGCGGGAACTGAGCACGGAAGACCAGGCTCGCTATGAAGAAGTCCTGTCCCAGCGCGCTCGCGGCGTCCCCGCCCAATACATCACCGGACACCAGGAATTCTGGGGCATGGACTTCATCGTCACCCCGGCAGTCCTCATCCCCCGCCCCGAAA
The DNA here is from genome assembly GCA_963840615.1 of Terriglobia bacterium. Taxonomy (GTDB): domain Bacteria; phylum Acidobacteriota; class Terriglobia; order Terriglobales; family Acidobacteriaceae; genus DATFTE01. Next base: position 58,617 of record CAWJAA010000019.1, read on the forward strand.
CCGAACACCTTATTGAGACAGTTCTGGAAATATCGAGATCTAATTTTGTTTGTCATCCTGAGCGAAGCGAAGGACCTGCTTTGGCCAGCGACCAGCCACCAACTACCAACCACCGGATTGTCGACGTCGGCACCGGCTCCGGCTGCATCGCCATCGCTCTCGCGAAACAACTGCCCCACGCCGAAATTCACGCCACCGACATCTCCCCCGACGCGCTCGAGATTGCCGAAGCCAACGCCGCTCGCCACCAACTGGAAACTCGCATCCACTTTCACGACACCGACCTGCTCCGCGGACTTGAACCCAACTCGTTCGACATCGTCGTCTCCAATCCGCCTTATGTCGGAGAGTCCGAAGCAGACCAAGTCCAGTTGGAGGTAAGAAAGTTCGAGCCCCGCCATGCCGTCTTCGCCGGACCCTCCGGCCTCGAAGTCATCGAGCGCCTGATCCCGCAAGCCCACAACGTTCTCAAGCCCGGCGGATGGCTCATCATGGAAATCAGCGGCACCATTGCCCAAGGCGTGCGCCGCCTGCTCGAAGGTTGGTCGAACACTCGAATCACCAATGACCTGCAAGGCATTCCGCGCGTCGCAATCGCCCAGAAATTCTAAGCCAGCTGCGCTTCCCAGCACATCGGCTTGCATGCCGCAGTCCCAAAACGGGCACGGGACGGGCCGTTTCGCGTACGATTCGTGTCACCAATCATCCCACCTCTCCTTAGAATTCTTACGTATCTCCCCCTTACGTATCTCTTACCCTGTGGAGGCATCATGCCGAACTATCCTTTGCGGTTGCATTGCAATCGCGTGCTCATCTTTGTTCACTCTTATCTTTGTTTCCCTCTCCGCCTACGCGGCACAAACCGAACATGTCATCATTCGCTCCACCGGCTCGCGGCAGGAACTGAAGGCCAAGGTTCGTGCGCTCGGCGGGACCATCCAGCACGAATTTCAAAACATCACGGCTGTATCCGCCATCGTGCCTGCCAGTTCGCTCACCGCCCTGACCGCAACCCCGCAGTTCAAACTGCGCAAGACCGTCATTGTGAACGCTCCTCAGCCGCGCGATCCCAAAGGCTTCACCAAGGGCGTAGTCAAGCTGCAGGCAGCCGGCAAGATTCTTTTCGACAACAACACTCTCATCAAGAACGCCCAGGTCCTCCCCAACGATTACCTGTTCAATAACACCCTGATCAATGCCACCAAGTTGCAGGCCGCCGGAGATCTGGGCCAGGGCATTATCGTGGCGGTCATTGACAGCGGCACCGCCAACAACGAGTCCGTAGTGCCGGCCCTGGCGGGCACGGTCATCGGAGGCGAGAACCTGGTTCCGTCCGATGAAGATCCGGTGGGCTCGGCCACCAGCACCCTGAATGGCGCGCACGGCACCTGGGTCGGAACCATGATTGCCGCTCACGTCGGCTTCATTTTTCCCAACACCGATTGCCTGGTGCAGACCCTGCAACTGAATGCCCCCGATTCCGTCATTGACCAGGGCGACGGCACTTCCATCGTCCCGCTGGTCGGTGTGGCTCCCGCAGCCAGCATTTATGCGGTGAAAGTATTCCCGTCGTCGGGAGCCGGCGCTCCCACCGACCGCATCCTCGCCGCCATGGATCGCGTCATCACCATCAAGAAGAACTTCCTCTCCGGCATGCCGCCTACTCCGGTTGGGGGCAGCGGGACCGAAGATGATCCCTTTGTGTACGACTCGCTGAACATTGAAGTCGTGAACATGAGTCTTGGCGGACCTACGCTCGAAGCGGGGCGCGATATGGAGGACCTGCTCACCCAGGAGATGCTGAACGTGGGCATCACCCTGGCCAATTCCACCGGCAACGCCGGACCGGCGCTGCTCACCACCGGCAGCCCTTCCACAGGACTGGCCGGCATCGCCTCGGCCGCTGCCAATATCCCGGCCCACGAACGTATCTTCTGGGATCTGGCCGGCATTCCTGGAACCTGCGCCCTGGGCTTAGGCCTGCTGGCGCGACCCAATGACACCCTCCAGACTGCTTACTTCAGTTCCCGCGGCGCCACCGCTGACGGCCGCGTCGGGGTAGACGTCACTTCTGCCGGATACTTCAATTTTGTCGAAGGCCCCGACGGTAGCCTTTCCCTGGTGGCCGGAACCTCCTTCGCCGCGCCTGCGGTCGCCGGAGCCGCCGCCCTGCTGCATTATGCCGTCCCGAAAGCATCCGCTATTCAGATTCGCAATTCCATCGTGCTGGGCGCTAATCCCAAGGTGCTGGGCGACAAATCCACCCGGCTCGATCAGGGGATGGGCTACCTGGATGTCGCCGGCTCGCTGACCCTGCTTAACAAACACAAAGTGCCTGGCCAGTTGCCGCAGTTCCCGCCATACTTCGGCGACGTGGCACTCAACCTGTTGAAGTTCGGCTACCTGCCTTACTTCGTTGGCCCCAGCACCACTGTCAACCTGAAAGCCAACAACCTGCTGCCCGGACAGAAAAAGGAATTCCTGATCTACATCGGGAAGGACCTCGGTACCGTGCAGGTGCAGGTGACCAGCGTCACCCCTCAACTTCCACCCGACAAACAAAACCAGATCTTCGGAGATGACGTGATTCTGGCGGCGCATCAAGCGAAGACTTCAGCCTTTGGAGAAGGGGACTATCCCGTCTTCAGCTTCGTCAATGCTCCCGGCACTTTCAAAATTGACGCCCCCGAGCCGGGATACATGCGTGTCGTGCTGGTCGGCGACTGGACCAACGCCGGCAGAGTCTCGGCCACGCTCACTGTCACCGCCGCCAACAAAGGAACGGCAGCCTTCGACAATTACGGCAAGGTCAATGAAGGCGACCTGCTCTCCATTCCCTACACCATGCCCGCGGGCGTGAACATCGGCACCTTCGAACTGACCTGGAACAACGACTGGGCCCACTACCCCACCAATGATCTGGATCTCATCGTGGTCGACCCCGACGGCAATGTGATCCTCGACGGCGCCACCCTGAACGGACGGGAACTGGCGACCATCACCACTCCCAAAGCTGGAACTTGGACCATCCTGGTGAGCGGCTTCAATGTCTTCGGCAAACTCCACAACGACGGCAGCGAGACCGGACCCCAGACCGACACCTATCGGGTTCGAGTCTTCACCCAATAACACAGTCGAACCCAAATAACCACGGCCCGGAATCGCAGGATTCCGGGCCGTTTCTTTTTTCGGGTGCGGAAAGTCTTCCTTACTCCGGTGTCATCCTGAGCCGCCAGGCGAAGAATCTGGCGCGCAGCAGCAATCTCTTCGACCTCACCACCGATCAGAAATTCACTCTTACGCCCACCTGTGCCGCAAATGGAATACCCACGGTAGTTCCCGGGCCAAAGAAATCCCCCAGGGCGCCGGCCGGTTTCCTCAACTGATTCAGGCTGGTAATCGGCACCAGCGTGGTACAGCTCGGATCGCCACAGAGGTGGGTAACGTTCCCGCTCTGTATCTCCGACGCCGGAACATTCAATGCCGCCACGTCGGCCACGAAATTGTTGGCGGGATTGTTGCGGTTGAGCAGGTTGAAGAATTCGACAAAGGGCATGACCGACGCCCGTTCCCCGATATTGAACGGCCGCGCTACCCTCACATCAATCTGCATGTACGGCGTTCCGCGGAACTGGTCCAACGACGTCTTCACGCCATTGATCACCGCGCGGTCCCCGCCATTGGCCAGCGTGTAAGGGCGCGCGCTTTCGAACTGGCTCAGCGTGCTGATTTCAAACCCCAGCGGCGCGTGCACCGTTCCCACCACCACAAAGCGGTGCCTCACATCTTCTCCCGACGGACCATAGTCGCCCGCAGCAAACGCATTCAGCGGATCGCAAACCCCGTTGACGTAGTCGAACAGCTCGCCCACCGTGCAACCCCACGTCTTCGCCGTAGCCAGCGTGTAGTGCGCCACCAGGTTGAGCCGCTGCGACAGATTCCCCTGCACCTTGATCGACAGCGCGTCATAGCTCGAGCGGTTATCGGTCTTGTAGAGATCAATGTTCGGTACCAGGCCCTGGTCGGCTGGATTGGGAGCAAACAGATTCACGCCCGCGGTGTAACTGTAGCCGCGGTACGCATGGTTGCCTTGCTCGTGCGTCCAGTCTGCGCTGATCGTCCACTTCTCGTTTAACGCATGCTGCACTCCGGCGCTGGCGTGCAGTGCATACGGCGTTTTGTAGTTGGGATCAATCAGCGACCCCTGTCCGCCGCCGGGAATGCAGCCCGGATCTCCCGCGGCCGCGCACCCGCCCGGCGCTGCATTCAGCGCCTGGAAGGCCGGCACCCATCCGTTTTGCGCCAGGTCGTTGTAATACAGGCCAACTCCTGCGCGTAACACCGTGTTCTCGCTTCTTCCGGGTGAATACGCAATCCCCAGCCGCGGACCAAAGCCGCTCCGGTAATCATGCGGCGCGCCGTTTACCAGCGGAATCCCCAGCGCCTTCAATGTAAGAAACGCGGGATTCTGCAATTGCGTCCGGCCCGAGCCGGTGAACAGTCCGAAGGTCGTGTCGTACCGCAGCCCGTAGTTCACCGTCAGGTGCGAAGTCACGCGCCATGAATCCTGCGCGTACACGCCCAGCCTTTGAATGTTCTGCGAGAAGCTGCCATCTCCCGCCGGCGTCGCGGTGCAGGCGATATTCGGGTCTGGAGCCGGGCTCAAGCACGTGGGGTCGAAGTAGAACTGCGACGGGTTCGCCGCGTAGAAACTGGGATTATCGGGATACTGCAGCAGCGTCTCCGCGCTGCCCGACAGCGCTCCGCTCAGCACCGGTTCGTGAATGAAGCTGATGCCGAACTTCGGCGCATGTCGCCCTGACGCGTGGCTGACGTCGTAGCGCAACTGGTACTTTTCCTGGTTGCGCACTACCGGAAAGGCCGTAATCCCGGTGGCGAACTGGTTGTCCCCAAAGGTTTCGAAGCCTGAAATCGTCTGGAAGGTGGAACTGAAGGGAAAAGCCAGGGCAAACCCCAGCTGCGAATTCCGCGACTCGGTGTGGTGCAGGTAACTGGCATCAAAGGTAAACGATCCCAGCCAGGTCGGGCTGAACGCGTACTGATTGCCGATCACCAGGTTCAGGTAATTCGATCCCGACGTCGCTCCCGTCGAGGGCAGCGTCGCCTGCTGGATCAGGTCGTTGTTGGTGGTGTAGTTGTCGATCGCCCCGCGCGTGAACCACTGCGACCGCTGCGATTGCGCCCAGTCAAAACGCACCGTGCCCAGCGCATCATTGAATGGAACCCTCACGCTGCCCGGCACCGCGATCGCGTTCACGCCGGTCGGCTGGCCGTCCAGGTTCACGCCCTGAATGAATCCCTGCGATGCCAGCGCTGCCAGCGCGTTGAACTCCGAGACGCTGTTCGGACTGTAGGCGATGCTGGCATTCTCGTGCACGTACTCGAACGACGAGAACAACCACAACTTATCCTGCTTGAGCGGGCCCCCCAGCGTAGCCACGTAATTCTGCCGCGAGAACGGCTGTTTCGGGTCCGGCGCCGGGTTGTCGATCGGATAACGCGCCGTCAGTGCATCCGCCCGCTCGTAGAATGCCCCACTCCCATGCCAGGCGTTGGTCCCGTGCTTGGTCGTAATCACCACCGACCCGCCCACCGTCCGGCCGGTATCGGCTTCTTCCTGCGAAGTTCGTACCGCAAATTCCTGGATCGCATCCGGCGAAAAATTCTGCAGGAAGCCCCCAATGTAATCATCGCTGTTGTCGCCGCCATCCACCGAAAGGTCCACATTCAGTCCTGAACTGCCGCCGAACGCCACGGCCGTAATGCGGGCCTTGGTGGGATCCGATGGCTCCACCGGCGCGGTCCCCGGAATCATGTAGGCGATATTGGCAAAGCTGCGATTCGCCAGCGGCGTGGTTTGCAGGTCCGATCCGCTCACTGCTCCTTGATGTACGGCGCTCGCCGTATCAATCGGCTCGGTGGTGATCGACGATGCCTGCCCCTGCACGTTCACCGTCTGCTGCACTGCCGCCGGCTTCAGGGTTACCGACAAATCGCGCACTGTACTTACAACCACGTTCACGTCCGCGCTGGCGTCGGCGAAGCCTTCCGCTCGCACCACTACGTGATACGGCCCGGGCAGCAAGGCCTCTACCCGGAACTCGCCGCGATCATCGCTTTTCGCTTCGCTCTTCAAGCCCGACCCTTTGGCTTCAACCAGGATGATCGCGGAGGTCACCCGCCCGCCGTTACGGTCCTGTACTTCACCGCGCAATGAACCGCTCGGCGTTTGCGCTTGCGCCAGAAAAATGCAGTGGAGAACGAACAGCAGGATTGGCAAGAACTTCAGGCCCAGAAAACTTTTTTTTGTCATGATGGTGTCGTGTTCGACTCGAAAGGAGACCGCCGATGCGGTGGCTTCTCTGACTGCTCCCCAAGCGTTTTAACTACGCGCCCCGAGCAGCCTTCCGAATTTCGATGGTACAGACTAGCGGCGAGTAGGTCCTACTACCACAACTAGTAACTCGATCGTCCGATGGCGAGCCTTGCCCAGCCTCACTTCTGGCGCCGCCTTTGCACCAGGCCGGAGTTCTGGCGATGGCCCACAACCGCCCCCTACTACTACACATAGTAGACACCCCTGACTTTCTTCTCCGCTGCCTTTCGGCCCTTGTGATGTGCGATGCCTTCCGATAGCATGAAGCCCACGCGGAAACGCTGGCCAATCGCGCCAGCCAGGACGCCGGCGAAATCGGGGTATCAATGAATAGGTTCTTGCGCTCGCTTCATCCTCACACTCAACTCGGGCCCCTCGAGGAGCAACTCCTCGAAAGTTTGTGGCGTCGCAAGACGGCCACGGTGCGTGAGTTGCTCGATGACGGCCAACTGAAGCTGGCATACACCACCGTCATGACCACCCTGGACCGCCTTTACAAGAAACATTTGCTCGATCGCGTGGCCGAAGGCCGTGCCTTCCGCTACCGCCCCCGCCATACTCCAGAGGAACTGCAACGGGCTGCCGCTGGCGACATGATTCGCCAGTTTCTGGGTTCCAGTTCCACCTCTTCGCTGCCTTTGTCGTACCTGGTCGAGGCGGTCAGCGAACACGATGCGGAATTGCTCGACGAACTGCAGCAGATCGTGGAACGGAAACGCCGCGATCTGCGCCAGGGAGACCGTTCACCGGAGAAACCGTAAATGCAGGCATTCATGTTCACCGCTCGTTGCCTGGGTGTTTCTTTGGCAGTCTTCGTTCTGCTTTACGTCGCCCTTTCTCTGGTCATGTGCCGTGTCGGTACGCTCATCTGCCCGCTGGACTTCTTCCCTCTCCGCGCGTCGCACCGCGGGCATTCTGTTCTTTCTCCGCATGCTCCCGCTGCTGGTGTCGGTCGCAGTCACGCTCGCCGTCACCGTGCCCTCGTTCCTGCTGCTGGAACCTCGTTCCAGTGATGAAGAGATCGGCATCGCCCCCCTCGTCCTCGGATTCTGTTGCCTGGCTCTGATTGCCTGGGTGTGTTCCGCGCAGTCGTGGCCCAACGCAAAACTTCTCAGGCTTTAACCGAGTGGCTCAACCGCGCCCAACGCATCGAGTCCAGCATACCGGTCCCCGTTTATCAGATCGGTCCCCCTGCTCCCAGCTTGACCGTGGCCGGAGTGTGCACACCCAAGGTGCTGGTCTCCCATTCCGCCGTAGCTTTGCTTACCGAACGAGAGCTCCAGACCGCGCTCCGCCACGAGATTGCCCACGTCGCAAATCGAGACAACTTCAAGAAACTGCTGTTCCGTCTCACCAGCTTCCCCGGCATGGCTGGTTTGGAAGCCGCCTGGTCCGACGCCGCCGAAATGGCCGCCGACGATGCCGCGGTCCGCAGCCTCAGCGATGCCCTGGACCTCGCCTCCGCCCTCATCAAACTATCCCGCCTGGCCCCCGTCCAGCCTACCGCCGCCTTCGCCACGGCCTTACTGCAAGGCTCCTCCACTGCGCTCAGCACCCGCGTCCAGCGGCTGTTTGCCTGGAAATCCCAACCGGTTCCCGCCGACCGTCAAGTTTTGCGGATCCTGCTTCCCTCTCTGCTGGGAACGCTCTTCTGCCTGGCAGCCAGTTACAGCTCGGTGCTCGCGGGCATGCACGCCGCCACCGAGTGGCTCGTCCGCTAGGCCCAGCCACCAGAAAACTCGCCCCCAAGTCTGCCACCCAGCCGTTTTCCTGCGACCCCCGGTGTAGGACTTATCACTCTAGTCTGAAAGGCATTATTGACAAGGACTTACAGGAGAGCTACCTTGTGCCTCCGCGTTCGTTTCCCGTTTCGGCTCACTACCGGGGTTGCGATGGGAAGAGTCACATACACAAGCTGAGTCTCATGAACCCGCCGCATTAAAGTGCGGGCGGCTCTGAAGTTCAGGAACTGGGATTTACTTACAATTCGAGGAGGACTTGATGTCCAAGCGTACAGTGCGCACCGTGGTATTTGCGGTTGCACGTAACTGTCATTCTGGCCGGCATGGCCGCGCAGCCACAAAAGCAAAACCCCAGTCTGCGAAAGCGAAAGTGCCACCCAGAGGTTCCATCACGCTCTTCACTAACTTCGTGGGAGCCTTCCCCTTCTGGGATATCACCTCCGGCTACTTCGTAGACGGATCCAGCTTCTTTAACCAGGTTCTAGCCACTGGCTTCACCCCGTCCAGCAACGTCACCTTCGCCGATGCCGCTCTGCCGATCGGCATCTACACCGCCAATGGCGGCAAACAGTCTGGCAAGATTTATGCCTACCTGGCCACCGATGCGGGTGGCGCTCCGGGCACCATCATTGATGGTCCCCTGACCCAGCAGTACTGGGCGCAGCAATTCACCAATGGCCGCGGCGGCGGCATCATCCAGTTCAACTGCGTCGCTTGCCCCGCTCTGTCGGCCGGCACGCCCTACTGGATCATCGCCAACCAATCCGGCACCCAGATTGAAGACACCTGGGATTTCGCTGACACCGACGTCAGCAGCCCGTTCGCTTTCAATCAGGTCGGCAGCATCACCGGCTCCTGGACCGTGATCCCCTCGGGATACATCCGTCCAGGCTGGCAGGTTGACGGTAACTAACTCGGTTCCACAAACTAAAGACCGCCGGAGTTCACCCCCGGCGGTCTATTTTTTTGCCTCTGAAATACCCTGGACACCCGCTGCCACAACTAGTCGTCATCTACTTCCGGCTCGTTCGGATTCGGCGCCGGCGGATCATACTTCTCAAAGTACGTGTCATTTACCTTTACGTTTTCGATCTTCTTCAGCGCGGCCGCGGTGCGCTTGTTCTCCATCTCGATCGCTACCTGCTCCCGGATGGTAGGGAACGCAGGCGTCTTTTTGGAGATGACTTTATACACGTAGTAACCGTTCGCATCCACGATCAGCGCCGAAACCCCTCCCGGAGACAATTCAAACACCTGGTTGTGATCTTTCGGCAACGTCCCGCGCATCAGATCTTCCATCAGCACGTTGGGCTCGCCCGAAAGCCCCGACTGCTGGAAAATTTCTTTTTCCAGCGCGATGAAATCTTCTCCGGCCGCGGCCCGAACCCGCATCTTCCCGGCCAGGGCTTTCATTTCCTCTGCCGACGCCGCCCGGCCGTCGTCCGCCGATACCTCTTCCAGCGACTTTGCCTGCCGCTGCTGCTTCACCATCGGAATGAAGAGGCGCTGCAGGGTGTAGCGCTCGTATGACGATTGGTTCGCCTGGTAGAACTTCTCCACCTCTGCCTCGGAATTTTCCCCGGCCTCGCGCAAGACCTGCCTGTAAGCGCCGCCGCCCAGCGCGCTCGCCCGCACATAGCGCAACAACGCCTGCATCTCCGGCTTTTTGTCGATCCCTTCCCGCAACGCTTCATTTTCGAGCGCCAGCATGCGGCCGTAGTTCTGCGCCAGCTGGCGGCGTTCCACCTTGATCATTCTGGGATTGACCGCATTGACCAGCTCTTCGAATTCCTCGCGCGTAATCACCGTCTTGCAGTCGCTCCCCGGCTTCGTCACCGTCTTTCCAGCGGTCCTGGGACAGGCGTTTGCCACCGTAATTACCGGATAATCCCGCGCCAGCGTCCGGGTGGAAGGCAACGCCGCCGACGCACCATCCGCAGCGCCCTTCGCGTCTGCTTCCTGGGCTCGCGCAGGCATCAAGAGTGCGGTTAACAATAGAAATTGGACACTCCACAACTTTGGAAACATACCCACCCCTAGGTTTTTGAAGATGTCATTCCGAAGGCCGGAGCATTTCAGCCGGCTGAGCGCTTTGGCGCACCGTCCAACCCCACTCGGAAGCCCTCGCTACTCTCACGCTGCAGACCGGGCCCGCCGATTCTAGCCTGTCGAACTGCCCACCGACAAAAAAAGCCAGAACGCCACCTGGCGTTCTGGCCGGAAACAAGCTCACCGTTGCTTAGTGGCAGCCGGGGAACTTGAAAGAGTTGATACGGGTAGCCCAGTTCGCGGAGCTAGTGGTCGTGTAGTACTCCTGGCTGTACCAGAAGGTGCAGTCGTCGCTGGAGTCGACACTCATGCTGCTGTAATCTCCCCAACGGTTTCCGCCTGCCGTTTGTACGCCCGCTCCCTTGGCCACGATCGAGGGCGATTCCATCTTGCCGGTCGCGTCCGTCGGAGTCCGGCCGGTATACACAACCGTGGGTTTCACGGTGGTGCTGGCCGCGCTCATACCCATGGCAATGTCACCCACCTTGTCCATGGCGATGGACGGCATCCACAGGCTGATCTTCGCATTCTGGAAGGTGCCCGACTGGAATACCGTGAAGTTTCCACCTGGAGGCGTGGAGCGCAGTTCGTACCAGCGCGCGGCTGCCGTCGCCGTGGAACCGGTTCCCGGTTTCACGGTGTGGCTGAGTACGATGGCCTCGTGATCGCCAAAGTTGCGGTAGGCCGCCCGATGCATCAGACGGTCACCCAGGGAGTCCACTTTTTCTCCCGGAGAGGGTTGCGCAATGCAAGCCCTGGTGAACCCGCAAATCTGCGTCCAATTGGTCACCGTGATCACCTTGGGACCGGTGAAGGTGGAGTTACCCGTGTTCACGAAGTCCACGTGAAAGTCGAATTGCTCGAGGGTGGTGCCGCTGAACAATTCGATAAAGTGATTGGGAGCTCCCGTCGGTGGTTGGGTTGCCCCATCCACATCCGTGGGCAGGAAGCTGTAATTGTTAACATTCGGGCTGAAGCAAACCATCGCCGCGGTTCCGCCCGCCAGCATCGCCGTGCGATCCAGCGCGCAGGGCTCGGCTCCCGCAAAACTGGAGCCGCTGTTGGCGAAATCGTTGAACGAAAGGTAGTACGCATCCGGCCAGACGGCATACTTGGGATAATCCGGAAGCGTCGTTCCTAAGCTGTAGCTGTACCGGTTATAGCTGCCGGTCGCGTCGGAGCTGGTGGATACGGCCACGCACAGATAATTGGTGGTGAGCGATCCGTTATAGGCCAGTTCGCTGACGAACCAGCGTTGCGCCACTTTGTCCCAGAGCACAACCGGGTCGCCGCCAGCCACGGTGTTGCAAAGCGTGCCGGTCAAACCCGTCCAGATGACGTTCATGCGCACCGGACCAAGCAGCGTCGAACCGGTGGTCTTGTCATAGACTGCATATGACAGGTTCACGGTCTCGACGAACTGGGTGCTGCCCACCGATCCGTTGGTGTCTGGCGGTTCGACGCCGCCCGAGGCGGTTCCGCCGAGTCCCGCAATATTCAACAGGTTGGTCGTACCTACGTCCCGCAAGTGTTCCTGCTGGGCCACCGCATCCGGTACCGACGCAATGCTATTGAACTGGGTGGGACGCCGGCCCGGGACCAGCGTGCGCAAGGTGCCGGGCTGAACTTGCCCCGCGTTTCGCGCCAGATCCCGCAATGGAAGCGAAACGTCATGAGCTACTGGATAGATCGCTCGCGCGCCCCGCTGTACCGACTGCGCGGAAGCCGGAACCATCCACAACGACAACAGACAACCAGCCACCACTAAACTACGCAATCCTGTCTTGCCTGTACTTTTCATTCTTCCTCCTGGAAGTGTGAAGAAAACGGTAGAGTGCAAGAGGCTCTTAGCTACAACGTCCCTCCTGGGTTTGCCTCTCCGGATTCGGGTTTTCACCAATCGCTCTATCGGACCGAGAGTGCGCCGGGAAGTCCGGAAATCCCGCTGCCACATTCCGAACCCTGCCACCCAAGCAAAATCGCGACCTACTACGTGGGCTTGTACTATGAGGTCTAGTAGAAGGACCTGTCAATGAGCCCTTCGACTCAGGTAGAAGGTGGGGTTCAGGGAGTGTCAACAGATTGATTCTGCTGGGGAAATCCGTAAAGACGAATGAAGCCGGTGCAATCCTAACAACTTGCCGAAAAATGCTGTGTCGCCTCTCGTGCCGTCGGCGCAGGGCCTCAAAAACAAAAGTCGAGCTTGCTCGCCCTTGCAGGTCACCAGCGAGCCAATACCGGTGCAGGATATCCTCGCCGGTCTTGCATTTGCTCTCGCCCTGGGTAAATGTCACGGGAAGCCCGGCGGGTTCGGCTTGAGTTAGGAAGTCCCTGGCATCGCCAGATTTACGAGCTTTTCAACTCGACAATCGAAAATCGTAAATCGACAATATCTTACCGCTTGCTCGCAGCCGTCTGGATGTCTTCCACATCCACCCAGTTGGTGGGATACACGCCCGTGTAACAGGCCGAGCAGTAGGTCGTCTTCTCGCCGTCGCCGCAGGCCTTCTTCAATCCCTCGAGCGATAGATAAGCCAGCGAATCAGCGCCAATGAACTCGCGAATCTCTTCAATCGACTTGTTGGCGGCGATCAGTTCTCTTTTCGAAGGCGTGTCCACGCCGTAGAAACACGGCGAAATCGTCGGCGGACACGATATGCGCATATGCACTTCTTTCGCGCCCGCATTGCGGATCATGCGCACAATCTTCCGGCTGGTGGTCCCACGCACGATGGAATCGTCAATCAGCACCACCCGCTTGCCTTCGAGCAAACTGCGCACCGGATTCAGCTTCAGCTTGACTCCGAAATCGCGCACCGTCTGCCGCGGTTCGATGAACGTCCGCCCCACATAGTGATTGCGGATCAGTCCAAAACGAAAGGGAATGCCGCTCTCGGCCGCGTATCCCACCGCCGCCGTCACCCCCGAATCCGGCACCGGCACCACGATGTCGGCATCCACCACCGGAGCTTCCCGGGCCAACTGCCGGCCCAGTTCCTCGCGACTCTCCTGCACCGGACGCCCGAACACCAGGCTGTCAGGCCGTGAAAAATACACGTGCTCGAAGATGCAGCTCGATTGCGCCGGCGATGGAGAATAGAAGCGGGAGGTCATCCCTTCCGGACCGATCACCACCAGTTCTCCAGGCTTCACATCGCGCACAAACGTCGCACCGATCAGATCGAAGGCGCAGGTTTCGGAAGCGAACACAATCGTGTCCTGCTTTTCCCCCGCCTGCCGGGGAATTTTCCCCATCGCCAGGGGGCGAAAACCGCGCGGATCGCGCGCCGCAAAAATCCGGTCGGGACTGATCATCACCAGTGAGAACGCGCCGTCCACCCGGCGCAGCGCATCTGCCATGGCTTCCGGCAGCGTCTGCTCTTTCGAGAGCGCGATCAGGTGCACGATCACTTCGGTATCGCTGTTGGTCTGAAAGATCGATCCCTGGCTCTCCAGCCGCCCGCGGATTTCCGGAGCATTCACCAGGTTCCCGTTGTGCGCCAGCGCCATCGCGCCTTTGTTCGACTGCACCATGATGGGCTGCGCATTGAGTAGCGCCGAGTCGCCCGCCGTCGAATAGCGGGTGTGGCCGATGGCCAGCGTACCCCGCAACTGCGCCAGCACGTCTTCCACAAAAATATCGGCCACCAGGCCCATCGCCTTGTGCATGTGCAAAGTCAGGCCGTCGGAGGTCACGATGCCCGCCGACTCCTGCCCGCGATGCTGCAAGGCATGCAGCCCCAGGTAGGCAAGCTTCTCCGCCTCAGCATGGTGGTAGATGGCCACCACCCCGCACTCCTCGCGAAATTTATCGGAAGCAAGCATTTAGCGATTAGCCCTTAGCCTTTAGCCCCTAGCCTAACCAATGTCATTCCGAGCGCAGCGAGGAATCCCTACTTCACGACGGGCTTGGCGATCCCAGGGATGCTTCGCTCCGCTCAGCATGACAAGCTCGTTGGTTTTCTCCGCGGCCGTTCTCCGCGAACTCCGCGCTTTAAGATTTTCCATCGAAAATCAACAATCGTAAATCGACAATCTCTTTACCCGGCCTCCACCAGCTCCGGGTCAGTCTTCAACGCCCGCTCCAGCGCGTTCTCGTACTCGTCTCTGCAATTCCGAAACCGCTGCCGACACTACTACCTTGCCGTCCAGCTTGATCTCCAGTTGTTGCGGAACCGTTTCGCCGAGCGTATCGAGCGAGAGGCCGTATTTTACCGCTACTTCTTTGATTCGCGAGACCTGGTTTCGGTCGCAAGCCAGCACCACCCGGCTGGCATCCTCGCCAAACAGGGCAAATTCCGCCGGCAATCCGGAAGACGCCAAATCCACCCTCGCCCCAATTCCCCTGGCAAACGCCGACTCCGCCAGGGCCACCGCCAATCCTCCCTCCGAACAGTCGTGCACCGACTCGGGCAGCCCCGCCTGGATCATCTCCACCAGCGCCTTCTGCAGCGCGGCTTCTTTCTCCAGATCCAGTTGCGGCGGATAGCCCCAGAGCGAGCCCAGAACTTCTTTCGCGTACTCGGATGAACCGAATTCAGATTCCGCATCCGTCATATCGCCTGGCTCGGTGGCGCGCAATAGCACGACCGTGCGCCCGGCTTCGCGGAAGTGCGGAGTCGCCACCCGGTGCACGTCTTCGATAATTCCAACGATCCCCATAACCGGCGTGGGATAAATTCCTTCGCCCAGAGTTTCGTTGTAGAAGCTGACGTTGCCGCCGGTGATCGGAACTTCCAGTTCCTCGCAGGCCTTGGTCATGCCGTCAATCACCTGCGAGAACTGCCACATGATGTGCGCCTTCTCAGGATTGCCGAAGTTCAGGCAGTTGGTGGCCGCCACCGGAGTCGCGCCCGCGCACGCCACGTTGCGGCAAGCTTCCGCCACCGCATGCATTGCCCCCAGCCGCGGATCGAGATAGCACCAGCGCCCGTTGCCATCGAGCGCCATCGCCAAGCCGCGATTCGACCCCTTGATGCGAATCACTCCGCCATCGCCCGCGCCCGGGCCTTCCACCGTATTGGTCTGCACCATGGAGTCGTACTGCTGCCACACCCAGCGCTTACCGCAGATGTTGGGGCTGCCCAACAGGCGTTTGAGATTCGGAGTGAGGTCGCCGGCGTCCGACAGCTTGATGGCTTCCGGCATTTCGCGCGGCACGGGAGGCTCCCAGCGCTCCAAAGGCCTCTTGTACAGCGGCGCTTCGTCGGTCAGAGCCTCATTCGGGATCTCGGCCACGACTTCGCCGTGCTCGAGCACCCGCATCTTGCCGTCGTTGGTAACGCGGCCCACTTCCGCGGCATCGAGTCCCCACTTCTCGAAGACGCGGAAAACTTCCTGCTCGCGGCCTTTTTGCGCCACCAGCAGCATGCGTTCCTGCGATTCCGAGAGCATGATCTCGTAAGGAGACATGCCGGTTTCGCGCTGCGGCACCCGATCCAGCTCAATTTCAATGCCCACATGCCCGCGCGCACCCATTTCGCAGGTGGAGCAGGTCAGGCCGGCGGCGCCCATATCCTGAATGCCGATGATGGCCCCCGTCTGCATGGCTTCGAGACAGGCCTCGAGTAACAGCTTTTCGAGGAACGGATCTCCCACCTGCACATTGGGACGCTTGGCTTCTGAGGCCTCGCTGAACTCTTCGCTGGCCATGGTGGCGCCATGAATGCCATCCCGCCCGGTCTTCGATCCGACATAAATCACGGGATTGCCTTCGCCCGCGGCCTTGGCATAGAAAATCTGGTCTTTGCGCACCAGGCCAAGCGCGAAGGCATTGACCAGCGGATTGCCCGAGTAGCAGGGCTCGAACTTGGTCTCTCCCCCCAGGTTGGGCACACCAAAGCAGTTTCCGTAAGACGCAATGCCGCTGACCACACCCTCAAGGATGGAATGATTCTTGTGAATTTCGGGTTGCGCAGGGGAAGGTGTGGCGCGGACACTCCTGTCCGCGGCCTTTGACTCTTGAATCGGCCCGAAGCGCAGCGAATCCATCACCGCCACCGGACGCGCGCCCATGGTGAAGATGTCGCGCAGAATGCCGCCCACGCCGGTGGCCGCTCCCTGAAAGGGCTCGATGAACGAGGGATGGTTGTGCGACTCGATCTTGAAGGCGCAGGCCCAACCGTCGCCGATATCGATGATGCCGGCATTCTCTCCCGGCCCTTGCACCACGCGGCGGCTGCGCGTGGGCAACCGCTTCAGGTGCACGCGCGAAGATTTATAGGAGCAGTGCTCGCTCCACATCACGCTGAAAATGCCCAGTTCGGTCAGCGTGGGCTCGCGTCCGCCCAGCAGCTTCTTGAGTTTTTCGTATTCGTCGGGGGTGAGGCCGTGCTCCCGCACGATCTCCGGAGTGATGGCCAAGGCAGCGGAGGAATTCGTCATGGGAATCTCTATTGTCGCATTTTGCGATGGCGCTTGGGTAGGGACCATCTCGGCCAAGCATGACGTCATCCCGAGCCGTCATTGCCGGTGAGGGATCTGGCGGGCACACCCGCATCTTGGCCACCGCGCGCCAGATCCTTCGGAGCGAAGCTCCTCAGGATGACGGCATCTCAAGAGGAACCAAGCAGTGGTATCAATGACATAGCTGCAAGTTATTGAAAACGGACCAAACCTCGCCAAGGCCCAGGTCGGATTTGACGGTCCGGCCGGCGCGCACGATGCCCCGCCAGAGCGTTCTAAGGCCCCTACACGGCGCGCTCGCGGTCCGAGTGGAGGGCAGGGGTCGTCCGCGGCCCGGCGCGTGGCTTAAATCGCGTTTAAATGCAAAGTTAGCTATAAGCAATTGTATGTTAGCTTTTAGTCATAAACGATGGCAATATTCCCGGGGTGGAAAAAAGCTTGAACACCAAGGACACGAAGGTTCACGAAGGAGGCCCTTCGTGGTCCTTTGTGTCCTTGGTGGTAAGGTCTTTGGGCGTCTATACTGGCAGCCCATGAAGTCTGTCATCGTCGGCACGGCGGGACACATCGATCACGGCAAGACCGCGCTGGTCAAAGCTTTAACCGGCATTGACGCCGACCGCCTGGATGAAGAAAAACGCCGCGGCATCACCATCGACATTGGATTTGCGCATCTCGAACTCACCGGCCCCCGGGGCGAGACCATCCGCCTGGGCTTCGTGGATGTGCCCGGACACGAACGCTTTGTGCGCAACATGCTGGCCGGCATCGGCGGCATTGACCTGGTGCTGCTGGTGATTGCGGCGGATGAGTCGATCAAGCCCCAGACCCGCGAGCATTTTGATATCTGCCGCCTGCTGTCGGTGCGGCGCGGCATCACCGTGCTGACCAAGACGGATATGGTCGATCCCGAGACCCTCGATGTGGTCCGCTTGGAAGTGGAAGAGTTTCTCAAGGGATCGTTCCTCGAACATGCCCCGATCATTCCCGTAAGCGCGTTAAAGGGCACAGGACTCGATCAACTCAAGCAGGCACTGGTAGAAGCCGCGGGCGAAGTAGCTGCGAAAGATTCGACCGCGCTGGCGCGGCTGCCTATTGATCGCGTGTTCACCATGAAGGGTTTCGGGACGGTGGTGACGGGGACGCTGCTGGCAGGGACGATCCGCAAAGAAGAGGAATTGGAAGTCTTTCCCAGCGCACAGCGGGTGCGGGTTCGCGGCGTCCAGGTGCATGGCGCCCAGGCGGACAAAGCGGTCGCGGGCGAACGCACGGCTTTGAATCTGGCCGCGATCACCACCGAGGAGTTGGCGCGCGGCATGATGCTGGCGCCACCGGAAACGTTTCATTCCGCCACGCGCGTGGATGTGTCACTGACCATGCTGCCCTCCGCCAAGCCGTTGAAAGATCGGGCGCGCGTGCATCTTCATGCCTATACCTCCGAGGGCATTGCCGAAGTTGCGCTCTATGGCGAGAAGCAGCTAAAGCCCGGGCAGACGGCATTTGCGCAATTGCGTCTGAGTGATCCAGCACTGCTTTTGCCGGGCGACAGATTTATTCTGCGGCAGTTCTCTCCGGTGATCACGATTGGCGGCGGAATTGTGCTCGACGCCGCGTCCCTGAAGCGGAGAGTCCGGGCAGAGGAGAGCGTTCGCTTTCTTGAAACCCTGCATACCGGCTCAGCCGAAGAAGGGTTGCTGGCGCGAATCTCGCGCCAGGCGAAAAACGGTCTGACGCTGGCGGGTGCGGTGGCGGAAACCGGATGGACCGCGGCGCGGGTGCAGGCCAGTGTGGCCAAGTTGCTGGCGCAAGCGAAGTTGGTGCGCACTGCCGACAGGCTGGTGGCGAGCGCAGCCTTTCAAGCTTCGACGACGCAGGCTCTGGCCGCGGTGAAGGCGTTTCATGACAAGAATCCGCTGGTGGCGGGCATCAGCCGCGAAGCTCTGCGCGAGCAACTGCAACTGGGTCCGGAAGTGTTTGCGGCTGTACTTGACGGGCTGACGCGAGAGAAGAAGCTGGAAGCTCAGGGCGAGCAGGTGCGCCTTCCCGGGCGCGGCGTGGTGATGAAAGATGACGAAGCCGAATCGAAACAGATCATTGAGACGGCATTCTCTTCGGCGGGACTCAAAGTTCCCGCGCTCTATGAAGTTCTGGGCGGATTGAAAGTCGACAAAGTGCGGGCGCAGAAAATCGTGACCTTGCTTTTGCGCGATAAAGTGCTGGTCAAGCTTTCCGACGACCTGGTGTTTCATCGCGATGCGCTCAACGACCTGCGCCAGCGGCTGCAGGCGGAGAAGGCCAAGTCTCCCAGGATCGATGTCGCCCGCTTCAAAGACCTGACCGGAGTCAGCCGGAAGTACGCCATCCCGCTGCTCGAATATCTGGATCGCGAACGGGTAACGCGGCGGGTGGGGGATGTGCGGGAGATTTTGTAGTTTCGAGTTTCAGGTTTCGAGTTTCAGGTGTGCAGGGAACTGCAGGCAGCGAAGCCAACGCTCGAAACTTGAAATGTAAGAGCCAAGACTTGAGCTTTCACATCGTGCTGTCGGACAGAGGCACTACCGTCAGACAAGATCTGGTCAGGCGGCTTTGAGCGCAATCGCCTGGTTTCATCAATTGACCGTCCCCTCCTCAGGCGCCTGCTATCCTGTGCCGGAAAGGAACTGACTGTGAAATCCGTTCACCTGCTCTGGCACGTTCACGACGACGACGAAAAGCTGATTGGCGTTTACATGACGATGGCCGATGCGGAAGCGGCCACGGAACGCCTTAGGCAAAAACCCGGTTTCGTGGATACGCCGGATGGGTTCGAAATCCACGAGTACGAACTGAATCAGGACCACTGGACGGAAGGGTACGTCTGTGTTTAGTGACCAAACGATGATGAGCGCTATCGCCTGTTTTCAACACTTATGGGGAATCGCTGGTTTCAGGGCGCTAAAATTACTACGATGACATCGACAGCGATTGACGAGCTTTTCGCGTGTACGCTCAAGGGGAATTACGATGATGACGCCCCATGGCAGGCCGTTCACGCTCTTCGGAAACTTGGCACGCGAGAGGTGTTTGACATAGCCGCTGCATGGTGCAAGTCAGATAATTCGCTCATGCGTGCGCGTGGTGTCGATGTTCTGGCCCAGCTTGGCAAGACCTTTGACCACCCTGTGAACAGCTTCCCTGAAGACGCGTATGCCATCGTCTCCGAATTAGTCCATCACGAAGAGGACCTCAGCCCTCTGGGATCGGCGATTAGCGCGTTGGGCCATCTTGAAAACGTCGCGGCTATTCCGCTGATTGCAGCCTTTCACACACATCCAAGTGCTGACATCAGATTTTCGGTTGCGTGTTCCCTCGGGTCATTTCCAAACGATGATCTTAGCGTTGAGACTCTTCTGCTATTGATGGAAGACTCCGACGACGATGTGCGTGATTGGGCGACATTTGGGCTTGGGGTACAGGGCGACCAGGATTCTCCGGCAATTCGGATGCTTTATACCGCAGTCTCAGCGATTCGAGCGAAGATGTACGCGAGGAAGCGATGGTCGGATTGGGAAAGCGTAAGGATCAGCGCGTGTTATCTCCGCTCTTTTCTGCGCTAGACGGTCGCGAGATCAAGGTTAGGGTTGCAGAAGCGGCATCCTTACTGCTTGGCATGGAACGTGATCCAGAGGACTGGGGCGCAGAAGAGTATCGTATCGCCCTCAAAGAACGTTTCTCTCACTGAATCGAGCCGCATTGGCCGGATTGTTGGCGAAATATCCCGATAGCACGCAATATAAAAAGGCGCCCACTTTTACGGTAGGTTGAGATTGTTCACATCACCACCTACCGAAAGGAGCGCCGTTATGAGTCAGGAAAAGTATATCGGCATGGACGTTCACCAGGCCACGATCTCGGTTGCCGTGATGGATGCTCGGGCAAGCTGATCATGGAATGCCTGCTGGAGACCAAGGCGGCCACGATTCTCGAGTTCATCCAAGGACTACACGGAACGCTGTCGGTGACCTTCGAGGAAGGAACCTCGGCTGCCTGGTTACACGATCTGCTGAAACCTCATGTCGCCAGCTGGTGGTTTGCGATCCACGAAAGAACGCTCTGTTGAAGGATGGCAGCAAGAGTGACCGCATCGATGCGCGAAAACTGGCGGATTTGTTACGACTCAACCGACTCAACCCGGTGTACCACGGAGAGCACGGAGTACGCACTTTAAAGGAATTGGGTCGCAGCTATCTGACTATCACCCAGGATCTCACCCGAGTCATGAGTCGGATCAAAGCACTGTACCGCAGCTGGGCCATCCCCTGTAGCGGTACGACCGTCTATGCCCCACGTCATCGCGCCGAATGGCTGGCCAAGATCGTAGAACCTGGAGTTCGTGTTCGGGCGGAACGGCTCTACCAGCAACTGGATCTGCTGCAGCCCGTGCGTCAACAAGCGCGCCACGACCTAGTGGTGGAGAGCCACAGGCATCCGGCCGTGAAGTTACTTCGCCAGATTCCTTCCATCGGTCCGATTCGTGCGGCCTTACTGGTGGCGTTGCTGCAGACACCACACCGTTTTCGTACCAAACGCCAGCTGTGGGCCTACAGTGGTTTCGCAGTGGAGACTCACGACAGCGGCGAGTACCGCATGGTACGAGGAAAGCTGCAACGCAACCGGGAGCGCCTCACTGTCCGGGGTCTGAATGACAACCACAATCACGATCTCAAGAATCTCTTCAAAAGTGCTGCCATATCGGCCAGCACACGGCCTGGCCCTCTGCGCGATTTCTATGTGGGCTTCGGTGCAGAGAGGAATGCGGCCGACGATGGCGCGTCTTACCCTGGCACGAAAGATTGCCACCATCAGTTTAACGATGTGGAAGAAAGGAGTGGAGTTTCGATCGCCCAACAATTGCATCGGCAAGCAGCTTGAGCATCTCTGAGCGAACAGGCTTTCCATCTCCGGTCTTCTCAGGTGGTGGTCGCTCGGGTTCTGGAGACGCTCGGTTCGAGGGTGAGTATCAGTCAATGAGATCGGCCCCGTGTGCTTCGGCACCGAGTCACCCATTACACGCTATGCCCCCTCGTATAACCAGAAATAGCGATAGGCCATCGAGCCTCGGATAGAACCATGGTTGCACTATCGGTCTGCTTGCCGCGTCTTGCAGACTCGAACTTTGCCACCATCCGCAGAGAAAGCTTACGAGAATGGACAACAGAGCCAAACCTCTCCGGAGTATCGACACAAGCAGTGGGCTGGATCTCGAGAAAGAATCTCG
This sequence comes from Terriglobia bacterium, assembly GCA_963840615.1. GTDB lineage: Bacteria > Acidobacteriota > Terriglobia > Terriglobales > Acidobacteriaceae > DATFTE01. Next base: position 80,467 of record CAWJAA010000019.1, read on the forward strand.
ATCCTCCGGTCGAGGCGGAGCTTTTTTCTTGACATCCCTTTTTATAGAACTCATTGACGGCAGGATGCGCTTACTTCATCTTGAGGAGCGTCCTCGATCTGCACTTTCTCGATGCCGTGCAATTCCACGTGGTTTTCGCCATGGTAGCCAGTGGGGACTGTGAACGACACGGCGTACCTGCCATTTCCTTCCCCCGTAACGTGGGCGTCGCCCTCGCAGCTAAGGTAGCCATGACCATCGGCCCAAATCGTTTGCGCATGTTTACGCTTAACAGCATGTTCTAGCAGCCACGGGCCAGCGACAATCGCCACAGCTACCATTAGAAGAACAGCACCTGCGATTTTCCAAGATTTATTGATTTGGGGCATTTTTACTCCTCTTACCCATATACTCCTACGCCAATGGAAGGAAAATCGTGTTCGCCATAGGTACTCATCGACAAGGGACCCCGACGAAAGCCCCTTCAAAACTGTGGCCTAAGGGGGCTGGTCGGTAACCCCCAATAAATAGTGCGCCATAGCCAAGGGAAAGCTGGAGTTCTTGCCGAGTCGCTCGAAACTTAGATTTTCTCCTCCGCGAATTCCACTTCCAGCCCCAGCGGATCGGTGAGGCGGTTGGTGAGGTTGGCCAGGCCGGTCAGCATGTGCACATCAACGATCTCGGCGTCGGAGAAATGTTTTTTCAGCGTGGCGAAGTCGGCGTCATTCACGTCATGCGACGACTTGGTCAGCTTCTCGACATAGCGCAGGGCACCCTGTTCTTTGTCAGTGAAACGGGAAAGATCACCGTTCTTCAGCGCCTTCCAGTCCTCGGGCGTCAGACCGGCTCGCTTCGACGAAGCGAGATGGTGCTGGGTTCAATAGTGGCACTGGTTGAGGAAGGAAACGCGCAGATAGATCAGTTCGTACAACTTGCGATCGAGCGACCGGCCCACGCTGGCGTAGAACGGCAGGAAGTTCTTCAGCACGTCGGGGCGGTGGGCCAGCGCCTTCTGCACGTTGCCGGGCTTGCCTTTTAAAACCTTCTCGTAGATTTCCTTGACTTCGGGAGCTGCATTTTCAGGTTCTACCAGTGCGATGCGTGCCATGTTTTGGTCCTTGGTGGTTCGTCGTTGGTCGTTCGCTAAAACCTTGACAGTATAATTGTTCGATCGACTGCTGGCTTCCGGAGTGCCATTCCGATGATTTCCATTCGTCCCGCCACCGTGAATGACGTGTCGCTGTTGCGAAGCATGATTTGGGAGCTGGCGGACTACGAGCACGAAGCGGATTCGGTCAAGATCACCGAGGCGGAACTGGCCCGCGATGGATTTGGCGAGGATCCACAGTTTCAGGCGCTGATCGCCGAGTGGGACGGACAACCCGCCGGGTACGCCCTGTTCTTCGATTACTACAGCACGTGGCGGGGAAGGCAGCTGTTCCTCGAAGATCTTTTCGTAAGGCCCCAACTGCGCGGGAAAAAGATTGGCATCGCCCTGCTGGGAGAAGTGGCGCGGATGGCACAGAGCAAAGGTTGCCGGGGCATGCGCTGGGAAGTGCTGGCGTGGAATCAGCCGGCGATCGAACTGTATCGCTCCCTGGGCGCCGACTTCCTCGACGATTGGAAGCTGGTGATGCTCGACGAGCGGGCGCAACAGAATTTAGGGAAGAAGGCGGCATGACAGTGCGCATCATCGGCGCGGGCCTGGCGGGATCGGAAGCGGCGTGGCAGTGCGCGCGGCGCGGCGTGGCGGTGGAGTTGTGCGAGATGCGTCCGGTGCGCTCGACGCCTGCCCATCAGACCAGCGATTTCGCGGAGTTGGTGTGTTCGAATTCGCTGAAGTCGGAGAGCGAGAACACCGCGCCCTGGCTGTTGAAGGAAGAAATGCGGCGGGCGGGTTCGCTGCTTCTGGAGATGGCGCGCGCGTGCGCGGTTCCGGCGGGACACGCGCTGGCGGTGGATCGGACGGCCTTTGCCGCCAAGGTGACGGAGGCGATTTCGCGGGAGCCTCTGATTACCGTGCGGCGGGAGGAAGTCACGCAGGTTGATGAAAACAGTGTCACGATTATTGCCACCGGGCCGTTGACCTCGGATGCTTTGTCGCGCGAGATTGGGCGGTTGTGCGCTACCCAGAACTCACGCGCGGGGCTAGTATCTGCCACCCCTGCGGGGTTGGAATGCGATGCCGCGGACGGCGCTCAGGCGGAGCTGAACCGCGGTCAACCTGCAGCAGCGGACGATGCCGGCCTTTCGCGGGCAGGAGTGCCCGCGCCACCCAGTCATCTTTATTTTTTTGATTCCATCAGTCCCATCGTCGAGGCCGATTCCATTGACATGAATCGTGTCTACCTGGCGGCGCGGTATGACAAGGGGACGGCGGATTACATCAACTGCCCGTTCACCAAAGAAGAATATGACATCTTTTATGACGCTTTGATTGCGGCGCAGGCGGTGGAAGAGCGCGATTGGGAGAAGCTGAATTACTTTGAAGGCTGTTTGCCCATCGAAGAGATTGCGCGGCGGGGACGCGACACGTTGCGCTTTGGGCCGATGAAGCCGGTGGGGCTGCGCGATCCGCGGACAGGGAAACAGGCTTATGCCGTGGTGCAGTTGCGGCAGGAGAATCTGCGGGCGGATTCCTACAACCTGGTGGGATTCCAGAATCATTTGAAGTTTGGCGAGCAGGCGCGGGTGCTGCGCCTGATTCCCGGCCTGGAGAATGCGCGCTTCCTGCGCTACGGGCAGATCCATCGCAACACCTACATCAATGCTCCGACGCTGCTGACGGAGACCTTGCAGATGAAGTCTCATCCTCGTGTTTTTTTTGCCGGACAGATTTGCGGGGTGGAAGGGTACGTGGAGTCGATGGCGACCGGACTGATGGCAGGCTTGCATGCGGCGGCCCTGTTGGAAGGGATTGCACCGGCGGCGCCCCCGCGGGCCACGGCGTTTGGGTCATTGATGAATTACATCACGCAGGCGGATCCGCGGAAATTTCAACCGGCGAATATTACGTTTGATCTGCTGCCCGAGTGGACGACGAAGATTCGCGACCGCAAGGAGCGGCACCGGTTGCAGTGCGAGCGGGCGTTGCGGGAGTTTGCGGGGTGGGTGGAGAGGGTGAGGGCGGTGCCTGCGTAGGGACAGCCGCCCCGGCAGTCCGGTCTGATCGCGGGCTGCCATCCCGGGAAGATTCAGCCCACGACATTGTTCCTCGCTTTTCGACATTCGTTTGGCCTTGACCTCGCTTTGCCCGGGGCACAGCCGAGGCGGCTGTCCCCACCTGGTCCTGTTCAAATTCCTTGCAACAAATTGGGTGCGCGCTTCGTATCTAAGAGCAGGTGGACCCGGGCTTACGTTCACCCGACTTCTGCGTCCATTACTACGTCATGGTTTTGCGCGATCTTATTGGTGATGTGCTCGGTACCTTGTGGTCCCACAAGCTGCGCACCTTCCTGACCATGTTTGGCATTGCATGGGGGATCGTGTCGATTGTGCTGATGGTGGCGGCGGGCGAGGGCCTGCGCCAAGGGCAGGCGGATCAGACCAAGAACCTGGGGAAAGACATCATGATTGTCTTTCACGGGCGCACCAGCATGCAGGCCGGGGGAACCCGCGCCGGGCGGGCGGTTCGCTGGGTGGCCGGGGATGTGCCCACGGTGCAGCAGGATTCTCCCGATTGCGAGTATGCCCTTCCCGAGCTGGAGCAGGATTCGGTCCGCGTCCACAGCAATTACAACAACGCGGCACTGACCGTGACAGGTTCCTATCCTCCCTTTGGATACATTCGCAGCCTCGAGGTGAGCGTGGGACGCTTCTACGATTGGGACGACCAGAACCAGGCGCGGCGGGTGGCCTTTCTGGGCAGCGATGCGTCGAAACAACTGTTTCCCGGCCGCGACCCCGTGGGGCAGAACGTTTACATCAACGAGATGCCTTATGCGGTTGTGGGCGTCATGGCCAAGAAAAAGCAGGATTCCAGCTATGACGGCTGGGATGTGAACAAAGTCTTCATTCCGTTTTCCGCGATGATGCGGGATTTCCCCAACAAGCCTCCGGCAACCGGCGACAGCTTCGATCAAATGCTGGTCACCCCTAAGTCGGTGGAACAGCATGAAGCCTGCAAGACGCAGATTCGGGCAGCGCTGGGACGGTTGCACAATTTCGATCCGCGGGACAAGGAAGCCTGCCCCATCTGGGACACGGTGCAGGAGGCGAAAGCGTTCCGCCAGATGACTGACGGGATGAAATACTTTCTGGGCGCGGTGGGAATCGTGACCTTGTTTCTGGGCGGGCTGGGCGTGATGAACGTGATGATGGTGGCCGTGCGTGAGCGCACCCGGGAGATCGGTGTGCGGAAAGCGCTGGGCGCACCGGCAGGCACAATTCTGAAGCAGTTCTTTATTGAGGCGCTGATTATCGCGTTTTTGAGCGGCGGGATTGGGTTGGGCGTGGCGTACGGCTTGTGTTCTCTGGTGAACCTGCTGCCCATGCCGGCTTTTTTTGCAGGACTGCTGCCGACGTGGCAGTCGGGATTGGTGGCCTGCTCGCTGCTGGGAACGATTGCGGTGCTGGCGGCGCTGTATCCGGCGCGGCGGGCCGCATCGATTGATCCGATTGAAGCGTTGCGGTATGAGGCAGGGGGGTAAACCGGATGTCGTCCCCAGGAATGACGTGCGGCGGCACTGCACGCCAGATCCTTCGCCCTTCGGGCTCAGGATGACGTCCTAATAAAGGGGACACCAAGGAACACGAAGTAGGGCCGACGACTGAAGACTGGCGCGGACTTTCTATGCTAACTGAAATCATTCTCGAGGCTTGGGTTGCGTTGAAGCGGAACATGACGCGCAGTCTCTTGACCATGCTGGGCATCGTTTGGGGGATTGCGACGGTGACCCTGCTGATTGCGTATGGCAGCAGTTTCCGGCAGATCCTGGTGAGCGGGTTTGATGCGTTTGGCAAGAGCGTGGTCATTTGCTGGCCGCAACAGACCAGCGAGCAGCCCGGCGGACAACGGGCGGGCAAGAAAGTGGTCCTCGAGAAAGCGGATCTGGAGATGGTGAAGGCCAACGCACCGCTGGTGAAGCATGTGTGTCTGGAAACCGTGCGCCGGCCGGGGATTGCCTACGGCGACCGGATGGTGGGGACGGCCGCGATTCGCGGGGTGTGTCCGGAATACGGAGAGATGCGAAACGAGGTGGCGGCCGAGGGGCGCTGGATTAGTCCGGGCGACGAAATCGAGCACCGGCGGGTGGCGTTTCTGGGCGGACGGGTGAAGGAGCAGCTGTTCAGCGGGCGTCCGGCGGTAGGCGAGACCGTGCTGATTTCGGGCGTGCGTTTCACGGTGATCGGAGTGATGCAGCGCAAGATTCAGCTCAGCAACTATTTCAGCAGCGACGATGAATCGGTGTGGATCCCGTACTCGGCCGCGAGTGAGTTGTGGAACACGCGTTATGCGGCAGTGATGCTGTTTGAGCCCATCGCGCCGCAATTCGAGAAGAAGGCGATGGCGCAGGTACTGGCGGCGGTGGCCGAGCGGCAGCAGTTTTCGCCGACCGATCCCAAAGCGTTCCAGATGTTCGGGCGCGACGAGTTTCGTCCGGTGATTGATGGGCTGACCATCGGCTTGCAGGTGTTGCTGACGTTCATCGGCGCGCTCACCCTGGGAATCGGCGGGGTCGGCGTGATGAACATCATGCTGGTGTCGGTGGATGAGCGCATCCGCGAGATCGGCTTGCGGCGGGCCCTGGGGGCGCGCAAGCGGCATATCAAGTTGCAGTTCCTGGCGGAAACGCTGCTGATCATGCTGCTGGGCGGCAGCGATTGGAGTGCTGCTTTCGTATGCCATCGCGGCGGCCGTGGGTACGCTGCCCTTGATGGGCCCGTTGTTCGAGGACGATTCGGGCAAAGCCGATATTCACTTGAAGATTTCCATGATGACGGTGCTGCTTTCCACCATGGTGCTGCTGATTGTGGGCGTGATCAGCGGGTTGGTGCCGGCGCTGCGGGCGTCGAAGCTGGATCCGGTGGAGGCGTTGCGGTACGAGTGAATTGTTGAGTGTTGATTCTTGATTGTTGATTTCCTGCCTAGCTTACGATTTACGAAGCTCCTGCTGGGGCCGTAAGGTCGATAGTCCCTGATTTGAAAATCATCAATCAAAAATCAACAATCAAAAATCATTTGACCCCGCTTCCTCCAGCGATTACCTTGCTGGCGAGGTGCGTCCTTGTCAACTTCCGCGGTGGATGCCATCGGTCCTGCCTTTCAGCACACCAAGCAACAACTGCTGCAACCGTTCCGGCTGAGCCAGTGGGGGAAACTGGCGCTGGTGGGGATGCTGGCCGGAGAACTGACCTCTGGCGGATGCAACTTCAACAGCTTCACCGTGCCTTCGCGCACGCCGGACGGCACAAACCGCCTGCTGGACCTGCCCTTTTCCCACGTTGACCCGACGGTGTACGCGGGGCTGATCGCCTTCCTGATTGTTTTCGGCTTTGTGTTGTTTGTGCTGTTTCTGTACGTGAGCAGCGTCATGCGCTTTGTGCTGTTCGACAGCGTGATCGCGAAGTACTGCGAGATCGGGACGAGCTGGAGCCGGCGGCAGGCCGTGGGCCTGGGATATTTCGTGTGGAAGGTTCTGCTGTTCCTGCTGACCCTGGTGGGAATGGCCATCCTGGTGGGGATTCCGGCGGCGTTCGCACTGGCGGCGGGGTGGCTGAAACAGCCCAAAGAGCACCTGGTGCCGCTGATCCTGGGTGGCATTGTGCTGTTCTTCCTGGTGTTCGCCTTTGTGGTCACAGTCGCGGTCGTGCACGTCATGACCAAGGATTTCGTGGTGCCGCAGATGGCGCTGGAGAACCTGAGCGCCATCGAAGGCTGGCGGCGGCTGCTGCCCATGCTGCGGGCCGAGAAGGGAAGCTACGCGGGATACATCGCGATGAAGATTGTGATGGCGCTGGGGACCGCGGTGGTGGTGGGGATTGTGGCCACCATCGTCGTGCTGGTGACCGTGATTCCGCTGGGTGGATTGGGCGCAGTGGCGATTCTGCTGGGCAAGTCGGGTGGCCTGCAGTGGAACTTGTACACCATCAGCATGGCCGTGGTGATTGGGGTTCTGCTGGTGGGATTCATTTTGTACGTGGTGTCGCTGGTGTCGGTGCCGGCGATGGTGTTTTTCCCGGCGTATTCGATTTATTTCTTTGCCGGGCGCTATCCGGCGCTGGCGGCAGTGGTGTATCCGGCGCCGCCCTTGCCGCCTTCGCAGCCGGGGTTTGGGCCGGTGGGGTAAGGGGCGCTCGCATCACGACATACTAAGAATTGTTCTTCAGACCCTGGCTTCCCCCAGCCGTCCCCAGGTGGTTACGGCTTGCGGCCCCAGCCCCAGTTGAAGCGGCGGCCCACAATGCCTTTGATGATCAGGTGATCGGTCGAGGCGGTGGTGCCGATGCCCACTCCGAAATTGAATTCCCACTTGGGCGAGACGTTGAGGTCGATGGAAGGGAAAAATTGCTGTTGCTGTTCGCGGGCCGGATCGAAGTCGGTGGCGGGTCCGAAGGCGCCGTAATACTCCAATCCTCCAGCAATCTTCTTAGTGAAGTCGTAACTGAATTTGAAGTTGGGAGAGAACTCCATTCCCCGGTGCACGCTTTCGCCGTGAAAGGAACGGTCGAAAGCGGGATTGAAAGCCCAGTACCAGCGGCCAACTTTCTGGTCGATGATGGGGCGCATCTCCCAGGTCCAGGTATCAGGCGAGAATTCGCGACGCTGGTAGCCGATCTCGTTCGACAAGCTGAGTCCCACCGGCCAGTGCCATTTTTCAGGGATGGAGACGCGGGGACGGATGTGATCGCCCACCCATTGCCATCCGCCATCTGGCTGAATGCTGGTGAAGACGTAGAAGCCGGTTTCAAACCAGTCATTGAATCCATGGGTGATTTCCAGGGTCTCGTGAACCGCGTGGTTGCTGGGAAGAATTCCGTCCTGCACGGTCTTGCTGCCCTGGACGGCGAAATTGGTGTGAAACTCGAGCATGGTGTCACCCGGGGCAACCAGGTCAGAGCCGTACACCTGGATTTCGTAATTGTCCTGGGCATGGAGCGTGACAGCGGCGAATAGAAACATCAGCAGGAATAGGTGAGAGAGTCTCATTTTGGTTCGAGGTCCGCCGGGCTGTCTGGGTTGACGGGGTCTATCCATGATGCCTGCGAAGCGCGGGTCTTTCAACCTGGTACCGGGTAGCGAAAAAACCGGACCGGCGGGGCCGGCCGTCCCCACCCTCCGTTTACCTCTGATCCATCAGTCCCGGGCGCGGTTTTTGATCCAGATGGGTGTGCCTGCGAAGCCGAAGGACTTGCGGATCTGGTTTTCGATGAAGCGCTGGTAAGAAAAGTGCAGCTTGATTTTGCGGTCGGTAAAGATGATGAAGGTGGGCGGCGAGACCGCGGCCTGGGTCATGTAATAGATCTTCACGCGCTTGCTGACCGGGACCGAGGCGCGGTCGAAGTCGATGTGCTTCAGGAAGCGGTTCATCTCTCCGGTGGTGATGCGTTTGCGGCGTTCCGCGGCCACCTCTTTCAGGGCAGGCCAGATTCGGTCGACGCCCACGCCCTTGGCCGCGGAAATGAAGAGCACGGGCGCATAGCTGAGGAACTTCAGGGCGTCGCGCAGGCGGTCTTCGTAGGCCTCACGATCGCCGGGACGCTTGCTCTCCTGCATGCGTGCGGCTTTCGACTGGTTGGCGGCCTTGGTCTGACCGCTGATCACCAGGTCCCATTTATTGACCACGATGATGACCGAGCGCCCGCTTTCGTGGGCGTATCCGGCGATGGTGGCATCGAGCGCGTTGACGCCTTCGGTGGCGTCAATGACCAGCAGCGCGATGTCGGCGGCTTCCAGGTGCTTGCGGGCCATCACCACGGAAAGCTTCTCGGCCATCAGGTGAGTCTTGCCTTTGCGGCGGATGCCGGCGGTATCAATGAAGCGGAAGCTCTGTCCGTCACGTTCCATGACTTCGTCCACCGCGTCGCGGGTGGTGCCGGGGATGGGCGAGACGATGGCGCGGGCGGTGCCGGTCAGGCGATTCAGCAGCGTGGATTTGCCGACGTTGGGATGGCCGATGATAGCGACTTTGACCTCGGTCGGTGGCGGCTGGTCGCCGGCCGCCGGCTCACCTTCGCCGGGGCCCGGCTCCTCGTCTTCCGCCAACATTGCTGCTTCGGCTTCCGGCTTCGTCGGTTCCAGTTTCAGGGATTTCGATGATGGCGTCGAGCAGGTCGTCGATGCCGCGTCCGTGTTCGGCGGAAACGGGGAAGATGTTGCGGATGCCGAGGCGGTGAACATCGTCCGCCAATCCCTGCTGTTTGTCGGTGTCCACTTTGTTGACGGCGAGGAAGAGCGGCTTGCCGGTGCGCTGCAGCAGGCGGGCGAGTTCAAGATCGGGAGCGGCGAGCTCGCTACGCCCGTCAACCACCATGATGACGGCGGCGGCTTCTTCGAGCGCGACCCTGGCCTGGCGGAAGATTTCCGAGGGGATAAAGTCTTTTTCTTCGGGAACGATGCCGCCGGTGTCGACGATGCGGAAATCGCGTCCGCGCCAGTGGGCGTCGCCGTAGAGGCGGTCACGGGTGATGCCGGGTTCGTCGCCGACGATGGCGCGGCGGGATCCGACGATGCGGTTGAACAGGGTGGATTTGCCCACGTTGGGGCGGCCCACGATGGCAAGCAGTGGAGCATCGCTACGGGCGAGTATGCCGGTCGCTCCCTGGCCGGGATGGTCTGCGTACTTCATAAGATTGAGCCCTTGCCGTGGGCATTGCCCTGATCCACAGAAGCACAGGTGAGCACACCTGTGCCTGCGTGGTTCATGCAGCTATTATAGAGACTCCTTGGCTTCTGCCTCCCATCCCGTGACTCCTGGCGCGAAGAAAGAGGTTTCGCTCTACCAGTTTTTCTCGCCGGGAGGAGTGCTTTCGCGGACGCATCCGGCGTACGAATTCCGGCGGGGACAGTTGCAGATGGCGCAGGCCGTCGAGCAGGCGCTGCAGGAAAAGCGGCATCTGATTGTCGAAGCCGGCACCGGTACCGGCAAGACCCTGGCGTATCTGGTTCCAGTCATCCGGTCGGGCCAGCGGGTGATTATTTCCACCGGCACCAAGAATCTGCAGGAACAGCTCTTTTACAAAGATATTCCCTTCCTCGAGCAGGCATTGTTCCCCAACGGCGACGGCAAGCTGAATGTCTGTTACATGAAGGGGCGCAACAACTATTTGTGCAAGAAAAAGCTCTACGACCTGACCGACCAGCCGGTGTTGAGCGGGCTGGAAGAGATCGAGCATTACCGGGCGATTGCGGCGTGGGAGAAGACGACGCAGACCGGGGACCGGGCGGAGCTGGCGTCGTTGCCCGAAGCGAGCGCCTTATGGCACAAGCTGGATGCGCGCTCCGACACCTGTCTGGGACAGAAGTGCAGCGCCTTCGACCAATGTTTCATCACCGAAATGCACCGGCGGGCGATGGAGAGCGACATCATCATCGTCAACCATCACTTGTTCTTTGCCGACCTGGCGATCAAGCAGCAGTCCGAATACGCGCCGGATGCGGGGATTCTGCCGGAGGTGGGCGCGGTCATCTTCGATGAGGCGCACGAACTGGAAGACGTGGCGGGCAACTACTTCGGGGTGACGGTCAGCCATGCGCGCTTTGAGGAACTCGGCAGAGATGTCGAGGCGTCGCTGCAGCGCAATCACCTGCTGTCGGCCGCGGTGCTGGGAGCCTTGAAGAGTCTGCGCGAGCGGGCGGCGTTCTTCTTTGCCCTGTTGCCGCCGGGCGATGGGCGGTTCGCGTTCGAGAACCGGCGCGAGTTTCTGGAGGAAAACGGCGAAGAGTACTTGTCGCTGCAGCAGTCATTGCGACGGCTGGCGTCGGAACTGGAGAACCTGCCGTCGAAGCCGGAAGAAGTGTTCAACTTTGCGCGGCGGGTGCAGGAGTTGCAGGTCCAGCTGGGATTCGTGATGGAAGAGGAAGATCACAATACCGTGTTCTGGATTGAGCGGCGGGGCCGGGCGTTTTCACCCCAGAGGCACCCTTCGGCTTCGCTCAGGGCAGGCTCCGACACCGAGAAGAGCAGAGAAAATTCCGATAACTCCGCTTTGGCTTCGGGACGCGGCCGGCAGAATGTTTTCTTGCAGGCTACGCCGATTGATGTGGCGCCGATCCTGAAGGCCTGCATGTTCGACAAACTGGAGTGCGCGGTGCTGACTTCGGCCACGCTGGCCGTGGGAGGCGGTTTTGAATACATGCGGCGGCGATTGGGCTTGGAACACGTGCGCGAAGTGGTACTGCCGTCGCACTTTGATTATGAGAACCAGGCGTTGTTCTACGTCCCTCCGGATTTGCCCGATCCGCGCACTCCGCAGTTTGCGGCCAAGGCGGCGGACCGCATCCGGCGGTTGCTGGAGATCACGCGCGGGCGGGCGTTTGTGCTGTTTACCAGCTACGCGCAAATGAACGATGTGTACCAGCGGCTGCTGGGCGAACTGGAGTATCCCATGCTCTTGCAGGGCGACGCGCCCAAGAGCGCGCTGCTCGAAGAGTTCCGCCTGACGCCGCACGCGGTGTTGTTTGCGACCTCCTCGTTCTGGCAAGGCGTGGATGTGCAGGGCGAGCAGTTGAGCTGCGTCATCATCGACCGTCTGCCGTTTGCGGTGCCCAGCGATCCGGTGGTGGCGGCGCGGGTGAAATCCATTGATGCCGAGGGCGGCAATGCCTTCTTTCAATACCAGGTTCCGGCGGCGGTCATTACGCTGAAACAGGGCTTTGGCAGGCTCATCCGGTCGCTCGACGATCGCGGGCTGCTGACTTTGCTCGACAACCGCATTCTCAAGAAGCAGTACGGGCGGGTGTTCGTGGAGAGCCTGCCCAGCTACCGGCGGACTACCGATCTCAAGCAGGTGGAAGCGTTCTTCGGGATCGAGGAAAGCCCGGAGTAAGAAGCCGGAATGTGGAGTAACCCCCGCAGGACAGGGCATTCATTCTGACTTCTTGGTTCTACCTTCTGCCTTGGTTCTTACCTGGCACGAATCTTGACATTTAGACCCCTTCCTCGCTGGGGTCGCAGGTCTCCTTGACCGCGCAACGGCCCGATACCTGCTTCTATCCCTTAGGCTTAGGCTCGCTGGGGCGAGCGGCGCGGCTCTGTGGAGGAGAAAGCAAATGACTGACCGATCAAAGATTTACGCGGGAAAAGCCGGCCTCGCCACCGGTTTGGTTTTTCTTCTTTGGTGCGCTGCTTCTGTGCAAGGTTTTGCGGCTGGACAGAATTATCAGGCCGGCTCCGGGAACACGGTAACCGCCGATCCCCCGGTGTTGCGCCCCCCTTCGACGCCTTGCAAAGTGCAGCTGTTCCAGAATCTGGCCTTTGAAGATTTCAATCCCCAGTCTTTCTCCTATGCTCCGCCGGCCAATTGTCCGGGCCCCTGGCGGAAGATTGTGTTTGAAGGAGATTTTTCGGTTACCGCGGGCATTCAGTTCGACCGCACCGCCAACGTCTGGCTGGGTGGGACCAACATCTACTTCGGCACCACGGCCGAGCCTTCGCCGACCCTCAGTCCGAACTGGCACGTGGAAAGCGATCTGAGCGAGTACGCGCCGCTGTTCCTGGCGCCGCAGGCGGGACAGGTGGATATCGGCAACCTGGTGAACCAGACCTACACGGGAATTATCTACGGCAGCGCAGACGTGGAGTTCTACCCGCTGGAGCAGGCAGGCGCGCAGAACCCGCGGCCGTTTGATGCGGTGCTGCCGCTGTCGTCGACTCCGGGCTCGGTGACGCTGGCTTCTCCTGCGGACACGCTGTCGGCGACCTTCAGCTTGCCCTTGAACATCCAGCGCGCCTTCCTCGATGTGTATGCGCAAAGCCAGAACGCCGATGAGTTCTGGTACGCGTGCGTGCCCGACGACGTGGCCAGCGAGTTGCAAAGTTGTCCGGGAACCGCCTTTCGCGAGACCGAGATTACGATTGACGGCCAGCCAGCGGGAGTGGCGCCAGTTTTTCCCTGGATTTTCACCGGCGGCATCGATCCCTTTTTGTGGGTCCCGCTGCCCGGCGTGCAGACCCTGAACTTCGTCCCCTGCCGGGTGGACCTGACGCCGTTTGCCGGCCTGCTCAGCAATGGACAGCAGCATACGGTTTCGTTGAGCGTCTACAACGTGGACAACTATTTCTCAGCCACCGCCGCGTTGCTGTTGCTGCTGGATCAGAATGCCACGCAGGTCTCGGGCGCGGTGACTTTCAACGGCCTGGCGGCGGCTCCCAGGCCGAAGGTGGTCGAGAACATCAACACCGACGCCAGCGGGAACATCAGCGGCACGGTTGCGGTGACCTCGGGACGTAATTTCTCGATCACCGGGTACGTGCAGGGATCGGCGGGAAAGATAACGACGACGGTGGCGCAGAACATCGCGTTCTCGAACTCGCAGAACTTCAACATCACCAGTTCCGATTATGTGCAGGACATCACGCAGAACACGCAGATCTACTCCACGACGACCATCAAAGACAGCACCGGAACGCGGGTGACTAAGTTGGCGACGCGGTATCCGCTGACGGTGGATATTTCGGTCGCCCCGGCGGTGGATGGCGATATTGCGCAGACCACCTCGATCCATCAGGGAAACCATTCCCAGACGACGGGGACGGCGAACGGGAAGGTAATCTTTACCAATCAGCGCAATAACGCCGTGGGCACGACGGATATGCTGCTATTCGATCAGAACTTCAATCTGATCGGCAACCAGGGACAATCGAGTTTCAACCACTACTCCATTCACAACTCGCTGGGCGGGTGCTACGACCTCACGTTGAACGCCCTGAACAACCTGCTGACGACCGCGAACTACGTCTGCAACACCGGCGCGTACTAGACAACCTCGCATAGGGGCAGGTGTCCTCAACCTGCCCCGCCGGGCCGCGCCCGGCGCCCGTACGGGGACGTCTGGGCCTGGGTGTGCCACTTCGCGGTAGAATAGACAGTTAGCCCAGCGAGAGGATTCATGTTCGAAGTCACCGTCGAAGATACGTTTGCCGCGGGGCACTACCTGCGCAATTACAAGGGCAAGTGCGAAAATCCGCACGGGCACAACTACAAGGTGCGGGTCACGCTGGCCGGCAAGGAACTGGATAAGGCCGGGCTGCTGCTCGACTTCAAGGACCTGCGCGAGGTGATGAAACATGTCATTGAGCGGCTTGATCACCAGATGATCAACGACCTGGAACCGTTCACCCTGTTGAATCCTTCGGCCGAGAATCTGGCCAAGTACTTCTACGACGAGAGCAACGGCAAGCTGGCGCGCGTCACCAACGGGCGGGTGCGGGTGAAGAACGTGACCGTCTACGAGACCGACACTACGACGGCCACCTATTCGGAGGCCTGACGCCTGGTTTCCCGCAAGGTCCGGTTTGGCTGCCATGCAGATCACCGAGATTTTCAAGTCGATCCAGGGTGAATCCACGTACGCCGGGTTGCCCTGCGTCTTCGTGCGCTTGACGGGATGCAATCTGCGCTGCTCGTGGTGCGACAGTGAGTACACGTTCACCGGCGGACACCGCATGGCGATGGAAGAGGTTCTGAAAGAAGTCGAGCAAATGAGTCCGGCCGGCGGGTTGGTCGAGATCACGGGCGGCGAACCGATGTTGCAGGAGCGCGAAGTGGTTCCGCTGATGCAGCGGCTTTTGGATACCGACTACACGGTGATGCTCGAGACCAGCGGCGAGCGCCCGCTGGAGCGCGTGCCGCGCAGAGTCGTCAAGATCGTGGACGTAAAGTGTCCCAATTCCGGGGAGTACAACACCTTCCACATGGAGAATCTGGAAACCCTCGAAGCGCACGACGAGCTGAAGTTCGTGCTCAGCGACCGGACGGATTACGAGTTTGCCCGCGACTTCGTCGCCCAGCACCGGCTGGCGCGCCGGGTGAATGCGATTCGTTTTCGCCGGCGTTTTCGCAAGCAAGCCTCCGGGGCGCGCACCACATCCCATTGCCTGCTCGACCCGCGGGAACTGGCGCAGTGGATGCTGGCGGACGACGTCCCGGCGCGGTTGGGATTGCAGATCCACAAGTTCATTTGGGATCCGGCGACGAAGGGAGTGTAGGGAATCACGATGGTTGATTTTTGATGGTGAGTTGAAGGAAAGGCAGAGGCCCTTGGTTTTTAAACAATCTACAATCAAAAATCAACCATTTTTTCATGGCTATGAATTCAGGCCCGATCTCGTGCCGTGGTCTTACTCAGTGGGGGCATGGATTCTTGCGTTTTGGCGCGGCGTTGGCGGCGCGGGATTATGACGTGGCGGCGGTGCATATCAGTTACGGGCAGCGCACGGAAGAGCGCGAGCGGCGGTCGTTTGTGGCCATTTGTGACCGCTTGCGAATTCGGGAGCGGCTGCTGGTGCGCAACCAGGCGTTACGCGCCATTGGCGGGTCGGCGCTGACCGATCCCGACATTGCGGTGCCACGACTTGGCTGTCGTCGGCACGACGCACATTCCCGTCACCTATGTGCCTTTCCGCAATGCGCATTTTCTGGCGGTGGCGGTAAGCTGGGCCGAGGTGCTGGGGGCCGCGAAGGTTTCGATTGGCGCGGTCGAGCCCGACAGTTCGGGGTATCCCGATTGCCGTCCGGCGTATTACGAGGCGTTCAACCAGGTGGTGAAAACCGGCACCAAAGAGGGGAAGATCGAGATTGTGACGCCGCTGATTGCGCTGCGCAAATCGCAGATCGTGAGGCTTGGCCTTGAACTCGGCGCCCCCTTCGATTTAACGTGGTCTTGCTTCCGAGCCGGGAAGACCGCGCTTGTGGCGTATGTGACAGCTGCGTGCTGCGCCTGAGAGCGTTTCAGGAAGCGGGGGCGGCGGACCCGATTCCGTATGCCGGGACGGCTCAGCCGCTTGAGAAATTATTGATTGCTGATTGTCGATGGAAAGACGGGTCCGCCCGATGTGGTTTGAAATCGACAATCAAGAATCAACAATCATGAAATTGGTTTTAGCGCCGGGAGGCAAATCACAATGAAACAACGTTGCATATACATCCTGCTTGTTGCCGTACTGGTGGGAGTGTGTGTACCTCCAGTTCTCGCCCCGGCTACCGGGTCGGTGAAGGGAGTGTGCAGGGACACCGAAGGCAAGCCGCTGGCGGGCGCCACCGTAGAGTGGTCGAGCGTGGACACTGGACGCAGATATGCATTAAAGACCAACGCCAAGGGCGAGTATTTCTCGCTGGGCATTAGCCCGGGCAAGTACAACGTAAAGCTGCTGCAAGACGGGAAGGAGCTCTATCACGTCAACAATTTCCCCGTCGACCTCGATGAAAACACCCTCGATCTTGACCTGAAGAAAGAACTGGCGAACCAGGCCGCGGGCCAAGGGGTGAGCGCCGAGGCACTGAAGAAACAGCAGGAGGCCAACGAAAAGGCCGGCAAAGAGAACGT
>CAWJAA010000020.1:0-14716 GCA_963840615.1 Terriglobia bacterium
CCGGCGCGTCCCCCGCAAGCAGCAGCGCGCTGAAGATCGTCCTGATTGTGGTGGCTGGCATTATCGGCCTGGGGCTGCTGGGGACGGTCGCGGCGACATTCATCGGACTGCACCTGGCGCGCAATACCAGGATCCAGCAGAGTGATGGCAAGGTGCGGGTGCAGAGCCCGTTGGGCACGGTGGAAACCACCAAGGACCCGGAAGAAGCGGCGAAAGAGCTGGGGATCGATCTGTATCCCGGAGCGCGCGCGCTGCACGACGGCGCGGCCAGCGTGAATATTGGAGGATCTCGTACCGTCGCGGCAAACTTTGAGAGCGATGATCCTCCGGAAAAAGTGGCGGAGTTCTACCAATCAAGATTTCCCAATGCCCGGGTCTCGGCTTCCGACGGGAAACGATACAGTATCGTTTCCATGGAAGCGAAGAACATCGTCACCATCCACATCGAGCCCGAAGGCGATAAGACCATGATTCACATCGCCACCGTCAAAGGCAGCGCAGCGGTACTCGACGATAGCTCCAAGGATTAGGCCCCACGAGTTCCTCCGACAATTTCGCACAACGGGCGCAAGCCGCCAAATCCGCGGTCGTCGATGCTCGTGGCCTGGCGGCCGCCCTCCGCCGCCAGGTGCGTGGCGAAGTGCGCTTTGATGACGGTAGCCGCGCGCTCTACGCTACCGACGGATCGAGCTATCGCCAGGTTCCGATCGGCGTAGTCGTTCCCCGCGATGCTGACGACGTCATCGCGACCATCGCGCTGGCCCGTGAGTTTGGCGCTCCTATTCTTTGTCGTGGCGGTGGAACCTCTCTTGCCGGGCAGTGCGCGAATGTCGCTGTAGTTCTCGACCTGTCGAAGTACATGGCCGGAATTCTGGAGATCGATCCCGGGCGGCGTGTGGCACGGGTTCAGCCGGGCGTGATTCTCGATCACCTGCGCGCTGCCGCCGAAAAACATCATTTGACGTTTGGTCCTGATCCCGCGACCCACGACCGCTGCACGCTGGGCGGCATGATCGGCAACAACTCCTGCGGCGTGCACTCGGTCATGGCGGGCAAGACCGATGACAACGTCGAAGCACTCGAAATCCTGACCTACGACGGCCTGCGCCTCAACGTCGGCGCGACCCGTCCTGAGCAATTGGACAAAATCATTCGGGAAGGTGGGCGCCGCGGCGAAATCTATGCGAGGCTGAAATCACTGGCGGACCGGTACGGCGAACTGGTACGCCAACGCTATCCCAACATCCCGCGGCGAGTCTCCGGGTACAACCTGAATTTCCTTCTACCGGAAAACGGATTCCACGTGGCGCGGGCTCTGGTGGGAACCGAGGGAACCTGCGTCACCGTGCTCGAAGCCACCTGCCGCCTGGTCGAAAGTCCGCCGGAACGCGTATTGCTGGTGATTGCTTATCCCGACATTTACCAGTGTGCCGACCATGTGCCCGAAGTGATGACGCACAAACCGATCGGGCTTGAAGGCATCGACGATCTGCTGGTCGAGTACACGCGGCGCAAAGGGATTAACTCCGAAGGTCTCGCGCTTCTGCCGCCAGGTGGAGGCTGGCTGCTGGCGGAGTTTGGCGCACAAACGGCTGCCGACGCCGAGGCACAGGCAAGAGGCCTGATGGCGGCGTTGAGCCAGACTGCGACTCCTCCCAACCTGCATCTGTTCACCGACAAATACCAGATCAAGCGCGTGTGGGAAGTGCGCGAATCGAGCCTGGGTGCAATCTCACATGTGCCGGGAGAGCCGCTCAGTTGGGAAGGATGGGAAGACTCGGCAGTTTCTCCCGAAAAACTGGGTCGGTATCTGCGCGACCTGCGCAAGCTGATGAACGGTTACGGCTATCGTGGCACGCTGTATGGGCACTTCGGCCACGCCTGCGTGCATAACCGCACCAATTTTGACCTGGAGACGCGCGCAGGGGATTGCCAAGTATCGCCGGTTTGTGGAGGAAGCCGCCGACCTGGTGGTGAGCTATGGCGGATCGCTTTCCGGCGAGCATGGCGATGGGCAATCCCGCGCCGAGTTACTCCCCAAGATGTTTGGTCCGGAACTGGTGCAGGCGTTTCGAGAGTTCAAAGCCCTCTGGGATCCCGCATGGAAGATGAACCCCGGGAAAGTGGTTGAGCCTTACAAACTCGACGAGAACCTGCGCCTGGGAGCGGGATACAAGCCTTGGGATCCGCCGACGCACTTCCAGTATGTTGAGGACCACGGCAGCCTGGCCCACGCCACATTGCGCTGTGTGGGAGTGGGGAAGTGCCGGCACTATGAAGGCGGGGTGATGTGCCCCAGCTTCCGGGTCACTCGCGAAGAAGAACACTCCACCCGCGGCCGGGCTCATCTGCTGTGGGAGATGGTGAAAGGCGATGTGATTCGCGACGGCTGGCGCGACCAGCGCGTGAAAGATTCTCTCGACCTTTGCCTGGCCTGCAAGGGATGCAAAAGCGATTGTCCGGTAGGGGTTGATCTCGCGACCTATAAGGCCGAGTTCCTGTCGCACTACTACGAAGGACGGGTGCGTCCGCGCAGCGCTTATGCGTTTGCCAACATCGACATCTGGGCGCGGCTGGCTTCGAATGCCCCGGGACTGGTGAACCTGGCTACGCAACTGCCTTTCCTGCGCGACATCGCGAAGGTGGCAGCAGGCATGCCCAGGCAACGCAGCATACCCGCCTTTGCTCCGCAGACATTTCGCGCCTGGTTCCGGCGCCGTCGTCCTCGAAACGCCGGCCAAACACCGGTGATGCTGTGGCCTGACACGTTCAATAACTACTTCCTGCCGGATACGTCGAAGGCAGCGGTGGACGTCCTGGAGGCTGCCGGATTCCGGGTTGTGCTCCCTGGGGTGAACGTGTGCTGCGGGCGTCCGCTCTACGACTGGGGCATGCTGGACCGGGCCAAGAGCTTGCTGCTGCAGATTCTTGATGCCCTGGTCCCCGAAATTGAAGCCGGAATCCCCCTGGTGGTGCTGGAGCCGAGCTGCGCGGCGGTGTTTCGCGACGAGCTGATCAACCTCTTTCCCAACGATCAGCGGGCGCAGCGCCTGGCGAAGCAAACTTTCCTGCTCAGCGAATTCCTGGAAAAGCGCGCCCCACACTTTAATTTGCCCAAGTTGCCGCGAAAGGCCCTGATTCATGGCCACTGTCACCACAAGTCAGTGATGAAGATGACCGACGAAGAAGCGGTACTCCGGCGCATGGGGATCGATTACCAGGCTCCCGCGCCCGGGTGCTGTGGCATGGCGGGGGCGTTTGGATTCGAGGAAGACAAGTACGAAGTGTCTATGGACGTGGGCGAACTGGAACTGCTGCCGGCAGTCCGCAACGCGCCACCCGAATCCCTGATTATCGCCGACGGCTTCAGCTGTCGCGAACAGATCGCCCAGGGCACGGACCGGCAGGCTTTGCACCTGGCAGAGGTCATCCAGATGGCCTTGGAGGGGGAGGCCCCGGACGCATTTCCCGAGCGGGACCGGGTTCGTCGACGTCGGGAGGAGCTACGGAGCTCGATGCAACGGGCCGGATGGGGCGTGGCGGGAGCGGCTGCGGCGGTTGGGCTGATCTGGGCGACGGTCCGCAAGCGTTAATTATTAAATCATTGATTCCATTATAGTTACACCATTACCTCTCGCCAGATACTCCTGCTTTCTGGGAGAATAGAAGGATTCAGCCAGAAGCCGGCAAGCTTCCGTGGCTGCATCCGGTGGCCAGCATGATCCGCAACGAACCGTCCCTGACTCTTACCGATACCTCCCTTACCGAAAGCGTTGCGCAGGTAAAGCCGGCCATCCCGGCCGAGGCGCCGGTGCGCGGGGCAGTGCTGGTCCTGATTCAGTTCGATGTTTGTGAGGAGATCCGGCTCGACCAGCTGCGGGAGATTTTCGGGGCACGCACGGTGCAGCAGCCCAGCTTCAAGCACCCCACGCCGGGATACGTCCGCTATCAGCGCCCGCCGGTCGTTGAGCCGATTGAGCCCCTGGTACTTGAAAGCGGCGAGCGGCTGGAAGGCCAGATCAAGTATTACGACTACGGCGTGTTGAGCGTAGTGCTGGAACTGCCCTTTGCCGGCAACTGGGACAAGTTGGTCAGCTTGGGTAGCCGCTGGGTATGGGACGTGGACTTTGCCGGACACGCCTCGCGCATCGTCCGCGAAAAGCTGCAGCGCGCCGCGCCTGCTCTGGTCAAGCCCTACCAGGAGTGGCTCAGCGAAGACTACTTCATCTTCCACGTACGAGAGCTGGCGGGATCACCCTCGGGCGCGGAGTTGGTGGCTTCGCAAGGCGCCCAGATTGCGCAGATTGTCCGCGGCGAGACCATGCCGCTTTCCGAAGGCGAGCGTAACGAGATTCTGCAATCGCGCATTTCCTATTACGTCAACGACCTGGCGGTGATCGGTTACAACGCTGCGTTCTTGTATGACAGCGCCGCCGGTGCCGAAACCGCCATTCAACTGCTGGAGTATGCCAACTCGCAGCTGCTGGAGTTCCGCCACTACGACGAATTGCTGACCCGTGAGCTCGAGGGCGTATATGCCTTCATGGATAAGGGCACGGGCACGCTGGCCCGCTGGCGGTTGGCACGAGCCGCTTCGAAACTGCATACCGTGCTGCTCGACGTGAACGAACTCACCGAACACGCCGACAACGCCATCAAGTTCCTGAGCGATATGTTCTCCGCCCGCCTCTACAAGCTGGCGGCATCGAAGGTCGGAGTGCCCGATTACAAAGACCTGGTCACGCAGAAAGTGCGTACCGCGGAGGAGTTGTATCGCTTCATGGTCGACCAGTTCAACCAGAGCCGCGCCTTCGTGCTCGAACTCATGGTGGTGATCATTCTGGTAATCGAGTTGGTGTACTTCTTTCAGGGGAAGATGATGTAGCGACCTCCGTGGCCGCTTTCGCGACGTCCTCCTGAGCCCGCCAGGGCGAAGGATCTGGCGCGGGGCGGAACCGCTTTGGCCAGCACTGCCGCGCCGCACGCCAGACCCCTCGCTCGGTTTCGGGATGAACTCTTAATCGTGGACGGTCCCGATCCTCTTTAACTAGCCACAACCGCACTCGCCGTTTTATCCTGACCGTTCTGACTAAAGGAACCCATGCGAGGACTTAAAGGCAAACGTGTGCTCATCACCGGCGGCGCCAGCGGCATCGGCGCGGCTACGGCAGCCCGATTTCTCGAAGAAGGCTCTGCTGTCTGCGTACTCGATCGCGATGGCAAGGCACGGGAGCGAGTCCATAGCGAGTTGCCCGGTCTGGCGGGCACCCTCGACGCCGATGTGTCTGACCTGAAGCAAGTGCAGTCGGCCTTCGCCGATGCCATACGCATCATGGGCGGTGTGGACGTCCTCATCAACAACGCCGGCATCAGCATTCGCCACAACTTTCTCGACATCACCCCGGAAGAGTGGGATAAGGTCATCGCCGTGAATCTTACCGGAGTCTTCTACATGGCACAGACCGCAGCCCGCCACATGTGGGAGCGGGGCAGCGGCGTGATTCTGCAGACCGCCTCGACCAACGGGATCATGGGATATCCCTTCTACGCCGACTACAACGCGACCAAGGCCGGCGTGATTGAACTGACGAAGTCCATGGCGCTGGAACTCGCCCCGAAAGTGCGAGTATGCGCCGTAGCCCCGGGATACGTTCTGACGCCAATGCAGCGCGCTGAGTACACTGACGAGATGCTGGAGCAGGTGAACCAGAAAATTCCCCTGCGGCGTCACGCCAGGCCGGAAGAGATTGCGGCGCTGTTCGCGTATTTGGCCTCCGACGACGCTGCCTATGCGACGGGTCACGTGTACACGCTGGACGGTGGGGAGACGGCGGGAGGGCTGGCGAGCCGATAGGGAATAGCTGCGAGTGGGGACCGATAAAACATCGAACTGGCTCAGCATGCAATTGACAGGCAAAGTGGCGCTCATCACCGGTGGCGCTTCCGGCATTGGCCGGGCGACGGCATCGCTGTTCGCTCGCGAAGGGGCGGCCGTCGCAATTGCCGATCTCGACGAAGCCAAGGCGGTTGAGGTTGCGAATAAGATTACCTCCAGCGGCGGGCGCGCTATCTTCGAACCCTCCGATGTCACCTCCGCATCGGATTGCCGCCGTGTCGTGGAACGCGTCTCGCGGGAATTTGGCGCGATTCACATACTCTTTAACAATGCCGGCATCATTCGCCGCGCCTCGGTAGTCGAACTCAGCGAGGAAGATTGGGACCGGGTGATGGCGGTGAACGTGAAGTCCATCTACCTGATGTCACGCGAAGTGATTCCCGTGATGGCGAAGGCGGGCGGCGGTTCCATCATCAATACCGCGTCCGGCTGGGGACTCGCGGGCGGGCCACGCGCGGCGGTCTATTGCGCTTCGAAAGGCGCCGTGGTGCTGCTGACCAAGGCGATGGCGATTGACCACGGGCCGCAGAAAATTCGCGTAAACTGCATTTGCCCCGGCGATACCGACACGGCCATGCTACGTAACGAAGCCCGGCAGTTGGGAGAGAGTGAAAATCGTTTTCTGGCGGATGCCGCTCACCGTCCGCTGGGACGCGTGGGCAAGCCGGAAGAGATCGCGCAGGCAGCGCTCTACCTGGCGGGCGACGCGTCATCGTTCGTGACCGGAACCGCGCTCGTAGTCGACGGCGGAGGCTTGGCAGGAAGCATCTAGCCCAAGCGTTGAAGCTAAGAGCTAAGAGCTGTTTTTCCCCATGCGCCTCAAAGACAAAGTCGCTCTCATTACTGGAGGCACCTCGGGCATCGGCGAGGCTACCGCGCTCCTGTTTGCCAAAGAAGGCGCGAAAGTCGCCATCACCGGCCGGAACGAAGCGCGCGGTCATGTGGTGACGGCTCGGATCCTGGAATCGGGCGGGAACGCCATCTTCCTCCGTACCGATGTCCGGCATGCCGCCGAGTGCCATCGTGCCGTGGAGGAGACGCTCAGCGCCTTTGGCCGGCTCGACGTCCTGTTCAATAACGCAGGCATTTTCTATGCGCACACTACCCTGGATTGCAGCGAAGAAGAATGGGACCTGCAGATCGACATCAACCTGAAGGGTACTTTCCTGATGTCGAAGTTCGCTCTGCCCGGCATGATCGCGCAAGGTAGCGGGGTGATCATCAATAACAGTTCCGGGTGGGGGATTGTTGGCGGGGACAAAGCTGTCGCCTATTGTGCTTCGAAAGGCGGCGTGGTGCTTTTGACCAAGGCGATGGCGATTGATCACGGACGGCAGGGAATCCGGGTGAACTGCATCTGCCCCGGCGACGTGGAGACGCCGATGCTTCCCGAGGACGCGCGCTTTCGCGGGATGAAATGGGAAGAGTATCTGGCGGGATGCGGCAACCGTCCGCTGGGCCGCGTGGGCACGGCGGAAGAAATTGCCAAAGCGGCATTGTTCCTTGCCTCCGATGATTCTTCGTTCATGACTGGAGCGTCGCTGGTGGTGGACGGAGGCGGTACGGCCGACTGAAATCGAAAAGCTTTTCAACCCAGAGATCGCGAAGAAAAGGGCTCCGCAAAAAGACGCTAAGCAATTCTCCGTGATCTCCGGAACTTTGCGGTAAATCTTTTGTTCCCGGTGGCGCTTCATGGCTCGCACGACCACAACCCGCACTCGCTCCCAAGCGTGGTTCCAGCGCGCGCAGCAGTCGCTGGTGGAAGGCGTGAATTCGCCTTCCCGGGGAAACGCTGTCTATGCGCCCGGGCCGGTCGTGCTGGAGCGCGGACACGGGTCCCACGTGTGGGATGCGGACGGCAACGAGTACATCGACTTCATGATGTCGTTCGGGGCGCTGATTCAGGGCCACGCGCATCCAGTGATTTCTCAGGCGGTTTCCCAGGCGATGTCGGAAGGCTCGCACTTTGCCGCCGCAACTTCCGCTGAAGTCGAAGCCGCGGAGGGTTTCCGCCGCCTGGTTCCATCTGCGGAAGTGGTTCGTTTCGCGAACACCGGCAGTGAAGCGACCATGCTCGCGTTGCGCCTGGCGCGCGCCCACACCGGACGGAATAAATTTCTGAAGTTCGAAGGCCACTATCACGGCTGGTACGATCCCTATCTCCTGAACGCACACAGTCACCCGCCGGAACAGTTGGGAACTCCGGAGAATCCGGCGCGTATCCCCGATTCTGAAGGCATTCCCCTTTCAACCTTCGATGATGTAGTGCTGGCTCCGTGGAATGATGTTGCCGCGCTTGAGCGGGTGATGAGGCAGCACGGCCGCGAGCTGGCCGCGGTGATCACTGAACCCATCATGGCCAATATGGGCTGCATTCTGCCGCGCGAAGGGTACCTGCAACGGGTGCGGGAGTTGACGCGCGACTGCGGGGCGTTGCTGATCCTCGATGAAGTGGTAACCGGGTTTCGCTACGCCCCGGGCGGATGCCAGGAGTATTACGGGGTTCAGCCCGACATCAGCACCTTCGGCAAGGCTCTGGGCGCGGGATTTCCCGTGGGGGCGGTGGCGGGCCCGCGGTCCATTCTCGATCGCATGCGCTGGAGCGACAAGATGGTGCTGCACTATGGGACCTTCAACGGGCACCGGTTGACGATGAAAGTGATCGCCGCGAATCTCGATCTGTTGTCGGTTGACGGGACGTATCGCAAATTGCACGCCGTCGGTGATGCGGCGATCGCCGGTCTGCGCGAGGTATTTCGCCGCCGCAAGGTAAAGGCGGTGGTGCAGGGATTCGGCCCGATGTTTCAGATGTACTTCACCGGGCGGGATGCTATCCACGACTATCGCGACTACTGTACCTATGCGGATACGCATCGTTACTCGCGCTTTGTGCACGCTCTGCTGCAGCGCGGCATCTACATGACTCCGTCGAACGGGTTGCACTGGATTATTTCGACTGCGCATACGGAAGCGGATGTTGAAAGACTGGTGGCCGCAGCTGACGAAGCCTGCGCGGAGATCGCGTGAAGACCACGGTTTTTCTGGGTGGAGGCCGCATTACCAGCGCGCTGCTCGCTGGCTTGCGATTGATGAATTACCATGCGCCGATCATCGTTCATGACCGGCATGCGCAGAAGCTGCGCCAACTCAAGCGGCAATACCGGGTCAAGACCGAAGGAAATCTGCAGCGGGCGGTGGCGGAGGCTGACCTTCTGATCGTTGCCGTGCGTCCGGATTCCGTGGGCGAATTGCTGCGCCAGATCGGGAGAGTAAATCGTCCGATGACAGCCGTGAGCCTGGCGGCGGGGGTGCCGCTGGCGAAACTGCGCGCGGGTTTGGGATCTCCGGTGCGCTGGGCACGAGCCATGCCTAGCCCGGTTTGCCGCAGCGGCCGCGGCTTGACGGCGGTCGCGTACGATCGCAACCTGCCGTCGGCTGAACGTCGCGCCATCAAAAGCGTTTTCGCGAAAGTAGGAGCGGTCCTGGAGATTCCGGAGAGCAGATTCGATGTGTTCACGGCAACCTACTCCTGCAGCCACGGATACCACGCACTGGCCGCACTGGCGCAGGCTGCGCAAGCGGAAGGACTGGATCGGCGAACCGCATTGACCGCGGCTGCGCACGCCCTCGCCGATGGGATTGTCGCGTGGCGGGAGGGAAATATTCCTCTCGATCGGCTGTTGCACGAAGCGGCTACGCCGGGAGGGATCGCGGCCACGGTGATGGCCGCGACCAATGCCGCGGGACACGGCCGCGCGGTCGCGCGGGGATTGCGCGCGGGAATTGACCGGGCGCGCAGCCATCGCAAGCGATAACCGCTGTTTTTCGAATCCCTCCGCAAGTTTCGTTCATCTACAGTCTGGTAACCGCGTTACCCTTTGTCTCCTACGTAAGATCCGGATCTGTTTCATCCCCGTTCAGAGAGGAATTTATGGCACGAATGAAGGCGGCGCAAGTCAGCAAAGCAGGCGGCGATTTTGAACTGGTGGACCGCGAGATTCCGCAGCCGGGTCCCCGGCAGGTTCGCATCAAGGTAGAAGCTTGCGGAGTCTGCCACAGCGATTTGTTTGTAAAGGAAGGCGGATGGCCGGGCATCCAGTATCCTCGGGTCCCCGGACATGAGATTGCAGGGCGTATCGACGCGATCGGAAGCGCGGTCACCGCCTGGAAACCGGGGCAGCGGGTTGGCGTAGGCTGGCATGGTTCGCATTGTTTTGAGTGTGAAGCCTGCCGGCGAGGAGACTTTGTTCTCTGTTCGTTTGCCGGGGTCACGGGAATTACGCAGGATGGCGGGTATGCGGAGTATATGCTGGCGGCATCTGAAGCCGTAGCCGCGATGCCGGACGATCTGCCGTCCGCCGAAGCGGCGCCTCTGCTTTGCGCCGGCATCACGGTTTTCAATTCGCTCAGGAATGCGGGGGCGAGGGCGGGAGACCTGGTGGCGGTGCAGGGATTGGGCGGCCTGGGCCACTTGGGTATTCAGTACGCCCACAAAATGGGATTTAACACGGTGGCCATCGGCCGGGGCAAGGAGAAAGAACCCCTGGCGAAGAAACTGGGAGCCAACCACTACGTGGACACGTCCGCAGGCGATCCGGCGGAGCAGTTGAACCAACTGGGCGGAGCCAGGATTATCGTTGCCACCGCACCCGACTCGAGGTCGATGGCTGCCTTGATGGGAGGCATCAAGCCGAACGGCAAGCTCCTGGTGATCGGGGCTTCCCCGGAACCGCTGGAGATTAACGGCGTGGACTTGCTGAGTCAGAGGAAGTCGGTACAGGGTTGGCCCTCAGGTACCGCGATGGATTCCGAAGATACGTTACGCTTCAGCGCGATCAGCGGAGTGCGGCCGATGATTGAGAAGTATCCGCTGACCAGGGCCAGCGAAGCGTATGAGCGGATGATGAGCGGCAAGGCGCGGTTTCGCGTCGTGTTGACGATGGGCGATTGAAGTGTTCAGGGCAGGAGGAAAGTCATGGCGGCAAGAAAAAGGTTCCAGGAAGATGATGATTCTGTAAGCGGTGGAGGGCTGGGTCCGGAATCAGCCGGCCAGTCGGGTGATAACCAGGGCCTGTCGGACGTTCCTGACGCAGATTCTGAAAGCGTCGATGAACTGATCGAGGAAGGCCAGGCTTTTGAGGCCGAGGTCATCAGCGGCGTGGAAGATGCGCCCAATGCCGACGAGGGTGAGGTGCGCACTCGCGAAGTTCCGGAGGACGATGTTCCCCGGAGTATTTCGATCGCGATAAGGCGAGTTAAGCGATCAGCCGGCGGGCGAGCCGAAAAACTCTCACCAGGCGGTACAAGGGGAAAAGTGGCTCCGGCAATCGTATCGCGGACCATTCCCCCACGCTGGGCGTGAGCGCCAGTTGCCACCAGAAGCGCGCGCGGTGGTGACGGCGCTCCCGCAAGCTCGCCATCAGACGGAAATATGCCATCGACTCGGTGTTGAAGGGCGTGCTTTTCTTAATAAGGGGAAGGATGGCGTCGGCGAAAGATTCAGTACAAGAATCACTTTGCGCCCCTCGAGGCAGTGCCGCGCCCAGCAGGCGGTGGGCAAGGACGAACGTAACTGCAACCATTCGCCGCATCCCCAGGGCTGTCGCTTGTCTCCAGACTAAGTCCCAGTCGAGGTCGGGCGTTTTTGCCAGCGCGGAGATATCGCAAAGCCAGGAGAGCTGGATCCATGCATGTTTCCAGGCGTGGGCGCAGAGCGCCAGCAACAGGTCTTGCGCACGCAGCGAACCAACAACCATTCCCGCCACTTGCTGAGTGACGGCACGATCGAAAAATCCGTCCATATCGAATTCGACAGAATAAAATCTGGGCAGAATTTGCCATTGAATTTCGAGCAGGTTGCGTCCATTGGGACTGTCGAAAGTGAACTCGTATCCGGAGCGCAGGTAGGCGCGCTCTTGCTTTGGCGTGAGCTCCAGCCCGGGCTCAAAGCCCAGTTCCAGCAGGGCGGCTTGCGCGCGCGAAAAATCGCGGGCGTGAATCAGAATATCCAGATCGGAAAACTGGCGCTTCGCGACATCCTCGTAGAGGGATTGTGCCAGGGTGGGTCCCTTATAGGGCAGCGCCGGGATTCCAGCCGACTGGAAATGGGCAAGCACCCGTGCCAGTTCCCGAGTCAGCCACAGAGTCCGGCGGGTGTTTGCTTCGTAAAGGCGGTAGATCGCCTGCAGCGCTGCCGCCGGGACAAGACCCGCATTGGCCGCGAGATTCTCGTAGAGACGCGGGATCACGCCGTGATGTTCGGCGGCCTGAGTCAAATCGTCCCAATCGAGGGATTGCTGCAGAATTGCGCGAATCAGCCCTTCACGCTGGTTGCCGGAGTGTTCCCCGCAGCAGGCTAGCAGGAGGTCAAATTCCGGTGCAAGGGATCCCGCGGCAGATGTCTCCCGGTCGTCCGACGAAGCGGAGGCGGGTTTTTCGGAGGAGATACGCATGCGGAGGACGCGCGCGTGCGGACGGTACGAACGCTGCCGCCACTATAATACAAAGGCTCCCAGCCGCGGTCGGCGAATCGACGCCGCGGCTATGTCGCAAGATATGGACAGCATCGTCATGGAATCCGTCAGCAAGATCTTCCGGCACCGTCCGGCGTTGTTCAACTGGATGGGCAGGGAGCGCTCCGGGGAAACGCGCGCCCTTGAGGATGTTTCGTTGACGGTTGCGAGTGGGAAAGTGCTGGTCCTGCTGGGGCCAAATGGGAGCGGCAAAACCACCATGCTGAAGCTGGTTTCCACCATGCTTCTGCCGGACGCTGGGCTGGTGTTGGTCGAGGGAGTGAATACCCAGAGCGAACCGGGGCGGGTACGGCAGCATGTGGGGTTCGCCGTGGCCACGGAGAGATCTTTTTTCCCTCGCCTTTCGGCTCGCGAAAACCTCGATTTCTTCGCCGCCTTGGACGATGTTCCCCGCCGATCCCGTGGCGGCCGGGTGGACGCCATGCTGCAGCGCGTCGGACTCACGGATGCGGCCTATACCCTGGTGATGAAATTCTCCAGCGGAATGTATCAGCGGCTGGGCATTGCCCGCGCCCTGGTCAAAGATCCCGCTGTCATTTTGCTGGACGAACCCACGCGCAGCCTGGATCCGGCGTCAGCCGCGCATTTCTGGAACCTGGTGCGGGAATTACCGTCGCACGGAGCGACCGTGGTTCTGGCCACGCACAGCTTTTCGGAAGCGGTCGCGGTCGCAGACCAGGTGGCGGTATTGCATCATGGGCGATTGGCGGGCTACAGAAAAATCGTGGGCCCTGATGTGGAAGCGCTCAGAGCGTTTTATTTTCAGACCACGGGAGAAGTAGACGAGACCAGGCAACTGGTTCCGAGGAGCGGGCGATGACGCTGGCGAGTTTACTCGACAAAACTGCGGCCATCCTGCGACGCGATTTGCTGACGGCGATTCGTTACCGTACCGGATTCCTGATTACGGTAGCCGGAGCCGCTGCGGAACTGGCGGCTTTTTACTACCTCGCGAGGGCGATCGGTCCGGATTCCGCCCGGAGGGCATCGACTATTTTCCATTCTTGCTGGTAGGCACCGGGTTCTATACGTTTTTGGTGACCGGGATTAACGCATTTCTGGTGATCGTGCAGGAGGCGCAGCAGACCGGAACGCTGGAAGTTCTGATGACGACTTCGACTCCGGCTCCAGTGCTTCTGTTTCTGAGCGCCCTGTCGGCATTTGCCGGGAGCACGCTTCAGTTGATCCTTTATCTCGCGGCCGGACTGCTGTTGTTCGACTCTCCCTGGCATGCGAACATCGCGGGTTGCATTGTTATCTTCCTCCTGTCCCTGGGCATCGCGGTTTCGTTCGGCATGCTCGCAGCGGCGCTCCAATTGGCGGTGCAGAAGGGCTCTGCCGTAGTCTGGCTGCTCGGCTCCGGCGCATGGTTCATGACCGGGACCCTGTTTCCGGTCTCGACCTTACCCCGGCCTCTATGGCAGGCGGGACAGTTGATCCCGATTACCCATGCCTTGAATGGGATGCGCCTGGCGCTGCTGCAAGCTGCGAGTTTCAGGGCGTTGAGCAGCGAAATCGGCATCCTGGCGATATTTTGCGCGATTCTGCTGCCCTGCAGCCTTATGATTTTTTCCTACACTCTGCGGCGGGCGCGGATCGAAGGCACCCTGTCTTTTTACTGAACCGGACCACCACGGGCGGGCACTTCCGGGTAACTTAAAGGTTGGCATTTCGCCGATGGTCTGTTGTACACTGCGTTATCCTGTGAAAGCTCTGGGGCTAGCTGCGCGGGTCACGCAAGTCACACTCTAACTGCTGGAACTTCTATGACTCAGAAGAACCCGTCTGAAGGTATTGACAAGAACGCAACGGGCCAAGAGACAGGCAAGAAGCGGTACCTCAAACCAGACTTTCGCTTCGAGAAAGTCTTTGAGAGCCTGGCGTTGGTTTGCGGAAAGCTCCAAGGCCAGCAAGGGCAATGCCGATTAGTTCGAAAGTCGTCATAACCGCTGCCATGAACGAGCAGACCCGGCAAGACTGCAAGCGGGACATGGCGTTGGCGATGTTGCAGTCAAGTGGCATGCTGCAGCTGCGGGTCACCGGAACCAGCATGCTGCCAACTTTGTGGCCGGGCGATCTTGTAACCCTTACATCTTCCGCTTCTAAGCCGCTTCGTCTCGGCGAAATCGTTCTGTTCCAACGCGGGGAGCAACTGGTTGTCCATCGCGTTGTGCGCCTGTCGAGTTCGCATGGCCAGACCGGAGTGACCACTCGCGGCGACTGCATGGCCGAAGCCGACGCTCCGATTGCCGCGCAGGATGTGTTGGGGCGGGTAACGAGAGTTGGT
>CAWJAA010000021.1:0-199894 GCA_963840615.1 Terriglobia bacterium
TGTTGTATCATCGGAAGAGGAAAGAGCACCTGACGGCCAAGGAGTTTTTGGTCCAGGCTCCACGCGATATAGCACGCGCTCACCACAAATCTACGTCTGCGGCAGAGTTGCTAACGGTCGGCTACTACTTGCTGTCGGGCGCCGCGCTTGTGCTCGCCTTCAGCGACGCTTAGCGCTTGGCCATCATGGCCTTTGTGCCATGGTGCGCGCAGTGGCAACACGGTGTAGTCGCCGAAATGCAGACCGACGCCGCCGCGATCGAGAAGCTGGCAATGAGGCCGTCTGCAACTCAGAGGCCGCGAAGATCAACCGTCGGCCGGGCCGGGTTTACTACAGATCTCATGGTCGCTTCAGGGTTGCCGGCACTGTTCTGGCCCAACCGAAGAAGAGCGCACGCGCAGACAATGGGCGCATGTGTTGATGTTGCCAGCGGGCATAAACGACGCCGCACCGAAATAGTAAGCTGGCGATTGGGTACGCCCTGCTGCCCTTCTTTGCGAAAAATGTTCTTATTTCCGCCTTCGTCGGGTCCCGGAAGGGGTGCTGGCTATTTCCTGCACGGGCGGTGCCGGTCGGGTTGGGGAACCTGCATGAAATGGCGAGTAAGTATTCGTTAACGACCGGCAGGCACGCTTCCTGTGCGCGTTTTGATGCTGGGGAGGGAAGCATGAGCTTTCACGTCGTGCGTCACGAGCATTCCACCATCTTTGTAGTGAACCGCCAAACATACGAGACCTACCGATTCACCATCGGCGATGATGTAGCCCTCGCGCGTGGCGGCCCACCGTCCGACTTGGCTGAAGCGCGCCGGGCGGCCATTGCGTTCTTAGCTCAGAGAGAACGAGAATATCCGCCGGGTGGCGTGTCCCCAACCCGAGCGTGACGGTGTGCCAATCTTTCCGGCGTCCGAAACATACCGGGGGCGAGTTGTGAGAATTGCCACCATGAGCGCCAGAGCGCTCGCCTTCCCCTTATTGTTGGCGATGATTTTTTGCTTGGCGCTGGCTCAACCTGCTCTCACACAGATGCCGGAGTTTAGCGGGGGGAAGTTGCCGACGTTGGCGCCGCTCGTGGCGCGAGGTCACGCCGAGCGTCGTCAACATCGCAGTCCGTGGTCGGGTTAAGGAGAATAATCCCCGCTACCATGACCCGCGGTTCCGTGAGTTCTTGGAGGTGCCAAGGGAACTCGAGCGGGAGATCCAGGCGGTAGGGTCTGGCGTCATTGTTGATGTGCGCGGCTACGTGTTGACCGCCAACCATGTGGTTGCACAAGCCTCAACCGTGCAGGTGATGACGAAGGACGGAGGCCGCCTAGAGGCGAAGGTCGTCGGGCGCGACCCTGGCACAGATCTCGCAGTGCTACGAGTGCAGGGAGCGCAGTCGCTAAAAACTATCCCAATGGGTGATAGTGATAGGCTTGACGTCGGCGACTTCGTGATCGCCGTCGGCAATCCGTTTGGCCTTGGCCAGACGGTGACGTCTGGCATAGTCAGCGCTCTCGGTCGCACGGGTATTGGTGAACAAGGATACGAAGATTTCATCCAGACCGATGCGGCCATCAATCCAGGCAATTCGGGCGGCGCGTTGGTGAACTTACGGGGCGAGCTTGTCGGCATCAATACCGCGATCCTTTCCACGGGTGGCGGCAATGTCGGAATTGGCTTCGCCGTGCCAATCAACATGGCGCGTCGCGTTATGGATCAGATCGTGGAACATGGCCACGTGCGGCGGGGCCGGATCGGTGTTTCCATCAAGGACATGACGGCGCCTGCAGTAGCGACGTCCACGGAGGCAATTGTAGGAGCCCTAATCGCGGACGTCCGCCGCGGCTCGGCGGCGGAACAAGTCGGAATCCGGAAAGGAGACATCATCATTGCTGCCGATGGCACAACAATTCGCAGCGCCGCTCAGCTTCGCAACAAGATCAGCCTCACCCAGATTGGTGAGCGATTGCAGCTAACGCTAGCGCGTAAGGGCGCAATCAGTGATGTCTCGGTGGAGGTATCGCCCGCCGTCGAGACCACAGGCAAGGTGTACAGCAGCCGTCAGCAATAGCCCTGCGCTGGGCAGCGGAGTTGCCACTCAGGGCAGCGCTCGCATCCGAACCCCATGGCAGTGAGGGCCGCGACGAGCTCTTCGCTCTATCCAGCGCCGAAGCAGAAGCCGCATTGGGCCATCCTGCTCGGCTCTGCGTCGTCGGTTCTGCGCCCCCGCGGAGTGGCTCGGCCGGCGCCATCGCGGCCGTCAGAGATTCTAGTTGTTGATTCAAACGACACGGCCCGATCGGAACGTCGTTCACCGAAGCGTATACGGCAATGCAATAGTATTGTTGCATTCCGATACGGAGGCGGAAGGTGGGTTCATCGACCGTTCATCGAGTAGCTGCTACGAAAAGGTAAGGCGTCGTGGATGTCCGAACCACGCGAGGCGGGAATCCAGCACGAATGGACCGCCAACCTCCACTCCTGAGGATATGGACATACATTGGGAGGAAAACACATGCGACGATCACTCACTGCATTAGTGCTCGCCGGCACCTTGGCGACGGCCACTATGGCCACGCCAACTTCGGCGCACGCCTACTGGCGCGGCTGGGGTTGGGGACTGGGGGGCCTGGCGCTCGGATTGACGATCGCGGCGCTCGCGCGTCCGGCTTACGCTTACTATCCGGCCTATTCCTACGGCTATGGCTATCCGGCTTATGGTTATAGTTATGGTGGCTATTACGCGCCGTCCTATAGCTCCGCCTACTATTACGGCGGCTACCGCCCAGCTTTCTATGGCGGCTATCGCTCCTACGGCGGCGGTTATCGCCCGGCGCTCTATGGCGGCTATCGCGTGGCGCGTCGGGTGGCGATCCATCGAGCACGCTGGCGCTGATGAACTCCCTGATCGGCGGTCGCCAGGGCGGCCGGGCACCGCGAGACCGAGTGGACCTCAGGCGGCGCCCCCGCCTGCAAGTCGGCTGGCGAGATTGGGTCTAATAGCGGCGCAGCCGTTCCGGAGCGCCGGGGAGGGTTGAGTGAGGTCTGCGACCATTAATCGTGGGTTGCCGTTGCTCGTATCTCGGCAAGCCCTCATGGGACGACTTAGCCCCGCTCCGGCGGGGCTTTTCGTGAGTTGTACAACCAACCGTGCTGTGCACCGTTGGTCGTGGGTGAAGGCGTCAGGTTGGCAACCTCTTGATGGTCCCCTTAGCACCGCATGGACGCGGGGCTTTTTTGTGTGGGCTACCCGCGCTGTGTGGAACCAATCTGCGGGGCTTGTGTTGAGTGGTTGGGCTTGCCCATTTAGAGCACCGGCAAGCCCGGTTATGGCAACACACGACTTAGCCCCGCTCCCTAGCGGGGCATTTCTTGCGAGTCCGATGCGCTGTGTGCAACTGTTGAAGCGCCCGCGCGTTGAAATCGTGGGTTTGCCGGTCAGCGCCTAGGAGCTCGTTCTCTCCCAAGTGGCGGGCAACGGGTTGCAGGTCGGCAAACCCGCACTGGGCTTGGCTAAACCGATTCCCGACACAGCAACGAAAAATCCTTAGCAGCCAATATTGCTCGGGCAGCCTTCGTGCGGGTCCCGCTAACCAACTCGGTTTGTCATGCGCCCGACGGACGAAAATCGAGGCGATGCGCTAATCTTCACGGGGATTGGCAGCCTGTTCACGGCGATTGCCGCTGTTTTGCTCGAGTATCCAATGTTCGCGACGCTCTTCGCATTTCTCAGTGTATTCGCCCTTGCAGTGGCAGTGCGAAACGCGGGACAACGTCCACGATAACGAGGCCGGACAATCTAGCCGCAGTGGCTCCAAATGCACTGGGGAGACGGAAATTTAAAACTGCCCTCATTCAGGAAAGGTCTCTCGCATGGCGAAGGCGATTGCCAGCGAGAGGATAATCGCCACCATCGATGGCCGCGCCGCGTATTGGCATTGCCGGGTGGCGGCGTGAAATTGTGCAGCCCCCTTGTTTGGTAACACTATTTGTGTTACCAAACTCTGAACGGCAGGGGGGACACTATGGGACGACCGCCGTTAAGCGAGCGGCCGCTGACGCCCGCCGAGAAGCAGCGCCGCTACCGCGCTCGCAAGGCTGCCAAGGTATTTGATAACACGAGCACCGTTACCAAACGAGACCCCGCTGTTGATGCCGCCGTCGAGGTCATACGGCTGCAAGACGAGAACGCCGCGCTACGGAAAGAGCTAGCGCGGGCCAGGGCGGACATCGCGGAGCTTCTTGAGGCGCGCAAAGGCGCATGGAAGCGTCGGTAGTCAGACCACGCTAGTGCCCCGCCCCTCCCGGCTCGTGCGGGTGCAAGTCCCGCCGTCGCCCCTACCCCGTCGTCCGCAGCCAGCGCACCCGATCGCGCCATCGCTTCACCCGCCCCGGAACCAGCTTCTGGCGAATGCCTGCATCGCGGCCTCGCGCGTCGCCTCGAAACCGTGCGTTGGATGCCGCGCTTCCTGGAAGGCGAGGTCGACCGACCATACCCAAGGCTTGCTTTGGTCTCGGAGAGCGTTGTACCGCGCGATCCGGCCGACGATCTCTTCGTCCGCGATTACTTCGTACTGCGAGGGATTTCCCGTCGTCGACCGTAGTAGTAGATCGGTCACGGCCCTGCGCCCCTCACCCGGTTGAGCCAGCGCACCCGCTCGCGCCGCATCACCCGCCCATCCCTCTTTCATCCTTGGCCGGACGGACTCGTCCAGATCGAACTGGACCGCTGCGGCGGCTTTTGCCGCTTCCACATCCGGAGCCTCGACCGTCCCCAGAATTTCGACCACGCGCCAGCGGCGCTTCATCCGGCCGGCGAGCTTGGCGGGGGTGTCTTTCTTGCTGGAGCGGCGGGGCATAGCGGCAAAATATAGCCCCTCCCTACCCCGGATCGAGCCGGGCAGGATGGCGTTCAAGCGCAGCCAACAGGAGCAATACAATACGTTTTCCCGTAGTGTTGTGGATGGTCGTTATGTCGCCAACGGGCGGTAGTCCCGTCGTAGCTGATGTTGGGACGTTTGGTGATTACACGGAATGTAAAAAGGCGGCAGAAACCGCAGCGTTTCATCCAAGGCAGGGCGCTCCTGCCTCTGCGGGATTTATTTGCATAGAGAAGCCGCCGCGTTGATGGCCCCATGGCCGACCACCCCCACACCATTGACCGCTGGGACGATGCGACCGGCGAGACCTAACCAAGCTATCGTTGCTCGTGGGTTGCCGTTTACTCGCATCTTCGGCAGCCCTGTTGCAAGGAACTTAGTTCCGCTTCGGCGGGGCTTTTTCTGTGGCCGGGCTGTGCAATGATGCAGCGGGCTTGTCGGCCAACCTCCTTCGGAGTCGCCCGCAACCTCTCTGGTGGACACTCGCTGGCCGGCAAGCCCACCTTCCCCCCTCCCGTAGGATGCCACGTCCTGAACTCAGCGCGAGCCGCTAGGTTGCTCACGAAAAGAATTCTTCGATGAGCTTGCTGACAATCTGGAAGACCGCTCCGACCGCTACACACACCAGTCCGGCCCTGGCATCACTGCTCTGTTTTAAAAGCGCGTTTTTCAAGGGCTCGGTGTGATCCCATCTTCCTACAGCAATCTCGGCTGCTTGCTCTGGAGCGAGCAATACTGCCCGGGCTGTCCAGTAAGCACCGAACAGGGTGAGGAAATCTCCGACGATGGATATGAACCATGCGTGTTCGCCTATCTCGTCCATGGTGCCCTCACCCCGTCGACCGCAACCAGCGCCAGGTGCGGCGCAATCGTGACGGCCGCTCGGTCGGCGTTGCAGGGGTTGTTTCCGGGGATTGCGCATCGTTGCCAGGGGCGGGGAGGGCACGTTGCGTGCGCTCCTGCTCGAAAGCCGTGCGCCAGGTGTCGGCATCGGTGCGAGCGCGGTCGCGCTCGTTGCGCATGTCGGCAAGCTGCTCGCGCAACTGTGCCACAAGCTCGTCGGTGCGGTCGCGGAGCGGGGCCAGGGCATGGCGTTGCTCGCCCTGTTGTACTGCATCGGTCGCCGCAACGGGTGGATAGACCCGGTGCATCTCGGCCGGATCGATCTGCCACTCGCCGTGCTCGTTCCGGGTGGCGGAAACCTTGCCCGCTTTGATCGCGCGCAACACGGTCGACTTGTTCACGCCACAGGCGTTAGCGGCGGTGCCGAGGGTGTAGTGGGTCATGGTGCGCCTCGTTGCTCGCTCGATGCCCAGCAATGGTGCGCTGTCATGGTTGACGAACCGTTACTGAATTGCGCGCAACGTGGCGGGCTGATTGCGCGGCAACGACGCGCAATGGGCGTTCCCAGTGCGGTTTTGCGTGGGTTGCGTATCGTTGCTCGCAAGGGTGCGTGCAACGTTGCGATTACGTTTCGTTAAGGGCTTGCGCGCGATGATGGTGATGCAGGCACGCGAGGTGCCGAGCGGGCTGGCGTCATGCTCGAACACGACGCCAGCCCTTGCCGACAGCAGAGCCGTGTGGAGGGCTCCCGCAATGACGACGAAGCATTCAGCCTACGATTCGAATTTTTACCGCGACGTAAACGACGCGCTCGCGCTCGCCGCGCTGGTCGCGTTCGTTTGCGTGTTGTTGCTGGCTTGCCCGTGCCGGAGGAATTGCCGCATTGGAAGAAGGCAGGGGAACGCCAGGTGCAACCACGCCACACTTAGCGCAGAATTTGGCGCCGGCATCGAGATTGGCGCCACAGGAATTGCAAAATGCCATACGCACCTCGGCAAGCGAAGGTGTCGCCTATGGCCGGAGTATACCGTAATTGCTGGAAAAGCTTTCACCCCAGAGACCCAGAGTCACAGAGAACCCCAAGAAAATAAAAATCAAAAAGGCAGAGTGATGATGACTCTGCCTCTAGACCACAATTCGGAGAATTTATTTTTTAACCGTTTTCTCGGTGTCTCTGCGTCTCTGTGGTGCAAAACTCCTAAGCGAGATGCCGGGTGCCGTAGTCCATCATGCTGAGTGCCAGCAGAATTACCAGCCAGAACACCGCGGAAATGATAACCACCTTGGTCATCTTCTCGCTGGTGTACTTCACGTGCATGAAGAACAAGGTGACGATCAGCGCTTTGCTGGTTGCGATCACCAGCGCCACCACTGTATTCAGCGGGCCCAGATCGATGGTGGCAATCCAGGCGGTAACCCCCGTCAGGATCAGAAGCAGAATCCAGATCGCGTAATAGGTCTTGCTCGGGATGATGTGTTCAGACATGGCGGCTCACTTTAGCGGTTTTCGGTCGATCAGGTAGAGCAACGGAAACAGGTAAATCCAGACAATATCCACGAAGTGCCAGTACAGTCCGGCAATTTCGACGGGCGCGTGATATTCCGGACCGTAGCGGCCCTTCCAGGCAGCGTAGGTCAGCCACACAAAAATCCCGATGCCGATGATCATGTGCAATGCATGCAGGCCGGTCATGGCGAAATACAGCGAGAAGAAGATCTGCTCGTGCGCCTGATCAATCGGAATCTGCGGGATAGTCCTTAACCAGGTCGTTGGCGCTGAACGCAGCCCCCGGAATATGGTGCTCGGTGTACTTGGCATACCATTCGACGCCTTTGATGCCAAGAAAGGCCAGACCAAACAAGATGGTCAGGACCAGCAGTCCGACCAGCAACATGCGCTTGCCCATCTGCGCCGCGCGCACCGACAATGCCACCGTCAAACTGCTGCAGATCAGGACCGCGGTATTGATGGTGCCCAGCGGCAAGTCCAGCGACCGGCTGCCCGCGGCAAATTCGTTGAAATACGCATGGCGGTAGATCAGGTAAGCGCAGAACATGCCGCCAAAGAACATGATTTCCGTCGCCAGAAACAACCACATCCCCAGGGACACCGCGTCCCGCTGCTGATCCATATTGACGAAGTGGTGCTGCAGCCCGGGAGTGTGTTCTTCGACCGCTACTGGACTATTGCTCAACGGCACCTCCTCCGGAGCGGGAATCTGGTCGTAGTTATAAGCTTCCCAGGTTACTTCCGGGGCTTCCTCGAAATTAAACGTGGGCGGTGGAGACGTGGTCTGCCATTCCAGGCCGGCCGCGCCCCAGGGATTGTCTTCCGCCACTTTGCCATAACGCATCGACCACAGGAAGTAGATCATCGGCAGCACGTAGCCCACGGCGAGAATCGTGGAGCCGGCCGTCGACAGCACGTTCAGCACCTGAAACTCGGGCGGATACTGCCAGTAGCGG
Organism: Terriglobia bacterium; assembly: GCA_963840615.1. Classification (GTDB taxonomy): domain Bacteria; phylum Acidobacteriota; class Terriglobia; order Terriglobales; family Acidobacteriaceae; genus DATFTE01. Next base: position 8,174 of record CAWJAA010000021.1, read on the forward strand.
CGCGGCATGCCCAGGTAGCCCAGCACGAATTGCGGGAAGAAGGTCAGGTTGAAGCCGATAAAGACGATCAGTGCCGCCAGCGCGTCCCCAGGCCTCGGGATACATGCGGCCGGATATCTTCGGCCACCAGAAGTGCAGGCCTGCCATGTAGCCCATGACCGCGCCTCCCACCATGATGTAGTGGAAGTGGGCGACCACGAAGTAGGTATCGTTTACGTGGACGTCAAGTCCCAGCGCGGCCAGGAACAGTCCGGTCAAGTCCGCCGATGGTGAACAGCGCCGATGAATCCGAAGGCGTACAGCATGGGAGTGGTCGAACGAAATCGATCCCTTGTACAGCGTCGCCGTCCAGTTGAAAACCTTGATGGCGGAAGGCACGGCCACCAGATAACTCAGAATCGAGAACACCAGCGCCGAGTACAACGAGATGCCGGCGACGAACATGTGATGCGCCCACACCAGGAATCCAAGCACCGCGATGCCGATGCTCGACATGGCGATGAAGCTATAGCCGAACACCCGCTTGCGCGAGAAGCAGGCAATCACCTCGCTCACTACGCCCATGGAGGGCAAGATCATGATGTACACGGCCGGATGCGAATAGAACCAGAACAAGTGCTGGAACAAGAGCGGATCGCCGCCCGCGTGGGGTCGAAGATTCCCAGGTGCAAGGCGCGTTCGACTACCACCAGCACCAGCGTGATCGCCAACACCGGCGTGCCCAGCAACTGAATGATGCTCGTGGCGTAGTGCGCCCAGATGAAGAGCGGCAAGCCGGAACCAGGTCAAGCCCCGGCGCCCGCATCCGGTGGATGGTCACGATAAAATTCAGCCCGGTAAGGATCGAGGAGAATCCGGCGAAAAATACGACAGCCCGGCTTCCACCACGTTGGTGTTGCTGAAGGCCGGTGCTGTAGGGCGTGTAGAACGTCCAGCCCGTATCCACGCCGCCGGTGATCATGGCGTACAGCAGTCATGATGCCGCGCGATGATGTAGAGATACCAGCTCAGCAGGTTGATGCGCGGAAACGCCAGATCCTTGGCGCCAATCATCATCGGCACCAGGAAGTTGCCCAGCACGGCGGGAATCGAAGGGATGAGGAAGAAGAAAATCATGACCTGGCCGTGCATGGTGAACAGCTTGTTGTAGGTGTCCGCCTGGACCAGGTCGCCCGCCGGGGTCAGCAATTCCAGCCGGATCAGGAGCGCGAACAGGCCTCCGATAAAGAAGAAGAAGGTGATTGAAATCAGATAGAGCAGCGCGATCCGCTTGTGGTCTGTGGTCAGCAGCCACGAGCGGATACCGTACTCTTTATTCAGATAATGTTCGCGTTCAACAGCCGGTATTGCTGCGGTTGCCATTGCGATTGCACCCTTAATTCTGCGGTTTCGTGCCTGCTGGCGTCAGGCTGGGAGTTCCCGCGGCTCCCGCCGGAGGCTGGTTCAACGATTTAACGTACGCCACCAGCGCGTTCAACTGTTCTTCACTCACCATTCCCTGGAAAGTTGGCATAATCGGCTTGAATCCCGCCACCACTTTCGCCGCCGGCGACATGATAGATTCGCGAACATAGTTCTCATCCGCGATCACGGTGCGCCCGTCTTCCAGTTGCACCGGCTTGCCGAAAACACCTACCAGGTTCGGACCGCGTCCCTGCGTATCCGAGCGGTGGCAGGTCGAACACCCTAACTGCTGAAAGATGGCTTGCCCGTTGTCTGCCAGGGACCCGGTTGCTCCGCCGCCGCTCAACCAGGCTTCGTATTGCGCCGGCTCCATGACCACGACTTGGCCGATCATCCCGGAATGCTGCGTGCCGCAATATTCCGCGCAGAACAGGTGATAGGTTCCCGGCTTGGTAGCGTGAAACCATGCGGTGGTGTAGCGTCCGGGCAGCACGTCCTGCTTAATGCGGAAGGCCGGCACGTAGAAGCTGTGGATCACGTCCTGCGAGGTCATGATCATCTTCACGTCGCGCCCCACCGGGATGTGGAGTTCGTTGATCTCGCGCTGCCCTTCCTGATGCTGCAGCTTCCACATCCACTGCTTCGCCACCACGTAAACTTCGGTGGCTCCCTTGGGAGGCGTGCGCTCCTGGAAGTAAATCACCGCTCCCCAGAGAAAGATCACCATGAAAATTCCCAGCGGAACAATTGACCAGGTCAGTTCCAGCGGCGTCGAACCCTCGATCTGCTCGGCCTGCACTCCGCGCTGCTTGCGGAAACGCACCGCGAATATCAGGATCATGGTGAAGATCGCGACGCTCATCATGGCGGACAACAGCACCAGAAATACAAAAAGTGCGTCGACGTTTCCCGCCATCGTCGAGGCCTTCGCCGGCCAAAGTGGAAAAGTTTCAAACATAATCTAGGTAGCTCGTGGGGCTCCGTGTAGCTTGGGGTTCGCCGGACCGCTGCGGAACAGAATCAGCAACAAGCCGCCCAACACCACAATGGTCGCGGCCGCGGCAAGCTTCAGAATCCGGCTGATGATGGCGCCATACTTTCCAGTTGTGGGGTCGTAGTGGTAGCAGTAGAGCAACACTTCGTCGACCACCGTGCCAATCTTCCCCTGCGAAGATTCGACCAGCCCCAGCCGCAAATCCTTCGGAGCATATTCGACGCCGAAGTAATACTGCGCAATCCTGCCCTGGGGGGTCAGAATCATGATGGCCGTGGTGTGCGCGAACTGCCCGGTTTTCGGATCGTACTCGTACTGGAATCCCGCGGCCTTGGTCAGCGCGTCAATCGACTCTTGCGGTCCGGTCAGGAAATGCCATCCCTCGGCGGCTCCCGCTCGTCCGTAGCGCTTGATGTACTCCGCCTTTTTGGCGGTAGCAATCTCGGGCGTGTCGCGGGGATCAAAACTTACGGTAAGCACCTGGAAATCCTTGCCCACATCGAACTTCAGCACCCGCAGCGCGCTTTCCAGTCCGCTCAGAACTTCGCTGCACAGCATGGGGCAGCGGTAGTAGACCAGGCTCAAAATGACCGGCTTCTCGCCGAAGTAGTCTCCCAGGCGCACGGCTTTGCCGGTCTCGTCGCGAAACGCGAGGTCCTGCGGGATCTGCTCATCCAGATGCTGCTCAATCCCGACATTCTTCAGTCCTGGCGGACGCACGTTCGCCGGAGGCGACAGAATACCCTTGCTCATCGCCTGTCCCCAGGCCACGGAGGTCAGCGTCAACATCAGACCCAAAATCCACTTCGAATTGTGATTTGCACTTCGCACTGCTGGTTCCTCTACTTCTTGTTGGCCGCAGCCGCCGCTTTCCTGGCTGGGTTCACCGGAGACGGTGGGACCGTTCCCGCCCGCGGAGTCGTCGGCAGTCCCCGCTCGGCAATCAATTCCATCGCCCGGTCAATGGGAATCCGTACCACACCCGCGTTCTGATCGACCCAGCCGTAACTGTGCAGCTTCTGTTCTTCTTGCAGTCGAAACCCGTTCATCTGTCCCCGCTCATCGGTCTCCAGCGTTGGCTCGGGGAACGTCTGTTTGATTTCCTCTTTGATGGCGTTGCGGCTGGCATCGCGATCGTCCGATGACCGGGCAGACGTCACCAGCGGGTTCTGGGCCGGTTGCCGCTTCTGCTCGTACGCGTCCAGGTAGGCATACAAGCCGCGGATGACGAAGAACACCAGCACCCCGAGGACGGCGAGAAAGGCGAGGAAGCCATACACGGCGCTCGGCCTCCAGTCTTCGCGCTCGAACTCCGGCCCTTCGTGATGCTGTCCGGGTTGGATCAATTCGTTACTCATGTGCCGGTTCCAGGACTTCCCTCGCATACAAGTCATACGCGGGCAAAAGTGGCATGGAATTGAGATTGCGGAAGAAGAACGCCAGCCACAAGCCACCCATCGCCACCGGGATGACCACGTCGGCCCAGGTGATGGTCAACGTCTTCGAAAAAAACGGTTCGATATTCCACAGCAGGTCCAGCCAGCGCATCAGCATCAGCCAGATGGCGAGCCACACCAGGCGGGTCACGTCGCGCTTAAAAGGACGGGAAAGCAGGAGCACGAACGGTACGGCAAAATGGAAGACCGCCAGGAACAACCCCACCTTTCCCCAGCCGCCATTGAGCCGTTTCAGGTACCAGGTAATTTCCTCTGGCAAGTTGCCCGCCCAGATGATGAGCCATTGCGAGAAAGAGAAGTACGCCCACACCATGATAAAGGTGAGCATGAGTTTGCCGTGGTCATGCACAAAATCTGGCTTCAGCAATTCCGACATCGGCTTGTAGCGGACCAGGATGCGCTCCACCACTACCGCAAGGCACATCGCCGACAGTCCCTGCCCGGCAAGAAACAACAATCCGTAGATGGTCGAGATCCAACTGGGATCAATCGACATCACCCAATCGATGGCGGCAAACGAAATGGTGAACCCGTACAGGATCAGTCCGGGACCGGCCAGCACCTTGAACTTGGCGCTGTTGTCTCGCACCGGCGGCTGATCCTGTTCCGCCGACCACTTGGTCAGGAAGAACGCCAGCACGAACCAGATGGCGAAATAAATCGCGGCGCGAATCCAGAAGCCGTGCACCGTCAGATAAGTCTGGGTGATGTCTTGCAAGTGCTCGCGCAGGTGCTTGTCCGGAATGGTATCGAGCGGCCGCGCCCAGATATAGAGCCGGGGCATCATCAGGCCGATGGGAAGAAACAGCACCGCCATGAGCCAGATGCAGCGCATGGCCGCGCCCATGATGCGGCGGATCACCATGCCCCAACCGCCGCCCGTCATGTGGCGCAGCATCAGGATGGCCATCGAGCCCAGCGTCACTCCCAGCCAGGCCATATAGCTGACCAGGTAGCCGCGGATAAATACATCGGGCTGGAAAAATGCGCCGATGGCCGCTCCCACCGAGAAGATCAATCCAATGACCAGCGACCGTCGCTGGATGGTTTTCACCACCGGCGGCGCCGTCAAGTCGAGATGGTGGGTGTGCGCCGCGCTCATTTCGGCTGCTCTCCTTCGCTCTCCGGTTTGCTCATCAACTCAGGCTGGGTCGCTCCCGAACCGGGTTCGCCGCGAAACACCGGCGGCTCCGAAGGCATTTTCTGTCCCGCAGGCACGTCCGCGCTGGTGGCATGCTGGCTCAACTGCAACGCCCGGATGTAGGCCACGATGCACCACCGGTCGCGCTCCGGAATCTGCGCCGCATAACTCGGCATGACCCCAAAGCCGTTCGTCATCACATCGAAGAAATATCCCAGCGGCGCCTTCTGCAGGCGCTCGATGTGATAGGAAGGCGGCGCCTTGAAGCCGCGCTTCACAATCATGCCGTTGCCGTCTCCCACCCGCGAGTGGCAGGGCGCGCAGTAAATGTTGAAGCGCTGCTGTCCCCTTGCCAGCACCTCCTGGGTTGCAGGAAACGGAAGGTAATCGCCGGGGTTGTTGCCCACTTTCCCGGTATAGAAATAGCTGTCCTCGTGCAACTGTCCGCGCGCCACCGTACCTTCGACCGGAGGCCGGGCCGAACGCAGATCGGTATAGAAATCGCTCATCGCCAGCGGCTTGAAGCGCGGCTGATCGTGCATATCCTGGCGGCAACCCGCCAGCGCCAGCACGGCCAGCAGTCCCAACGACGAAAATTTGCGGAGCCTCGCCATCATCTAGCTCGGCACCTCCGAGATAAATCGTCCGCCCAGGCTCTCCAGGAAGCGGCTCGTTTCCGCGGCGTCGTACTTCGGATCAGAGGAGAACACAATCAGGAAGAACCGGTCCTTGGTGGCAAGCGCAAAACGTGGCACGTTGAACACCGGGTGGTACGGCATGGGCAGTCCGTTCAGCGCCAGCATGCCAAACACCGCGGACAATCCCGCAAACAGAATCGTCATCTCGAAGGTCACAATGATGAACGCCGGCCAGGAGTGGTAAGGTTTCCCGCCGACGTTGATGGGATAGCTGACCGCCGAAATCCAGTACTGCATCAGATATCCCGAAAGTCCCCCGATCAGTCCCCCGATCAGCACTACCAGCGGCACACGGTTCTTGGTGAAGCCGATCGCCTCCGCCAGTCCTTCGATGGGAAAGGGGCTGTAGGCATCGATCTTCTGGTAGCCCGCCGCGTGGGTGTGATGCGCGGCATCCACCAGGCTCTGCGCCGAATCGAACTCCGCCATCAACCCGTAGACCGGAATGCGCTTCATTCCTTCACCTCCGCCTCGGGCAGCAGAGTGCGCATTTCAAAGATCGAAATCATGGGCAGAATGCGGACAAACAGGAACATGGCCGCCAGGAACATCCCGATGGTTCCGATGTATGTCATCCAGTCCCAGCGCGTCGGGTAGTACTGGCCCCAGGAAGAATTCAGGAAGTCCCGGGACAAACTGACCACCACAATAATGAAGCGCTCCAGCCACATGCCCACCAGGATCACACCCGAGAGCAGGAACAGCGCCACCGGACTGGTGCGCAGCTTGCGAATCCACAGCAATTGCGGGATGACGAGGTTGCAGATCAGCAGCATGTAATAAAGGAAAGCATAAGGCCCGTGCAGGCGGTTCCACAGGGTGAAGGCGTCGTAGCGGTTTCCGCTGTACCAACCCATGAACGCCTCCATGACGTAGCCGTAACCGACGATGAGCCCGGTGGCGAGCATCACCTTGGCTGAGTTCTGAAGGTGCCGTTCGGTGATGAAATCTTCCAGGCCATAGATCTTGCGGATAGGAATCGCCAGCATCAGCACCATGGCGAAGCCGGAGTAAATGGCGCCGGCCACAAAGTAGGGCGGGAAAATCGTGGTATGCCATCCCGGCACAATGCCCACCGCGAAATCGAAGCTGACCACGGTATGCACCGAGAGCACCAGGGGCGTGGCTAATCCGGCCAGCAGGAGGTAGGCCGTTTCGTAGCGATGCCAGTGCCGCGCGGAACCGCGCCAGCCCAGCGCCAGCATTCCATAGATGATCTTCGCCCAGCGATTTTCCGAGCGGTCGCGCAAGGTCGCAAGATCAGGCACCAGGCCGATGAACCAGAACACCAGCGAAATGGTCGCGTAGGTCGACACCGCGAATACGTCCCACACCAGCGGACTGCGGAACTGCGGCCAGTAATTCATGGTGTTGGGATAGGGAAACAGCCAGTACGCCAGCCACGGACGCCCCACGTGAATCAGCGGGAACACGCCCGCGCACGACACCGCGAACAGCGTCATAGCCTCGGCAAATCGGTTGATCGAATTGCGCCAGGATTGCCGCAACAGCAGGAGAATGGCCGAGATCAGCGTTCCCGCGTGGCCAATACCGATCCACCACACGAAATTGACGATGGCAAAGCCCCAGCCGATCGGAATGGTGATGCCCCAGATTCCCACGCCCTTGATGAACAGGTAGCCGATGGCATACAGCATCATCATGGTCAGCAGAAATGCGATGCCGAAACCAACCAGCCAGCCATTCGAAGTGGGGCGCGTCAGTACAATCGAGCTGATCTTGTCGGTGACCGTGGCAAAGGTGTGCCCCGGCTCAATCACAGGAGCCCGATTGCTGCTGGTTGCCACTTGTTCGTCGCTCATTCTGACTGCACTCCGCTTACGCTTCCAGCTCAGGGTTGGGGTTGCGAATCTCCGCCAGGTACGTGGTTCGTGGCCGGGTGTTCAGATCGGCCAGCAAGCTGTAATTCCGGTTCCCAGCCTTCAGCTTCGAAACCCGGCTCTGGGGATCGTTGATGTTTCCGAAGACGATGGCATCCGCCGGGCACGACTGCTGGCACGCGGTCTGCAACTCGCCGTCTTTGATCCTGCTGTCGGTCTTTTCGGCGTCAATCCGATGCTCGTTGATGCGCTGCACGCAGTAGGTGCACTTTTCCATGACCCCGCGGCTGCGCACGGTGACGTCGGGATTGCGCATCATCTTGTACTGCGGCGTCTCCCAATCCTGGAACAGGAAGAAGTTGAACCGCCGCACCTTATAAGGACAGTTATTCGAGCAGTAGCGCGTGCCCACGCAGCGGTTGTAGACCATGTCGTTCAGGCCTTCCGTGCTGTGCACCGTCGCCCCCACCGGGCAGACCACTTCGCAAGGCGCGTTTTCGCATTGCTGGCATGGCACCGGCTGGAAGTGGGCCGTGGGATTACTCCGGTCGCCCTGGTAATACGCGTCCACGCGCAGCCAGTGCATGTGGCGTCCCATGCCCGCCTGCTCTTTTCCCACCACGGCGATGTTGTTCTCGGACTGGCAGGCGACGATGCAGTTGTTGCAACCGACACACTTGTTCAGATCGATCGCCATGCCCCAGGCGTAAGCCTCGGACTTGTAGGGATAGTCGGGGTACAACGTCAGATCGTGCGGCGGCTCTTCTTCTTTCGCGAACTCGGGCTCCTTCCGATATTCTTCAAGCGTCGCCACCCGCACCAGGGGACGCGAGCCCACCGGCGTTTCCATCGTCTGCTCGCCCTGGGTGCAGGCCAGCATGTAGGTACCGCCGGTCGGACGAATCTGCACGCCATTGGCGAACCACGGCGTCGCGCTGTAGCGGAAAGGATAGAAATCAAACCCTGCGCCTGTGCCTGCGCGCCCCGCGCGTGTGCGCCCGGAGCCTAGATAAACCGTTACGGAATTGTCAGGAAGTCCGGCCTGAACCCAGACTGCGGCTTGTGTCTTCTTCCCGTTGAACTCAAGCTCGACCACATCTTTCGAAGCAAGGTGCAGACGCTCGGCCATCACTGGGCCGATCAACACCGGGTTGTCCCAGGTCATCTTGCTCATGGGACGCGGTAGTTCCTGCAACCATCCGTTGTTGGCGAAACGTCCGTCGTAGAGGGATGGGTCGCGGCGGAAGTTGAGTTCGATGCCACTAGCGGGAGCAGAAGAGCCAGGGATACTTGCGACTTTGGCGCTGACTTGTTTTGCCGTGTAAGCGGTGCCGTCGATCCAGCCATTGTTCAGCGACCGCCGCCAGAACATTTCGAAATCGGCGCCCGCGTGCTGTTTCTGCCAGTAGGCCTGCACCAGCGGGTGGCTCGTCGGATCGGCTTGTCCCGCCAGTACCGCAGCCAACTCAAGCGCGCTCTTGCCGCCGTAGAGCGGCGCAATCAGCGGCTGCACGATGCTCACCGTGCCGTCATAAGCGCGGGTGTCGCCCCAGGACTCGAGATAGTGCGCCTCGTTCACATGCCACTGGCACAACTGCGCGGTCTCGTCGTCGTACAAACCAAGATGCACGCGAAGGGGAACGCCAGCGTTTTTCAATGCTTCGGCGAAACCAAAATCGGCAGGCGCGTCATAGGCAGGATTTCCGCCCATGATCACCAGCAAATCCACCTTGCCGCCGCGCATGTCCGCGACCAAGTCTTTCAGCGATTCGGTTTGATTCACCGGATTCGCGTCCACCGGATCGGTATAGACGACAGTCTTGCCCACGTTGCCCAAAGCCTGATTCATGGCATGAGCCAGCGCATGAACCTCGGGCGGCTGATGGTCGCCCGCAATCACCACACTCGAGCCGCGATGAGCTTTCAGATCGCTCGCCAGCGCGCTGATGAACTTCTGCTGCGGACCGGCCGGCACCGCGCTGGCGCCACTCAACCCTGCTGCCAGGGCCTGCGCGAAGCCTGCAATCTCCGCCGCCCGCAGCGGCAACCGGTGATCCGCCTTCGCTCCGGTCGAAGTCGTCGCGCTCTCGACTACATACAACCGGTTCATGTTGCCGGCATCGGGATCGCGCCGCTTGGCAAAATCATGCGCGTAGCGGACATTGCCGGGAAATCCCGCATACAGGAAATCCGCGTCCAGCGACAGAATCACATCCGCATTTTCCAGCTGAAAACGGGTCTCGGCCGCTTGGCCAAAGGCAAGCTTCGCGCCTCCCAGCACGTTGTCGCGATTCACCGGCTCGTACACATGCCACTTGGCCTGCGGGTAAACCTTCAACACGCCACGCAACTGATCGGCCAGGGTGGGCGAAGAAATCGTCTGCGTCAGAATGCGGATGCCCGCGCCGCCCAATCCCTTCTGCACGCTCAGCGGCCCGCGCAGCGCGTCGAGGAACGCGCCCCAGGTCCGCACTTCACCAAGATAAGTAATCGTCTGCGAGCGGTCCGGATCGTACATCCCCAGAATCGACGCCTGCGCGAACACATCGGTTCCACCCAGGCTCGCGGGATGCTGATCGTTGCCCTCAATTTTGGTGGGACGGAACATCTGGCTTTCCACCAGCACCGGGCTGGCGTATCCGCCCAACTCGAACGCGGTGGCATAGAACATCGGCTGCCCCGGAATCAACTCTTCCGGCTGGCGCACATAGGGAACGATGGGCTCGAGCGGTTGCTTGGTGCACGCCGTCATGCCCGCCATGGCCAGCGACGCGCCCATCAGCTTGATGAAGCCGCGGCGCGAAACCGAATCCACCCACTCCGACGCACCCTTGGGAAACTCGCGGTGCATCTTCTCCTGGAACTCCGGATCGCCCGCCAACTCCTCCAGGCTCCGCCAATACTGCGGGCCCGTGGTCTGCTCGATGCGCTCGCGAACGCTGTCCAAATCCAACTGGACCAGCTTGTCCTTCTTGCCCGGACAAACTTCCTCGCGGTGCTGCTTGCCGTTCTGTTCTTCCATCTTCATCAAGATCTTTCGCGCTTCTCTAGCGGTGGCAGGTCGAACAACTGGTAATGTCGGCCACCGTGCGCAGCTTGTATTTCTTCACCAGGTCGGTTCCCAGCGCCACCTGGTCCGTGTACTCCTTGCCGTCCACGGTGACCGGGGCGGAGCCCGATGGCATCTTGTACTGCATGTTGAAAACCTGGTCGCGCGGACGTAGAAACTTTTCCGGCGCGCGGTGGCAGGTCAAACACCACTCCATCTGCAGGGAAGCGTAGTTGTACATCAAAGGCATACGGTCCACCGGCCCGTGGCAGGTGTTGCAACCCACGCCCTTGTTGATATGAATGCTGTGATTGAAATAAACGAAATCGGGAAGGTCGTTCACCCGCGTCCACACCAGCGATTTGCCGGTCTTGAAACTCTCGCGCACCGGCTCCAGTAACGGCGCGCCGGTCCAGATTTGACGATGGCAGTTCATGCAGGTGGCGGTGGGAGGAATGCCGGCAAAGTTCGATACTTCCACCGAGGTATGGCAGTACCGGCAATCAATCCCCAGTCCCGCGACGTGGTGCTGGTGACTGAAGGGCACCGGCTGCGGCCGCGCCACCTTGGCGTAGGTGACATAAGGAGAGCGCTGAAACTCCATCGCTACCCAGAACAACGCCGCCACCACAAAGATGGCGCCAAAAATCGTCGCTCGGGAAATGGTGTTCGTACTGCGATGAAAAATCTGCATTGAATGAAGACTTTCAGTGCGGGAACCATTGCTGGCTCCGTGCTTGCCGCGTTGCCTTGGTTATGACGTCACACAGAGCTGTGATCGTGGTTACGAAAACTTGTGATTATAGCAGCCGGGAACAGGTTCGTGCACCGCCCGCGAACAAAATTTGCAAAAAAAGTCTTGGATTGTCGGACGCGGAAACTTTTGTTGAGGAATTTAACATTCTCACGAACACCCGCTCACGAACACCCGGAAACGATCCAGTCTTCAATCGGGCCGCAGACTCTCTCTCATTCTCAATTCGGGAAAGAATCTCTCCGCTGCGGGATGACGCGGAGTGGTGTCTGCAAGACCTCCTCCGCCGGATGCAAACTCTACCGCAGGTTCATGACCAGCAATTTGGGCTCGGTCATTTCCTCGATCGCATACCGCAGACCCTCACGGCCGAATCCAGAATCTTTCACTCCGCCGTAGGGCATGTGGTCAATGCGGAATGTGGGAACATCTCCGCCAATCAATCCCCCTACTTCCAGTTCCTCGTAAGCATTGAAGAGCAGCTTGGCGTCGCGGGTAAAGATTCCCGCCTGCAAACCGTAGGAGGAATGGTTCACCTGCCGCACTGCTTCATTGAAATCGTCATAGGGTTCCACGGTCACCACGGGTGCGAAGATTTCCTGGCAATTCACTTTCATCTCCGACCGGGTGTTGGTAAGCACGGTGGGTTCCAGGATCGACCCCTTGCGCTGCCCGCCGCACAGCAGCCGCGCACCGCTCTTCACTGCTTCCTGCACCCAATCGGCGGCGCGAATGGCGTCACTTTCGCGAATCAGCGGACCCACATCGGTCGAGTCTTGCATGGGATCGCCAGTGGTCAACTTCTTCACTCCGGCCACCAGCAACTCGGTAAATTTCCCGCACACCGAGCGCTCCACCAGGATGCGCTGCACCGAAATGCAGGTTTGCCCGGCGTACGCGAATCCGCCTGCCACACAGCGGTCCGCGGCATACGCCAGATCGGCATCACTGTGCACGATCACCCCGGCATTCCCGCCCAATTCGAGGACCACCTTCTTCTTGTTGGCGCGGCGCTTGATATCCCATCCCACAGCGGCGCTGCCGGTAAAGCTGATCAGCCTCAGCCGGTCGTCGGTCACCAGCAGGCCGGCATCCTCATTGGACAGCGGCAACACGTTCAGCGCGCCATCCGGCCACCCTGCCTGCTGCACCGCCTCTGCCAGCAACATCGCGCTCAACGGAGTCTGCGGCGCCGGCTTCAGCACCATGGTGCAACCGCTGGCAATCGCGGGCGCCAGTTTGTGCGCCACCAGGTTCAAAGGAAAATTAAAAGGAGTGATCCCGGCAATCGGCCCCAGCGGAAAACGCCGCACAATGCCCCAGCGTCCGGCGGTAAACTCCTGCCAATCGAGCGGCAGGTATTCGCCGTAAATGCGGGTACTCTCCTCCGCCGCCACGTTGAAGGTAAAAACCGCGCGCTCCACTTCCGTGCGCGCCGCCTTGATCGGCTTTCCGGCTTCCAGGGACAGGGTCCGGGAAAATTCTTCCTTGCGCTGGGCGATGGTCTCCGCCACCCGGCGCAGCACCCGCTGCCGCTCGAAAGCGGGTAACCTGCGGGTGGTGCTGAAAGCCTTCACCGCGGCTGCAATCGCGGCTTCCGCGTGCTCGCGCCTGGCCTGGAATACCCGGCCCACTACGCTGCCGTCGTAGGGAGAGCGCACTTCGACCACGTCGCCCTCTTCCATCCATTTACCATCGAGCAGGAATCCTTGGGTACCGACAGCAGACATGGTCAGGGACATGGCCTTGCGCGACCTCCGGGGAAACGAATTTTTTTATTATAGGCTCTTCATGCCGGGGCGTTGTTAATCTTTAGACAATAATAGTGCGAGTAAAGATGTGAGAAATCATTGGCCCACTTCCATCTTCGAACTCAGCCGCTTGCTCCGCTCCCGGTCGTTATCGCCGGTGGAGCTGACGACCGACTGTTTGGAGCGGATCGAGAAGCACAATCGCCTTTTGAATGCGTTCGTTACCGTAACCGCCGAAACTGCTCTCGTGGATGCCCGGCAGGCCGAAGCCGAGATCCTGCGTGGCCACTGGCGCGGCCCGCTGCACGGGATTCCTTTGGGATTGAAAGACCTGATCGACGTAGCCGGCATTCCCACCACCGCCGCCAGCACGATTCTAAAAGGTCGTATCGCGACAGAACATGCGGACGTCGTCCGCCGCCTGAAACCAGCCGGAGCCGTTCTGCTGGGCAAGCAGAACCTGCACGAGTTCGCCTATGGCGGCAGTTCGGTGATCAGCGCGTATGGTCCGGTGCGCAATCCCTGGAATCCCGGCCACATCACCGGCGGATCCTCGGGAGGGTCAGCCGCTTCGGTCGCTGCTGGTTTGGGCTATGCCGCAATCGGCACCGATACCGCCGGCTCCATCCGCGAACCCGCCGCCCTGTGCGGCATGGTCGGCCTCAAGCCCACCTATGGACGTGTCAGCGCCCAAGGCGTGATCCCGCTTTCTTTGTCGCTCGATCACGTGGGGCCGCTGACGACGGCGGTAGCCGACGCGGCGATCATTTTACAGGCGATCGAAGATCCGGACGCGCCGGAGATTGGAGGAGTCAAGCCCCCGTCTTCTTCGAACTACCTGCGGGCCCTGGAAGGTGACACGAGGAACTTGAGAATCGGCGTCCCTCGCGCTTTCTTTTTCGATGGGCTTGATGCAGAAGTTGCCGCTGCCGTCGAAGAAGCGCTCCGCGTGCTGCAGACCATGACGACGAGCACGAAGGAAATCACTCTATCCGTCAGCACCGATCGTACCCTGCAGAGCGCGGAATCGTACGCTTACCACCAGCAGTGGGTGAAGAATTCTCCCCAGCTCTACCAGCCGGAAACGCTGCGCCGCATCCGCACCGGCGAATCCGTCAGCCCGTCCGATTACGATCGCGCGAAAAAAGAATTCGAACAGACCCGCCGGGACATCAAAGCGATCTTTCAGGACGTCGATGTACTCGTAACCCCAACCACACCCATCCCGGCGCCGTCACTCACCGAGTTGCAACAGAATCCCGATCTCCTCCGCCCGCGCGAACTCATGCTCTTGCGCAACACTCGTCCGGTCAACGTCTGGGGACTACCGGCAATCTCGGTGCCCTGCGGATTCACCAAGACGGGACTACCCATCGGCCTGCAGATCATTGGGCCGCACTGGGGCGAAGCGCTGCTTCTGCGGCTGGCGCATGCGTATGAGCAAGCGACAGAGTGGCACAAGCACAAACCCAAGCTGCCCGAGGCTTATGTGTAGAGACGCGGCTCAACTGGGTCTCCCATGCCCTTGACCTCGCTATAATCGGGCGAACACCTACTTTACCAAGAATGAACATTCAAGACTTCATCGACAGCCACTCCAATCTGGCGCCAACTATCTTCGCCACCTGCATCGTATGTTCTTGGTGCCTGTTTTGTGCGATTACGAGCCTGGCTGGCGGCTGGTTCGAGCTGTCCAAAAGATTTCGACTTGTCGGCCAGTTTGACGGGCTTTCCGAAGGATTGCAGAGTGGACAAATGCGGTGGCGAATGAACTACAGGAACTCGCTGCGGCTCGGAGCCAATGAAGGTGGATTGTATATGGCCGTGTTGTTCCTATTTCGTTTCATGCATCCACCACTATTTGTGCCTTGGAGCGAGATCAAAATGCGAAGGAAGAAACGCTGGCTCGCTGGTGAGTACGTCACGCTCACACTCGGAAGCGAGTTAGGAATTCCGCTTCGCATCAGCGGCACATCGGCAAACATGTTGCAAGATGCGGCGGCTGCCAACTGGCCGGTCGAACAGATGTAATGTCTCACTCCACCGACCGCACCTCATCCGGAGGCACCATCACAAACTGACACTCGCCCCCCGACGCACACGACAGCGTCCCGCGCCGCAAGGCTTTGGTGGCGGTGTCATCCGGAAAATTCAATCCGTACTTCGCGCTCTGCAACGCCGACACGAAGCTTTTCAGCTTCTCATCCCCGCTGACGAATTTCGCGCCCTCGGCCACCGCCCGCGACTTCTCCGAATTCAGCAGCACAAAGAAGTCAGCGCTGCCCGCCTGCGTGGCTTTCCCCAGCTTGATGGTGCGTTGCTGCTGCAATTCGTCCTTGTATCGCGCCACCGTAGCATCCACTTTTTCTTTCCCCACCAGGGCAGCCAGACGGTCGCGCGTCTCCGGATCCGGCCGCACGCAGTTCAGCGCCAAAGCATAAGCGCGAATGGCATCTTCTTTCTTGCCCTGCTTCTGGTAAATCTGGCCCAGGTGATCTCCAATGTCCGCGTGCTGCCCCAGGTTCCACGCGGCCAAGACATATTTTTCTCCGGCATCCAGATCGCCTTTTACAAAATGCACCCAGCCCAGCGTGTCCCAGTACGCGGCCAGCGATGAAACCAGTCCCAGGTCGCGATCGCTCAACTGGTCGAGCGTGGTGTTACGCAGCGCTGCCGCGGTCGCCGCCACCGCCGACTCCGCGTACTGCTGGGCGCGGTCGAGATGCGCTTTCTTGAGCGACAACTGGTAAGCAATGTTGTTCCACACCACCGGCGTAGCCGAGATTTCAACCGCGCGATCAAACGCCGCCAGCGCCTTGTCATCCTGTCCCAAATTCAAATATGCGTCCCCCAGGCTCACCTGCAAGAGCGCATTGTCCGGTTTCAACGACGCCGCCTTCTCCAGTTCAGGAGCCGCTTTGTCGTACTGGTGCATCTCCGCGTACATTCCGCCCAGCGCCGCGTGCGCATAATCGCTCAGCGGATTCGCCTCCAGCGCCTTCCCAAACGCCGCCGCCGCATCGTCGTACCGCCTTGCCGTTTGATACGCCCAGCCCAGGCTGTCGTAACCGAACTCGTCATACGGATTCACTTCCGTCTGCTTCTTGAACGCCTCGATCGCCTGGTCGTTCTGCCGCAACCCCATGTAGGCGCGGCCCAGGTTGATCCATCCGGTCTTATGCTTGGGATCGGCCGCCACCAGTTGCTTGAGCAAATCAACCGCTGCCTGAAAGTTGCCCCGATCCAAAGCCGCCCGCGCCGCTTCGTCCAGATCGTCGCCCTTCAAGCCTGCCGGAGCTACCGGGTTCCCGGCCGCCGTACTATCCACCGACAAACGCTGAGTCAGGTCGGCGCCCACCGCGTGCCGGAACGCGACATAGTCATTCACCCGCGCCGCCGCCAGTTCACGCACGCTGGTCACCAGCTTCCGTTCCGAGGTAAAGACGTTTCCCTCCACCTGGTAAGTAGCCTGGTACTGCGCATAGTCGCGCTTCATCGCGAACGGCAACGGCGCGCGCATCACATATTTCGCCGGAAAGGTCAGCTTCCAATGGAACAGGTACTCCGCCGCAGAACCAAACTCGATCGCATCTCCATTCGGATCGGTGTTGTCCTCGTCGGCATCGACCAGATTGATCTGCGACATGGGCAGCATCATCTCCGACTTCTTCTTCGTCCAATCCAGGAAATTCGCTACCGCCAGCTGGTACTCCACCACGAACGGTTCCCGGGTCGCCGTCGGATCGGTCACTTTCGGATCTGATACTTCTCCGTCCAGCCCCGACAACTGGCTCATCCGCTTCAGCAGGTTCTCCCACTCCGCCCGCGGAATCCGCCGGAACAAGATCCGCATATAAAGTTCGGAGTCGCCCTGCAACAGAATCTTCACGTGCGTATTCAGCTTGCCCAATTCACTGATCGTGCCATCCATGTCCTGCTGTTGCAGATTCGGCATCGGCGGATCGGCGGGCGTCTCCTCCAAGTGCGGAGCCCCTTCCGCGGGAATCACCAGCGCCTGCTTTTTGCGGATGCTCGCTGCCAGCATGCGGAAAGGAGCTACCTCGGTGGTCGAGTCCATCCACACTTCTTCCTTCCCCAGGGGCAGCAGCGTGATCACGTGATCGAACTGCGCCGGCGAAGGCACCGCCGGATCCAGCTTCACACTGCTGTTGATCAGCACCGATGACGCGTGATATCCCGACGCCTCGAGCAGCGACGCCAGCAGCGTGTGCTTGTCCTTGCAATCGCCGTACTGGTTGTGCAGCACGTCGGCCGCGGCGTGCGGCTGATACCGTCCCACGCCGAACGACAGACTGATGTAGCGGAAGTTCGTGGCCACGTAATCGTAGAGCGCTTCCACCTTGTCGAGATCGCCAGTCTTGCCCTTAGTCAGTTCTGCCGCCTTGGCGCGAATCTCCGGCGTCGGCGCCCGCCGGTCCTTCTCCAGGCTGCCATACCATCGGCCCAACTCCTCCCAACTGGAGAACGTCGTCATCTGCACCGCGGGCGGCTCCGGCTTGGTCGGTTTCCGTTTCTTCTTTTTGTCCTTGTCTTTATCGTCGTCGTCGCGCTCCAGATGCGAACTCTTCCAGCGGTAGATCTTCCGCCCGTTCTCGTCCGTGATCTGCGGGTCCGCGCCCGGCTTGGTTTTCAGTGTCACCGCGCGATCGCGGGGAACATCCACCTCAAGCTGCTCGTCGAGTACGATCCCCTTCTTGATAAAATCCTGCTCCATCCAGAACTGGCCCGCCGCCAGCGGTTTGTAAGTCACCGTAATGACGTCGTACTCCAGGGTTTCTCCCGGCCTCAGCCCCGGTACGGTCACGTGTTTCTGCCGGTAGTCGGTGTAAACCGGAGCCTCTTTCTCCAGCGGAATGCTCAGATCCTGAATGGCATCCGGTTGCGCCGTCACCGTGCTGCCATCGGCCTTGATGACCCGCACGTAGGGAATTTCCAGCCGCTCGTTCGCCGAGTTGTACCCCAGAACCACCTGCCCCCACTGTTCCACTCCGGCTTCGCTTTGCACCCGTATCCGCGCATACAGCTCGCGCTTGCCGGTGCCGTCGTTCTCAAAGTGGTATTTGGTCTGGAATTTCTCGATGACAAAACCTTCCTGCGAATAGTCCGCGGGTCGGTCGGCAGGCTTCCCGGTAGATTTCTCCGGGGGAGGCGGCGGCGCAGGTGTCTGGGCAACTCCCAGGAAGGAAAAACCGGTGAGAAATACAAAAAAGAGGGTGCGGCGCAAAATTCTCATGGATGCGCCGTTTGTACCGCAGGAATGCATCCCGCGCAAGCGAAACTATTCCGCCCCCCAAACCGGCGTCATCCCCACCCGTTGTCGTCCCGAGCGGAGTCGAGGGATGTTTGTGTTCGACTTAGACTGGGCAAAGACACGTGGCGACAGCCGCCCCGGCTGTCCCCGAGCGAAGCGAGGGTCTCCGGCTGAAAAGCCAGACCGTAGGAACGCAGGTTTATTGTCTTGCCGGGCGCACACTGCGATATTCTGTTGCTCTATTTCCCCGACAGCGCCGTCTCCATGAACGCAGCCTGGTCCGCCTTCATCTTCTTCAACCCATCCACCGGCAGATATACCATGTGTCCCGCCTCATAGGTTGCGAACGAAATATTCTTGTGAAACTGCGGCCCCAGATCCAGATGATCCATGGTGTAGTTCGCCGCCAGAAACGGCGTGGCCAAATCGTAATAGCCTTCCATCACCAGAATCTTCAAATACGGATTCTTCGCCATCGCTTGCCGCAGGGACGATTGCGTGTCGGGAAAGCCCTCAATCCCCGATCCCCAATCCCACTTGCCAAATGACGGATCCTGATATGCCGAAACGTTATATGGCATGTCTACCTTGTATCCCAGTTCCGTTCGCACGTAGTTGTTGAACACTGACGTGTACGGAGGGCCGGTCTGCGATCCGGTCGGATCGTAGAACGGCGTGTCCAGCAGCCCGTTGGGATCCACCCCCGTGAACCGTCCATCCAGCCGCCCTACCCGCAACTTTTGATCGAGCAGCAGGTTGTGCGTGAATTTCTGCACGTCCACCCGCAAGTTGGCATCATCGATAAGTTGCTTGCTCAACCCGGTATAGCGCGCCATCTCGTCAATCGTCTTCTGGCGTTCTTCCGGCGTCAGCGAATCTCCTTTTGCCAGCGCCTGGGTGTAATCGGTGGTGGCCCAGCGGATGGAATCCTCGCGCGCCTTGTTCATGTCCTGCGGCCAGATCCGGCGGCAGCTTGTGGTGATATCCCGCGATCATGGTGAAGGTGGGTATCAGCATCGGATACGGCAGATCATTCGTTTTGTTGTCGACCAGGGTTTCAAAGTTCAGCACCGTCGAAAGCAAGGTGATGCCGTTGAACGAAATGCCGCGCGACGCCAGGTACCCGGCAATGCCCGCGGAACGCGTGGTTCCGTAACTCTCTCCCAGAAGGAACAAAGGCGACGACCAGCGCTCATTCCGCGAAATGTACATGCGAATAAACTCGCTGAAGGCCTCGATGTCCCCTTTCACTCCGAGAAATTTCTTCGTCAGTTCCGCCGTCGCCGCCCGGCTGTATCCCGTGCCCATCGCATCCACCAGCACCAGGTCGCTCTTGTCGAGCAGCGTGTAAGGATTGTCTTCCATGCGATACGGCGCCGGAGGCATGAATCCATTGGGTTGCAACACCACCCGCTTCGGACCCAGCGCGCCCATGTGCAGCCAGATGGACGCCGAACCCGGCCCGCCGTTGAAGGCAAATGTCAACGGGCGCTTGCTCAGGTCCTGCCCGTCGAGCGTGTAAGCGACGAAAAAAATCTCCGCTTCGATCTTGCCGTCGCCGCGCTTGATGGGCAGCCGCCCCGCGGTGGCCGTGTACTTCAACACTTTCCCGTCCACCGTGATCTGGTGATGCGTCACCACCGGTGCCACTTCGCTGACATCGAAGTGCTCTTCTTTGTCCTTGTCTTTATCGCCCGGCGCTTCCTTGCCGGCTTCCATCGCGGGAGCCGTTTCCGGCTTGGCTTCAGGCTCGGCCGGCTTCTGCTCCGCCATCTTGGCCGCCGGCGCGTTCCTGGTGGTTTTCTTATCTTTTGCTTGCGCGGTTGAATTCGATTGTTGGGCGGCCACCACTCCCGTGAACAAACCAAGCGAAAGCCAAAAAGCCAGGAACTTTTGCATGCTGGACTCTCCCACATCTATCGTGTAGCGACGCATAGATGAAAATGAACCGAGCGGCATTATACCCGGAGAGTCGCGTCCTGCCTTACACCCATGACACTCCACCAATGTTTCTGTAGAGACGCAGCTCAGCTGCGTCTGCGCCGCACACCGGCCTTGACTCGTATACCGCGTTGAGCCGCGCGGCGGCGCAAGAATGCAGCCCACGGCGCAAGCCGTGGGTCGTAACCCCCCCCAGCAACGCCCGTCCGTTAATATGTCTACGTGCCCACCAAGGTCCCAACCCAGTCCAAGCCGTCCATCCTACCGGCCGAACCCCTGAAAAAATTTCCCTGGCTGCTCCACGCCTTCACCACCCGCCATGCGGGCAGCCTCGGCTTCACCAAGAATGCCTCGCGCCGTGCCGTCGAGCGCAATCGCTCCGCTTTCATAAAAGGTCTTATTAAAGGCAAACCCTGGCCCTTGCTCACGCTCCGCCAGGTCCATTCCGACTTGATCCACTGTGTAACGGATGTCCCGGAACACCATCTCGTTGGCGACGGGCTCATCACCCGCACACCCGGACTCCTGCTGGCCATCCAGACCGCCGACTGCTTGCCCGTCATTATGGCGGACCCCAGACGCCATGCGGTCGGCGTCTTCCACGCCGGCTGGCGGGGCACGTTAAAGCGCGTCGTCGAGAAAGGCGTCGGCGAAATGCGCCGCCACTTCGGCACGCTGGCAAAAGACATTCAGGCCACCATCGGTCCCGGCGTCCACAACTGCTGTTACCAGGTAGGCGAAGAAGTGCGCGAGCGCTTCGAATCGCAGTTCGCCTACGCCGGCAACCTGTTTCGCGAGAGCAAGGAGTCCGACGAGATCCACGAGCGTTACCCGCTGCTGTTTCTCACCGCCCGCGCCCCCGGACACAGCGAAAGTGTTTTGCCCAGAAAAATCTTTCTCGACCTGGTCGAAGCCAACCGCCGCCAACTCATCGATGCCGGAGTTCCCGCGCAGCACATCACCGCCTCGCCGCTCTGCACCTCCTGCCGCACCGATCTCCTCTTCTCCTACCGCGCGGAAAACGGCAAAACGGGACGGTTACTGGCAGTCGCAGGCATCAAGACGCATTGACAGAATCTGGAACCATGGAGGGGCACGGTGACACCCGGGAAGGCAGGAATCATGAGAATCGTTTGCCTGGCGCTGCTCCTGACCATTCCCCCGCTCGCCCAGGCCGCGGACACGAATCATGACACCGGGATCGACGCCATCTTCTCCAGCCTGAAATCAAACGCCCCCGGCGCCGCCGTCCTGGTCCTCAAGAACGGCCAACCGGTCTTCGAACATGGATACGGCGTCACCGACGTGCGCTCGCTGCACAGGATCGACGCCCAGACCAACTTCCGCCTGGCATCGTGCAGCAAGCAGTTCACCGCCATGGCCATCATGCTGCTGGTGCACGATGGCAAACTGGGTTACGAAGACCACCTCACCGCGATCTTTCCCGGCTTCCCTGAATACGGAAACGCCATCACTATCCGCAACCTGCTGAACCACACGTCCGGGTTGCCCGACTACGAAGACCTGATGCAACCCCAGCTCGACGTTACCGAAGACCGGCTGCGCCAGATTCATGACGCCGAAGTGCTGGACTTACTCAAGCAGCAGAAGACCACAAAGTTCACTCCCGGCACCCACTGGGACTACAGCAACTCCGGCTACGTCGTCCTCGCCATGGTGGTCGAGAAAGTTTCCGGCAAGTCCTTCGCGCAATTCCTGCACGATCGTATTTTCGTCCCGCTAGAAATGACGCACACCCTGGCCTACGAGAAGGGCAGGAACCGAGTCACCAACCGTGCCTACGGCCATACAAAAAAGAATGGCTCGTGGAAGCAGAACGACCAAAGTGACACCTCTGCCACGCTGGGCGATGGCGGCATCTATTCCTCGCTCGCAGATCTCGCGAAATGGGATCGCGCCCTCGCGCACCAAACCTTGTTGAGCGAGTCGGAGATGCAACCCGCATGGACTCCGGTCAACGTCCCGGACTCTTCCGTGAAGGAGCCCGATGGCAAGCCGGCCGCCTACGGTTTCGGCTGGTTCCTCAACCCGTATAAAGATCACGCACGCTCGTGGCACTACGGAGAGACGGTCGGCTTTCGCACCACCATCCAGCGTTTCCGCGAAGGCGGTTTAACCATCATCATTCTCTCCAACCGCGACGATCTCACCCCGGCAGACCTGGCTAAGAAAATCGCGGACCGCTATCTTCCAACCAGCCGCTAAGCCAAGCTCGCGTGGGGAGAACCGCCCCGGCTGTCCGCCGGGACGGGCGCGAATTTCATTCGCCATCCCGACGTCATCCTGGGCCCGACAGGGTCCCCGGTTTAGTTCGACCCGCGGCTGCAGGCGTTCAGAACTGCAACCCCAGCGCCTGGGAAAGAAATCCCACCAGAGGTTTTAACTTGCGGCACCCAGCCACCACTTCATTCATGAATTTCCCACTGCAAACCTGCTCGTCGGTAAACGCAATCGCGGCAACAAGATCTTTACGCTTCAAATCTTCGATCATGGGATGATCCGCGCGATATCCTCGCGGAGGCCGGCTCAAAACCTCTCCGCCCAGCTCGACCCCACGCGTGGCCTTCTTCCACTCCGGGCCCTTCCATGCAATTGCGTCGCGAATTCTCGCCAGCGAGCGCGTGTCCGGACGCCAGCATCCGCCCGCCAGAAAACATTCCCCCGGCTCCAGTTGCAGAAAGAAACTCGCCCCATGCACGTCCTCTTTCGAGCCAGCATGAGGAAAGTGCATGCCGAGGTTGGTCTTGTAAGGGCTCTGGTTCGCGGAGAAGCGCACGTCACGATAGATGCGCATCAGCGACCCGCCATGGGGCTTCGGGTCCACCTTGATCCACGGACTGATCTCGCGCAAACGGAACTGGAAGTCGGTGAGGAACCGCAAACAGGGCTGGCGTGCAACCATCTCATAGCGCTCACGGTTCTTCATGAACCAGTCGCGCTTATTGTTGCGCTTGAGTTGCCTTAGAAACTGGAACAGTTCGGGCGTGAAATAGGCCTTGGCCATCGCTTGCTTGGGTTTCGAATAGAGACGGAACTCTCTAGGGTGCGGGAGGAGCCGGAGCCGGTGCGGCCGCCGCCTGCTCGCTGGCGGAGTTGTTCACCAGGTCCTTCAACTCCTTG
Organism: Terriglobia bacterium; assembly: GCA_963840615.1. Taxonomy (GTDB): domain Bacteria; phylum Acidobacteriota; class Terriglobia; order Terriglobales; family Acidobacteriaceae; genus DATFTE01. The sequence continues at coordinate 31,617 of CAWJAA010000021.1, forward strand.
CTGGGCTTGAAGAAAGGTATCTTTTTCGCGGGCACTTCCACGCGATCGCCAGTCTTGGGATTGCGTCCCACGCGCGGCTTGCGCTGCCGCGTGCGGAAGCTGCCGAAGCCGCGAATCTCGATCTTGTCGCCCACCCGGAGTGAGCGCACGATGCTGTCAAAGATGGTCTCGACAATGACTTCACTGTCTTTACGCGTCAACTCTGCCAGCCGAGAAACCTCGTCGATCAGATCCGCCTTTGTCATACGCCATTGCTCCGTTCTACTTTCAGAAATTGCGTGGCGTTCTGGTCAGCCGGAACCCCGCCGCCACTGAATGGGCCCTCCATAAACTTCTCAAATTTCAGGGGTTCTATGCAAGCTCTGATTCAGGTACCTGGTGTCCAGGCGTCTCAGGACCGAGGCCCCGACGCCCGCTTTTTTACTTCCACAGGTAATAGAACCCCAGGCTATGGTCCATCAGCTTTTCCCTGGTCGGAATCCACTGGGAAACGTCCCCGAACAGCAGATCCATCAAGGTCTTACGGTCTTTCTCGGGACGCACCAGCACCGGTTCACCCTTAATATTCAACGATTTAGCAGTATCGTCGACGGCAGCTTGAAAATCGCCCAACTGATCCACCAGGTGCATCGAGAGCGCCTGTTGCCCGGTCCACACCCGGCCGTCGGCGATGGCCTTGATGTCCTCGACTTTCGCATGCCGGCCATCGGCCACGGCGCTCACGAACTGGCCGTACATATTGTCGATCAAGCCCTGCATGTAGGCCCGCTCCGCCGGGGTCATTTCGCGCGAGGGATCGCCCGTGTCCTTGAATTCGCCGACCTTCAGAACTTCCTGTTTCAGCTTGGCCCAGCGCAGCAGTTCGCCGTAGTTCACCCATTCGGCGATTACCCCGATCGAACCCACCACGCTGCCGTTGTCGGCATAGATCTTGTTGGTGGCGGAGGAAACGTAGTACGCGCCGCTGGCGCCCACCGTGCTGATCGAGGCCACGATGCGCTTCTTCTTCTCATCGCGGATGCGCTTCACCTCGTGATAAATCTCTTCCGAGGCCGCCACTCCTCCCCCGGGAGAATTGACGTGAATGATGATCCCCTTGATGGAATCGTCATCGCCAAATTTCTTGAGCTGCTGCACCACGGTGGTGGAATCGAGGATGACGCCATCCAGATCCACGACCCCGATTTTGTCGCCGAAGCTGCCTAGCGAACCGCTTTGCTGGCCGCTGTGCATGGCCAGATACACCAGCGTGAACACCGCCAGCACAAAGAGGAAGAAGGCTCCTCCTCCAATCACAATCCACAGCCAAGTGCGCGACCGACCGTTTTCCGCCATACTGTTCCCGCTAGTTTAGCACCGGAAGCGGAGCTTGGCGTTGCGCAGCTTTTCAGCTTGCACACTCGGTCCGATACAGGCAAAATTGCGCCCCATAGCGAGGAGGATCACATGGCCGCGTTCTGTGTGAGTTGTGGGGCCCCACTCAGCGAGGGAACTCGATTCTGCTCCAAGTGCGGAGCTGCCGTCCCCGACCAGCCGGCGCCGGTTTCCAGCAATCCGCCAAACCTACCAGCGCCCGCACCCCTCGCGCCGGCACCGCCCGCCGCGGGTGGCTCCAACACGGCATTGAAAGTCGTTTTTGCCGTCCTGGGAGTTTTTGTGTTCCTGGGCTTGCTCGCGCTGGGCAGCTGCTTCTACATCGGCTATCGGGTCAAGCAGCGCGCCAGCCAGTTCTCCCACGAGATGGGAGGAGATGCACCCCGCTACACCGGCAAGCGTGAGCCCTGCGCCATGTTGTCGACCGACGAAGCCAGCCGAGCTCTCGGCCAGCCGGTCGCTTCGGTCGAGCAACTCGGGATTACGACTTGCGAATACCACTACGGTCCTGGTGGCACCCAACGCCTGCCGATTGAATACACCTGGCAGGGCGGAGCCATAACCCTCAAGCTCGCACACGCCGCCATGAAACAAGTTGCGGCGGGCATGGATACTTTCAAGGAATTACCTGGCATTGGTGATGAAGCGTACCTGGAACCCATGGGATCGGGACTCTTAATGCGCAAGGGAGACGTGATGGTACACATCGACCTGCGCGTCAGCAATATCAGTCCGGCCGCCGCCGAGAACATGGCGTCCAAAATCGCCAGCCATCTCTGACCCTTTCCAGATGAAACCACGGTGCCCCATTTCTCGTCCTTTGCGAGAAGTGGGGCTTGCGTCAGCAAACATGATCCGCACTCGCTTCCAGGCTCAGCCCAGTTGGGCGCCGGGGAAAAATCGCGCCTTACCCCGCTAAGCTCCCCACTTCCGGGCACTCCAGGCAGAGGCGAACCTTCTCCAGCAGTCCGGGAAACAGGTATTGCTTGGGTAGCCAGAGGGTGACGTGTTCGCATTCCACCGGTTCGAACGCGCTGATGACGATTACCGGAAATTGCGGGATCTTGCCGCGGATGGCGCGAGCCAGTTCCAGGCCACTCATCCCCGGCATAAGAAAATCGGTCACCACCAGATCGAATGCTGCGTGTTCAAATGCCTCCAGGGCTTCCGCGGCGCTCCGGGCGGGCACCGCGTAGTATCCCTCGGTGCACAGGATATCGCAGGCGAAGCGGCACAAGATCTCGTTATTGTCGACCACCAGAATTCGTTTCACGACACCACTCCTGCCTCCGGAGTCGCCGCTTCGCTTACCGCGGGTGCAGCCTTGGCAAAACTCAGGCCCCCTCCGGACTTCACGCCGACCACGATGCCATCACCACCCTGGATTTGACCGGTGGCGACCAGGTTGGCCAGCCCGTAAACAATGTTTTTCTCGATCACGCGCTTCAGGTGCCGGGCGCCGTATTTCGCATCGGTGCCTTCTTGCAGCAGCCACTTCTTCACCTCGGGAGTGCAGACAAAGGTGAAATGACTCTGGCCTACGGCGCGGGTAATCCGCTGTTGTACCTTGGCTAACTCCAGTTCCAGAATCTGCTCCAGTTGTTCCGGGCGCAGCGTCCGGAAAACCACGACCTTGTCCAGGCGATTCATGAACTCGGGAGAAAACTTCTTGCGCGCCGCTTCCGTCGCCGTCCGCGAGATCTTCTGGTCGAAGCTGCTGTCGATGGCGGTGGCTTGCGCGGCAAATCCCATCCCTCCCTCGGCCAGCGTGCTCATCTCGGTGGCGCCCAGGTTCGAGGTCATGAAAATCAGACAGTGCGAAAGATCCACGTGCGAGTTGTCGCCCAGGGTGAGCGTCGCCCGATCGAGAATGCCCAGCAGCAACTGCCACAAGGCCTCCGAAGCTTTTTCAATCTCATCGAACAGCAGAAGCGTCAGCTTCAGATTCTCCAGATGCCAGTGGTCTAACGCCTCCTGGGTCAACAAAGGCGGCGTCTGTCCGTGGCCCACATAGCCTGGAGGAGACCCGATCAGCTTCGCAATCTCGTGCTGCTGCTGAAATTCGGCGCAGTTCACTTTGACGAACGCATGCGGATTTCCGAACAACGCGTCGGCCAGGGCCTCTACCACGTAGGTCTTCCCTGAGCCCGTGGGTCCCAGGAAGAGCAGATTGCCCACCGGCCGGTCCGGAGAAGACAAGCTGGCCAGAAATATCTGGTAAAGCTCCACGACCGCTTCGATGGCATCGTCTTGCCCGATGACCTTGGCGCGCAGTAACCCCTCGACTTGCCGGGCAGCTTCCCCGTGGCGGGCAGCATCGAGCGGCTTCGGCTCCGCCGCCAACAGCGCCGCGCTTGGATCCGGACTGGACGAAACCGGCATCTCCATTCCTTTCGGGCACGCTCGCGGCTGCCGGAGAATGCCCTCCCCCCCAATATTCATGCTCACCCCCGCAACCCGGGTCTCGCGGTGATGCCTCGCACACTCATGAGTGACAGTAGCGCGGCGTCCCGCCGGCCACCGCGATCTGACGTCAATCGTTCGGGTAGATTTTCCGGAGCCCAGGCTGCCCCACCCGGGTCGCGCCTTTTGCGCCGGGTGGGATTTTGGGATGGGATACTCGGTACTAGGTGCCGACGACCCGCAGTACCCGCGGCGCCACCGAAACTTCGATCGGGGTCCGGCACACGAACTCCCCGTCCGCGTAAACATCCAGCGGCCTTTCGGTTTCGATCTTTACCCGTGCGGTCTGCAGATATTCGACTTCGGGTATGTTCAGATGGCGCCCGAAATAGACGGTCGGGAACAGGCAAAATAATTTGAGCTTGTCCACATCGCTCACCGTGCACAGATCAAGTAATCCGTCTTCCAGCGAAGCGCGTGGAGCAATCTTCATGCCTCCGCCATAATTCGGGGCGTTCGCGAATACGGCAACAAACGACGGCTTGCTGCTCTTGATTTCCCAAGACTCAGCGATCGTCTTTCTGCGCGACCCAAATCCTGGTGAGCTCCGGCTTGTACTTCGCCAGTGCCGGCAACAGGCTGAGCGCATAACCGCCGTGCCCGCGCAGCCAGCGCGGAAGCCGGTTGGCCCGCCGCGCAATCTCGCCATCGAGTCCAACGCCGCCGGCGCAACAGAAGTAGGTTGAGGCTGGTGTTTCCGGCTGTAAGTTGGCAGGCTGATACGGCGCGTCCGCCCGCCGGAGCGCTCCGGGAAAGGGCGCGACTTCCGTCATGCCGCTCGCGGCCCCATCAACATCGGGCTTCAGCCCCTGCGGGCCGAGCGCCGTAATCACGCCCAGATCAATCGCACGGACATTGTCCGCGCCCGAAGAAAACTTCCGCCAGGCGGCCAGCGCATCCTTGACGCTGCACAAGCCCAGCGCCCGCGCAAAGTCGTTGCCGCTGCCACAAGGCACGACCAGGACCGGCCGCCTCAGTTCGACCAGTTCTGCCAGGTGCCGGTGGATGGTTCCATCGCCGCCAAAGATCAGAATGACATCGGCATCGGTCGCGCCTGGAGGTAAGCCGAGACTCCACGCAGCATTCGAGTTCTTCTGAAAAGGCTTGAGGTCTTTAAGCGAAGATCCCAACCCGACGATGGCGGCGGCGCGCATGAAGTGGCGGCTAGAGCGTAGCAAATTTCAACAAAAATGCGCCGGATTTCCCGCCACGTGCATTTCCCGGGTGGCGCCCCCACTCAGAGCAAGACGTCATCCCTCAGCCGCCTCAGAGATCTGGCGTGGACTGCCCCCGCGTTGCCAAGAACACAACCACTCCGCGCCAGATCCTTCGCCCTGTCGGGCTCAGGATGACGTCCGGAATGGATTAAGTGATTAGAGAGACCAGCTTGATTTTTCTACCTACGCGGACGGTGAGGGGCTTCTTCCCGCAAACGATCGCCAGTGCCTGCACCACCTGGCCATTGACACTGACAGCTTTCTCTTTGATCTTTCTGCCGGCTTCACTGGTCGACGCCGCGAGGCCTGCCTCTTTCAGCAGCTTGTCAGCACGGATGACACATTGTTCTCCGTCCGTCGCATCGATGTTCTGCGCGGCACCGCGTTCGGACCCCGCGATTTGGACAGCGCTCAGGGTTACGTCTATCTGCTCAAGATTCTCCGGCACCTCGTCCTTCTGAAACTGCTTCGCCCAGTCGTCGGCAGCTTTCGTGGCCGCGTCCGCGGAGTGGAAGTCGGCGACGATCTTTCTGGCCAGCTCTTTCTTGACTGCCATGGGATGGGCCTGGCCCGCGGCCACGTCGGCTTTCATCTTTTCGATCTCCGCCACCTTCACGTCGGTCAGCAGTTCGTAGTAGCGCCACATCATTTCATCGGAGATCGACATGACTTTGCCATACATCTCGAGCGGCGCTTCCTGGATGCCGATGGCGTTGCCGTAGGACTTCGACATCTTCTGCACACCGTCAAGGCCTTCGAGGATCGGCATGGTCAGCACGATCTGCGAGTCTTGCCCGTAGGCGCGCTGCAGTTCGCGTCCTACCAGGAGATTGAACTTCTGATCGGTGCCTCCGAGCTCCACGTCGGCCTTGAGAGCGACCGAGTCGTAGCCTTGCGCCAGCGGGTAGAGCAGTTCGTGCAACGCAATCGGTTTTTCTTCCAGAAAGCGCTTGTGAAAGTCTTCGCGCTCGAGCATTTGCGAGACCGTGAACTTGGCCGCCAGGCGGATCCAGTCTTCGCCCTTCAGTTTGCCCAGCCACTCGCTGTTGTGGCGGATCTCGGTCTTGCTCTGGCTCAAAATCTTGAACACTTGCGCCAGATAAGTTTTGGCATTGTTCTTGATCTCGTCGGCGCTCAGCGGAGGACGGGTGGCCGAGCGGCCCGTGGGATCTCCAATCATGGCGGTGAAGTCGCCGATCAGGAAGATGACGGTGTGACCGAGATCCTGAAAGTGCTTCAACTTGCGCATCAGAACGGTATGCCCAAGATGCAGGTCGGGCGCCGTGGGATCAAAGCCGGCTTTCACCCGCAGCGACTGGTTCGCGGCCAGAGACTTCTCGAGCTTCGCGCGCAGTTCAGACTCTTTGACAATTTCCGCCGAGCCCTTCTTGATGTAGGCGAGTTGTTCGTCAACCGAGGGGAACGATGGCATCTGATAAGTATAGCGGGGCAGGATTCACGGATTGCTGCATTGACGAAATTTGAACCGATACCCTCGGCCGGGTGCTCGACCGGGTGCCCCATTTCTCGCGTCTTTCGCGAGAAGTGGGGATTTCGGCTCAATTCTGAAGCAGGAGACGAACTGCGTCGCGCGCGGGGACGCCCGTCGCTCCATCAGTTCGTGGCCGTCACCGTCCTCACCAGTCGTCTGCCGCTTACCTCGAAGTTTCCTTCAAGCACAACCTTGATCGCCTCGGAATAGGCGATGTGTTCCTGCTCGAGGATGCGCTCGGCCAGCGAGTGCTCGTCGTCGCCATCGAGAACGGGAACGGTTTTCTGCACCAGGATGGCGCCGTGGTCGAGTTCTTCGTCCACAAAGTGCACCGTGCATCCGGCAACCTTCACGCCGTAGGCGAAGGCCTGCTGCTGGGCTTCGAGTCCGGGGAACGAGGGCAGCAGGGAAGGATGAATGTTGAGGATGCGATGCGGGAATTGCTGCACGAACCAGGGCGAGAGCAGGCGCATGTATCCCGCAAGACAGACCAGATCCACTTGCTGCTGCTGGAGCGCGGCGACGACTTCGCGGTCGTGCTGTTCGCGGTCTTTGCCCTTGGAGGGGATGACCAGCGCGTTGAGCCCGAGGCGGCGGGCGACGTCCAGGCCTCCCGCGTCAGATTTGTTGGAGATGACGACGGCGATGCGAGCGTTGGGAATATGTCCTGAGACGATATTTTTTGCAATGGCTTCGAAATTGGAGCCGCGTCCGGAGAGCAGGATGCCGATATTTTTCATGGTCATGGGTCCTTGGTCGCTCGTCTTAATGATAGTCCACCCCGCCGACACCGGGAGAATCGTCGATTTACGATTGCCGATTTTCGATTGCTGATTTGGGAGGATCGACATTGCTCCTTGCCCTGGTTTGCTCCACCCCCGCCCCGTCCGCTATAGTTTTTGTACTCTTATGTATGACAGCTTTCGCGCTACCGACCGCTGGTCCAGGCAGGAAGTGCACTGCATTTACCAGGCGCTGATTGTGGCCATTGCGACCCGACATGCCGATGCGGTGGACGTCAAGTTTCTGGTGGGCGGGAAACCGGTGTGGGTGGCGCTGCCGCTGCCGGCCTGGGTGGAATACAAGAACCACACCGGGAAGGTCATCACCGACCGGCTGGCGATTGCGATTGCCGGGCACTATTTGAAGACCGCGCTCGAGTCGGGCGAAGGCGTAGATCGGGAAATGTACTCGCTCACCGTGGCCGATACGCTCAAGCATTTAGAGGCAGTGGTGGCCGAACCGGAAGCCGCCGCAGTCCCGGGGACGTAATTCGGAAGGTTCCCCGGCAAGCTCCCGACCGGACGGTCAGTCGCGCTCCCGCGACTGCTCGAGCCGCCCCGCCATGCACTGAAATCACAATCACTTGTGACCGAGAACACATTCTGAGCGGACCTCCGGCTGGGACAATCGGCTTGTTCCGGGAGACGCCGGGCAGTGGCAGGGCGGGCGCCGGGGCTTGGAAGACCCTCGCAAATGAGGGACAATAGATGGTTCATACTTACGGGAGACGCTCGTCATCTTTTTTCCTTTGGGATGTTACCCGCGACACCCGTCGTCACGTACCAGCGTAGTTCAGCTGCCTCATGCCTTCCTGCCCGCGTAGATGCAGTGCGACAGGTCGTATAGCCGTCCCAAGTTTCTTCGTTCTTAAGGAGCCGCTCTTATGGCAAGTCTTACGGTCGAAGTGGAAGCCGCTGCCAATTCAGGCAAAAACCCGGCACTGGCGCTGTGGGTAGAAGAGGTCGCGCAGATGTGCCGTCCGGAGCGCATTCACTGGTGCGATGGCTCGCACCAGGAATATCAGAACATGCTGCGCCTGATGATCCTTTCCGGCGTCGCCATTCCTTTGAATGATGCCAAGCGCCCCAACAGCGTTCTGGTGCGTTCGAATCCCGGAGACGTGGCGCGCGTGGAAGACCGCACCTTCATCTGCGCCAAGAGCAAGGAAGAAGCGGGTCCCACCAATAACTGGGAAGATCCCGCCAAGATGAAAGACAAGCTGAAAGGCTTGTACACCGGATCCATGGTGGGCCGCACCATGTACGTGATCCCGTACAGCATGGGACCCATCGGATCGCACATCGCCAAGATCGGGGTCGAGATTACCGATTCGCCCTACGTGGTCGCCAACATGCACATCATGGCGCGCGTGGGTAAGCGGGTGCTGGAGGTGCTGGGCGAAACCGGAGAGTTCGTGCGCGGATTGCACTCGATCGGCGCCCCGCTGGCTCCCAATGACCAGGATTCCACCTGGCCGTGCAATTCCGAACAGAAATACATCTGCCACTTCCCCGACACCCGGGAGATCTGGTCGTACGGCTCGGGCTACGGCGGGAACGCGCTGCTGGGCAAGAAGTGCCACGCGCTGCGCATCGCTTCGGTGCAGGCGCGCGATGAAGGCTGGATGGCGGAGCACATGCTCATCCTGAAGCTCACCAATCCCAAGGGCGAGGTCAAGTACATGACCGGGGCGTTCCCCTCGGCGTGCGGCAAGACCAACCTGGCAATGCTGGTGCCGACCATTCCCGGCTGGAAAGTGGAAACCATCGGCGACGACATTGCCTGGATGAAGTTCGGCAAAGATGGACGGCTGTATGCCATCAATCCGGAGTTTGGATTCTTCGGCGTGGCCCCGGGCACCAGCATGAAGTCGAATCCCAACGCCATGCTCGCCGCGACCCGGAACTCCATCTTCACCAATTGCGCCATGACTCCCGACGGCGACGTGTGGTGGGAAGGCATGAGCGATGAGAAGCCGGCGGAGTCTGGTGGACTGGCTGCGCCGGCCGTGGACTCCGCAGGCGGGACGCAAGTCCGCACATCCCAATGCGCGCTTCACCACCCCGGCGATCCAGTGCCCGGTGATTGCGCCCGAATGGCAGGATCCAAAGGGCGTGCCGATTGATGCCATCCTGTTCGGCGGACGGCGGGCGGGGGTGGTGCCGCTGGTCACCGAGTCGTTGAGTTGGCAGCACGGCACCTTCCTGGGCGCCACCGCAAGCAGCGAAACCACCGCCGCGGCTACCGGTAAAGTTGGCCAGCTGCGCCGCGATCCCATGGCGATGTTGCCTTTCTGCGGTTACAACATGGGCGACTACTTCGCGCACTATCTCAAAATCGGCGCAACCGCCGGAGCCAAGCTGCCACGGATTTATTACGTGAACTGGTTCCGCACCGATGAAAACGGAAAATTCCTGTGGCCCGGATATGGCGAGAACAGCCGCGTGCTCAAGTGGATCTTCGAGCGCTGCGATGGCAAGGTTCATGCCAAAGATACCCCCATCGGACGCTTGCCGGATGCGGAAGATCTGGATACCCGGGGCCTGGATATGCCGGCGGAAAACGTTGCCAAGCTGTTGAGCGTGGACGTCAACGGATGGCTGGCGGAAGTGCCCCTGATCCGGGAACATTTCGCGAAGTTTGGTACCCATCTTCCCGCAGGTTTGCAGCAGGAAGTGGACGATCTGGAAGCCCGGTTGAAGGCGGCGAAGAAGTAAACATTTGTCACTCCGCTGATTTCACGACGGTTAGGTTTTGTTCAGGAAAGCCCGGAGAAAATCCGGGCTTTTTTCTGGTCAGGAACTGCCTCAGCCCGCATCTATATTGAAATGCATCCCACGCAGTCTCGACCCAGCCTTACCGCGCGGCAAGTGCTTGCCGGGTGGGGGAATATCCTGAGCGGCAGGGCTCCCATGCTCTCCATCGAAGTCACCCGCGAGTGCCCCCTGCGCTGTCCCGGATGCTACGCGTACGGCGATGAACACCTCGGCGGCGGCAAAACTCTCCGCGAACTTTCCGATTTCCGCGGCGATACGCTGGTCGAAGGCGTCCTTGGCCTGGTGAAAAAGCACCAGCCTCAGCACGTGTCTCTGGTGGGAGGCGAGCCCCTGGTCCGGCATCGGGAACTCAGCCGCATTCTCCCCGTGTTGAGCCAGCAAGGGCGCTTCACCCTGGTGGTGACCAGCGCCGTTATTCCCATTCCCATGGAGTGGATGACGCTCCCCCGCGTGCGGGTGGCAGTATCGGTGGATGGCTTGCCCGAGCATCATGATGTGCGCCGGCATCCCGCGACCTACGAGCGCATCCTGCAAAATATTGCCGGGCGGGAAATCAATGTGCACTGGACGATTACCCGTCCCATGATGCAGCGCGCGGGATATCTGGAAGAATTCGTTTCCTACTGGCAGGCGCGGCCGGAGGTGGACCGCATCTGGGTGAGCCTCTACACTCCGCAACTCGGCGAGCGGAGCGCGGAAAAGCTGGCGCCAGGGGATCGGGAGACGATTGCGGCAACGTTGCCCGAATTGCAGCTGCGCTATCCAAAACTGCTGATGGGTGCGGGCATGGCGAAGGCGCTGCTTTCGCCGCCGGCGAATCCCGGCAAATGTGTTTTCTCGAAGATGTCGACCAACTACTCCGCCGATTTGAAGTCGCGAGTCGAGCCCTGCGTGTTCGGCGGCGCGCCCGATTGCAGCCAGTGCGGCTGCACGGCGACCACGGGCATGCGCTTTGTCGAGGAGTTCAAACTGCTGGGGCCGCTGAAGGCGGGTCACCTGGTGAATGCTTCGGTCGCCATCGGCTCGGCGGTGAACCGCTGGCGGGAAAATTCGGCGATGCCGGCGCGCTGGCGGGCGCAGTTGCCGCAGATGCCCGAGCAGGATCTGGTGCAGATCGAGCAGGGGTCGGGGGATTAAGGGACTCCGCGACTAGACGGGCGGGGACGCCCGTCGCTCCATTGCTTCCAGGCAAAGCAACTGCCCTCTCTACGGGAAATCCACAACCGTCGCCTCTGTGGTTAAATCAAGGTATATGTTTGCCCGCAAGATTCGCGTCGAATACGAAGAGAAGGGCCAGCGCCATTCCTGCCCCATGAAATGGCTCGACAGCTTTGCCATGCGCAACTTTACCAATGCCAGCGCCTTTGACAACACCCTGCCGATTGGCGATGGCGTCATGGAGATTGGGACCAAGGTGCCTTTGGTCGAGTTGAAAGCCGCCATGGAAGACTGGTTCCGGCGCAAGAGCTATCTGCCGAAGAATGCCGTGTTGATCGTGGAATAAAGTCAGAAGGCGGAAGGGAAACCCGTCTTTGCTTCCGCCTTCTGACTTCTTACTTCTGCCATCTAGTGCATTCCGCCGCCCGTGCCCGGCAATCCGCGCTTCATGATGTAGGCGAGCGGCGTCAGGCACGCCACCACCAGCGCCAGCACCGAGATCACATCCACATAGCCCAGAGTGGTCGCCTGCGCCTGGATGGCGTGGTACATCATGGCGTACGCCTGGTGCGTGGACTGGACCGGATCGCCGCCATGCCGGTTCAGGGTGTGGCTCATGCCTTCGATCATGGCGCGAAATTGCGGGTTGCCGGCGGAAGCGTGCTGCACCAGAAAATTCTGGTGCTTCTGCGACTGCCGCAGCACGAAGGTGATGATGGTCGCGATCCCGATACTTCCTCCCACGTTGCGCACAAATGCATTCATCGAGGAAACCTGGTTGTTCTTCTCCTGGGGTATGCCCACATAGGCCAGGGTGTTCGAGGGAATGAAGATGAACGCCAGTCCCAGGGTTTGCAGGGTCCGGAGCAGGGCCGCGGTTTCGAAATCAATGCCCAGCGTCATGTGCCGTGACATGTAGACCAGCGCCAGAGCGGTCGCGGCAAAGCCTACCGACATCATGCCGCGAGGATCGACGCGCGAGACCAGCAGTCCGGCGATCGGCATCATCAGCAGCATGGCGAAGCCGCCGCCCGCCAGGGCTTCTCCGGCCTGCACCGCCGAGTAGCCAAGCAGGTTCTGCAGGAATTGCGGAATCAGCACCGTGGTTCCGAACAGCACCGTGCCCAGGACGAAGGTGATGGTCATGGCGGCGGCGAAGTTTCGCGACTTGAACAACCGCAGGTCCACGATGGGATTGGGATGGAACCACTCCCAGAAGATCCAGATCAGCAGGCTGACGACCGCGATGGTGAAGAAGGCGGCAATCCAGGGAGAACTGAGCCAGTCCGATTGCTGACCCTTGTCGAGCACCACCTGCAGGCAGCCGACGCCGAGCGCCACCAGTCCCAGGCCGACGTAGTCGACTTTGAAACTCTTGCTCTTGGCCCGCTCGACTGCGAGATACGGCGGATCTTCCACCATGCGGTAGGTGAGGAACAGAGACAGCAATCCCACCGGGATGTTGATGTAGAAAATCCAGCGCCAGCTGTAGTTGTCAGTGATCCATCCCCCCAGCGTGGGCCCGATGGCGGGGGCAACCACCACCGCCATGCCGTACACCGCGAAAGCGATCCCGCGCTTGGCAGGCGGAAAGGTGTCGGCCAGAATCGCTTGTTCGCTGGGAGCCAGGCCGCCTCCGCCCGCGCCCTGCAATATGCGGAACAGGATAAGCATGCCCAGGCTGGGCGCCAGACCACACAGAAAACTGCTGGCGGTGAATAGCATGACGCACATCATGTAGAAGCGCTTGCGTCCCATGCGGGTGGCGAGCCAGGCGCTGATGGGAAGAATGATGGCATTCGAGACCAGGTAACTGGTCAGCACCCAGGTGGATTCGTCCTGTCCGGCGGAGAGGCCTCCGGCAATGTGCGGCAGCGCCACGTTGGCGATGGAGGTGTCGAGCACTTCCATGAACGTGGCCAGGGTGACGGTGAGGGCGATGGCCCAGGGATTGTGGCGGGGACGCCAGGGAACCATGCCGGCCGGAGCCGCTGCTGCCCCCGCAATTTCCGCTTGTGCCCCCGGCATGGTTTCCTTAGGATACATGCATGTATGTATCCTGTGAAGCTGCCGCTTCCCCGCGCCGAATGCTGAGTAGCGAGTCATACCATCAAGGAGCCCCATGACTCCCACCGCAGCGCAAGCCGCATCGGTTCCCCTCTCCAGACAGCAGGCGCGCACCGACACTACCCGGCGCAAATTGCTGCGATCGGCGGAACCTGTCTTCGCCCGCGACGGCTTCGAGGCGGCTCGTATTGAAGACATTGCCGCCTCCGCCGGATATACCCGCGGAGCCTTCTACGCGAATTTTGACAGCAAAGAAGAGCTGTTTATGGCGCTGCTGGAGGATTGCGTGCAGCGCCGCATTGCCGACGTGCGGAAGTTGATGGCCCTGGCGAAAACCCCGGAAGCACAAGCGGACGCCTTGCGCGATTACTACGCCCGGGTGGCGACCCAGCGCCGGTGGGCGCTGATTTTCATGGAGTACAAACTGTTCGCCATTCGCCATCCCCAGGTGCGCGCCCGGTTACAGCGGCGCATGCGCGGGCTGCGCTCCGCGGGCATCGAAATCCTGCGAAACTTAGCGGCCGCTCTGGGACGCGGAACCCCGGTTTCGAGTACCACCGCGGCCGTGGCCATGGGAGCGTTGTCGAACTCCTTGCTGCTGGAACAACTGGTGGATCCGGCGACCCTCTCCGCCGGCGAAGTTCATACTCTTCTCGGCTTGTTTTTTGACCTGTTGACGGGTGAGCGAAAGCGTTGACTCCACGGTTGTCAGCAGCAGTGTCATCAACAATTTTTCGCAGTCTTGGTCGCGAGCCCTCAGCGGTGAAGCCGCTGGTTCTCAGTGCAATTGCTGGTCACAACAATGACCTCAGTTCTAGACGGGGCGCCCGAGGCTGAACCAGAAAGCTTCGATGACAACGTAGGCCAGGAGAACCAAAAAGTATGGGCGTGCTGCCAAACGGCGGCGCCAATCAAACGCGATCAAGCCAAGCAGCAAGGCGTCGATCAAAGCAAGGCAGGCAGTCTGAGACAAAGATTGCCGAACATTGAACCAATATCCTAGCGTCCTTGCCAGGCCCGCCGGCAACAGGACCAGCGCAATGCAGATCATACATCGCATGTGCGTCGCGACATCCCGCTGACGTATCGATGCGACCGCAACGCCGTACAGGGTGCCGAAAAGCAGAAGCTGGACAGCGGAGAGAAACTCGGCGTTGCGAGCCATGTGAGCAGTCATGCCGTTTGTCAGGTGTTCGTGATATTCCTTCCACAACATCGCTAGAGAGAAAACGAGAGCCAATGGTATGAGGATGTTCGATAGTTTTCCAAGAATGCGATGGGTCGAGAACGCCTTGTAGCGGATGGCCAGCGGCTGGACGATTAACAGCGTGAGAAAGCCAAACAGCAGAACCGCGTGGACGTGGACTGCAGTTGTGATGGATTGGTCGAAGTGGGGGATTTCGGATAAGTAAGGAATCCAGAAACCCGCGATAAAGATCGGCCCAAGAACCATTAAGACATAGCCGAGATTGCGATAGGCACGCTCCATCCCCTGCTACCAACTAGCGGAATTCTAGTCGGCCACCTTAGATGTTTTCAATCGCGGGCTGGCGGTGCGGTCGTATCTGATTCCGCACTGCATACTCTGTGCTGCAGGCCGGCCACCGGCTTGTGCTCTATGACCGAACGACATCGGCTGGAAGGGTTCTTGGGAATAGTTGGTGAAGCATCGCGATAGCGCAAAATGACCAACGGTCACAACGTGTTAACGCCTGGTTTCGCCATCTAGCGGCCCAAACGTTGACGTTTCTATTAGGCAGCCCGAAAGAAGGCTAGTGCTGCCTGGGCGAACTGAGCTGCATCCTGCGAGAAGACTGGACCGTGTCCGCGATCTGGGACAACCCACAAGGCCGAACCGGGTATTGCACGATACATCTCGACACCCATCTCAACTGGGTAAAGCGGATCGCGGTCGCCATCAACAATCAATGTTCGGGCTCTGATTCTGGACAATGATGGCGGCGTGAAATTCATATCGTCGTAGCTGGCGTTCATCTCCCGAGTCCAATTCCACAGCGCGGCAATCTGTCGATCACCCAGCTTATGAGACTTGCGCATCGTCGTCCACGCGTCCGCAGGTTGGTTTTCGGGAGCGGGCACCTGACGCATTATCGCGCGTGCCTGTTCAGGGAAATACATGGTGGCGCTGACGACAACCATGGCTTCGATTCGATCCGGTTGCATCGTTGCCATATGGAGAAGGATGTTTCCTCCCATGCTCAATCCAATGGCGCGGCATTTGCTAATTCCGAGATGGTCAAGCAAAGCGAGGGCGTCCAGCGCACATTGCCGATGTGTAATTGTGCTCTGAGGATTGTTCGTTCTACCGTGACCACGAGCGTCGGGCTTGATGACGGTGTATTCATGCAAGAAGGCCTCCCCGCCAGCGTAAATCCAATTGTCGTGACATCCCGTGCCGCCATGTAAAAGCAGGAGGGGTTCTCCAATGCCTTCGATTTCGTAAAAAATGTCGATGTCATTGATTCGGAGGGTCTCGCTTTTCATGAGGTCAATTGTGAAGGCGATGGCGTCAAGAAACAATCTGGTAAACGGGCGTGATAGAATCTAGGATCCACTCACAGCAAAATGTTCCTTCCCTGAGACGCAACTTCGATTGCGAGCCCGCTGGCACAGGGAACTACCGCTAACCGCTCATTACCGTGCCCCGCTAGAACGGGTCGCTCAGTTGGCGTAACATCGCGATTTCACTTAAAACCCACTCCGATCGGCTCTAGGTGGCGTCCCTGAGTGGCAAGATTCTTCGGGGCACTGAGGTTACAATCTCGCAACGTTGACAACATTCCGCAAGGTAGAAAGACTTCAGCCTTTTCCCCCTCAGCAGAATTGCGACTTCGCAACTCTTACGGCTGCGGTAGGATTGCTGCGACGCGAGGTTCCCATGTCATTTCCAAGAACTATCTTCGTCATCGTCTTTGGTTGCCTCACTTCCTTTTCTCCAGAAATCGTTTTCGCTAAAGGTTTTGCTCCTCCGCAACACTATTCCGTCGGAAAGGCGCCGATTGCGATTGCCCTTGCCGACTTTAACCGCGACGGCAAGATGGACATCGCCACCTGCAATATTTTGAGTCACGACGTAAGCGTCCTGCTGGGGAATGGAGACGGCAGTTTCCAGCAAGCGAAGTCATATCGAGCTGCGCCGGATCAGTCGTCCTCTGTCTTGGACCTTGTAGCCGGCGATTTTAACGAGGATGGCAAGCTCGATCTGGTTGTGGCTCTCGGGGATGCCAGCCCGATGGCTGCTTCTTTGCTGTTAGGCAAGGGCGACGGAACCTTTGCAGCTCCGCAAGTGTTCAACGTGGGCGTTTTCGACGACGCGGTAGTCGTTGCGGATTTTAACGGCGACCAACATCTGGATCTATTTTTTGGAGGAACGGGGAGTTCCAGCGTCATGCTCGGCAAGGGAGATGGCACCTTTCAGACTCCAGTCGGTTACGACACGGGCTCGACTTCTCGAATTACCGGACTCGCCGTTGCTGACCTGAATGGGGATGGCGTGCCCGACGTAACAGCGGTGCATCAGGATGGCCCCGGGACCATCGGAGTTCTGCTCGGTCGTGGTGACGGAACCCTCGACCCGCCGAAGACATTCGCGGTTGGAGTTTTCCCGTACTCTGTCGCCGCTGCCGATTGCAATCACGACGGGAAAGTTGATTTGGCGGTGAGTTTTTCCAGTGGCGGCACGATAGACATTTACCTCAACAATGGGGATGCTACATTCATCCTCGGAAGCACGTATCAAGTGGGAACACGAGCAACCTATATGGTGGCTTCTGATTTGGATGGGGACGGAAATACGGATCTTGCGGTCGCTACCTACAAAACCGGAAGCCGACAGTCTGGCAGCGTGGGGGTACTCTACGGGACTGGCAACGGGACTTTCACCGCGCCAGTGTTCTATCGCGCTGCCACGAACGTCTGGGCGATTGCCGCCAGCCAACTCAACGGCGACAGATTTCCGGACATCGCCGTGACGGTCCCCGGGCAAGACGGAGTAGGGGTGCTGATCAATACTGGACAGTGATGGTTCCGATTCGCTAACCAAGTAGAGGCTGGGTTCCGGTCGATGATGGAACTTCTTCCAAGGAACAACCGCAGCATCAATGCTCAATCCCTGCTAAACGGCTGGAACTATGTAAAGGCCGCATATCTGGCCAGCCGGGGATAGTTGGCGAAACATCGCGATCTCACTCAGAACCTGGGTTTGCCGGCAAGATCCAAGGCATTTCGGGATACGTGGAGTATTCCTCGCGCTGAAGGACGCACTGACGCCGCATATCTGCGCTCTTGCAGCAGGGGATAACGGTCGTGCTCGGCTTCCGCGGCAATATCACAACCCAGCCCGCATGGTCCCGCGAGTTGATCGACCGTACTCAGGCCGGGTATGAGTTGTACCTGGTCGAGGCATCCGACGAGTTGTGCGGGCGTCAGTTGCGTGAGCGAGATTCACCGCTTGGACGTCATTGGCTCGTCCCTGCTGCGATCTCGAACACAACGCCGCCGCCCCCGGCTCCGTCGAGAAAGGCTGTGCCATAGAGGTTTCCGGCTGCGTCGATGATCAGGCCTGCTTCTGGGTCGTTCCCGTCGGTGCCGGTGAAGTTGTGCAGCACGTAAGCCTTCCAATTTCCACCCGGGTTGGGCATGAGCTTGAAGACAATGCCTTTTCCATAGTGGCCGCCGCCGCTGGTCGTGCCGTAGAGATTGCCAACCCCATCAAAGATCAGTTCTCCCCGGGGACGAGATCCATCCTGGCCGCCGGTAAAACCGTGCAGCACAGTCAACTTTCCGTCTGGATCCAGCTTGAACGCCGTTCCGTAACCGAAAGCGCCGCAACCGTTGGTGGTGCCGTAGAGATTGCCCGCTGCGTCGAAAATCAAGCTCGCCAATGGATCGCAGCCGTCCGCATTCCCCGTGAACTTGTACAGCAAGGTTTCCTGGCCAGTGGGATCAACCCGGAACACGGTTCCGCAGGAGGAGCAATTTCCACCATAGGCAGCCGTGCCGTACAGGTTGCCCTCCGCATCTCGGATCAGGCCGGCATAAGCCCCATACCCATCGGTTCCAACCTTGAAGTTGTACAGCGCGTTGAGTTTGCCAGCCGGATCCAACCGGAACACAGTTCCGCCGTCGTAGTTTCCGCCGTTGATGTTGGTGCTGTATAAGTTCCCCGCTTCGTCCCAGACGAGTTCACCGTCGGGATTTCCTCCATCGGTCGTGCCGTTGAAGTGGTGCAGGACGGTGTATGTACCGGCCGTGTCGAGCTTGAAAATGGTTCCCGAGCGGTGGAGGCCTCCGTCGTAGGTGGTGCCGAAGATGTTTCCCGCGTCATCAAGCGTGACTCCGGCTAAGGGTCCCCATCCGTCCACGCCGCCGCTGAAGGTGTAAAGCGCGCTTTCGGTCCAGCTGCCGTCCGGGTTGGGAGTAAGTTTGAATACACTGCCGTGTCCGTGAATGCTGTCTCCGGCGGTCGTACCGTAAAGATTGCCCGCGGCATCGAGGACCAAGCCAGCGGCGGGATAGGCGTCGGTGCTGGCGCCGTTGAAACTATGTAACACCTTAAATTGGGCTGAGTGCGCCTGTGCCGCAGCACCTACGGAAAGGACAGCGGCGACGACCAGCGCCGCGGCCGAGCTGAACATTCCGAAACAATGATTGCAACTCATGGGAGAACGTTCCTTCCTGCGCGCCATCTGCCAGGAGCGCACCACCTTCGGAGGCGAATTTACCGACAAACAATTTTCCGTCTCGAACCGTCCAGTCGCGGCCGAAAAGAAGACGAGAAGTTAGATCATCGCTCCCAGAACGGGAAACAGCGCCCAGCCGCTTTCTGCAGCCATGCCCGATTATCGCTCGCTTGAGGATGATTGGCGAAAAATCCCCATTTCACGCATTGACGCGTAAAAAGGCGAAGGGAAAGCGCACACTTGCGAGAACCCCTGGTTTCGTCAGTTATGATTGCGAACACAATGAACTACATGGTGGCGTATCCGCTGTATGTATGCCTTGACGACGGCGGAGTCGTCCAGATTGAAAGCTTCGAGAGGATTCTGTACCACTTGGAAGCTACCGATATCGAGAATGACGAATACTTGTTCTGGGATGCGGACGGTCGCGGTTTGAAGGTGCTTATCAAGAAGGCCCGAGTGAGCGGCTTTGAGAAGACCGAAAATAGGATCACGCTGCAGCAAGCCTTCGAGGGATATGCGAAGCAGTTGTCAGAGTTGGGAGTGACGGTCGATACGAGCGGAACACCAGAACAAATCTGGGCGAGAGTGCAGTCGGCTAAGGAGAGCCTCCCGCGTCCTGCCAGTTTCTTTTCATGGCTTTTTGGCAGAAACAGGAAATAGCTGGCGATAAATCGCGTTCTCACTCATTGACCGGACTCTAAGCGGCCCGGCCGTGGTGGCTCCCTCTCCGTTCACGGACTCCTGCAGATTGAACTCCTCCCGCAGCATGGCGGCACCCCTTCGCCGTGCACTTCCGGGCAATTGTCGGAGCCAGCAGGGTGTGCTACTAGTAACGCAATCCTCAGGCTGGTGTTGCCATGCCGGCTTGATTTGCGGGCTTCCTTGCGCCGACCAATGGATTGTAGCCAGTCCGACTCTGGGCATGATTGCGCCGGTACTCTGGGCGCAGGCGCCGTTGCTCCGCTCACCCGGCGCTGCCTGGTCCTTGCGTTCCTGACCATCCTTTTCCTGATTCCAGTTGCGGCCGGACAAGGCATCCACGTCACCTTGCGCTCGAATCCCGATCCCTATCCCGCGTACCAGAGCTACTCCGGCGTGTGGGGAGACGGCAACTATGCCTACATCGGCTCGGAGCGGCGCAACGGGGTCCTGATTTACAACATCACCAATCCAGACGCGCCGGTGCTGGCGTCCTACTACGGGCAGTCCGGTCCCATCGATATGGAGGACATCAAGGTCGCCAACGGCATCGGGTACTTTGCCGACAACATGGGCAGCGGACTGCACATCGTGGATGTTTCTGATCCCACCAATCCCGTGCTGCTGTCGCAAATCACCTCGGCCAACGGCGGATTCGACAATGCGCACAAAGTCGCCATCTGGCAGAACTTCGTCTTCATTCCGCAGAATCTGACCTCGCCCGCCATTATCAAAGTGTTTGATGTCAGCAATCCATCAAGCCCGGTGCTCAAGACCACGTTCACCGCGACCGATCCGAAGTGGGTGAATGACATTGATATTCAGACCAATACGGCGGGCGAAACCCTGCTCTACACCGCCGGTTGGGGCGGAAAGTGCGACATCTGGGACATCACGAATATCGCGACTTCTGCCCCGGTTCTACTGGGAGCGTTCAGCGCAGGCATTGACGGCAGCAGCGCCTCGGCTACGGCGGATGGTAACTATCTGGCCTACAGCACCAAGAACCCCAACGGCACTTCGTTCGTCACGATTTACAACATCAGCAATCCCATGAACGTTACCGTGGCATCGACGCTGACCATGACTGCGCTGGGAATCGATGCGGTCACGCCCCATGATCCCAGGATCATGGGCAACCTGCTGTACGTGTCATGGTTCCAGGCGGGCACGTTGATTTTCGATATTACGAATCCCGCCGCGCCGGTCTTCGTGGGCAGCTACGACACCTGGCCGGGGCCGGTGCTTACGCAACAACTGGATGGCAACTGGGGAGTCTATCCCTACCTGGGGCAAAATAAGGTTCTGCTGAGCGATCGCAATACGGGACTCTACATCGTCGATGCGACCGGGGTGAGTTCACAGCCCGCGTTATACAACCTGCAGGTAAATCCCAGCACGGTGTTGGCAGGCAGCTCGTCGACCGGAACGGTGTACCTGGTGGGCGTAGCCGGATCGGGCGGCGCCGTGGTTACCATCTCCAGCAACAACTCGGCCGCGGTCACTCCGGCCAGCGTGACCGTGCCGAACGGCGCCACCAGCGCAACTTTCAACATCACCACGACCGCGGTCAACAGTAGCACTACGGCAACCATCACTGCTTCCTATAGCGGAGCCAACGACACGGCGACGCTGACCATCACTCCGGTGGCTGATTTCGAATTGGCAGCCGCGCCCGCTTCCATCACGCTTTATCCCAATGAGACGGGAATCATCAGCGGCACGGTGACTGCGGTAGCGGGATACAGCAATTCGGTCACGCTCACTTGCATGGGTTCCACGCCTCCGACATGCAGCTTTTCGCCCGCAACGCTCACTCCCACGCCTGCGGGGGTGCCATTTACATTGACGGTCGCGGGCGCCAGTTCGGCGACTTACAACTTCAACCTGCAGGCGACGGGCAGCGATTCCACCACGCACCAGGTTCCGCTGACCGTCAATGTGGCGGATTTCACTCTGGGTGCGCCCTCGCCGGCGACCCTCAGCGTGTTGCCGGGCGCGAGTTCGCCCTTCACCGTACAAGTCGGCGCGACGGGAGCCTTCAATAGCACCGTCGATCTTTCCTGCAATGTACCGGCCACCGGCGTCACCTGCAGTTTCTCGCCGTCAGCCACCGTGAATCCCACGGCCGGCGCTCCGGTCGCCGTAATGATCACGGTGGCAACCACGAACGCGACCCCCGCGGGACAATATAGCGTAACGATTTCCGCCACTTCAGCGGGAGCGCCGGCTGCCAAGACCCAGAAAATCGGATTGGCGGTGATGGATTTTGCCATCACCGCGACCACCAACTCGGCGACGATCGCAGCCGGACAGATGGCCTCGTATCCCCTGACGATCGCGGGAGTGAACGGACCGTTTACCGGCACGGTTTCGTTAACCTGTTCGGGAGCACCCGCACTCAGCACCTGCAGCGTCGTTCCGGGCAGCGTCACTCCGGGAGCAAGCGGAGCCCCGGCCACCCTGAGCGTGGTGACCACGCTGCCAGTAGCGTCGCTCGAGCGCTCGCCAGGTTGGTCGTATGCCCTGTGGCTGCCCCTGGCGGGCATCGTATTTCTGGTTCGCAGCCCCGCGGCCGCTGCAGGAAGGAAGCGCTGGTTTGCGCGCCTGCCGGGGACCCTCTGCCTACTGGTCTCTCTGGCCATGCTGCCGGGCTGTGGCGGAGGCGGAAGCAGCGGCCCGGCGCCCAAGTCGGGTACGCCTCCCGGAACTTACACGATCACGGTCACCGGCACCTCCGGTTCTCTGTCCCACAGCGCTACCGTCACCCTGACGGTGAACTGACTCCTGAAAGCTGTGACTTCTGTTGTTGGGTTTCCTTGACGCCGGTCAGGAAATCTTTACGGCCGGACTGGTACGACGGGTATGACCACCACGCCGCCGGGCAGCCGAAATCCACTGTTATCAGTGCTGCTGATGCCGCCATCCATCCCTGGAATTGGCACACCTCTTGCCCTAGGTCGGGAGCAAGGCAAGAACAACCTGAGAAGTTTGAATGGAGGGTGTCATGAGCCAGGGAATAGAGCAGGAGAAAATCATGTGGCTGGGATTCGGAATCTTCACGGCAGCCATGGCGTTCGGTTCCGCCGTATTCACCGTACTGTCGGTCGCCATCGTCCACTAGTTCCGGAAAATGCGGTAAGCGAAACGACGAATTCCCGCCCTTCGCCGGAAGAGAAAACCTACTCACTGGGCCGAGACTGGGACTGGTTATGCACGATCACTTAAAAATGCAGACGTCTTATTACCACATCAACTGGAAGGGCGTGCTGGGCTTGGCCGCCATGGCCGTGGCCGGGGCGCTCGGTTGGTTCGCGATCATCAGCGGGTTTCGGGCAGCTTTGCGCTAAGCGAATGCGGGCCCGCATGCGGCTCGCCTGCCGCACATTTTCGCATTCCGCGTTATTTTGGCCCTCGGGACGCCGCGGCTACTTGTCGTAGTGCAGCAGCGAGAAGACTTCGCTGCCCTGGAGTTTCTGCCGCCCTTTGAGGAAGTCGAGTTCGACGACAAAGCCCAACCCGGCAATGTCGGCGCCGAGCGACTTGGCCAGGGTGACGGTCGCAGCCGCGGTTCCACCCGTCGCCAGCAGATCGTCCACGATGATTACGCGCTGTCCCTTCTGGATCGCGTCCTTATGGATTTCCAGCGCGTTGCTGCCGTACTCCAGATCGTATTCAACCTTGGCGGTGGCGGCGGGAAGTTTGCCGGGCTTGCGCACCGGAACAAAGCCCGCGTTCAAGCGATAGGCCAGCGCCGGACCAAAAATGAAGCCGCGGGCTTCCATGCCCAGTACCAGATCGATTTCCTGCTCGAGGTAATGTTCGGAGAGAGCGTCGATCAGGGTGGCGAAGCCGCGCTTGTCTTTGAGCAAGGTGGTGATGTCGTAAAACAGGATGCCCTTCTTGGGGAAGTCCGGCACTTCGCGGATGAGGTTTTTCAACGGCTCACAGTCGACGCTGGGTTTGATCGCCGCTTTGTTATCGCTGGGCACCTACCACGCTCCTTCGATGCGAAATTTGTTCAAGCCGGCGACCGGCTGGGCCTCGAACTCCTCTACATCATCCACACGCGCCGCCCGCGGGCCCTGGCGCAGGCGCGACCGCAAGCTGGAGATCTGATCGCGCGAGCCCATGGCCAAAACTTCCACGCTGCCGTCGGCATTGTTGCGCACCCATCCGGCGATTCCGAGGGTATGCGCTTCGCGCTCCACGAACCAGCGGAAACCGACACCCTGCACGCGCCCACGGACCAGGAAAGTGCGAGCCTGGATTATTTTTTCGGCGGAACTCATTGGGGAAAATGTTGATTGTCGATTGTCGATTGAAAAACCCCGCCCGCTAGATTTTGGTTTTCATTCAACAATCAAAAATCAACAGTCAAGAATAGCTTACGCCCGTGACAAATACGTGCCCTCAGCCGTATCCACCTTGATCTTCTCGCCCTCGTTGATGAAGGGCGGCACCTGCACCACCAGTCCGGTTTCGGTCTTCGCGGCCTTGGTCACGCTGGAAGCGGTGGCGCTTTTCAGTCCCGGCTCGGTCTCCATCACCGTCAGGATCACCGTCTGCGGCAACTCGATGCCTACCGCCTTGCCGTCAAAGAACTCCACTTTGATTTCGAGGTTGGGAATCAAATAATCCACGGCGTCGCCCAGTACTTCCTTGCTCAGGTGGGTCTGCTCGTAGTTCGACGTGTCCATGAAGTAGTAGGCGTCGCCGTCGGCGTAAAGGAACTGCATGTCGACTTCGTCCACCGTGATCTTTTCGATCGGGTCGGGCGAGCGGAAGCGGTGTTCGAACATGGCGCCGGTACGCAGATTGCGCAGTTTGGCTTGGATGAAGGCGCGCAGATTGCCGGGCGTGCGGTGCTCCACGCTGAACACGGAGTGCAGATCATTGTTGTGCTTGATGATCATGCCGGGGCGAAGCTGGGTGGCAGGAATAGCCATTGCGAATGAATCTCCTTTATTGCGGCTAAATGGGCGCTCGGAAGGGCGGGTAGCCACGTTTTCCGCTGCGCACGAGGTATTGAACTCTTTATTTTACACGCAGTTGAACCGCTTTGGGAATGTGGAACTCCCGGCCGTTACCGAAGCTTAGAGATTGTGGCACCGGTAACCTCCGTCAGACAGCTAAAATGGAAGCGAGCGAATCCAAGAGTCGGCGATTCGCGCCATTAGAAAGGATTCTTATGTTTACTGACAAAAACGAGGGCAGTTATACGACATCAGGTTTGGCGGGAACCGCGGTGGCCTTCCTGTTGATTGGGGTAGGCGTCGGAGCACTGGTCGGAATGCTCTACGCTCCCAAGACGGGCAAGCAAATGCGGAAAGACCTGCGGCGCAAACTGGACGACGCCAGAGAGACGCTCGACGACTGGAAAGATCAGGCCCGGGAAGTGGCCGAAGACGCGCTCGAGCGTGGCTCCGATCTCGCCGACGATCTGCGCGATCGGGTGACGCCGCTGGCCAAGAACCTGCGCCGTGGGTAGAAAACCGGGATTCGGGCTTCCGGGCAGCCAGGACCATACAAAATGTGTTCCCTGCCGCCCGAAGCCTGATTCTCAGTACAGCCGGAAACTTACTTCCACATTAATCTGTACGGCGACGGGCTGTCCGTCTTTGCGGGCGGGATCGAATCGCCAGGTGCGTACCGCCTCGAGCGCCTTTTCATCCAGACCCATTCCGAGCGAGCGCATGACTCGCAGTTCGCGGGGGCGTCCATCCGGGCCAACCACCATCCACAGCACCACGGTGCCTTGGAACTTGGCGCGGCGAGCTTCTTCCGAGTATTCCGGATCAGGGGAGGAAATGGTGCGAGGCGCACTGATTCCCCCACCCACGCGATAAATTCCGCCGCCAATCCCTCCCCCTGGCCGGGCCCGACTCCGGGGCCGCGTCCCGAGCCCACACCGCCGCCGCTCCCGCTGCCAATTCCTCCTCCTGAGCCGGTGCCGCTGGAAGGCGGTCCAACCGACGTAGAAAACGGATCACCCAACTGCGCTACCGGGAACTGAATCTGCGGCGGGCCGACCACCGTCGGCTCGGCGGTCAGCTTGGGATTTTCATTGCGCACCACCACCGCCGGCGGAGTGATTTGCTCGCGGGAGAATTTCGGCGGCGATCCCCGGGAAGCCTGCAGCTTATCGCGGTCACCCCCACCCCCGCCGCCACCCGCCTGCGTGTTCGACGGCGGCAATATATACGGGCTCACGTCGGTCACCAGGCCAACGACCTGTTGCTTGATTTCTTTACGATGCTCGACGAACCAGTGTCCCGACCAGACGAGCAGGGCGACGATCAGCAGGTTGGCGGCGTAGGAAAAGACAAAAGCGCTGGCATGGGCGCGGTAGGTTCCGTAACCTTCGCCGAAGAGCGTAGGCAGAACCGGACCCTGTGGAACCGGTGCTTCAACCGGTGGTTCAACCGGCGTCGGGGCCCTTTCAACAACAGGCATTGGCAACTCACTTGCGCAGCCAGTATAGTCCCCGGCCAAAGGGAAATAAGTGATCTGGCTCACGCCGGAATCGTCAATTTTTGATGCCAGTTTCCAGTTCTTCGGACCGCCCGATGGGTTTGAAACCAGCGATTGGTTATCGCAAGTTGGGAATTCCTAGTGGAATACCGAGGAGAAGAAGCCTTTCACCTTCCCGAAGAAACCGCGGTGTTCCTTGGCCGGGGATGGTTTCTGCGGAGGCGGGGCGGGAGCCACTGCCGGCGGCGGCGTACGTTGCGGGTCGACGGCCGGCAGGTTCGAAGCTTGGGTTACGGGAGCCGGGGCCGCAGCCGGGGCATCGGCAGCGCGGAAAACAAACGGCGCCTCGACCTGCACGTGCACTTCATTCGAACCCGTGGCCGGCAGCGGCGCCGTTTCCGGGGCAACCGCCAGCGTGACTTCGGAAGGCGGAGGCGCATTGGACTGCGGCCCGGCGTTCGCGGGCGGCACGGTGATCGGCTTGTCTTCGTCCTCCGGACGGGCCAGCCGCAGGTTCGCCGGCATCTTCGACTCGGGCACTTCCGTTGGGGCGTCGTTCGAAGCCCGCATCACCGGCACCGGCGGCGGCGGACATCCACAGTTCGCAGGAATGTTGCTGTCGGGATCGGCCAGTTTTCCTGAGCGAAAAACGATCTGTTCCGAGGGCTTCACCTGGTAGCTGCCATCTCCCATCAGTTCCGAAACAATGATGGGACCGGTGTTGCCCGGCAGCGAGCGCACGCAGGTGTTGCCGCGGGAATCGGCGCTGATGGCGTAATGGAAGTCGCCGGGACCGGCCAGCAGAATGCGGAAGTCGGGCGTCAGAATGGCGTCGGCATCCTGTCCCGAAAAATAATGCGTTTCCAGTGAGCCGGTGCTCATGGCAACCATGATGTCGCGTCCATTCTTCGATTGCGTGACCGACACCGTGGTTCCCGGGCAAAGGCGCACTTCGCCGCCGCGGGTCAGCCGCAAAACCGCCGTGTCGGCGCCGGCTGAGATGGCGGCGCCATCCGCGATACGGCTGCCCGCCATCACGATCGCGCCATGCGATCCGGGGCTCACCGGTACCACGGCGGGTTCCACACCCTTGGTAAACGCAGACACGGTGGGAACTTGCGGAGTCTGGCGGGCAACCGCAATCTGGTTGAGCCGAACCGTCAGAACATTCCCCACCGCGTTTGAGGTGTAGTCGCTGGGCTTCAGCAGGTCGATCACAATGCGGACCGTGGGCGGCTTGTCCTGGTACTGGTTCAGGCGGATGGCGCTGACCTGGTCGCTCTTGACGTCAATCTGCTTGCTGCGCACCGACATGACGGTGTTGGGAAGATCGATCACCAGCCGTTGCGGGTTGTCCACCTTCTGGATCTGGGGCGTGACCGCCCGCGTGGCCGTCACTTCAATCGCCGGCGGTCCCTCATTATTCAGCAGAACTCGCACCCGGGTAATGGCCGCCGGAGCTTCTGCCTGGGCTTTGGGCGCAGGTGTGGCCCGGCGAGGAGCGGTCTGCGCCGGAAGCAAAAGCGGCATCCCTGCCAGCAGCACGACTACACCAAGTTGGGGACCGATACGCAACAGAGGACCTATGCCCAAATAGTAAACTGCCCGATAGGGAAACGATATCACCGGTCCTGCTGGGAGAGAAGTGACCGAAGAAACGCCGCCGGCCCTTCCGCGATCAAACCGTTTTCGCTGCGGCTCAGGACTCGGAGAGAAACTCGTATTCGTCGATGACCGCCGCCACCGCCACCCGGCCGTCGGACGCGCCACTGTCGACCCGCACGACCTTCCCCTTGCAGCGGACCTTAATGCTCTCGGTCAACGTGATCTCCGGCGGCAGCGTGAGGGTGAATTCGATGGGCGACCCGGTGGCAATCTCCGAGTCCACATAGAAGCAGATGCCACGCGCACTGACGTCACGCGTCTGGGCGGTCTTTTCCTGGCCTCCATTGTCGCTGTAGGTGACAGCGACGGGAAGCCGCAACGCGAACCTGCGGGTAGCCCGCTTTTCCTGCTGGCTCTCGGCCATGAGCCCTCCGGTACCGCGTAAGCATGGCGTTTTGCGCGAACACTGTCAAGGACTTGTTGCACCATGACCGCGATTTGACTGGCTGCGGTGATGTAATCTGATACCAGCTGCCAACATGGTCTTCGTCCTCGACAACTACGATTCCTTTACCTACAACCTGGTGCAGTACCTGGGAGAACTGGGCGCTGAGGTGGTGGTGCGCCGCAATGACCAGGTAACGGTTACCGAGATCGAAGCCATGCAACCGGAACGGATCGTGGTTTCACCCGGCCCCTGCACCCCGCAGGAAGCGGGCATCAGCATCGCACTGATTCGCCATTTCGCAGGGCAGGTGCCGGTGCTAGGCGTCTGCCTGGGACACCAGGCCCTGGGCGCAGCCTTCGGCGGCAAGATCGTCCGCGCGAAAACCTTGATGCACGGCAAAACCAGCCAGGTCGAGCACGATGGCAGGACGATTTTCCGAGGCCTGCCCTCGCCCATGACCGCGACGCGCTATCACTCGCTGGTGGTTTCCGAACAAGGCCTGCCAGATGAACTAGAAGTCAGCGGTTGGACGACCGAAAAAGATGGAACGCGGGTGATCATGGGACTAAGACATAAGAAGTTCGCGGTCGAGGGAGTCCAGTTCCATCCCGAGAGCGTGCTGACGGAGGAGGGAAAAAAGCTGATCGAGAATTTCCTGAACTTGGAATCGAAACGAATCTCGTAGGAAAAATGATCTCGAGGGTGCCCCGTCCTTGTCGTCGCGTTCTTTGCGACGACAGGGCGGGGTGTTCACCCGTCACAGCGCAAGCCCTCATTTCCTGCCTATGCTTCAAGCGTGCCCTGGGGGTTAAAACGCTTTCAGCAGACCCGACAACTGCACTTCATCACCATTAGCTGCAACCATCGCGCCCCGTTGCTAGCAGAGCCACAGGCACGCGGCACCTTCGAGAAGACTCTGGAACAGGTGCGCCGCTGGTATGGTTTCTACGTGGCCGGATACGTGGTTATGCCCGAGCACGTCCACTTACTCATCAGCGAACCCGAGCGGGGAAATCTTGCGCTTTGCCTACAGATGCTCAAGCAAAATGTAGCCCGGCAACTCAAGAAACACCCTCAGGAAGAAGAACCCTTCTGGCTCCACCGTTACTATGACTTCAACGTATGGAGTGAACGCAAACTGATCGAGAAGTTACGCTACGTGCATCGCAACCCGGTTAAGAGAGGCCTGGTAGAACGTCCCGAGGACTGGGAGTGGAGCAGTTTTCGTCACTATCTCACCGGCGTCGAAGGTCCGGTCGAGATCGAATCCCAGTGGACCGCCCGCAAACGAGAGCGCGCCGGAATCTTTCCCAAAGTTGTCCTCAAAAACGAAAATCCCCGCCCTGTCTCTGCAAAAAACGCAGAGACAAGGACGGGACACCCTCGAGAGTAAGTAATCTACAGGGTGCCCCGTCCTTGTCGCGCTTTGTTGCGACAGGGCGGGGGTTTTTCGAGAAATCAAGTGTTTCGCGCCATCTCCACCGCCCTTAACAGCGCCTGCGCCTTGTTCATCGTCTCCTGAAACTCGGTTGCCGGATCGGAATCGGCCACAATCCCCGCTCCCGCCTGTAAGTACGCCCGCTTCCCTTTCATCAGCATGGTGCGGATGGCGATGCAGGAATCCAGATTTCCGGCGAAGTCGGCGTAGAGCACCGAGCCTCCATACACCCCGCGGCGGACCGGTTCCAGTTCTTCGATGATCTGCATGGCGCGCACTTTCGGCGCGCCGCTCAGCGTGCCCGCGGGAAAGCAGGCGGCAAAGGCATCGAGCGCGTCCAGGTCCTTTCTCAGCTTCCCTTCCAGCGCCGAGACCAGGTGCATCACGTGCGAGTAGCGTTCCACGTACATCAAGTCACGAACCGTGACTGATCCATATTCGCTGACCCGGCCCAGATCGTTGCGGCCCAGATCGACCAGCATCACGTGTTCGGCGCGCTCTTTTTCGTCGTGCAGCATCTGCTGTTCCAGGCGTTCGTCTTCGGCCTGGTCGCGTCCGCGAGGATGCGTGCCGGCAATCGGACGGTATTCCAGCTTGCGCCCGGTAACCCGCACCAGCATCTCCGGCGACGAGCCCAGCACGTGCGTGTTTCCCATGCGCAGGAAATAAAGATAGGGCGAAGGATTCACCGTGCGCAGCGCGCGGTAGATGTCGAAGGGCGCGACTTGGGGAGTGAAGTCGAGGCGTTGCGAAAGCACGACCTGGAAAATGTCCCCCGCGGCGATGTACTCTTTGGCGCGCTTCACTGACTTCATGAAGCGCTGGCGGCTGGTACCGGCGTGAAGCTTGAGTTTCACCGTTCCCCGCTTCGCAGAATGCGCGAAGGATGGGGCCCGCGAAAGTTTCTTCTCCAGAGCGGCGATATCCCGCACGGCGCGGTCGTAGGCCCGGCGCGGGCTTTCGCGTGCCACGTCGGCCATGGCGATGATGTGGATCTGGTGGCGCACGTGGTCGAAGGCCAGCAACCGGTCGAAGAACATCAGTTCCGCGTCCGGCAGCGCCAGGTCGTCTTTCGCGTGCTCGCCAATGTTTTCCAGTTTTCGGACAACGTCGTAGGCGAAGTAGCCCACAGCCCCAGCCGTAAAGGGCGGCAATCCCGGAACCTTCGCGGGGTGATGCTGGCGCAGCAGTTCTTTCAGCAGTTGAAAAACGTTCCCCTGATGACGCTCGCGCCGCCTTCCTCTCTCGATGACGATTTCCGGGCCCCGGCTTTGGACACGCATATAGGGCCGCGCGCCCAGAAACGTATAGCGCCCGACTTGCTCTCCACGTTCCACCGACTCCAGCAGGAAGGCATAGGGCTCTTTGGCGGCAATGGCCAGGAACGCGGACACGGGCGTCAGCAGGTCAGCGGTCACAGACTTGACCACCGGCACCAGCGTAGCCTCACGCGCCAGCCGGACAAATTCTTTGTAGTCTGCAGGCAACATGGCTCGGGAGCATCATTATAGGGGAGCAGGTCGCGAGACTATGGTAACCAGCCAGTGAATTGACGAAGCAGTTACGGCTTGGAACAATGGCGGTACACTCGACATCGGTGGAGCGGGGACGCATGCGTATCAAGTTCTGGGGCGTGCGCGGATCGACGCCAACTCCCCAGCCGGAAAATCTGCGCTATGGAGGCAACACTTCCTGCGTCGAAGTGCGTCTCGGCCAGAGCATTTTTGTCTTCGACTGCGGCACCGGCTTGCGCACCCTCGGCCATCAGCTTCGCCGCGAATTCAACGGCCAGCCGCTTTCGGCTCACATCTTCGTGTCGCACTTCCACTGGGATCACATCCAGGGTCTGCCGTTTTTTGGCCCGCTTTACGACCAGCCGGAAAACCGTTTCTATTTTCATTCTTCCAGCCGCACTCGCACTTTGAAGCGGGTGATGGAAGAACAGATGGCCGCGCCCTACTTCCCCGTCGACATGAGCGAGATGAAGGCGGAACGCAATTTTTATGACATCGAAGCGGGCCGCGTTCCCTTTGATGACGTGACCGTCGAAGCCATGTGGCTCAACCATCCCCAAGGCTGCCTGGGCTTCCGGATCGAGACCAGCAACGGAGTCCTGGTCTATGCCACCGACAACGAACCGGGAGACGCCGTCTTCGACAAGAATGTGCGCAAACTCGCCGCCGGCGCCGACGTGCTCATCTACGACGCGCAATATCTGCCCGAAGAATACCAGGCCCGCAAACGCGGCTGGGGACACAGTCACTGGCGCGAGGCGGTCAATGTCGTCATGGAAAGCGGCGCCCAGGAACTCATCCTCTATCACCACGATCCCGAGCACGACGACGCCTGCATCGACCAGATCGTGAAGGAAGCCAGTAACTACTATCCCCGCGTGCGTGCCGCCGCCGAAGGCATGGAAATCACTTTGGGCGAGAAGAAGTAGCCCTTTCCCATCCCGGCGTCATCCTGAGCCCGGCTTCGCTGCCGCCGAACGCAGGCCGCACAACTACCCTGACGTCATCCTGAGCCCGGTAGGGCGAAGGATCTCGCGTGGAGCGCCTCGAACCTTATGTTGAGCGCTGCACGCCAGATCCCTCCCACCTCGCTTCGCTCGGGGTCGGGATGACGTCCGTCCTTAGAGGAGGGGTTTTTCAGTGCGCGTACCTTCCCCCGAAAAGCTGGTACCCTCCAGAGCTTTTTCGTCATCCAATCAAGCCGAGGAGAAAGCGATGCCTGATTTGAGGGAAGTTTGCAGGCCGTCGGACGACGGCGCCGCCGATGCCCTGGTGCTGTTCGGAGTGATGGGCGATCTTGCCCACAAGAAAACCTTTCCCGCGCTGTACAACCTGGTGCGCCATGGTGGGCTGGATATTCCCATCATCGGCGTCGCCCGCGCCGGACGCACCACCGAACAACTGAAAGATCGCGCCCGCGACAGCATCCAGCAGCTCAAGGGTCCCATCCACGAGGGCGCGTTGAACCAACTGCTGAGCCGGCTGGAATATGTCGGCGGAGACTATCAGGATCCCGGCACATTCGCTCTCTTGAAAAAGACGCTTGGGTCCGCAAAGCGGCCCGCCCACTATCTGGCGATCCCGCCAAATTTATTTACCGCGGTCGTGGCGTCGTTGGCGCGGGCCTCTGGTCTGAACGATGCGCGGGTGATCGTCGAAAAACCGTTCGGCCACGACCTCGCCTCGGCGCAGAACCTGAATAAGGAATTGCTCTCGGTTCTGCCGGAATCCCGCATCTTCCGCATTGATCACTACCTGGGCAAGGAGGCCGTCTTAAACCTGCTGTTCTTCCGTTTCGCCAACAGCTTTCTGGAACCGATCTGGAATCGCAATTACATCGAGAGCGTGCAGATCACCATGGCGGAGAAGTTCGGCATCGAGGGCCGCGGCAAGTTTTACGACGACACCGGCGCCATCCGCGACGTGGTGCAGAATCACATGATGCAGGTGGTCGCGTTCCTGGCCATGGAGCCGCCGACCGGCCTGTATTGCGAATCCATTCGCGATGAGCAAGTAAAGGTCTTTCGCAATATTGTCGCGCTCAATCCTAAAGACCTGGTGCGCGGACAGTTCAAGGGATACCGCAGCGAGAAAGGCGTCGATCCCAACTCCAAGACGGAAACCTACGCCGCCGTGCGTCTGGAGATCGAATCCTGGCGCTGGGCGGGAGTTCCCTTCCTGATTCGCGCGGGCAAGAACCTGCCGGTGACGGCGACCGAGGTTGTGGTGAAGCTGAAGGGCGCTCCGCTTAAAACGCTCGCCGGCAATGACACCAACCGGTTCCGCTTCCGCCTGGGTCCGGGGGAGCTTTCCATCAGCCTGAATGCCGAGGTGAAGCGGCCCGGAACCGGGCTGGTCTCCATGCCGGCGGAACTGGTGGCCATGAAGCAGAGCGACGCCGACGAAGTGGACGCCTACGAGCGCCTGCTCAGCGACGCCATGCATGGAGATCCCATGCTCTTCGTGCGCGAGGATGAAGTGGAAGCGGAGTGGGCGATTGTTGATCCTATTCTCGATGATCGCACCCAGCTGTGCCAATACCAGCCGGGTTCATGGGGACCGCCGGAAGCCAACCGCTTAGCCGAAGATGTGGGCGGGTGGCATGATCCTCAGGGGTGAGCGGGTGGACCCCCCAGCTTGCTTCGCCGCTCCCCGGTGCTTATACTGCTGAGTTTGTCCGCCAGAGGGGGAGAGGTGTGCCCGCCTTCGGCCCGCATCCAACCATCTGAACGCAATCATCGGAGATCAACCCTTATGAAGACGGTGTCCCTCGAGCAGGAACTGAATCCTACAGAGGCGCAACAAGCGCGCTTTGACTTGGCGGCGCAGAAACTGAATCTGGACGAGGGATTATGGAAAGTCCTACGGTACCCCACGCGGGAAATCATCCTCCACATCCCGGTCGCCATGGACAATGGCAGCCTGGAAGTGTTTACCGGCTTCCGGGTGCAGCATTCCATTGCCCGCGGGCCCGCCAAGGGCGGCATTCGCTACGCCCCCGATGTAACCCTTGACGAAGTGCGGGCACTGGCGGCGTGGATGACCTGGAAATGCGCGGTGGTGAACATTCCCTTCGGCGGCGCCAAGGGGGGAGTGATCTGCGATCCCCACAAGATGTCGATGGGCGAACTGGAGCGCATGACCCGCCGCTACACCGCCGAACTGGTGGAGTTCATTGGACCCGAGAAAGATGTTCCCGCCCCCGACGTCAACACCAACGAACAAATCATGGCGTGGATGATGGACACCTACTCCATGCACATGCGCCAGACGGTGACGGCCGTGGTCACCGGCAAGCCGCTGAATATCGGCGGATCCCGCGGACGCCGTGAAGCCACCGGCCGCGGCATCATGATCGTGGTGGATGAAGCCGTCAGAAAACTGGGCTTGAGCCGCGAGTCTTCCCGCGTGATTATCCAGGGCTTCGGCAACGTGGGATCGAACGCCGCGCTGCTGATGGCCGAAGCCGGCTATAAGGTCATCGGAATCCTGGAAGTCGACGGCGGACTGTATAACAAGAACGGCATTGACGTGAAGGCTCTTTCCGAGCATCGCCAGCGGAATCGCACGGTGAAGGGCTTCCCCGGAGCCGAGGCCGCCGATCCCGCCGAACTGCTGGTCACCGACTGCGAGATTCTTATTCCCGCGGCCACCGAAAACCAGATCACCAGCCGCAACGCGGATCGCATCAAATGCAAGATTCTGGCGGAGGGCGCCAACGGCCCCACCACTGCCTCCGCCGATGAGATCCTCGCCGACAAGCACGTCTTCGTGATTCCCGACATCCTGTGCAACGCCGGCGGCGTCACCACTTCCTACTTCGAGTGGGTGCAGGACCGCCAGGGCTACTTCTGGAAAGAGTCGGTGGTCAACGAGCAACTCGAGCACATCATGAAGACGGCGTTCGAAGACGTGGTGCGTTACGCGGAAACCCACAACGTCAACAACCGGATTGCGGCTTACATGCTGGCGATTGACCGCGTGGCCTATACCATCCGCCAGCGCGGCATTTACGCCTAGCTTCGAAGGATACAAAGGTCCCCGGAACGCCCGTTTCGGGGACCATGGTTGACCTGCCTGCCTTTTATTGCCATCATGTTGCCGTTCAAGAATACTTTTGGTCGCGCCACGACCGTCTTTTCTCGGGATCATGTCAGCGTCGCCAACCAGCGACCAAGGGATTTTTGCCTCAGGGATTCTCTCGGCCCCACAATTCAGGAGAAGAATCACATGAACAGACTGCATACCAGGTTATGGGCAGTGGCGATCATGGTCGGCTTGTTCTTTGCGCTTTGCGTGGTTCCGGCGTTCGCCAACCCGCAGGACACTTCCTCCACCGACCAGTCCACCACCACCAAGAAGAAAAAGAAGTCGAAGAAGGAGTGCTGCCGCAGCCGATCAGCCGGCTGCTGCGACCACCTCCGCATCCGACACCACCACCGCGAAGAAGTCCAGGAAGACCAAGAAGTCCGGGATGAGTGCGGACAGCTCGACGGCGGCCGCCAGCGATACTTCGGCCACGACCGCTAAGAAGAGCAAAAAGAAGAAGGCGGCGAGCGACGATGCCACCAGCTCTGGTCAAATGGCCAGCGACTCTTCCGCTTCCACCAGCAGGAAAAGCCGGAAGAAGTCGAAGGCTATGAGCAGTGAGGCAGCAACGGCGCCGGCCGCGAGCGATACGGCGGCAGCTTCGACGCCTGCGACGACCTCGTCGTCAGCGTCGAAGAAGACCAGGAAGAGTGCGAAGTCCGACATGGCGGCCCCGGCCAGCACTTCAACCCCCACCGCGGCGCCCGCGAGCACCGCAGCGCCCGCGGCGACTCCAGTTGCGACGACCGCCTCGGCGAAGACGGCCGCGCCCGCCAAGACTCCGAAGATGGCTGCCGCTACGCCGGCCGCCAGCGATCCCCAGATTACCTCCGCCAAGTCGCAGGGGATGGTTTGGGTCAACCTGGATAGCGGCGTGTACCACAAAGGCGGCCGCTGGTATGGCAAGACCAAGAGCGGAAAGTTCATGTCCGAAGACGAAGCCAAGAAGGCGGGATACAAAGAATCTCAGAAAGACTGAGACCTTAAGGAGAGCACATGATTCGTACAAAGTGGATGTCACGGCTGCTGCTGGCGGTACTCGCAATGACGCTTCTGGCCGGCATGAGCTGGGCGCAAACCAGTTCCAAGAGCTCCAAGTCCACCATGAGCGCGGCCCCCATGGCCGACCTGTTGGACATCAATTCGGCGACCAAGGATCAGCTCGACGCCCTGCCCGGAATCGGCGCGGCCTATTCGCAGAAGATCATCGACGGCCGTCCCTATGCCAAGAAAACGGACCTGGTGAAGAAGAAGATTCTTCCCCAGGCTACCTACAACAAGATCAAAGACAAGATCATCGCGAAACAGAAGTAGCGAAGTTCTTCGCTCTACGCCCGGGCGCCGCGGTCGGGCGGTACCCGGGCGTCAGCAGGTTTCATGGATGACGATGGACCATCGGGAGGCAGTTATGGGTTTGATAGACGATATGGCCGGCAAAGCCTTGAACAGCATGTTAGGCAACAGTTCCAATCCGATGGCAGCCACGGTGCTGCAAATGATCAATAACCACCCGGGCGGTCTATCCGGCCTGGTTCAGGCGTTTCACGACAAGGGATTGGGCGAAATCGCCAGCTCCTGGGTGAGCAGTGGACAGAACCTGCCGATTTCCGCCGACCAGATCCACCAGGTGCTCGGCAGTTCCATGGTCCAGCAACTGGCGGCCAAAGCTGGCATCTCGCCCCAGGACGCCGGTTCGAAACTGGCTGAGTTTCTGCCCATGATCGTGGATCATCTGACGCCGCAGGGCAAAGTCGCGTAGCTGGCATGGATTCCAGCTTCGGGAATCGGTAATTCGCGGCTCGACTGCTGTTCTTCGATTGCTTTCACTCTCACTGGTGGAGGATAATCGTTAGCAGTGTGCCTTGGTTGTGCACGGGGCACTTCTCTGCGCGTGCCCGGTGAA
The DNA here is from genome assembly GCA_963840615.1 of Terriglobia bacterium. Taxonomy (GTDB): domain Bacteria; phylum Acidobacteriota; class Terriglobia; order Terriglobales; family Acidobacteriaceae; genus DATFTE01. The sequence continues at coordinate 68,823 of CAWJAA010000021.1, forward strand.
CCTGCCGAACTCCATCACGCTGACCCGCATCCTCAGTATCCCGCTGCTCATGTGGGTGCTCTCCACCACTCGCTTTACCAGCGCCGGCGGAGAAAAGGAATTGCTGGCCGCCGCCCTGTTTATTGCAGCCTCCATTACCGACGGCATCGACGGATACCTGGCGCGGAAACGCGGACAGATCACCACCATCGGCATATTGCTCGATCCGCTGGCCGACAAACTGCTGATTGCAGCCGCCTTCGTCACTCTGGTTCAGTTCAATCCCAGCCTGGTACCGGCTTGGATCGCAGTCGTGATCATTGGCCGCGAATTCCTGGTGAGCGGCTTGCGCTCCATTGCCGCCTCAGAAGGATTCACCATCGAGGCCAGCGATCTGGGAAAGTTCAAGATGCTGGTACAGATCATCTCGGTGGTGGCGGTCATCCTCGCCCACCGCTGGCAAGAGTGGCCGATTTACAGTTACTACATTTTCCCCGTTCATCTGATTGCCCGCGTCTCCATCGGATTTATGGTTTTCCTGTCGCTGCTTTCCGCCATCGACTACTTCGTGGCCTTCTGGTCAAAGATTGATCGGCGGGTGGTGAAGCGCCGGCGCCGGGCCTTCGTCCTTAGTCGGCGGAGGAAGCACAATGTTCCCGCCATCTGAAAAGTCGTCCGCCACCACCACCAATCCTGAGAAAGAAGCAGAGTGGGAAACTGCCCCGGCCGCCGAATTCTCTCCGCAAGAGCGGGCGCTGTTGCTGAAACTGGCGCACGATGCCATCGCAGTGGCTGCCACAGGACGCCGATTCGATACCGAGCCTCCGTCACCGCACCTGGCGGAACCCCGCGGCGTCTTCACCACCATTTATCTTCAGGGAGAACTGCGCGGGTGCGTGGGCTATCCTGCCGCGATTGCGCCGCTCTACCGCGCCGTGGCCGAGACCGCCCAGGCGGCGGCTTTCGAAGACACGCGATTCCCTCCGCTGCGCGCGGAAGAAGTCCCGGCGCTGGAGATTTCGCTCAGCATCCTTTCCCCACTCCAACCCATCCGTCCCGAAGAGATTGAGATCGGCCGCCACGGCCTCGTGGTCAGTCGCTCGACCCAGCGGGGATTGCTGCTCCCCCAGGTTCCGCTCGAGCACGGCTGGGATCGCACCACCTTCCTCGAGCAAGCCTGCAGGAAGGCCGGATTGCCGACCGACGCCTGGCAGCACGGCGCGCAGCTTGACGGCTTCACGGCGGAAGTTTTCGCCGACCGCGAGATTTAGCCGTCCGCTCCAGCGAGTAACTTTCGGCCCCGCCCGCGCATCCTAATTGACGGAGACAGATTACCGGCGCAGCACAAAAGTAATGTTTCTCCCCTCGGCCGGGTGCTATATGTTGGGAAGGCTTTCCCCAGGAAGGGCGTTATGGAACTCACTCTTTTGATCGTTGGCCTGCTGGTTTTCGGATCGCAGATTCCGGGCAATCCCCACATCATGCTGCGGTAACCCGCCTGCCTCGCTCCGGTGCCAGCAAAGCGCTTCACCGGTCGGCATGTAAACCTTTTTGGCAATTCAAGTTTATTTGGTAGAGACGCAGCTTAGCTGCGTGGCTGGGGAACCACGCTTGGCAGAAAAGCAAAACGGGGAGAAGCTTGCGCCCCTCCCCGTCTGTCGGTTTTGAATCCAGCCTGGGTTATTGCGGTTGCTCGTCCAGTTCGACGTTGTCACCCGAGTGCACGTCTTCGAGGGCATAGACAATCATGCCCGTCGAGGTGGTCGGCGTGGTGCTGATCACCACCACTTCGCCTACGGCGCGGCGCGGCAGATCAGCAACGTGAACCCGCGGGCCCTTACTATAGCGGTCCAGTGCGGTGGGCTCGATCACGGCAGGCCGCCTCTGGGTGTCTTCCGTCGTCGAAGCCATGAACGAGAGCGAGTCCACAGGATCCTTCAGGTCAGCCTCGTAGTTGCGCACCGCGCGCAGGTAGTCCCCAACCTTCACTCCCTGGCTGGAGCCCAGATTCATGTAGACCTTCATGCCGGTGCCCAACTCGGAATCAAAGTCCTTCGCCATCACGATGCGGCCGCTCACTTTGCCGCTCGCGGGCAAGAAACGGTCGAAGTGCACCGGAGGATGGAACGCGATCGCCGACTTCTCCACGAAGGGCACGGCGATATCGCCCGGCACAACTCCGTCACAGCTGAATTCGACTTCCGCGATGGCCATCTTGCTGCGGGTATCCACAATGCGTACCCGCGCCAGTTCGGCATAGGGCTGGCCCGTCGCCTTCAGCAAGGCATGCTGGCCGGCAAAAAGCTCGTAGCGGTTCGGATCCTGCAGTTCCCGAACGATGGTGTACTGCTGCCCGGCCTGGTAGCCGCCACCCGCCAGGTAGATCATGTCGCCGTTCACAAACTTGGTGGTATTGGGTGTTTCCAGCCCGCCCGCGACGAAATTCACGTTCGGCAAGACCTGTTTGTTGATGAACCCCGCGCAGTACAGGTCGGCGTTGGTCGGAGCCTGAACCCGCTCGATGGGGAAACCTGCTCTGGTGAACTGCGTCTTGTCCGGCGTCGCTGGCTCTCCACTGTCGGCAGCCTGCTGCGCATGCCCAGACACAGCCAGCAGAAGCACAAGCAATAGTCCTGTTTTCTTCATCTTACCTCCGAATCTGGGCCCGAGCCCAGTGACCGTTTCCCCGCTAAGTGCAGTAAATAAAGGGTTTCTGCTCGGACAGTAACAAGAGGGTTGGGAGCGGTCAAGGTTACGCAGGTGTCGGAACTCTCACGGCAAAAAGTTTCCGGTAAACCGAAAATTGTTAATCCGTTGTTGCATCTGCAATTACGCGCCTGTAATATCGCGCCGACCCGATCAAAACGATGGCCACTCTGTCCAACAGCTACGTCACCCGTCTTCTGCCCCTGCGGATGCCTCGGGTGTGCGTCGCCGTTACCGGGTCCGACGCCTCGGAAATGATCGAAAAAGCGGAGTCGCTGGTTCGGGATAACACCTTTCTGGAGTTCAGGTTAGATTATCTCTCAAAACCCGCCCTGGCTCTGCCCAAGATCAAGCAATTCGCCGACTATCACCCCCACGTGGTCGCCATCGCCACCTGCCGCCGGGTAACCAGCGGGGGAAAGTTTCGCGGCTCCATCGCCTCCCAGTTGGATATTCTGGGCAAAGCCACGGCCGCCGGCTGTCAACTGGTGGATGTCGAGCTACAGACCGCGGTCAAGTGCAAACCAGAGCAACTGCAGCGCCTGCGTACGCGAGCCGCCTTGATCCTCTCCTACCACGACTTTCACGGCACCAAGAAGTTGGAGGAGACGCTGGCCAAGATGACGGCCTTCCCCTCAGACTTCTACAAGATTGTGACCACCGCGACCACGCTTTCCGACAACGTCGTGATGATGAAGTTCCTGGAGCAGCGCAATGATCGCCATTCCCTGGTCGGGCTGTGCATGGGGGAACAAGGCCTGATCAGCCGGGTTCTGGGAGTCCGCGCCGGCAGCGTGTTTACCTTCGCCGCGGTCAGCGAGGAACAGCGCACCGCACCCGGCCAGATCACCGCCCAGGAACTGCGCAGCACCTATCGCATCGAGCAGGTAGACGCGGCCACCCGCGTCTACGGAGTCGCCGGTGATCCGGTCGCACATTCCCTCTCCCCGGCCATTATGAATGCCGCGCTGCGCCGGGAGAATGTGAACGGGGTTTATCTCGCGCTGCACGCCAAGACTTTGAAAGACCTGCTGGCTTGTGTACGCGATATACCGATTCATGGCTTGTCCATCACTATGCCGTACAAGCAAGCCATCCTCGAGTATCTCGACAACACCGATTCCCATACCACCAAGATCGGCGCCTGCAACACCGTGGTCCGGGCTCAGGACGGCAAGCTCTACGGCTTTAATACCGACACCGCCGGGGTGGTCCGCCCTTTGGAACAGCGCATCAGCTTGGAGCAGGCGAAGATCCTGGTGCTGGGCGCCGGGGGAGCCGCCCGGGCTGCCGTGTTTGGATTGCGGGAACGCGGCGCCGAGATCTACATCCTGAACCGCAGCGCGGCCCCGGCGCAGAAGCTGGCCCGCCAGGCTAAAGCGAAGTCCATTAAGCGCGCGGATCTCAAGAAGCTGACTTTTGACGTCATCATCAATGCCACCCCGGTGGGCATGGGAAACACCCGCGAGTCCCCGCTGAACGAGGCCGAAATCAACGCAAAGTACGTGTTTGATATGATTTACGATCCCGAAGAGACGCGTCTGCTGAAGCTGGCCAAGGCTCGCGGCGCGCAGGTGATCCCCGGCATCGAGATGTTCGTTCAACAGGCCGCGCGTCAGTTTGAAATCTGGACCGGAAAACCCGCTCCTGGGGACGAAATGCTGCGCGTGGTGAACGCAACCCTCAGCCAGCGGGCGGCGGCAAAAAACGGAAGCAAGGAATCCAACGGCAAGAAGTAGCCGCCCAATCCTGCTAGCCCCTGATTCCCCAGCCTTTAACTCCCTAAAAATTCACCAAAGATGCCGCCTGCCACGAAATGGTTGCATTTTTGTTGATTACCGAAGTACTATGGGGATAGGACGTAAGCTTTGAGCGTCCTTCTCGTCGTGGCACCGCCCTTTCTTCCTAGGTTCAAGAGACGTAGCCAAGTGTCAATAGACGTTTGAGGTGGAGGTTCTCGCCTCGGACCAAGTTCGGAGAGAACTCTATGGCGTGGTACGCGTATTGCCTCACTGAGCAACAGGGCCCTACGAGTGGTGTACGTCCCCGGCGACCTTCCCTGCTGGAAGGGATTCAAGGCGTCAGCGGAGCTCCGGTTTTCAACTATCCCAGCGGCGAATTCACGGTAGTGGTCAGTGAATATGACCGGCTGAGCGATCGGGACAGCACCGATCGCGCGCTCGATGAAAAGACCATCCTGGAGCATGCGCGGGTGGTCAGCGTCTGCTTCCGCAGCGGCACGGTGCTGCCCTTCCGGTTCGGCACCATTTTCGATAGCGACGATGCTCTGCGTCAGGCCGTGCGGGCCAACCGCCGCGCCTTCGGCCAGAGCGTAGCCCGGTTGCGCGGAAAGGCCGAAATGCACCTCAAGCTTCTGGTGCGCGGCGGTTCCCTCCGCGAAGCCATGTCTGACGTCCAACTCCCCGACACGGTCGGTGGAGAGTACCTCACCAAGCTGCGGGAAAAAGCTTCCAAAGATCGCGAGCGTCAGACCAAGGCGCGCGCCCTGTCGGTCCAAGTCCACAAGCTTTTCAATCCCCTCGAGGAAGAAATCAGTTGTAAGCGGGTCGCGTCGGACGGCATGTTGATCGACATCGCCCACCTGATTGATTCCAAGTCGGTCGAGAAATATCAGAACCGTTACAGCACCGCAGCCAAGCAGTTGAAGAACTGCGAACTGGTGATCAGCGGGCCCTGGCCGCCTTACCACTTTCTGCCGGGCAAACTTCGCACCGTGGCCGGTAACTCGTAGGAACCGGCCACCCCGGTGCTTCTCCCGGGGACTCTGATTTTTCCCAAACGCCCGCTCCAACGCCCTGCACCCAATTGTGCAGGATTGTGCATTTGCCTGCACATTCCTCCCGCTTGCGCCGTCCGCAACCGCGCTTTCACAATCCAATAAGTCACTGTGCACCCGTGGTTTACGTGGAGTGCGGCGAGCTGTCCCGGAATGGAATTCTTTGGCTGCGCAAGTGCTATTTACTCAGCTAAGAAAAGAGGCCGCTGAAGTCAGTATGACCTTCACTCTCCATTGTTCTCGACATCTCCATTTGAGCCGCCCCGATTGGCGGGACGGTGCCTTGCATCGCCTTTCCTGACATTCCCTTCCATTACCCTCGCCTCTTTTGAATCGTGGCCCCAGAAATGGGGCCCTTTTTTTTGCCCAGACACCCAATTCCGCTGATCCCGGCGGACCTCATTTACACTGGACAGTTTTCCAGGAGAACCATGCGTACCCTTATCGCCGTGTTGATTTGTTGGTTGGCTGCCATCCTGCCCGTTCTCGCTCAAGACAAACCGGCCCCCTCTTCCTATGACCAGGAAGCTCCAGCCCCGCAGGCAAAAACTTATCCGCCGGACTTAATGAAGAATCTGGTCGCCCTGCGCGAGGCCGCGCTCAGCGACGATTATGCCTACCGCCAGGTTGCCTATCTCAGCGACAACATCGGCCCCCGTCCGAACGGCTGGCCGCAGACCGATGCCGCGGTCCACTATGTCGCCGATGAATTGCGCAAGCTCGGGCTCGAAGTGCATCTCGAACCAGTGCACGTCGCGCGGTGGATTCGCGGCGCGGAATCCGCCGAACTCGTCTCATATCCCGGACATACATCCGGCACCACCCAGAAAATTGTGGTTACCGCGCTCGGAGGCAATACACCGACTCCGGCCGGCGGCCTCACCGCCGAGGTCGTGGTGGTGAACAGCTTTGACGAATTGAAAGCTTTAGGACGCGAGCAAGTGGAAGGCAAGATCGTCCTCTTCAACGTCGCCTACGACCAGCAGAAGGCGATGGCCGGCTTCTGGGGAGAAGCGTATGGCGAAGCCGTCGATTATCGCGGGCGCGGCGCGAAGCAGTCCGCTGCCCTGGGCGCGATCGCCTGCCTGGTGCGTTCGGTTGGCGGAGCGGACTACCGCATCCCGCATACCGGGCACAATGCGCCGGCGGGAATTCCGGCGGGCGCGGTCACCAGTGAAGACGCCGGCCTGATCGCGCATCTCGCCGCCGAAGGCAAAGTCCGCATGCGCCTTGTGCTCGAAGCCCACACCGGAGAAGACACGGTCAGCTACAACGTGATTGGCGATCTCAAGGGATCGGAGCATCCCGAGCAAGTGGTGGTGGTTTCGGGACACCTGGACTCCTGGGACCTGGGCACCGGAGCCATTGACGACGCCGCGGGAGTCGCGGTCGCGATGGAGACCGCGCAGTTGGCGCATGACCTTCATCTGCATCCCCGGCGCACGATTCGCGTGATCGCCTGGATGGATGAAGAAAACGGCGGCCACGGACACGACACCTACGCGAAAGACTACGCGGCCGAATTCGCAAACCACGTGGCCGCCATCGAAAGCGACCTGGGTGCCGCGCATCCGCTGGGATTTAACGTCAAGATGAGTTCCGGCGCGCTGGCATGGCTGGCTCCGGTCGAAGAGGTGCTGCGCCCGTTTGGAGCGAATCTGATCCGGGCCACCGACTACAGTCCGGGCTCCGACATCTCTCCCCTGGCCGAGGCGGGAGTTCCGACACTGGGCGTAATCCAGGACGGCCGCACTTACTTCAACTATCACCACACCGCAGCCGACACCCTCGACAAAATCGTTCCCCAGCAACTGCGCGAGAACGCGGCGGCGATGGCGGTGATGGGATACGCGCTGGCGGACATGGAGGAGCGGCTGCCGAAGTAGGGGCGGCCCTTTCTCGAGAACCAAGCAGGCCGCTATCAGTCGCGGGGTTTTGAGCGCGTAACGCCGGTGGCAGGACGCTGAGGCGCGTGCTTCTATAGAAGGCTCTGGCGCGCGCGATAACTCCTGACTCGTCAGATGTGGACGTATTAGCATATGATGCAGATGGTTCGGCTCTGGGAGGGCGAACCTAAAGTGGACGATGCGCACTCTAAGCAGTGTTGGTATTGGGTCTCAATAGCATGGTCGCGCACGGGACTATGAGAGTCCGGTTGATGAGACTTGATACAGCAGAGGTCAGGATTGAATTGCTGAGGTTCCGCGGTGGTGATGATGTGCTGAACTCCTAGACTCTGTACCCGGAGCGTGCTGCCGCGTTAATGCGTTTCGTGTTCTGGACGGTAATCGCCTTTGCCGCTGTCACCGTGTGTACTATCGTTCTTCTGAAATCATTAGCCAGGTAGGTGGCGAAATATCCCGATTTCACTCACTGAGGTTGTCCAGTCCTCTTTCGCTGCGCGAGGAACCTTGGGAGGAGAACGAACCACTGGAGATAACCAACCACCACGAACAGAAAGCAACTGCCGGTCATTTCAGGTCTGCTGGGTGCTGGTAATGCAAGCCCAAACAAGCCGAGGATTGCTCCGGTTGCAGCCAATCCGATTGCCACGGCGAAAGAGGAGGGGAACGATAAAACCATCATCTCGAAGGCAAGGCGCTCTTCCACCTGCCAATCAGAAGCGCCTCGGTACCCCTGATGTGCTTCGATCAGAGCTACAACACAAATTGCAATCCAGGCAATCTGTGCGGCAATCCACAAGGTTTTCTTCACAACTAAAGATCGTAGCCGAATGACAGACTTGCGAAGGGCTCAAGATCGCAAGGAGTCGTGTAGCTGTTGTAACATCCCGATCTCGAGCGATGTCGGCATTGTCAAGCAGTATTCGAGCACACTTCTCTATGACTCTCATAGAAGAGCGCTGTTGCGCTCGCGAAGGTTGTGTGCGCGTTTCCAGCCTGGGCTCGTTTCGAATCGTTGACGTAGGCACTCGGTCCGGCCCAGACCTTGGTCATGTCCGACTGCCAGACGTGATTGGGATGCGGCGCTTCCACCTTGCCCCAGTCCTTTCTGCGCGAGACCTGAAAGCGGCGCTGGCGCACTAACAGTCCGCGCTCTCGCATCACGCGCAGCGCCCGCTTGCCATTGACCACCAGCCCGTGATGCCGCCCGAACCACCAGACCACCCGACGATAGCCATACGCCGGCTTCTCGCCGCAGGCAGTGATGATCTGCTCGTCGTGTGAACGATCCGCACGACTGGCACGAGGCTGCCGCCGATAGTAGAGACTGGAGCGGCTGATCTCCACTGTCTCGGCCACCAGCTTCACTTCCTTCCCCTGGGCAACTAACTCCCGTGCCGACGAATGGGCTTGCCCGCAGCTCACTCGCCCAGCACGTTTTTTAAGATCTCGATCTGCAAATGGGATCGACCCAGCGCCCGCTCCAGTTGTTTGATCCGTTTCTCCTGCTCGGCATCGGGCTGCGCGGCTGCGCTCCTCCCCCAAGCGCAGCCTTCGCTCCGGCTTCCACTTCATCCTTCCAGCGGTAGTAGAGATTGGGAGCGATCTCATACTTGCGGCACGTCTCTGCCACGTTGCCGCTCTTCAAACCTTCCAACAATCTGCCACTTCTCTTCCGGGGTTCTTTGGACTCTCGGCTTCTCGACATTCTCGCCTCCTGGCGGAGGCCCCAAGCCTAACTAACTTCTGTGTCCAGTTCTAGCGGGGTGCACTACACATCCCTCCTAACAATCATTGCACTCATCGCCCCCGAAAAGGGGGATTAGTGAAATTCGCCTGAGTTCACCATCGACCAGAGGTCATTCGTGGCGATTCCTGGTTTTAATGGAATGATTGCCGCCAATGATTCCTGCCGGCTCGACGGCCTGGCATCTGCGTTGAACGCTGCGCTTGTCCTTCGTTTACGATACAGGCAACCAGGGATCTAAACGAGAAGGTGTACCTATGAATCGGTCTCGCAGGGCGATTGTCGTAATCATGCTGATGGTGCTGGCCGTCACCCTGGTCGGTGCCTATAGGACCCGCGGGGTGATGGCATACCTTCCGTTCCTGCAAGCCAGAAAGGGAAACTGGAGCGGAGCCTACGTGCCTCTTGGAGTTGTCGATCAACGTCCTTGGCAGACCGCGGCGGCTCTGACGGCCCTGGCTCAGTCGGCGGAGGAGAAGAAACTCGCCAGGGAAGCTGAGCGTCTTGCGGATAACGAAGTAGACCAGGCGTTCTCGCAGTCGCTGAGGCAGGCAGCCCTGGCAAAACCAAATCTCAGCGGTAAGGCACTGGCGTTGCAGCAAAGGGTCAACGAGCTGCAGGGGACTGTCAAGAACGACGAGGCCCGGATCGCATCGCTCGGTGCCGCCGCGGGCGCGAAGTCGGCAGGTGCCGTTTCCAATGCCAGCGAACTGGAGATTGCGAAGGCGCAACTGAGCCTCGACCAGTCCGAGTTGGCGGATTCGATCGAGGATCTGGCTCGCGAAAGCGGAGACCAGAGAATCAAGCTGCAGCAGGAACTCGCGGCCCGTCAAGCGGCCATGAAGCAGTACTGGGATCGCGCTTCCGAGGACGACGGGCAGACTGCGGTTGCCACAGCCGAACAGTACAGAACCCTTTCCCAGCAGCTATCAACATGGCGCTCTCTCCGCAGCCGGAGGCAGCTGATTGCGCAGGCTGAGCAGCTGGCGAAGGACGACGTGGCCGCGCTCACCGGTGATGAGGAAAGGCTGAAGACAGAAGGCGCTGACCTTGCAAGCAAGCCCGCCGCAGAGTCGAGTTCCGAACGCATCGATCGGCTGAAACAACTCAGCGCTGAGCAAAACATCCTGACCATCCTCAATGATCGCCTGGGAGCGCAGCAGGGGCTCGTGGTTCTCTATGGGCGATGGGGAGAGCAAGTCGAGTTACAGCAAAAGATCGTAATTCACCTGATCTTGCAGTCGGTGGCGTGGCTTGCGGGAATCTGCATTTTGGTGATCCTGGCGGGCTGGGGGCTCCAACTGGCATTGGAAAGAGTGGTTCACGATCCTCGCCAGAAGCAAACGTTGAAGACAGTTCTGAATCTGGGAACACAACTGATCGGCCTCGTACTCATCCTGCTGGTTATTTTCGGTGTGCCACGGCAGATGCCAACCATCCTGGGTTTGGTAACCGCGGGACTGACCGTGGTTTTTCAGGATTTCATCCTGGCATTCTGCGGCTGGTTTGTTTTGATGGGACCCAACGGCGTGAGGGTCAGAGACTGGGTAGAGATTGATGGGGTTGGCGGCGAGGTGGTCCAGCTGGGGCTGTTCCGCACCTGGCTGCTGGAGACGGGAAACTGGACCGCCCACGGACATCCTACGGGAAGAAGAGTGTCGTTTTTGAATGGCTATGCCATACGCGGCAAGTACTTCAACTTCTCCACTGTAGGACAGTGGATGTGGGATGAGATCAAGGTAAGCGTTCCTCCAACGACCAGCATTCATCCGCTTCTCAAGGGAATTTACGAAGCCACGGTAAAGATCACCGAATCCGATGCCAAAATGGCGGAACAGGAATGGAAGAGGGTGACACATGAAGAAGGCTCGCCCCAGTTCAGCGCCATGCCGTCGGTCAATCTCAGGCCGGCGGGAGCGGGTGTTGACTTCGTGATCCGCTATATCACTCGTGCCGGAGTGCGACTGGAAACCCGGAATCACCTCTATGCGATGATCGTTGATCTGATGCAAGCCGGGTCGAAAGAGGGTAGGAACCTTGCTCCACGTTAACGTTCGTGGAGATGGCGAGACGCGGGCGGGAGCGCCCGCGCCACATTTTCAATCGTTCCCTTTCGTTTGACGTCATCCTGAGCCCGAGAGGACGAAGGACCTGGCGTGGAGTGATTCGCCGGTGCTGCGCGCCGGATCCCTCGCTTCGCTTCGGCATGACGTCCCTCTTTGGTGTTTGCGTTCCTTAGGCCTATTTTCCTCCCGCGACGAACCACGGGCTGAACTCCGAGGTCAGGTAGAACTGGACCATTTCCGTCGAGACTTGCAGCGTGCCGGGCTCGCCAGGATGCGTCTGGTCCTGAATGTATTGGAAGGGCAGCCACGACAAGCCGTCGCTTCGTTTGCTTGGGCCCGCAGTCCAGAAATAGGGTCCCCAGGCCAGCCATGGTGCGACCGTGTAACTCAGATTGCCGGCGGTGGGATCGATCTGTCCCGTGCGGATCTGATTGATTTGCGCTTCGATCAGCCACTTGGTCGAGAATCCGTATTCATAGGCGAAGGGCTCGGGGTTCAACGTCCCCGGTGACCCGTAGCCGCCGTAAATGCGGCTGTGCAGGAACATCTGCTTGACGTTGGGGAACTGGGTGCGCACGAACCGGGCGGTAGTACCCACGTCGTGTTCGTAGGCACAGGCGTCAACCACCGACGTCGCGGAGCACTTCGTGGTGGCCGTCAGCGACTGGGTGGGAAACTCGAGCGCATTTTTATAGAGAATCGCCTGCACTTGCAGATTGGTGACTCCGGCCTTCTGAATGGCCTGGGTGCACTGGGTGTAATTGCCGAAGCTGTTATCGATCCATTTATCGGCCGACTGGCCTCCCTTGGCGCAATTCACCAGCACCAGGTTGGCGTGATTCACCTGCGGATTTTGTGCGGCCTGCACCAGAAAACTGTCAGGAGTACAAGAACTGCGGCTCAAGCTGCACCATTCGATGGTCCAGTTCGACATACCGATGCTGATCACGACGATCTTGCCGTTGGCGGATGGACGCCCATGGCGATCGAGCGGCTGCACTTGCCTGGCAAATGTCAGGCCATCGGAAGCATGGTCCGCCGGAACCAGGTTCGAGTTCTCGTACAAAGTTCCAGCGAACGCGCCCAGATAGAGTTGCCCCGCCTGGAAGTCAGTAAGCGGCGTCGCCGTGAAATTCTGCGCGAAACCTGCGGACAACAAAATCAGCGGCAAAATCCATGCGTATCGTACTTTCATCATGACGCCTCCCGGGGCGGGTTAGGGCAGTGCGGTGAATCCTGCGACCGGCGATCCGTTGAACAAGTACCAGCCAACGATCTGTCCCGAGTCGTTGATGTCTTCCGCCTGAGTAATGAAAGAGGACTGGACCTTGATGGTGACCGGAACGAAGCGTCCGTTCTGAAACATGAAGCTCATGAAGTTCGACTGGGTTCCCGTGATGCCGACGATCGCGCCGTTGGAGTTGATGCCGAGAGGCTCGGTGACGGCGTTGTTGGTGTTGATGGTGGTGAATTGCCCGTTGCTGTCGAGGAATCCGACAATGGTGCCGCCCTTCGAGCCGTAGTAGCCAATGATCTGTCCGGCATTGTTGATTCCGGTGGCAACCGTGAAGTGCTGCGTGCCCAGATCGAGAGTCGAATACTTGATGCCGTTGTAGGAGAATCCGTGCTCTCCAATGCTGTCGGTGTAGCCGCCCACGACCACCCCTGAGTCGTTCATCCCGTATGCCTGAGTACGAAACGCACCGGGAACGTCTAGTGTCGTTAATGTGCCATTGATTTCCACGAAGCCGTGCGTCAGTCCCTGCTGTCGACGTAGCTGCCCGCCAGGCCGCGGTTGCTGTTGATGGATTGCACCTGGGTAAGCACCGCTCCAGGAAAATCAATCGTGTTGAAGGCGCCCGCTACCTGGGTGAAGCCGTGCGTAACGCCGGCCGCATCGGTGTACTGCCCGGCCAGCCAGCCGGAATTATTGATGCCGTGGGCTTGCGTCAGAATCGCCAGCGGGAAGGTGATGGTGTTGTAGGTATAGCCTGCTGGACTTTGCGCGACTGCGCCTGCTGCCAGCAGCAAAACCAACAGTGCATTCAACCGGAATCGAACCATGGCAATGCCTCGTTCGCACTAGATTCAAGTGGCCTGAGGAAGCGGGGCGCAAGAATTTTCAATGGATGGTGCGCAAACATCAGCCAGGACAGCATCCACGCCAATCCTGTCCGCGTGAAAAGAGGTTCCTAACGAGCGGACGTTCGGAACGTTCCAGTGTGCATTTAAGACGAAGCCGGAGCAGTAATCTCTAACAGTACCAGAGGGACGCCCCAGGTGGCCCTCTCGGCCGTGGCTTTACCAACCAGTCCGGACTACGATGCCCGGCGCTTCCACAGCGCCCCTTGTCGCCCTGCGCCGTGTCGACGACTGCCGAAGCTTTCGATCAGCAGGTGCTGCATCCGGTAGACTTCCGCGGCCGCTCCCCTGATCGCCCACCCTCTTTCCCGCCCCACTGCTTCCCATATTGGAATTGTTCGGGCCCGGTTCGCGTCCGTGGCCCCAGTTGACGCATCTCAATTTGAGCGAATATCATCATGGTTTGGCCTATTGAACGGGAAGGAATAAGGGTCGCAGCCCACGGGGCTGCGAATTTCGTATCCATGGACAAGAAGAAGCTGGAGCAATTCAAGAAACGGCTGGAGACGCGGCAACAGGAGTTGCGCCGCATGGTCACCCGTACCGAGCAGGACGGGCGCACCGCCGACGACGAAGCCACCCAGGACATCGCCGATCGTGCCGCCAGCTCCTACAACAAGGAGTTTCTCTTTCACCAGAGCAACAACGACCGCCAGTTGCTGAACATGGTAGAAACCGCGCTCGACCGCATTCGCGAAGGCAGCTTCGGCGAGTGCATTGCCTGCGGCAAGGAAATCAACGCCAAGCGCCTGGAAGCGGTACCGTGGACCCGGCACTGCATTGAATGCCAGGAGAAGCTGGAACAGGGTTTGCTGGAAGAGCAGGAAAAGTAGTTTCACCTCTCCCGGAGCCGCCGCCCATGCTGGCGGCTTTCGTGTGTCAGGGAGCCGGGGCTTTGACGCTCCTGATTTTTGCCTGATAAACTTTTGAAATTGCCGGCTCGCGGCCGGAGCAGAAGGGAAGTTCGTGCGCGCAGAAACCCGTCACCAGCTTAAACAGGATAAGTTCAGCCGGATCACCCTCAATGCCGCCGAAGCCACCGCTCACTGGAGCGTGGAACATCGCTCCAAGCTCATGGCCGGCGCCATCGCCCTGGCCGTGGTGGTGGCAGCCGCCATTGGCCTCTGGTACTACTTCGACCAGCAGGACCAGAAAGCGGGGATTGGCTTGAGCCAGGCGCTGCGCACGCTGAATACGGACGTGCGCCCCGCGGGCACCCCGGCGCAACCCGAATTCCCCAGCTTCGCTTCCGGCAAAGAGCGGGCAACTGCCGCGCACCAGCAGTTTCAGGCGATCGTCGATCAGTATCCGCACACCCACGCTGCCGAGGTGGCGCGTTATTTTCTGGGGCAGACTTCGGCGGACCTGGGCGACTACGCCTCGGCCGAACGCGCCTTCCAGCAAGTTTCCTCGGTCCGCAACGACGATCTCTCGTCTCTCGCCAAGCTGGCGCTGGCCTCGGTGTACGGCAGCCAAGGCCGCTACAAGGACGCGATCGAGATCTACAAGAAGTTAGCCGATAAGCCCACCAACTCCGTGGGAAAACCAACTGCGTTGCTGGAACTCGCGGCCGCCTACCAGGCCAGCCAACAACCGCTCGAAGCCAAGCGCATTTACGAGCAGGTGCAGAAGGAAAATCCTTCCAGCAGCGCCGCGCAGATCGCGGCAGCCAAACTGCAGGAAATCAAGTAAGCAGGCCTCGCGCCTTCGCCTTCAGGATGGCCGGACCAGCCGGCTCCATTCTTCTTTCGTCGCCAGCGGCCAAGCCGCGAGCTTCAGATTTTCCGCCACGTGCTCTTCCTGCCCCATCCCCACCAGCGCCGTGGTGAGTCCGGGCGCGGAGCGGGCGAACTGGATGGCGTTTTCGGAATCGGTTTTCATCCCCAGGGTCTTGCCCACGAACTCCGGCAACCCGCGGGCCAGGCGTCCCTGGCTCAGCGTGGCACTGCCTATGACTGCAATCCCCAATTCTCGGGCGGCCGTAAGCACCGACATCTTCTCCCCGCCCAAACCCTGATTCGCCAGAACGTAGGCTTCGGGCATGGCCAGGCTGAAGGGCAACTGCAGAAAGCGGAAGTGATGCTGCTCGCCCCCGGCTGCGCGCGCCAGGGCTGCGATCGCGAACAGATCAAGATATTCCCGCGCACTGTCGGGGAGGCGAAAGCCGTTCCAGGTGGCCATTCCGTAGAAACCTAGCTGGCCGGTTTTCACCTGCTGCTCCAGCATCAGAAAAGCCTGCTGCACACGATCGTAAAACCCGTCGCGCGAGAGCTCGGCCAACTGCGATTCGGGATTGTGCAAGTAGAAAAGATCCAGGGTTTCCAGGCCCAGATTCTGGCGCGACCGCGCCATCTGATTTTCGAGGTAGGCGGGCGCCATGCAATGCGTTCCAGCCAGTTGCGTGGGATCAAGAATTCCCGGCTCGATGTACTCCCGCATAACGTAAGCGCGCGGATCGGCAGGCATGTTGCCGTCGAACGAAAGATAGCCCGCTTTGGTCGAGACAAATACTTCGTCACGCTGAATTTCGCCGGCGGCGGTCAACTGCCGCAGCGCGGCCGCGATATTGCGCTCCGAACGCTGGTGCCGGTAATTGATGGCGGTATCGAGCACATTGACTCCTGAGCGGAGCGCGGCGGCAATCGCCCGGGTGTATTCCGCGTCGGCCGCATCGTCCGCTTCGCCGAGGTAGGTGCCGAGCCCGATCGATGAGAGGCAGGTCAGCTAGCCGGCAATGGGAACCGGACGGCGATAGTTTCCTGCATCACGCAGTTTGGGAAATCGGTCGCGGTAGCGGGCGGTGGCGGCGGGAGTGGCGTGTCCGGTGAGCATGGGGGCCAGTGTAGCAGTTGGGTGGGTGAGAAATCGGGTCACGGATGATGACAGAGCCGGCGCCCGGCTTTTCAACACAACTCAGGCATGAGAATTCCGGAGTCATGGACGAGGCGCGGTCGCAGCGTCGCAAGCGGCGGTTCCGGCGAAATCATCCGCTACGAATGTGCCGGGCGCCGCCTGTTAATTATCCCGATTGCACGTTGATATGGTTTTTGGCGAAGGAAAAGCGCAAGCTTGTGCTATCGCCTGGTTTCGACAGTTACGTGAAAGCGTAGTATCTCGTGTCATCCTGCTGGTGGAGATCTGGAAGCTTGGTAGCGGTGATCCTGTGACTCTGACACCTGCGAGATCTGGCCACATTCCGGCCTGGTCCGACGGACCGGAGAAGCCACCTGTTTCGCGGCCAGCTGCATTCCGGTGATTCGGCAGATCGCCACGGGCGGTGCTCGACAGCAGGCTCACGCCGAGTCATCACCAATCTGGGAACGTACACTTTACGTAGTCGTTCGGTGTTGGAATTTTGCTCAGCAGGACACCGGCACAGTTGAGCCGTGGCAAACGTGCAGGAGAGCGATCTGAAAGACATCCGGGGTGAACGCTCCGCCCATCGACCCTCGAGCTCTGCCGCGACTTGCCGATCACAGATCCCTCTAATCACAGTGCTTCCACGTGATCCCGGTGAAACATCGCTATGACGGGCATGACCGCAGCACCGCCGTCAGGCCACAAAAACGCTGAACAAACAGTGCCGGCTCATGGCAATGGACCATCCTGCCTGCGCCGGATCTGTGTGGAGCTAAGGCGGCCAGTGCGGCTGTTGGGGAGTGGACTCTCTTGATGGTCATGTTATGATGACCATAGTTAAATGGAGGGGTCATGAAAACGATAGCCGCGGGGCGATTCAAGGCGGTCTGCCTTCGAGTCATGGACGAAGTAAACAGAACCCGTGAGTCGATCACTATTACGAAAAAAGGGAAGCCGGTCGCCAAACTGATCCCCGCCGATACTGCTGCCAAAGACATTTTTGGTTGTATGCGAGGGCGCGTGGAAATCATTGGCGACATCGTAGCGCCGGCGGTGCCCTCCGAAGACTGGGAGTCGCTGGTTTGATCCTTCTCGACACCCACGTGGTGCCGTGGCTAGTGGCAGAACCTGAGAGGCTATCTCGGGCGGCTGCTTCTGCCATTCGTCGGGCGCGAGCGTCAGACGGCATTGCGATTTCGGATATCACACTTTGGGAGTTGGCTTCGCTTTTCGCCCGGGGTTTGCTTCGGGCTCACGGGTCCACGGAGCGCGCGGTGCGTGAGATGGTGGAGGAGGCGGGAGTCAACATTCACGCGATCACCCCTGAAATTGCTGCGCTGGCCACACAATTTCCCCATGATTTTCCTCGCGACCCTGGGGACTGCTTGATTGCAGCCACAGCCCGGGCCGAGGGCATGGCTTTGGTTACTCGCGATGAGCGAATCCGGAATTGCCCGCTGCTCAAGACGATCTGGTGATTCAGCGTGAACGCGGTAAGATGAAGCAGCCGTTTCATCCGCTCGCCTCGTCTCATGGTGTGCTCCCCTTCCCCGACTGCGCGGGTTGCACCGGCGGGCAGGATGCCTTCACCGCGCTGACCGTCACCACTTCGCATGAATTGTGCGAAGCCATTACCGACCCGGTCCCCGGCGAAGGCTGGTACGACGACGCCAACGGTGAGATCGGCGACATCTGTGCCTGGAAAAACAAAACCCTGGGGAGCTACACCGTGCAACTGGAGTGGTCGAACCAGTCTGGCCAGTGCGTTTGAGAACCCTTTGAATTTCACTTTCGCGCTATTTTCGGTACCATGGTGGCCTCATTCGGAAAGATTGAGGCACCCATGGCGGATTTCACTCTTCGTGTAAATGGCAGCGAGCGCAAAGTCTCTGTCTCCCCGGAGACGCCGCTGCTTTGGGTTCTGCGCGACACGCTGCAGATGACCGGAACCAAGTTCGGTTGCGGCGCGGGATTTTGCGGGGCGTGCACCGTCCACCTGGACGGCGCTGCGGTGCGCTCCTGCTCCACCCCGGTCTCGCAGGCCGCTGGGAAAAACATCACCACCATCGAAGGACTTTCGGCGAACGGACTTCACGTTCTGCAAACCGCATGGATCGCCGAGGAAGTTCCGCAGTGCGGATACTGCCAGACCGGACAGATCATGGCCGCCGCTGCCTTGCTGGCCAAGAACCCTCAGCCCTCCGAGGAACAGGTCACGCAAGCGATGTCCGGCAACCTGTGCCGCTGCGGAACCTACGACCGCATTCGCCGCGCCATCCATCGCGCCGCCGGAGGTGGACAATGAGCCCACTCTCTCGCCGTGAATTTCTGACCGCCGGTGCCGCCGCCGGCGCCGGATTGGTCATCGGTTTCTATCTGCCCCACGGTTCGTCCTCGAACCGCCAACCAGCTTTCTCGCCCAATGCCTATCTGAAGATCACCTCCGACAACCAGATCATCGTGCTGGTGCCGCGCTCCGAGATGGGACAGGGCGTGCGCACTGCCCTGCCCATGATTCTGGCGGAAGAACTCGAAGCCGATTGGAAACAGATTTCCATCGAGCAAGTGGGGGCCAGCACGCTCTATGGCGACCAGACCACTGGCGGCAGCGCCAGCGTGCGCACTACCTGGGATCCCCTGCGCAAAGCGGGAGCCGCCGCCCGCGAAATGCTGATCTCGGCCGCGGCGCTGGAGTGGGGCGTGCCGCGCTCGGCGTGCAAAGCGGAAAATGGAATGATTCTTCGCGCCGGCAGCAACACCAGCCTGAGTTATGGCGCGCTCGCCCGCAAAGCTGCGACCCTGCCCATTCCCAGCGATGTGCCGTTGAAGCAAGCGAAGGACTACAAAATCGTCGGCAAGCCGGTGGCCCGCATTGATACGCCCGCCAAGGTCGAAGGCAAGGCCGAGTTCGGCATCGACTTCCGCCTCCCCGACATGAAGTTCTCCGTCCTCTCGCGCTGCCCCACCATCGGCGGTAAGGTCGCGACTTTCGATGACAAAGAGTCGCGAAAAATTTCGGGCGTCGGCTATGTGGGGAAAATCAGCGACTCGGCCGTGGCCGTTGTCGCCGACAGCGTCTGGGGCGCAATGGAAGGCCGTCGCCTACTCAATGTCACGTGGGATGACGGTCCCAATAAAGATCTGAATTCCGCCGCCATCTTCGATTCGCTCAAGCAGGCGGTTGGCAACAAAGCCGCCACCCTGTATTCGACCGGAGACGTCTCCAAAGCCGCGGGACGCCGGGTGGAAGCGGCCTATCAAGTCCCCTTCATGGCGCACGCGCCGCTCGAGCCAGGCAACTGCACCGCCCACGTTCGCGGATCGAGTTGCGAACTCTGGGCGCCCACCCAGGTTCCGCAGGATGTCCGCGACTCGGTAGCGCAAGCCCTGGGCCTCGACCCCGATCAGGTCAAGGTGAATGTCACGCTGATCGGCGGAGGCTTCGGCCGCCGCCTGGAGCATGACTACGCGGTCGAGGCCGCCCTGGTTTCGAAAGCCGCCAGCGCTCCGGTCAAAGTGCTGTGGACCCGCGAAGACGACATGCGCTTCTCCACCTATCGTCCCGCGAGCTATCACCGGTTGAGTGCTGCGCTCGATGGACAAGGCTGGCCCGTGGCTTTCTCCCACCGTTTCGTCGCTGGCTCCATCAACGGACAGAAAGGCTCGCCTGCGCCCGACGGCGTGGACGCCGATCTGAAAGACGAAGCCGCGCTGGTCTACTCCTTCCCCAACGCGTCGCTGGAATATGTGACGGCGGAAACGCCGGTCCCCCTGGGATGGATGCGTTCCGTGTACGCCCTGCAGGTGGGCTTCGCCAGCGAGTGCTTTATCGACGAACTGGCGGCAGCCGCCCACAAAGATCCGCTCGAATACCGCCTGCATCTTCTTTCGAAGGACGAAGACATCAAATATTTCGACGCCACCTGGCGCACCAGCCGCATGCGCGGCGTGCTGCAACTGGCGGCCGAGAAAGCCGGATGGGGCAAGCCACTCGCGCCCGGACACTATCACGGCATCGCCTGCTTTGGCTGCTTCAGCACCTACATGGCGGAGGTGGTCGAGATCTCCATGGAGAACGATCAGCCGCGCCTGCATCGCGTGGTGGGAGCCATCGACTGCGGACAGGTCATCAATCCTAAAATCCTCGAGCAGCAGGTTCAGGGCGGTATCATCTATGGCTTGGCGAATGCCCTGCGCGCGCAAATCACCATCGACAAGGGACGCGTGGTGCAAGGCAACTTCGATGACTACGCTCCGCTTCGCATGAGCGAGGCCCCGGTCGTGGATGCCTACTTCGTTGAGAGCAGCGAGGCGCCCAGCGGTGCCGGTGAGCCTCCCGTGCCGCCGCTGGCCCCGGCATTGTGCAATGCCATCTACGCCGCAACCAGGAAGCGGATTCGAGTGCTGCCCATTCAAAGCTGATGCCAATCGTATCTCGAGCCGCGTACGCACTTGTGCTGCTCGCGGGTCTGCTGGCGGCCGCACAGACGTCCTCGCCGAACTCTTCCCACCTTCGCCGCGGGGTCAACGTCAGTGGCTGGTTCGCGCAGGTCTACGATGCCAAGGGCTACAGCAAAGAACATTTCCAGACCTACATCACCGCGCCCGACATCGCGCTCATCAAATCCATGGGATTCGATCACGTGCGTCTCAGCGTGAATCCGCAGCCCATGTTCAATTACGGGCACGCCGATCAGCTGCCTCGCCGAATACCTGGGCTATCTCGATGCCGCGGTAAAGATGATTCATGACCAGGGGCTCGCCGTCATTCTCGACGTGCATCCCGACAGCGATTTCAAGGCGAAACTCGCCAACGATGACTTCATCGAACCGTTCGCGGATTTCTGGCGCGCACTGGCGCGACACTATTCCGCCAATGATCCCAGCCTGATGTTCTTCGAAATCCTCAACGAGCCCGAAATGCAGGACCGCTTTCGCTGGGCCGGCGTTCAGCTGAAACTCGCAGCCGCCATTCGCTCGGGCGCTCCCCGGCAGACCATCATTGCCTCCGGCGCAAGATACTCCGCCGACGATGAACTGCTTTTTCTCGAACCACTGCCCGATGCCAACGTGATATACAACTTCCACTTCTACGAGCCCCAGGTCTTCACCCACCAGGGAGCGACCTGGGCGGTGAATTACTGGCACGATGTGCAGCACCTGGCCTATCCCTCGAATCGCGAGTCGGCGGAGAAATCAGCCGCCGCCGTGCCCGACGAGATCAATCGTCTCTACGTTCTACGCTACGGCATGGAGGGCTGGAATGCCGCGCGCATCGACATGGAAATCAGCCAGGTCGCCGCGTGGGCCAAGCGCCGCCATGTTCCGGTGATTTGCGACGAGTTTGGCGTCTATCCCAAAGACGCCGGCCCCAACGATCGCGCCGCCTGGCTCACCGACGTTCGCACCGCGCTCGAAAAACACGGCATGGGCTGGACCCTGTGGGATTACAGCGGCAGTTTCGGCATCGTCACCAGGAGTGACGGACACATGACTCCCGATCAGACCGCCCTGAAAGCCCTGGGTCTGGTCATGTCCGGAAACCGGTAAGTGGCTATGGATCTTTGCTATCCACCGCGCGAACTTGCTGGCGGAGAGTTTTCATGATCATCGAAATGCGTACCTACAAACTCAAGCCGGGCAAGCGCCCCGAGTTCCTGGAGATTTTTCGTACCAAGTCCACCCCGGCGCACGCGGAAATCGGCATGAAGATACTGGGCCCATTTCTTTCCATCGAAGACCCCGACACCTTTTTCTTCATGCGTGGCTTTCCCGATCTAGCTTCCCGCGAGCCCATGAAAGCCAAGTTTTACGAAGGCAAACTCTGGAAAGAGGAACTGGAAAACGTCCTGATGCCGATGATCGAGAAATATGAAGTCGTTCTGGTAGAAGATCCGGACCACTTGGTGCACTGGTAAGCTGCCGACCTGCTTCTTCAGTTCCGTATCCCAGTTCATGACCAGCACCACGGGCGCGGTGCTTTCCACCACAGAATCCACTATCCGGAATCTACCATTCAGGCACTCGTCGAGGTAGAACCGTTTCTTCCCGTCGCTGCTCCACACCGGCTGCGAGGCGCCGGTTCGCGAAACCTGGCACTTCACAGCCGGGTGCGGAAAGCGAGTCAGGTAATCCACAGACTTTGCTCCCCATTTTGCGCCTCCATCGGGGTTGCGATTTTCGATCCATCCGGACAGATCTTCGTTTACTTCATCTCCTGCACGAACTCCAGATCCACCGGCTGAGTCGGAATCGCCTTGAATGACTTGCCGGCCAAGAGTTGCTGCTGGTCATCCACACTCTTCTCCCAACTTGCAAAACTCACGTTCAGCGAAGCCATCGCCGACTGAATGGTTCGAGCGATGGTGATCGCGTCCTGCACGCTTCCAATCGCACTGATCGGAGTGAACCCCGACATCGCGATATTCACGCTGGCATTGGCAATCTGGTATCCCATCTTGAACTTCTCTCCCCCGCTCATGCCCTCAGTTCCGAGTTTCGAATCCTCCAAACCCGGGTAGCGAACAAAGAGCCGGGTGTAATTGTTGGCAAACCGGCGGGCTTGGGGACCCTCAACCGGGGTGAAGGAAGGCAGGTAAATCGGAGATAACGTGATTTCCTGCTGCGTGAGTTTCAGCTTGAGCTGCCCCTTGTCGGTTTCGACTCTCTTGACGTCACTCAAGGTCAAGTCGAGAGAATCGAACCCGGGTTGCCGCTCGGCGGAAGGTTCTACAACCAGATCGCCCAAACCATCTTCTCCCGCCGGTTTGCCCGGAGGCGTTGGGTTCCCTTTCTTGTCATACGATGAAAGCGAAATCAACCGCAACCGGTCCCGGGTCAACTCGCACTTCACTGCCTGGTCCTGCTTGTGGCCGCGCATTTCGGCGTAAAACGAAACCGGCAGGCCCTGACTGGCGACTACATCAAAATTTCGGATCGCGGCCCGGCCGTCGTTCGCCTGTAGGAAGATCAGCCCCATCAATTGGTTGGCTTCCGCTCCCAGGGGAAAAAGCGCAAGCGCGACCTGAAGATGCTCACTGGCTCGCGCCAGCTGTTGTTGCGCATAGGGAAAAGGGATGGCAAAACCACCGACGCGGTTCTTGGCCTTGTTTTCCTCCTTCTTTTTCACGCGCGCACGCTTGACGCGCAACGCGCTGCGGTTCTCCGATCCTTTGTAGGTCAGCTTCATCGAACGGCTGAACAAATCGCCAACCATGTCTTCCGCTGCGTCTACCTCGTCGTCGTACTTCGACCGTTTTGCGTCCAATGTGCTCAGATGCAGGGCGGCCTCGTCTTTCGCTCCTTGAACGGAGGTTAATTCCTGGTAGCGAGTGAAATTCCTGCGGGCCTGATCGACCTGCCCCATTGCCTCATACAGCAGGCCCAGTTTCCATTGGGTAAGTGCGAACTCAGGCGCTTGATCCCCGGCCTTATTCAAATCTCTCAGCGCGCGATCAAATTGGCGCTCGGCCAACCAGCCGTACACCAACGCGTACAGCCGACGAATTTCCAGGCCATTCTGCCCAGGCAGGGACAAGAGCGACTTCAGATCGGCGATGCGGGACTGCGACTCCCTGGCATCAAGCGCGTCCGGCGCCAGTCCCAGATATTTCTCCAGCAGATGAATTGCCTCCGACGTTCGCCCGTTACTCTCGGCACAATTCGCCAGATTGAATGTTGCAGATGGACTCGCGGCTAGAGTGTTCTTGAACTCTGCTAATGCGTCGCACAGACTCGACCGGTGACTGGCATTGCCGGTGCTGTGCGGAGCCGGCGGCTCGTTGGGCTTCAGAGGCGCCGGTTCCGCGGGCGGCGCCGGCGACGCAACCGTAGACACCTCTTCGCCTCCGCCTTGGTCTTCGAGATAGGCTTCCACTCCAAGGTCCTCGGAAAGCAGGTTGACTCGTCTGATTCGATCTCTGTCACTACCGCTGAAAACAGGCGCTCTTTCTCCGGTCACGAAGAAGGTCATCATCTGCAACAGCTTCTGCCTTTGCTTGGGATCCACCGCGCCTGCCTTGGCTTTGCTCAGATATTCGACCGCCTGCTCTCTGGCCCCGAGTTGGTGGTAGCAAAGTGCAAGATCATAGGCCAGCAACCACTGGGAAGATTGCAGTTTCATGGCATCGTCCAGCACGGCCGCTGCTTCCTTGAATTGGTGCGAGTCGTAAAGCTTGTGCGAATCGTTCAACGCGTCCTTCACTCGTTTGTGGATCTGTTCATCGAGATGCTTGATGGCGTCGGCCACGTCTTTCACTTCGATCAGAGCTTGCGATTCCGCATACCTGGTTCGAGCCTCCGCGAGATGACCCGATTTTTCCAGCGCCTCGGCTTCTGCGGTCATCGTCCTGACCTGGGCTTCCAGCTCTTTTTTCTGCGTCTTCTCCAGATTTTCTGCCGCCAGCGCGGAGCACAACGCCAAGACCATGAGACCCGTTTTCGTTCCCATAAGCCCCCCTTCAGCAGATTTTTCGGATAACTTTAATATAGTGACTTGTAGAAGACAGGATGCGCGAACTCGATGCGCCGGATCGACTCAGCCGCGACATCCGTTTTCACCCGCGCCCCGGTAGCAGGTTGACCTCACTATACGCTCTCATCGAACGATTCCAGCGATAGATGCGCTATTCCCCAACGACCGGCCCCTCGGGTTCGAGCGCCATCGGGAACATCTCAATATTTCTCCCGAACGACTCGACCTTGAGATCACGGAATCGCGGAGACGCATCTCGCAAGTGGCGAGCAAGATCGATATCCCATCCTGCCTGCATCACCCAGAACCCATCGCCTGCCTTCAGGTTTAACTCCGGCATCACGCTCCAGGTTTTTCCGTGCAGAAAAGATTCCGCGGAAAAAATGGGGGTTCCCGGCCCGGTCGAAAGCACGCGATACGCTCCGCAGCGAAATACCAGAAAGCCGGGAATCGAGCGGTCAAACGACGGCGGCTTTTGTTCGCAGAGATAGTGCCCCAGCAGCAGGCTGGTCTGGTAGTCGACCACGATCACGCTGCCGGGCGGAAGCTTCTGCCGCAGGAAAGTCATCGCTCGTGACATGTTGACGAGACTCTGATCCTGCCGCGTCATGTAGGGTCGATGCGGAGACCCGAAGGCCGCGCTCACTGCGACCACCGCGAGGGCAATCGCCAGTCCCCGAATCATGTTCTGCTGCAGTAACCAGGCGATCCCCAGGCTGACTCCCGCGATCGCAAAGGGAATCAGAAAGGCCGAGTGCCGCGTGCCGCCGTAGGGATACACGCCCGCAATCGCTGCACTGCAGGTCAGTAGAAACGGAAAGACGACCAGAACCCCATGACTCCGAAGCCCAGGACTCCGGGAAGAGGTTCGCTCATCCGGCCGCGTTTTGTCGATGGGTTTCGGGAAGGGCACGGCTGCAGCTGTGCCCCCAGCGCTTAAAGAAGTGTCGGGATTTAGCCCCTGCGGTCCCCGAACCAGACAGACAACTCCCACGACAAACAGAATGCCCGCCACATCTCCCGCCGCCAGCTGGCCAAAGACGAACTGAAACACTCCAAAGGTTCGTGCCAGGACAAACAAAAACAGATTCTGTTGCCCGCGATGGTAGAGCGAGTTGTACAGCCACTCCTGGCTGGTGATCGAAGCACCGGAATGTAACGCTGACAGATGTGTGCGATACAGGAAGCCGCCCACTGCCAGCACACTAACCTGTCCCGCGCCCCACGCTAGTTTCAATCCCGCCGGATACTTTCTCTCCATCCACCGAAAAATCGAATACGCCCCCAGGGCCGCGGCAAATAAAAATGCCGAATAGTGCGTCAACAACGCCAGCAGAACAAAAACATACGCCAGCAGCATCTCCGTGGCCGACTCTTCCATGAACGAGCGCTCCAGCCACCACATTGCCGCCGACAAAAACGCCAGCAGCAGCGCGTACTGCCGGACTTCAGCCGACAAAGCAATGAGTGGAGGTAAGAACGACGCAAATACCAGCGCCATCCATCCCGCGGCGCGGCCAAACACGATCGTCGTCCAGCGGAACAGGAACCAGCAGAACACCGTGCCCGCAATCACCGAAGGAATCCGCAGCAGGAACTCTGACGTCCCCAGCCCGCGCCACCAGTGAAGTACAAAAATCAGCAGCGGCGGATGCGCCGTAGTCAGGCTTGCCTGGTAGGCCGAGGCCCATGAAACATGGTTGGCCACCTGGAAGTGCAGCGCCTCGTCGGGATTCAGAAATGTCCCGTGCGCCGCCCACAGGCGCACGAGAAATCCGCACAGCAGTACAAGGCCAGCCGTAACCCGCTCGTGCCGGCGCAGCCACTCAGCGGCGCGTTGCTCCCAATCGTTCATGTGGATGTGCTGGATTTACGCAGGATAACCGAATCGACCGATCCCTCACCATACACCAGCATGCGCTCGTTACGGCCGCGTGGGATCTGAATCACTTGACGGACGGGCATCTGCACGGTACACTCCCATTCCAAGTTTGCTCTTCGGAGCAGACCCCGAATTTCATGCAGAGTGGCTGAGGGACGAGCCCTGTGAAGCCACGACAACCGGATCGGGATCATCTATCCCGGTCGTCTGGTGTCAACTCTCGCCCGGCAACGGGGGACATGAATTTCGAGGTGCCGCTATTTTTTTAGCATCTCGTATTCCTCTTTCCCTATTTTTATTCCCCGGGCATAGAGGACTCGTCCTTCAGCTACTCGAAAAGCGAGTGGCCGATGACTTACGAATTGCGGTGCCGGGAATGCCAGAAAAGCTGGGGCAATGTGCCCCGGTCGATTTGCGAAGATTGTTTTTCTCCCCTGGAAGTCAGTTACGACTATGAGGCGCTACATCTTACCCGCGAGCAAATTGCCCAACGCCCATCGAACATGTGGCGCTACGCGGAGTTGCTGCCTCTCCCGGCGAATTACCACCCCCATCTGCCGGTAGGCTTCACGCCGCTGCTGAGCGCGCCCCAATTAGCCACAAAAATAGGCGCTAAGAGACTCTGCATCAAGAATGATGCGGTTTGTCTCCCTACCCTCAGCTTTAAAGACCGGGTGGTCGCCGTGGCGCTGGCAAATGCGCGCAGTTTCGGGTTCGACACCGTGGCGTGTTCCTCCACCGGGAACCTCGCCAATGCGGTTGCGGCACAGGCCGCGCGGGAAGGTTTTAAAGCGGTCATCTTCGTTCCGGCTGACTTAGAGCCGGCGAAGATTCTGGGAACGCAAGTCTTTGGAGCGAAGTTAGTGCGAATCGCAGGCAGTTACGACCAGGTCAACCGGCTGTGCTCGCAGATCGCCGACGAGCGCAACTGGGGATTCGTTAACGTCAACCTGCGGCCTTACTACGCCGAAGGCTCAAAGACCGTGGGTTTTGAGATTGCCGAACAATTGGGATGGCGTCTGCCTGACAACGTGGTCGTACCCATGGCTGGGGGCTCGCTGATTACCAAAGTAAAGAAAGCCTTCGATGAGCTGATCAAGCTGGGATTGGTTGATCCGAAACCAGTTAAGTTCTTTGGCGCGCAAGCCACCGGATGCTCGCCGATTTCGACTGCAGTAAAAGCCGGAAACGCCGATATAGAACCACAGAGGCCGGCGACCATTGCACGCTCGCTGGCCATCGGTAATCCTGCGGATGGACACTATGCCATCAAGGCAATCACGAACAGCGGTGGCTGGGCTGAGGATGTCTCAGACGCCCAAATCGTCGAGTCCATCCAACTCCTAGCCGAAACGGAAGGCATCTTCACCGAAACCGCCGGCGGCGTCACCGTCGGCGCGGCTCGCAGGCTCTATGAACAAGGCCGCATTCGAGCGGAGGAGACTACCGTGCTGTGCATCACCGGAAACGGTTTGAAAACCACCGACGTCTTTGCCGGCAGCTACGCAGTGGAGCCGGCAATCACCCCCAAGCTCTCGCGGTTCAATGAGTACATGGAAACCCTACAAGAAATTTCAGTCCCCGTGGAGGCATGAGAAATGACAGTGACCGTGCAAATTCCGACAGCCCTTCGCCGGCTTACCTCCGGCACAGCGCGAATTACATGCGCGGCTACAAATCTGGGAGAACTGTTCTCGACCCTCGATCGACAGTTCCCCGAGTTGAAGCCGCATCTGCGCGACGAAGCCGGCGAAATCCGCCGCTTCCTCAATGTTTATGTGAACGAAGAGGACATCCGCTTCCTGGGCGGTAACACCTACGCTTTTCAGGACGGAGATGAGGTCCTGCTGGTGC
Source organism: Terriglobia bacterium (assembly GCA_963840615.1). Classification (GTDB taxonomy): domain Bacteria; phylum Acidobacteriota; class Terriglobia; order Terriglobales; family Acidobacteriaceae; genus DATFTE01. The sequence goes on from CAWJAA010000021.1 coordinate 97,232, forward strand.
CCTCCATCGCCGGAGGCGCTCCCGATGACGACGAAGGATTACAACCATGGTTACGCGGAAGCTGAAAGTCGGATTACTGGGCTGCGGCACGGTCGGTGGCGGTCTGGTCGAACTGGTCCACAAGCATCGCTCCCTCATTCGCCAGCGCGCCGGCGTCGAACTGAGCATCAGCAGGATCCTGGTGCGCGATCCCCTCAAAGAGCGGCCCCACTCCGTCGACCGCGACTTACTCACCACTTCTCCGGACCAAGTCATCAACAACGGATGCGACCTGGTGGTCGAACTGGTCGGAGGCATTGAGCCCGCCCGCGGATTCATCCAGCGCTCGCTCGCCCGCGGCAAGCACGTGGTCACCGCCAACAAGGCCCTGCTCGCCGTCGACGGCTTCAGCCTCATGAAAGCTGCCGAAATTCAGAAAGTGCGTTTGGGATTCGAAGCCAGCGTCTGTGGCGGAATTCCCATCATTCGCGCCCTGCGCAATGGGCTGGTCGGGAACCAGATTCACAGTCTGACCGGGATTCTCAACGGCACCTGCAACTACATCCTCACCCGCATGACCGACGATCGCGTGGAGTTCGACGCCGCCTTGGCCGAAGCGCAAGCCCAGGGCTTCGCCGAAGCCGATCCCACCCTCGATGTGGATGGCCACGACGCGGCGCAGAAGCTCAAGATTCTCGCCGAACTCGCCTTCAACACCCGCGTGGCATCCGATGCCGTCGCCACCGGCGGAATCCGCAATATCACCGCCGACGATATTGTGGCCGCCCGCGAGTTGGGCTGTGTCATCAAACATGTCGCCACGGCGGAAGTGATCGGTGACGGAATCGCCCTCAAAGTCGAGCCCGTACTGCTGCCCGATACCCACCAACTGGCCGGCATTCGCGACGAGAACAACGCCGTGCTGGTCCGCGGCGACGCGGTCGGCGAAATGCTCTTCTCCGGCAAAGGCGCGGGATCGCTGCCCAGCGCCAGCGCCGTGCTCAGTGACATCGTCGACATCGCCTGCCACCAGGGAGGCTTCTCCTCGAACCCCGGCAGCACGCTGCACCCGGTCGCCGCCAACGGCCACGGCAAACACTACTTGCGCTTTCCGGTAGCCGACCCCAGCGCCATCGGACCGATCACCAATGTGCTCGAGAGAAATGGAGTCTCCGTGGAACGCGCCGCCGCCGTCTGGGCAAAAAACGCCGCCTCGCAAAGCCAGGTCCGCATCCTGACCCACGCCTGCACGCGCAGCGCGCTCGAAACCGCAAAGCGCGACATCGCCAGCCTGGAACTGGAACAAGGCAAAAGCCTGACGCTGCGCCTGTATTAGCAGGCGCAGAGTTAGCAGAGTTAATGGAGGGACGGGCTTCCTCGCCCGTCCAGCCGTCTATGCTGTCCTGGGCGCCTTCCACCTGTTCCCGGCGACCGATATCCAGGTGGAACGCTTGCAGTTCGCTTGGCCCACTCGCGTCTTTATTTCCCTTTCCACACTTCCTTTCCCCCAACCATGGTCCACACCGCTTTCGCATCTTTGATCTTGTCGGCCGGCATTTGAAACAGATCGTCCGAAATCATCACCAGGTCCGCGTACTTCCCCGGGGTGATGGAGCCGCGGTTCTGCTCGACAAAATTCGCGTACGCCCCGTTGATGGTGTACCCGCGAATGGCCGTCTCTAAATCGATGGTCTGCTCCGGTACCCATCCGTTGTCGGGCTTGCCGTCGAGTCCCTTTCGGGTAAGGGCCGTATAGATCCCGATCAGCGGCTCCATTTCGGCCACGTTCCAGTCCGATGCAAACGCGAGCGTTGCCCCGGAATCGCGCAGGCTGCGGAACGCCCACGCATACTTCCACCGTTGCGGCCCCACGGCCTTCGCCCATTGCCCGGTAATATCGGGCGCACAATGCCGCGGCTGCATGCAGGCGATTACACCCAGCTGCTTGAAGCGCGGAATGTCCTGCGCGTTCAGGCATTCGATGTGGATCAACTCATCCCGCCGGTCGCGTGGCCCGTTCTGTTTCTCGGCGTACTCGATCGCATCCAGCGCCGTACGAATGCCGCGATCGCCAATCGAATGGACAAACACCTGAAACTTCATCCGGTCCAGCCGCGCCACGACTTCTTTAAATTCATCCGGCGGATAGTCCAATTCTCCGCGTGTCCCCGGCCGGTCCGCATAGGGTTCGAGCAGCGCCGCCGTGTGCGGCTCAATCACGTCATCGATGTACAACTTCACCGCCGCCACTCGCAGCCAGTCGTCATCATATTTCCGGCGCGCCTCGTCGAACTTTTGCAGGGTCGCTTCGGTCGTCCCGCGCCGGTGAAACAGCGCTACTTGCAGCCGCGCCGGAAGCTTCCCTTGCTGCCGCAACCGCTCGTAGATATCCAGATCCTCCAGATACGATTGCGGGTCCACAATCGTGGTAATTCCCGCCTTCACAGCCTGGTTCATATTCCATTGCACGCCGCGCTCTACCTGTCCCTCCGCGTGCGACGGCAAGTGTTTGCGCAGTTCGACCTCAGCGTCCTCCGAAAGTCCAGTACTGCCAAAGCCGGTGACGATCCCCGTGGGCTCGCCGCTGCTCGCGTCTTTTTCCACTTTCTCGGCGAATATGACCTTGTCGGTTTTGCGGGTGATGCCGAACTCCCGCATCGCTTCCCGGTTCATCCAGATGGTGTGATAGTCATAAGCAACCAGGAACGCCGGACGCCCGCCGGTCAGCCCCTCCAGATCTTTTGCCGTGGGCAGCGTTCCGCCGGGAAAAGCGGAATAGTTCCAGCCTTCGACTTCAATCCAGGGCAGCGCGGGATGCTGCTTGGCGAAATCTCTCACCTGCTGCTGGATTTCCTGCAGTGAATTGGCGCTCACGATACGCAGCACATCCGGGTTTCCGCCCAGCAGCACGTGGAAATGGCTGTCAATGAACCCCGGCAGCAACATCTTTCCGCCGGCATCGATCACGCGCGTGGCCGGGCCAACCTGTGATGACACTCCGGTCTCGTCCCCAACCCACACGATACGGTCGCCCTTGACCGCCACCGCTTGCGCCCACGGACGTTGCGCGTCTACCGTGTAAACCCTGGCATTCCTGATTACCAGCTCCGCGTCTCCCGGCGCTGGTTGTTTCTGCTTTTCACAGCCGCTCAAGCAGAGAAGGAAAAAACACAGCACTACATCAAGCTTCCGCATAGAACTGGCTCCGTGGGACATTTTCTCGAGCAACCCGCAGCATCCGGGAACAACGGCTCACTGTTTTAAAACGCGACTTCACATCTTCTGGCTGGAAGCCTTCTGCGCTGCCGCCGCTCGCAGTGTCAGCACCGCGCAGGGGGCCAGGCGCACCACTTTCTCCGCCACCGATCCAAACACGAAATGCCGCAGCCCGGTCGAGCCATGGGTGGCAATCACAATCAGGTCCGCATGCTGCGCTTCCGCCAGAATCACAATCTCATCCGCCGCCTGTCCGTGTCCCACAACGGTGCGCACGGTTACGCCGGGAGTCATCACCTCTTCCTGCAGATCGCGCAGTTTCTTCACCGCATCTTCGTGAAGCATCTTTTCGTACTCTGGTAATTCGAAATCGTAAACCGGATCGGACGTGGGCAGCGGAATGGTCGGCACCACATGGGCCAGGCAAAGCTCCGCGTTGAAGTGCGCCGCCAGTTCGGTCGCGGTTTTCACCGCCTCGAACGAGGGTGGGCTGAAATCCGTAGGACAAAGGATGGTCTTGATCGGCAGCACGCTGCACCTCCAAGCCGCTGAATTATAAGCCACATTAGCGGTTGTGCATCGCCGGGCCGCGGCTTACAATCTAACTAACCGGTTAATTAAGGACAAGCCATGGCTACTGCCGCCAAATCCCGCCTCGGTTCCCGCGGACGCCCCGAACAAAGCCGCGCCGCCATCCTGCAAGCCGCCCTGCGCGAGTTCTCCCAGCAAGGCATGGCCGGAGCCCGCACCGACACCATCGCTCGCGCCGCGCACGTCAACAAAGCCCTGCTCTATTACTACTTCAAAGACAAAGAAACCCTCTACGGCGAAGCTATCGACTTTGCCTTCGGCCAGCTGAGCGAGCACATGATGAAGGTCCTCGACCAGCCCCTGCCACCGAAGCAAAAGGTTCTCCTCTATGTCGGAACCTACTTCGATTTTGTGGCCAGCCACCATTCCATCCGCAACCTGATGCAGATGGAAACCATGCGCGCCGGTCATGGCTCCCCCCACCTGCACCGTGTCGCCAAACGATATTTTTTCCCGCTTTATACCCGGCTGGGCGCGGTGATTCGGGAAGGCATCGAGTCCCGAGTCTTTCGCCCGGTCGAACCCTTGCACTTCATCCCTTCCATGGTCGCGCTGGTGGTCTTTTACTTCATTAGCGCCCCGGTCATGAAAACCGTGGTGGGTTTCGATCCCCTCTCTCCCGAAAAAATCGCCGAGCGACGCGCCGCGGTGCTCGATTTCATTTCCGCGGCACTGTTCGTGCGTCCTCAACCCGGGCGCAAAGGAGAACCCAAGTGAGCGTCCGCAATAAATTCTTGATTCTTCTTTCCGTGGTGTGCGCCATCGCGCTGTCTTACTACTTCTTCTCCACGCCGCGTTCGAAGGATCTCATTCTCATCGGCACCGTGGATTCGAATCAGATCGTCGTCAGCCCGCAGATTCAGGGACGCATCGCCAGGCTGCTCGTAGACGAAGGCACGCCGGTGAAACAAGCAGACCTGATCGCGGTGCTCGATCCCTCGGAACTGGAAGCGCAGGAGCGCGCGGCGGCCGCCACCATCGACAGCTTTCAGCACAAGGTGAAGGAGATGCAGGCCACCGAGCAGGCGACTTCCGGATCCACTTCCAGTAACGTCGCCAACGCCCAGGCCAGGCTGCAATCCATGCGCGCGCAACTGGCGCAAGCCGAAGCCACCCTGGTACGCACCGAGAGCGACAGCCGCCGCACCATTGAACTGGCGCAGCAGGGCGTCGCCTCCGATCAGGAACGCGTGCAGGCCGAAAGCAATCTGAAAGCGCAGCAGGCCCTGGTGCAGTCGCTGAAAGACCAGGGGACCGCCGCCCAGGCCGATCTCATAGTCCGCGGTTGCCAATGTCAACCAGTCCCAGGCGGCCAGGAGCACCGTCCGCTCCACCCGCGCCGATCTGGATAACGCCGAAGCGCAATTGAAAGAAGCGCAGGTTCGCCTGGGATACACCAAGATTTACGCGCCCGTGACCGGTACCGTCTCGGTGCGCGCCGCCCGCGAAGGCGAAGTCGTTAACGCCGGCCAGGCCATCGTGACCATCGTCGATTTCACCGATACCTGGGTGCGCGCCGCCATCCCTGAGACCAACGCCGATCATATTGGCCTGGGAGACAGCCTGCGGGTTCGTCTGCCCGGCGGCACCCTCACCCAGGGCAAAGTCTTTTTCAAATCCGCCGAAGCCGATTTCGCCACCCAGCGCGACGTCAGCCGCAAGAAGCGTGACATCAAGACCATCGTGCTCAAAATTCGCCTCGACAATCCCAAAGGAGCCTATGTGCCCGGCATGACGGCGGAGGTGCTGGTGTCTCCCCAACAATTGAACGGGACTCCGCAAAGCGCTGCGGCGGAGCAGCATCCATGATCACGGATCTCAAATCCGGCAACGGTAACGGCACAAACTCCGCGGTGAATGCCATTGAAGTCGATCACATCGTCAAGAAGTACGGCGACTTCACCGCCGTCGATGACGTTTCCTTCTCCGTGAAAGAAGGAGAGATCTTCGGACTGCTCGGCCCCAACGGCGCGGGCAAGTCCACGCTGATCCGCATGATGACCACGCTCATCCCGATCACCGCCGGCTAGGCGCGCATCGCCGGCCACGATGTGGCGAGAGAGCCGGACGCGGCGCGCCGGGTCATTGGCGTGATCCCGCAGGCCCTCACCAGCGACCTCGATCTCACCGTCGAGGAGAACCTGAGCATCTACGCCAAGCTCTACGACGTGTCCCGCGCAACGGCGCAAGACAGAGCGATCGACGAACTGCTCGAAGCCGTCGACCTGACCAAGTGGCGCGGGGCGCAGACCAAGACGCTCTCCGGAGGCATGCGCCGCCGTCTCGAGATCGCCCGCGGACTGGTGCACAGCCCGCGCATCTTCTTTCTCGACGAGCCCACCACCGGCCTCGATCCCGTCTCGCGCGTCGCCGTCTGGGAGATGCTGACCAAGATCAAGACGCAACGCCAGCTCACCATCCTGATCACCACGCACTACATGGACGAGGCCGACCGCCTCTGCGACCGCATCGCCATCGTCGATCACGGCAAGCTGGTCGCGCTCGACTCGCCACCGCGACCTGAAGGCCAGCGTGCCCGGCTCCAACGTGATCGAAGTGCAGTTTGAAACCTCCGCCGCCGATTGGGAGCAACGCCTCGCACCGACTCAGTGACGTGACTTCGGTGCAGCACGAAGGCGCCGGAATGTACCGCGTGCTCGACCGGCAACGGCTCCAGGACCACCACCGAACTGGTGGAGATGGCCGCGGTGAAAGCCGAAGTCGACCGTGACATCGCTCTCCGTGCAGAACACCACGCTGGACGACGTGTTCGTCCACTACACCGGGCGGCAGTTGCGCGATGAACTGGTGAAAGCGCACCGGCTTCGTCATGCCGCCCAGACCGAGGATGCAGCCATGAATCAGATCCTCGCCATCGTCGAGCGCGAGATGCGCAAGTTCTTCCGCTCCCCGGCCCTGATGATGGCCTCCATGGTCTTTCCGCTGGTGCAGTTGATCGTGCTGGGCAACGCCTTCGGCGGCAAGATTCGTGACGCCACGCTGGGCGTGGTCGACGAGGACGGCGGCACCCAGGCGCTGAAAATCCGCGAAGCCTTCGACTCGGTGCGCGCCAACATCCGCACCTTCGTGCCCGTCTATTACGACAACGAAAAGCAGGCCACCGAAGACGTGAAGAACGGCAAGATCGAGGGCGCGGTCATCATTCCGCCGCAGTATTCGCGCCGCGTGTACGAGCAGAATCATCCCCAGATCGCGCTCATCGTCGACAACACCGACAACTTCATGAGCTCCACGCTCGAGCAGGAACTCGCCGACGCTGACCCATGCGCTGAACCAGCCAACCATCCAGCCCCGCCTGCTGCAGCAGATCAGCGCTCGAGATTGTCGAACTCTATCCCTATATCGAATACATGAAGTACCTGCTGCCGGGCTCGATCACGCTGGCCATGTTTGTTTCGGTGATGATCGGCGGCGGCATGCTCTATATCGACGACAAGGCCCGCGGCGTGCACGAAGGCTACCTGGTCACGCCCATCACCAAGATCGAGCTGGTCTTCGGACTTGAACGTCGCCGGCGCCATCAAGGCCGTGCTCACCGGGGTCGTCATCACCGTCATCGGATCTCTGTTGGCGGGCGTGAGCACGATCTTCGACCCCGGCACCATCCTCGGTCTGATGCTGATGATCCTGCTCACCTCGGTGGCCTTCAACACGATGATGTTCCTGCTGATGGTGCGCATCGAAGACCCGCTGGTGCCGCGCGCCATGTTCGGCATCCTGAACACCCTGCTGTTCTTTCCCAGCGGCGCCATCTATCCCGTCGAAGCCTTCCCCTGGTGGCTGCGCGCCATCGCCAAAGTCGACCCCTTCACCTACGCCGTGCACGGCTTCAAGTCCCTGTTGCTGAAGGAGACCGGCCTCTCCCCCATCTGGCCCGACATGCTCTACCTGACCATCTTCGCCATCATCACGCTCGGCATTGCCACTCCCCTGTTCAAGAGAACGCTGTGAGAATTTTCGATGGACGAAGTGTTGGGCTGCAATCGTCAATCGTACTTCGACAATCGTAATTCTCGATTGAATCCATTATGCTTAGGAAGTCATGACCCTGATGGATGCCGCCCAGTTCGATGCCGCCCGTGAGCGCCGCCGCCGCCGTTTGATCATCGCCGTGGTGATTCTCGTCCTGCTGGGCGCGTGGACGGCCTATCACCTGCGCAATTATCCGCACCGCCGCGCCGTCGACAAGTTCTTCGACGCCCTCGAAGCCCAGAAATACGAAGACGCCTACGGCCTCTGGTTCAACGATCCCAACTGGCGCCAGAATCTGCCCAAGGATTCCAAGTATGCCTACAACGACTTTTACCGCGACTGGGGACCGGGTGGCGAGTGGGGCCTGATCAAGAGCCACTCCGTGGATTGCTCTCTCGCGACCGACAGTGGCGTGATCGTCCAGGCCACGGTGAACCAGCGCGCCCAGCACGCCTACCTCTACGTGGTGAAAGCCGATAAGACCCTGTCGTTCTCGCCCAACGAAATCCAGTGCGGCAACTGGCTAGGCTGGCTGACCGAGTAGAACACCCAGGTGGGACAGCCGCCCCGGCTGTCCAAATAGCGGGACGGACGTCTTCGCCCGTCGAACCATCCGCGATTGAATCCCTCGCTGAAGACCTTCCGTAGAGACGCAGCAGTCGTCTCGGCAGCGCCACAAATCTGCCCCGCCGCCGGCAAGACGTAGCCGAGCTGCCTCTCTACAGAAAGACATGCCATGGACTTCGTATCAGGGCGTCCGCAGTCCTATTTCCCAAAATGACAACTCCCAGCTAAGTCACTGATTCCTGGATCGAGAGCTCCGAGATCCGCAAACCGCGATCACATCATCGCGTAGAATACCATTTAAACCGGCCTGGCAGCCCCGTGGAGCGACCGCCGAGGCCAGGACCGACTCGCAGGCCATCCGGCTCACGGAAAGCCGTCCTGCGTGATCCTGTGCGTTTATTATCTATTAGTTATAGTCGTTGTCAGTCTGAGCGAAGTCGAAGTTGAGGCAGCGAAAGCGCGACGGAAGATGCGATGCCAGGGATCCTTCGACTACGCGGCGGTCTGCGCTACGCGCAGACTGCCGCTCCGCTCAGGATGACAAAATGAGCTTCAGGCCTTCACCGCGAAGTGCTCCAGGGTTTTCTGCAGCGAGGCTTCGTCCGCGACGTTGAGAGCCGTCTTCGAACGGTCAATCTGGCGCATCAGGCCGCACAGCACCTTGCCCGGGCCCACCTCGACAAAGGTCTGCACCCCTTTTTCGATCAGCAGGCGCATTGACTGTTCCCACTTCACCGAACCGGTGACTTGGCGGATGAGCGCATCGCGGCTGCGTTCGGCATCGTCTGATCAAGGCCGCATCCACATTGCAGACTACGGGAACCGCGGGCGGTTGAAAGGCCAGAGCCTTCAGGTCCCCGGCCAGGCGGTCTTGCGCAGGCTTCATCAGCGAACAATGGAAAGGAGCGCTGACCGGAAGCAACTTGGCGCGCTTGGCTCCGCGTTCGTCGGCGAGTTTCGTGGCACGCTCGACGGCGGCGGTGTTTCCGGAAATCACAATCTGTTCGGGAGAGTTGAGGTTGGCGGGTTCACAGACTTCGCCGTGGGCGGCGTCTTTGCAGACCTGCGCGACTTTTTCCGCCTCCATGCCCAGGATCGCCGCCATCGCCCCTACTCCCACCGGCACGGCTTCCTGCATGTACTGGCCGCGGTTGCGGACGGTGCGGACGGCATCGGCAAAGTCCAGCGTCCCGGCGGCAACCTGCGCGGAATATTCGCCCAAGGCTGTGTCCGGCGACGAAATTGGGCCTGAACCCTTTTTCTTCGAGCACGCGCCAGGCGGCGACGGACGCGGTCAAAATCGCCGGCTGGGTGATCTCGGTCAGACGAAGTTGGTCTTCGGGACCTTCGAAGCAGACCTGCGAAAGCTTGTAGCCCAGCGCCTCGTCGGCTTCGGCAAACGTCTGTTCCGCCACCGGGTAGCGCTCCGCCAGTTCCTTGCCCATGGCCACGGCCTGCGATCCCTGGCCGGGAAAGAGAAATGCGATTGTCGTTGTCATAGATTGAAAGTTAGTTTCTATTTTGATGACGTCATCCCGAAAGCCGGCGTCCTTTGCCGGCTGAGGGATCTTGCGTGCAGCCCAACCCTCCGCGCCAGATCCTTCGCCCTGCCGGGCCCAGGATGATGTCAAATACAAAATCAGGTGCTCATGGCCACGGCGCGCGCCGTGCCTAACTCCCTGGCGATCACGTCGTTGATCTTATGCTCGGCGAATTCCGCGGCTACCCGCAGGGCGTTCTTGATGGCGTTCGCGTTCGAGGATCCGTGGGTAATAAAACAAACGCCTTTCACGCCGAGCAGCGGCGCGCCGCCGTATTCGGTGTGATCGAGGCGTTTCTTGAAATCCGCGAAAGCGCTGCGCGACAACAATGCGCCTACCTGCCGGGTAATGGTTGCGCGCAAACTTTCTTTCAACACCGCGCGCACCAGGTTGGCCACGCCTTCTGAGCTTTTCAGCGCCACGTTGCCCACAAACCCGTCCGCCACAATGACATCCACGATGCCGGTGTACAGGTCGCGGCCTTCGACATTGCCGATAAAATTCAGCGGAAGCTGTCGCAGCAGCTTAAACGACTCGCGAGTCAGTTCGTTGCCCTTGGATTCTTCTTCGCCAATCGAGAGCAATCCCACCCGCGGACGCCTGGTGCCAAACATGGAGCGCACATAAATTTCGCCCATCACCGCGAACTGCACCAGATTCTCGGGTTTACAGTCGACATTGGCGCCGACATCGAGCAGCGTGGCGGCCGCTCCGGAGGCCGTGGGGAAAGTTGCTGCCAGTGCGGGACGATCGACGCCGGGAATCGCGCCCAGCACCATCTTGGCCGTCGCCATGGCGGCTCCGGTGTTGCCGGCGGTGACGAACCCGGCGGCTTTGGCTTCGCGCACCAGGCGCAGTCCCACGCGAATGGACGAGTCGCGCTTCGAGCGCACCGCCTGCACCGCCTTGTCGTCCATGGAGATGACTTCCGAGGCTTGCACGATTTCGAGCGGCAGGCCGGCGGCGGAAGGATGACGATCCAGTTCCGCCTGGATGACTTCGCCGCGTCCAACCAGCAGGACGCGCACGCCGTACTGCCGGGCGGCCTGAATGGCGCCTTCGATTTCAGGCTTCGGCGCGCGGTCGGAACCCATCGCGTCCAGAGCTATGACGCTAGGCATGTGAGAGCGGAACTAGCTGGCTTCCTTGACGTTCAATACTTCACGGCCTTTGTAATACCCACACTTGGGGCAGGCGCGGTGCGGCATCTTCTTTTCGTGACAGTTGGGACACTCGGAGAGCGAGTGGCTCTTCAAGGCATCGTGCGCGCGCCGGGTGCTGGTGCGCTTCTGGGAGTGACGTCGTTTCGGATTGGGCATCGGAATTCCTCTCGCGGGCCGTGTGCGGCCGGATTTCTCAGTGCTCTAACTTGTTGCGAATCTCTTTCAGTGCCAGCCAGCGCGGATCTTCCATCGGCTCCGCGCACGAGCATTCTTCCTCATTCATGCTCTTGCCGCAATGCATACAAAGGCCCTTGCAATCGTCGCGGCACAGGGCTTTCAGGGGAAGCGCGAGCAGAACCTGTTCGCGCAAGACATCTTCCAGCAGCAACCCTTCCCCTTGATAATAACTAATTTCGGCGTCGGCTGCCGTAATCGACAGCTCTTCCTTGCCGGCATCGGTGCCCTGCGGACGGTAGAGCAGATCGAAGTCGCGCTTCAAATTCTGGACCACCGGCTCAAGACAGCGGGCGCAAGGCACCTCGACCCGGATCGATAAGTCTCCGGCAACCCGTATGTCCTGTACGGTCTGATGCTTGCCGTGATGCTCCTCGACGAGCTGGGCGCGTCCGGCGGTGCGCAAGCGGCTGCAGTTGGCGCACGTCCTGGCCAAGGTCGATGGCCCCGGGCGCAAACTGCTCCCGAAAATCCACCGGGTGGAGCTCTAACTCTTTCAATTCGATGAACATCGGGGACTCTCCGCGCCCCCACCACCGCGCAGGCCGCGGAGGCACGCACAGACGCGTAAACGCTCAAGGGAGCAAGAGTTAAGGATAAAGGGGGTGGGGAGGGGTGTCAAGGATGGGGGCTTTCAACTTTCCACAGAAAAGCTTGGATTTCCTCAATTGATTCCGGTGCTCCTTGATGCTAACTTGACCTCCCCATCGCTGTTCAAAACCTGCGAACGCGCTCGCCCAGAAGCGGGCCGAGGTACGTCTACCTGCGGTTCTAACTCGCAGGACGCACTGTACCCCGGACCATGTACTAGCGTGAGCTTCGGCTCCCATTTTCGTGCCGTTAAGATTGCAGCAATCCCAGAGAGGCCGAGATGAAGACTGTGGTGAGGTTGGTGCTCATGGTGGTGGCAGTGTCATTTGTACCGAAGGCTTTTGCGCAGGGCTGTCCCAACACGACTTTCTGCGTAACGTCGGTTACGATCTCGCCTGGACAAATTGGCGGGGATGGTCTTCAGACCGCGATTGCGCAAGTTACAGTTTCTTTGCCTCCCGGCTTAAATACCTATGACATATACATAGTCCCGGCCGGTGGCGCGAATTTTGAAGCCTGCCTGCCCCCAGCTTATTTGGCTGGGTCATACGCTTGCTACGTAACCGGCCCCACGTCCACCATACTTCTCAGTGGCACAAATACAACGCAGTCACCGATGACGGCCCAGGTGAAGGTCTACGCCGACCCTTACCAAGACCCAGGCATAACGTCGAGTTTTGTGGTCAACCCCACTGGTCAGGCGGCGACGCCCCCGAATCAACCCGACGCTCCGTGTGCCGATTGCGGCCGCGGCGGTAACCCGATCAACTTTACGACCGGCGATACCTGGATTACTCAGCAGGACTACAGCATCCCCGGACTTGGCGGCGGACTCAGCCTGACCCGCACTTGGAACAGCGTGTGGCCGCTGATGCTGCCGGTGCAGCAGGTGGGCCTTTTCGGCGAAAGTTGGACCAGTAACCTCGAGGAGCGCATTCAAGCCCTCTCCGGCGGTGTGGTGCAGTATTGGAAGGGCGACGGGAGCAGGCTGTTCTACCTGTATAACAGCGGAACCGGGACCTATACCCTCACTGCCCCGTCGGATGACCAGACCACCCTCACGGTAAATTCCGGCACGGGAATCTCAACCATCACGCAGAAAGACGGAACCAAGAAGAATTTCAACAGCGCAGGCTATCTGACTTCGATTGTGGACCGCAACGGGAACACCACTACGATTGCGCTCGACGCTGCCAACCAAAACCGCATCCTCAGCGTGACGGACCCGGCGGGGCAGGTCTTGACCTTCAATTATACAAACGCGCAGTTCCCGCGCTTGTGCACGAGTATCAGCGACACAGCCGGGACAGCGGCCAGCTACATCTATGATTCCACCGGGCGTCTATCTTCCGTGACCTACGCCGACAATTCCCAATACGCTTTTCAGTACAACTCCACGGTCAGTAACACGCTAATCTCGCAGGTGAACGATTCGATGGGAAAGACCGTCGAAGCTCACACCTACGATTCGAGTCGACGCGGCCTAACCTCGCAACAGGCCAATGGCGTGAACCTCGTTACCGTCAATCAGTATGGGGCCGGTTACACGAACATTTACGATTCACGCGGCAATTTCTCCACCTACGACTACACCACCATCTCGCAGAGAAATCATTCATGGCTGTCGTCGGGTTACGGCTGTGCCACGTGCGGAGCTACGCTTAACGAAAAGGTACTCTATAACACCGCTGGGTACCGCGTCTTCGAGTCTGACCCCGGCCAGACTCTGCCTACGTTCTACACATACGACTCGGCAGGCAACGTCAGCAGCGTTACGAAGCGGGCCGGCAGTCCGTTGACTTCGGGCACAACCTGGAGCACCTGGAACTACACCTACAACTCCTTTGGCGAGGTGCTGACCGCAACCGACCCGCTGGGTAGCGCGCCGGGCGACCCCAATCACACCACGGTCAATGTCTATGACTCGGCGGGGAACCTGAAGACCACCACCACGCCCTCTTGATCTGATCCCCTGAATCCGCACGAAATTGAATATGATTTCGTCGAAGGAAAGGGGAAGAGGTATGTCGAAGAGCAGGCACACAGAGGCGCAGATGATCGGGGCTCTCAAGCAACTGGAAGCGGGACGAAAAGCAGAAGACGTGGCGCGGGAAGTGGGGGTGTCAAAGCACACGATCTACGCCTGGAAGGCGAAGTACGGCGGGATGGATGTGAGTGAGGCGCAGGAGGCGAAACAACTGCGCGACGAGAACGCGCGGCTGCGGAAGCTGGTGGCGGATCTGAGCCTGGACAAAGATGCGCTGCAGTGGGTGATCCGAAAAAACGGCTGGAGCTCGCAGTCCTGAAGGCGACTGTGGAGCAGGTGCGAGAGCAGTATGCCTTCAGTGAGCGACGAGCGTGCGGCGTGCTGACGATGGCGGTGTCGAGTTACCGCTACCAGAGCCGGCGCACGGATGAACCGTTGCGCACGCGTCTAGTGGAATTGGCGCGAGCGAAGCCGCGTTTCGGGTATCGGCGGCTGCATGTGTTGCTGGGACGATGCGGAGAACACACGAATCACAAGCGCGTGCATCGGGTGTATCGGGAGGCCGGGCTGAGTATTCGACGGAAGAAGCGGAAACACTGCGTACGCGTGGGACAACCGCTACAGGTGCGAACGGCGGCGAACCAGGAGTGGGCGCTGGATTTTGTGCACGATGCGGTGGAGTGTGGACGGGCGATCCGAGTGCTAAGTGTGGTGGATGCCTACACGCGCGAGTGTCTGGCGCTCGAAGTGGATACGAGTTTTGCCAGCCGGAGAGTGACGCGCGTGCTGGAGGCGATCATGGTCGAGCGGGGCCAACCCGGTTCCATCCGCTGCGATAACGGGCCGGAGTTTACCAGCCGGCATTTCCTGGCCTGGTGCGTGGAACGGCAGATCGAGTTGGTGCATATTCAGCCGGGGAAGCCGACGCAGAACGGGCGTGTAGAGAGCTTTCACGCACGGTTCCGAGAAGAGTGTTTGAACGTGAGCTGGTTTCAGAATCTGTTCGATGCCAAGCGCAAGATCGCCAGCTGGAGAACGGAATATAACGAAGAACGTCCGCACAGCAGCCTGGGGTACCTGACGCCGAACGAGTATGCGGCACGCGAAACAACGAGCTCTGGAAAAGACGCTTGCCAAAAAGCGGCAAGCTTGGAAAACGCGAAAGAACGCGTTTCCCACTTTCCCACAGCTCCGGCGACTGCTGTTTCGGGTAACGAAGTTCAACTAACTTGTCGTATCATCCCGTGAACGGATTCTGGGGGCAGATCAACCGCAAGCGGCTTCTCATCAGCCGCATAGGCAATCGCTTCCTCTCCATTCTCGAACAAGCCCGGGGAATACGGGGGGGGAAGACGGGGGACAGACGAGACGTTTCTTCAAATTAGTTAAGGATCATGCCACCTATCCCGTTCCCTCAATCTTTTCTGGAGCTTAGCTGTCATCACACGATCGTATAGACCCAATCGTCATGACGATGTGTTCCACGTGGAACACTGGCGCGATGGGCAACCGCAGGGGCGCCTCCTCGGCTTTCGCCAGATTCCTTCCGTAACCCTACGGTACACTCCCTTTCGGTAACCCTCAGTAACCATACAGTTCTCGGTAACCAGCCTTACAATGACCATTGTCCACCCGGCCATCCTGCCCTTGCGCGGATTGCCGATGGATGCTTGACCGTTAGGTGAACATTCCCAGGAAGGAGCGTTCTTCGGCGGCAGCGGAGCCGGAGTCCGCACTCATATGGCGTTTGGTTTTGGCTTCAACAAACAAAAGGTTCTAAGCGCCGCGGAGAAGTTCGTCCAGCAGGGCAAACTGCAAAACGCCATTGCTGAGTACGAAAAGGTCCTCAAGGCTGACCCCAAAGATCTCACCGTCAGCAATACGGTCGGCGATCTTTACGCCCGGCTCGGCGACACCGATCGGGCGATCGAAGCGTTCAAGAGCGTGGGCGACGCCTACGCGGCGCAAGGCTTTACCGTCAAAGCCATCGCCATGTACAAGAAGCTCACCAAGCTCAAGTCCACGCTCGAAAGCGTGCTGCGCCTGGCTGAACTTTACACCCAGCAAGGCCTGTTTAATGATGCGCGCGCGCAATACCTGCAGGTGGCGGAAGAATTTCTGCGCGCCGGCGAACTCGAGCAGGCCGTCCGCATTTTCCAGAAGACGCTCGAGATGGATCCGGAAAACGTCGCCATGCGCATGCGCCTGGCTGAGGTTTACATCCGTCTGAACAAGAAAACCGAGGCCTGGCAGATTTTTGCCTCTGCGGCCGAGAGTCTTCGCGCCCGCGGTTCGCTGGCTCCAGCGGAAGAAATCCTGCAGCGCATGCTCACGCTCGATCCCGGCAACAGCTACGCTCTGCTGCTGCGCGCGCGCAATTCCTTCGACTCGGGCGACCTTGCGGGCGCCATTCAAAATCTGGAGAAAGTAGCCGACCTCGACTCGCACCCTGACGGGTTGCGGCTTCTGCTGCAAGGTTACTTGCAAACCGGGCGTTTCCCGGAGGCGGGAACTCTCGCCGCCAAGCTGTTCACCGTTCACAACGACAGCGGCGCGATCCTCGGCTACGTCGATGCCCTGATGGCAAACGGCAGCTACGAAGACGCGTTGGCCGTCTACCAGCAGTATGCCGAGCGCCTGCTGGCCACCGATTCAGCCAAGGTTCTCGACAGCCTGCACAGCATCATCGGACACGTCCGTGAAAACACGGCCGCCCTCGAAATTCTGCTCGATCTGTTCAATAAAGCCGGCGAGACCACGCACATCACCGAAGTGTATGAGTTGCTGGCCCATGCCTACGTGCAGTCGGGCGACTTGGAAAAGGCCCGCGACTACTACCTGAAGCTGACCCAACTCGAACCGCAGAACCAGCTCCACGCCAACAATTACCAGCAGGTACTGGCGAAGCTGGGCGGAGGAACCAGCGGCTCACGATTGATCACGGCGGAAGAAGGTGCGGTGCTGGTGGATGAACTTGAAGCCACGGCTCCTTTCGTTGATCAGCGCTATAGCGATGAGGTTGCCCTGGCGGTTCGCGCCGCACTCACGGATGCCGAGCTGTTCATTTCCTACAACATGCCGGCGAAAGCCCTCGGCCCGCTGCTCTCGGCGCTGCCCAAGGCAGCTCGCGATCTTCGCCTGAATCAGCGTCTGGCCGCATTGCATACCCGCGCCGGGCGTTTCGCCGAAGCTGCGGTCTGTTGCCGCACGCTGGAAAGCATTTACCACGATGCGGGACACCCCGAAGACGCCTCCCGTTATGGGGAACTGGCCACCAAGTATGAGGAACGCGCGTCCGCCAGTCCCGCCCCGGCGGAAACCGCAGCCACCCTGCCGCAGCCGCTTCCGGCAGAGTCCGAACCCGAATTCCCGGTGGAAGTAGCCGCGGAAGCCGAACCCGCTGTGGTCGAAGCAGCGCCACCGGCTCCCGCCGCCGCAAGTGCGGGGATGTTCTTCCATGCTTCCGCTCCAGCGCCCGCCTCGCCCAAAGCGACAGAGCCGGAGGAGTTCGAAGTTGCGGTTACGCCTGCGTCTGCGGAGAGCGAAATCGATCTTTCGGCGGAATGGGAAGGCACGCTCTCGGAGCAACCAGCCGCCGGACCCGCTCCCCAAGTCGAGCCGGTTGAACTGGTTCCGGCTCATGAGGAGATCAGACAAGATCACTCGCAGGCGATCGCCGAGACGGTCGAAGAAATTCGCTTCTACCTCGCCCATTTCATGGTTGACCAGGCCCGAGAGGCCATGGCGAAGCTGCAGAAACTCACCCGGGACACGGCCACGCTTTCCACCATGCGTCAGGAAATCGAGGCCGCGGCACAAGCGCCGGCGCCGGTCGAACCTGAGCCCGTCGAGGAAATTACGGTCGAGGATGTGACCCCGGCCCCTGTCCATGAGCCTGCGCCTCGGCCGGAGCCTGAGCCCGAAGTCGCCTCTGCTCCCGAGCCCGCTCCCGGCGTGCTCGATGAATTTGTCAATGACCTGGAATCCTCGCTCGGCGACGGATTCCTGCCAGAAACCAGGGTGCAACCGGTCCCACCTGAGCCCGTCACCGAATCCGCGGCGGTGGAATATGCGGAAGCCGCTCCCGAACCTGCGCATCGTCTCGGCGAGTTTGTAGCCGACCTCGAAGCTTCGTTAGGAGACACCTTCCTTCCGGAAGCACCCGTACCCCAGTCCGAACCCGAGCCGCAGCCGGTCGCGAAAGCCAAGCCGGCGCCCAAAGTACCGGCGATGCCCGCTGCCAGCTTTGCCGCTGCCGCAGCGGCCGGGGCGGCCTCCGCTCCGGCGATGGAACCGCTTCCTGCTCCGGCTGCCTCTCCGACGTTCACTTACCAGCCGTCGAAGGTTCGTCCGTTAGCTCCGGCTGCAGCGGCTTCCACACCGAAGTTCGATACGGGCGCGGGCGTGGATTTGGCCGACATGTTCGGCGAACTGAAGCACGAACTCGAAGAAGAAACCACCGCAGGCAGCGAGGAGGATCCTGAGACTCACTACAACCTGGGCGTGGCCTTCCGCGAAATGGGCTTGCTGGACGAAGCCATTGGCGAGTTGCAGAAGGTATGCCAGTCGGTAGACCGCGGCCATCCTTTCCCGCAGATCATGCAGACCTATACCTGGCTGGCTCAGTGCTTCCTCGACAAAGGCGTTCCGGAAGCCGCCATTCGTTGGTACGAGCAGGCTCTCAAGCTGCCTGATCTGGATCAAGACACTCGCATGGCGTTGCACTACGAACTCGGATCTTCCTACGAATCCGCCGGCAACAAAGCTGCCGCCCTGAACCATTTCATGGAGGTTTACGGCAGCAACATTGACTATCGCGATGTAGCTGAGCGCATTAAGGCCCTGAAGTCGTAGAATGTCCCGATGGGGCTTCTCTTTCAACCACGGGGGTGCATGAGGACTGCTGTGCCTTTCCCGCCGCCATCCACCTTGAGGACCGCGGCATGACCGATCCCAACGCGCCGCCGACCCGTATCCCTCCAACCACGCTGGGCTCGAGCCTGCCAGCGGCGACCCTGCAAGTCCGGCAACCAGAAGCGGAAGAGGACACTCCCTACACCGGGCTCTCGCTGTGGCTTCACCGGATCACGGTCTTGCTTTTCGTATTCCTCTGCGCCAGTGTGGGCGTGCTGTTGGTCATCATGCCCTGGAGACCGGAGTGGACCGATAACCACCTCCTGCTCGCATACCCGGCGTTACGGGAGATTTTCGCCAGCGGCTTTGTGCGCGGAGTCTGCAGTGGCCTGGGGATTCTCGATATCTGGATCGGGTTCTGGGAAGCGGTGCACTACCACGAAGGGAAATGAGCCTGGAGTGATCCGCGTTCCATCCTGTCCTCGAGATCGACGATATTGAAATTACGAAGCTTCATACTGGAAAGACACCATCATCATGAGTGATAACAAGCCCAAGTCTGCGCCCCTGGCCTACCAGAACGAACCGTTCCTCAACAGCCCGGATGGACGCATCCTCAGGATCCTGGCCGAGTACAGCGAGCCGCTTTCCCGCTTCCGTCGTGAGCAGATCCAGGACACAGTGGTGTTCTTCGGCTCCGCCCGTTTCCACAGCCGCAACCACGCGCAGAACACCCTGTCGAAAATCGAGGATCCGGCCAACCACCTTTCCGCCGAGCAGCAGGCGGTTGACAGAAAACGCGCGATCGCTTCGGTCGACATGGCGCGCTACTACGAAGACGCGCGGCGCATGGCGTACCTGCTGACGCAGTGGTCGATACAGATTCCCGCCAAGCGTCACCGCTTTGTCGTGACCACCGGCGGAGGGCCGGGCATCATGGAAGCCGCCAATCGGGGAGCGCAGGAGGCGGGCGGAAAAACCGTCGGCTTGAACATTAACCTGCCCTTCGAGCAGAATCCGAATCCCCATATCACGCCTTCGCTCAATTTCGAGTTTCATTACTTCTTCATGCGCAAGTTCTGGTTCGCCTACCTTTCCAAGGCGCTGGTAATCTTCCCCGGCGGCTTCGGCACCATGGATGAACTGTTCGAGATGCTGACCCTGGCGCAGACCCAAAAGCTGGCAAAAAAATCCTGGTCGTCATCTACGGCAGCGAGTATTGGAACCGTGTAATCAACTTCCAGGCTATGGCTGACGCGGGAGTCATCTCTCCCGAAGACGTGGACTTGTTCCGCATCGTCGATTCCCCGGAAGAAGGCTTCGAATTCCTGCGCGATGGCCTGACAAAATATTACCTGGGGGCCCAGCCGAAACGCGTCGGCGAAGCATTGCCGGAAATCGCCAAGACAAATCCTTAAGGCGAAGCCGTCGGTCGCCAGGCGACAGTTTCGCAGGCCTCGAAAACGACCAGAGTCCCTTCAGCGACAGGCCCGCATTGCGCACATTTTTGACGAGGTCCCTTGCTGCTCTACTACATCACCGATCGAACGCAATTCCCCGGAGACGAATCCGCTCGTCGCCGTCATCTCCTCAACCAGATCCTCTGTAGCCGCTCGCTACGGCGTCGACCTCATCCAGTTGCGCGAGAAAGACCTGACGGTTCGGGAACTCGATCCCTGGGCGAAGGCGGAAGCGGTGGAGGCGGTGGCTGAGGCGTTCTCAAACCGCGAGCTGAGAACCGGGAATTGAGAAGAAGCTGCTGCTCAACTCCCGCACGGACGTAGCCCTCGCGGTCGGCGCCGATGGCGTCCATCTCCGTTCCCACGATGTTTCTCCGGCACGGGCATTCCCTCTGGAACCGTGGTGCCGACACGCGTGGCGCGGGCGCCACCGCCCGCGTGGTGGTGGCGGTGTCCCGTCATTTCGAGAACGAGGTCGCCTCCGCCGTATCCCAGGCCGCCGACTTCGCCGTGTTCGCTCCGGTGTTCGAGAAGAAAGGGGCTCGCGCCGCCGGCCTCGAGGCTCTCCATCAGGCCTCAAACCCCATAGGCACAGCCGTCTCGGCTGGGAATGCATTATCCTGAGCGGAGTCATGCCCCCGGAACCCATGCCGACGCAACCCGATGTCCTGGCTCCAGCTCTCGTCCACATCCCCGAAGGCTGGTTCTTCATGGGCTCCGACAGCGGACAGGATAACGAGCGTCCCGTTCACCGCGTGTGGGTCGATGCCTTCCGTCTCGCCGCACAGCAAGTGACCAACGCCCAGTACCCGGCTTCGTCGAAGCGACGGGAGCGGCACCTCCGCCATTCTGGAACGATCCTAACTTCCAGCATCCCCAGCAGCCGGTCGCCGGCGCATCCTGGTTCGATGCAACCCAGTACTGCGAGTGGCTTAGCGCATCCACGCACCAGCAATACCGGCTGCCCACCGAAGCCGAGTGGGAACGCGCCGCTCGCGGGGGAGTCGAAGGGAAGCTCTTCCCCTGGGGAGACGCTCCGCCCGAATCGCTGCCTGATTACGCGACCCGCTGGAAAACTGGGCCAGAGCCAGTCGCCGGGTGCGCGCCCAATGCATTCGGTCTGTACGACATCAGCGAGAACGTTCACGAATGGTGTAGCGACTGGTATCGCGCCGACTACTACGCCGTGTCGCCCGATCGCAATCCACGCGGCCCAGCGGCCGGCGACCGCCGCGCTTCGCGAGGAGGCTCCTGGCGGCATCACGTCAAAGTTACGCGCTGCGCCGCGCGCTCCAGCATTCCCCCTCACTTTCGGTATGCTGACTACGGGTTTCGTGTGGCCTGCGACATGTAATCACCAGGAGGAACAGGTGTTCCAAAAAGATCTGCTGAAGGCAAAACGCGTACTCATCACCGGGGGCGGCACCGGTCTCGGCAAAGGCATGGCTCGCCGCTTTCTCGACCTGGGAGCCACGGTTTACATCTGCGGACGTCGCGAAGAAGTTCTCAAGCAGGCCGTCCAGGAGTTGGGAGGCGCGATTCATGCGCGGCCCTGTGATGTTCGCAATCCTCAGACCGTCGACGAAATGATTGAAGTGATTTGGAAGGATGGTCCGCTTGATATTCTGGTCAACAACGCGGCGGGAAATTTTCTGGCGCGCACCGAGGAGCTTTCCTCTCGCGCCTTCGAAGCGGTCATCGGAATCGTGTTGCTGGGAACCATCAACGTCACCACCGCCTGCGGACGCCGTTGGCTCGACGCTGGAAACAAAGCAACGGTCCTGAACGTCACCACCACCTACACCCGGACAGGTTCCGCGTACGTCGTGCCCTCAGCGGTTTCGAAAGCGGGAGTCGAAGCCCTCACCCGAAGTCTGGCCGTGGAATGGGGCCCGCGCGGCATCCGCATGAACGCCATTGCCCCCGGGCCGGTCCCCACCGAAGGCGCATTCTCCCGCCTGCTGCCACGGCGCGAACTCGAGAAGTTCGCGCTCGAAAGAAATCCGCTGGGCCGTTTCGGCACCGTCGAAGAGTTCGCCAATCTGGCGGCGTTCCTGGTCAGCGACGCGTGCACCTACATCAATGGCGAGGTCGTCGTCATGGACGGTGGCGAATGGTTACAAGGCGCGGGAGAATTCAGTGCGCTGGGGAAATCGCTGACCGAACAAGATTGGCAGGCGATGAAACCCCCAAAGCGCGCTCGCGATTAAGGCCCAACCGCTCAGGACCAGAGGACCGAGCGGTCAATGCCGGCAAGGTTGGGGCGCCCCGTCTGCGCCATCGCCATCTCAAACTCCCGGCGCAGCATGTTCACCACCCTGGCCACACCGGTTTCCCCTGCCGCGCCCAGTCCGTACAACTGAGGTCTTCCGATCAGCACGGCATTGGCTCCCAAGGCAAGCGCCTTGAGCACGTCGGTGCCGCGGCGGATGCCGCCATCGACCAGGATCGGGATCCGTCCCGCGATTTTGTCGGCAACCAGCGGCAGGGCATCCGCCGTGGCCGGGACCGTGTCGAGGTTGCGGCCACCGTGGTTGGAAACGATGATTCCGGAAACTCCTTCTTTCACCGCCCGGTCCGCATCCTCGGGATTGAGCACGCCCTTCAGAAGCAGCGGTATCTTGGAGAAGGACCGCAGCCATTCCACATCTTTCCAGTTCAACGCGGCGTCCAGAGTGCTGCTGTAGATTTCCTTCTCCTGCGGGCGGTGAGACCCGCTCGCTCCCTTAAGCCCTTTCAAGTTGGGACGGTCCATGCCGGGCGGCAATGCAAAATGAACCCGCTGCTCGAAGTAACGAGTCCCAATCACCGGCGAGTCCACCGTCAGACATAAGGCTCGGCAACCGGCGGCCTCCACGCGCTGCACCAGGTCGCGAGTAAACCCGTGATCGGTCTGGGCGTACAGCTGCATCCAGACCGGAGCCTTCGCGGCAGCCGTCACTTCTTCCACGCTCGTGGTCGAGAACGAACTCAGCACCATGGTGGCCCCGGCCGCACCCGCTCCCCGCACCGTCGCGACCTCTCCCTCGGGATGCACCAACTTGTGATATGCCGTGGGCGCCAGCAGGATGGGGAACGGATGCTCTTGCCCGAACAGGGTCACGCGGGTGTCGAGTTGCGAAACGTCCACCAGCACTCTGGGCTTGAGCCGGATGCGCTGGTAGGCTTCGCGGTTCCAGCGCAGTGTGAGTTCATCGGCCGAGGCCCCATTGATGTACTCCCACGCCAGGTGCGACATCTTTTCCTTGGCAAGGGGTTCGAAATCCGTGATGCAGACTACCTCAGCAGGCGAATCGGACGGTGTGGCGGCGGCCTTCGCTTCTTGCGAAGCGCCAGCTTGCAGCGGCAGAGCCTTGGCGGCGGCCAATACTCCGGTGGACAGAAGAGCTTCCCGACGAGTGATGGGCACCAGGTCCCCTCCTTGGGAGAACGTCGCGCATTATAGTCCTTCGCGATATCGAAACTATCTGTGGGAGAGCACTCAGCTGTTGGCGCGACGTGGCAGGATCAGCCATTTCAGCAGCGTGTTCACAATGCTCAGCACGATCCCGCCCCAGAACGCCGCAAAGAAATTCGCCACTTGAAACCCGGGAACCAGCGCCGACGCCAGCTCGATCATGAGCGCGTTCACCACCAACCAGAACAGCCCCAGGGTCAGGAGCGTGAGCGGAAAGGTAACGATCTTCAGGAACAAACCTAGCGTCGCGTTGATGAAGCCAATCAAGACAGCGGCGATGAGGGCCGCGGTGGCTCCGCTGACGTGAAATCCCGGCACCAGAAGCGACACAACCCAGATGGCCAGCGCGCTCACCACCCAGTGCAGCAGCATTCTCAGCATGGGAACCCTCCCCAACCGCAGATTGAGACTATAGAACTGCAGCTGGACTCCTGCAACCTCGCGAACTATCGGAATAGAATATTCGCCGTGGCTCCGAAAACCAACGCCGTTCGCCTGCTTGACCGCCTCGCTATCCGCTACCAGTTGCGCCAGTACGAAGTCGATCCCGAAGACCTCGCGGCGGAAACGGTCGCGGCCAAGATCGGGCTTCCCTGCCGAACAGGTCTTCAAGACGCTGGTCGCTCACGGAGACCGCAACGGCACTTGCATGGCGGTCATCCCGGGCAACACCGAACTCGACTTGAAAGCCCTGGCCGAAATTTCTGGAAACCGCAAAATCCAACTCTCTCCCATGAAAGACCTGCAGGCTTTGACCGGTTATATTCGCGGAGGCGTCACGGCTCTGGCGGGAAAGAAGGATTTTCCGGTTTACGTTGATGAAACGATTGAAATGTTCGACGTCATCTCGATCTCGGCCGGGGTCCGCGGCACGCAGATTCTGCTCGCCCCCGCGGACTACCTGAGAGCCACCAACGGCAAAGTCGCTGCGCTGGCCCGCACCAAGGCATAGGCCCACAACCAGGGTCCAGGTTGACGTTATAAATCTACCATGGTACATTTGTACCATGACACGACAACCCATCCTGGTGGAACGCGTCCAGACCGGCGTGCGCATGGAAAAAAACCTTCTCAAAGTCATGAAGGCTCTTGCCGAACTGAAAGACTTGTCGCTGGGCGACTTGCTGGAGGGTATCGTCCTGCACGCCTTCGAGGGCAAGTGCCCCTTCGGCAAAGACACCCTGCGCCAGATCGAGCAATTCCGCAAAATCTATGGCCTGACGCTCACCGCCACCGACAGCCATCACCTGCAGGAGAAGCCATGATCCACTACTTTCTCGTCCTCGCTGCTCTGGCCGCTGTGCCCAGGCTGGAGTTGGGACAAAACGATCTCGTCCACGCCCGCACCGAATTCCACTTTACTGTCGATCTGCCCTACGCCGATGCTGCTCCCTTGTTCGGCGCATGGGCGGAGCAGAAATGGGCGCCGGAGTTTAAGCCGCAGTTTCTCTATCCCGTGCCTCCAGCGGACCGGGAGGGTGCGGTGTTCCTCGTTCAAAAAGGTGAGTACTCCAGCCTCTGGGTGAACACCGCCTTCGACCTTCCTGGCGGCCATGTGCAATACGTCTATGTGCTGGAACAGAGGCTGGTTACGCGCATCGATATTCGGCTAAAGAAAAACGGAGGGCGTCAAACCGGTGTCTCGGTCGCCTACGAACGCACCGCCCTCAATTCCGCAGCCAACGACCAGGTGAAAACCCTCGCCAAAGCCGACGCTGGCAGCGCCGACGAGTGGCGAAACGCCATCAACGCCTACGCTGCGAAAATGAAAACGGGCCGCTAAATCTGTACAATCTGCCAGTGGATCTCCTGCTGAGTCCGGTCGAAGCCCGGGTGTTGGGCGCGCTGGTCGAAAAAGACATCACCACTCCCGACTACTATCCCTTGTCGCTCAATGCGCTGGTCAACGCCTGCAATCAGAAGAACAACCGCGAACCCGTAATGACCCTGGATGAAGAAGCGGTGCGGAACGCGCTCGACGGTCTGCAGCAGCGCAACCTTGCAGGACCCGCGAGCGGCGCCGACAGCCGCGTCACCAAGTATGAACACCGCTTGCAGGAGGCTTTCAATTTCACTCGTGGCGAAACCGCGGTCCTGTGCGTGCTTCTGCTGCGCGGCGCGCAAACTCCCGGGGAGCTGCGCGGACGCACCGAACGCATGCATCGCTTCGAGACTCTCGACGACGTGCAAGCCACCTTGCAGCGTTTGATGCAGCGCGAGTCCCCTCTGGCCAAGGTGCTCCCTCGCCAGCCCGGCACCAAAGAAGCCCGCTACATTCACTTGTTTTCCGGCGACACCGAACCGGCCGATGCAGCGCGGGCGTTCGCTCCCGCTGCGGTCACGGAGCATGACGCCGGGCGGCTCGCCCAGGTCGAAGAGGACGTGCGGGAGCTTCGCAAGCAGGTCGCGGACCTCGAGCAACAATTCGCCAGTTTCCGTCGCCAGTGCGAGTGATTTTTCCGCCAGCCGCGTGTGTTTTTGACAACACACCGTCCGCCCTGGGACACGCTCGCGCACTCCGCACCGTCGAATAACCAGCCCGGAATCAATATCTTTCCGGATGGTCCCTGCCCTGCCCCTTCCCTCCGCGACTGGGAAAAACCAGCACCGGAGGCCACCATGGCACAGTTTACGCAACTCAATCTGGGATCAAATTCACCACGGGATACAGGCAAGGAAATCCGCAATGCCTCGCCCGCAAAACCTCGGTCGAAACCTGTCACCGCCATCTGCACCGGCCTGCTGATGGCCGGAGTGTTTCTGGGAGTGCTGCTGTTGGGCACCAACGGCTGCTCCAAATCGGAGAAGGCCGTCGCCGTTGCCCCGTCGAATCAGAATATCTCCACGCCGCCGGCAAGTGTCTCGCCCACGCCCGCGCCAATGCCCACGACCGTGGCTCAGAGCAAACCGGCCAGGAAGAAAAAGCACCCTAAAATTCGGACCATGGCCACCTACTCAGACCCGACTTACGGAGTCTCTTTCCGCTATCCCAACACTTACACCCTGAAGACCGGGGACGAGCCTCAGAAGGATCTGGCGGGCCTGGGGCCGCTGCAGACGAATTTTGTGCAACCGGGCGGAACCACGCTCGCTGCCGTCGAGTTACCACGCAACGCCTATCCGGGTTCGAACGTCAGCTCCGCCTTCTTCAGCGTCAGCGTGAATCCCCACCTTTCCGAGCTGGAGTGCGCGCAGTTTTCCTCTTCTGACTCCAGCGCCATGTCAGACGACCCCGACCAGCAGCCTACCGCAAAGGTGGGTTCGCTGGATTTCAACCAGATCGAGGAAACGCTCAAGGATTCCGACTCGAAGTACTACCACATCTTTCAGAACGGAACCTGCTACGAATTCGGGATGGGCCTGGGGAACGCCGTCAATGGCGACAAACGTCAACTCACCGAAGCCGAGTACGAGAAGGTTTTCGACAAACTGGAGAAGATTCTCGAGACGGTGAAGATCGAGCCGAGCATTGTCTCTGAATCTCCAAAGGAAACCGCGGTCCAACTTCCAGGCGATGGCAAAAACTAGCGGTCGAATTTTCGAACGCGATCGGCGAAAACCATGGCCACGCTGACAGTCCGGCGTGGCCATGGTTCACCAGCGGACAACTGGCCTCTCTACTTCACCTTGCTCTCGTTCTTCCGCGATTACGGAATCCCCATTTCATCCGCCAAGCTGCGCTGCTGCGTTTGCAGACCGTTGAGCGCCTTCTCCAGTCTGCTCGCAATCTCCGCCAGTTGGTGCGGATCGATCGCCGAGCGCTTCACCTGTTCGTCCAGGTTCTTGTTTTCCCTGCTGACTTCCGATGAAGCTTTGCCCAGCTTCTTGGTTTGTTCCTTGAGCAAAGTCGTTTGCACCTTCGAAAACGCCTTCACAAAAGCCTGGCTGTCGGTTTGCACTTGATCGATCGCGTCTCTCAAGGTGGAGGCTGGCTTGTAGAAACCCGTTGCGTCCGTCCCAGCCGCTGCCTTCTGCTGCAAATCATGCGCTTGTTTTCGGGCATCTTCGGTGTTCTTGGCCAGCGATTGAAAATCGGAGATTTGATCAGGCGCGGCCTGAATCGCCATCGCCCGCTTGAAATCCTGGATGCTGGTGTCGGTCGACGGCTTCGGGCGACCACCCTGTCCCTGCTGGGCCCAAAGCGCTGGCGCAGCGCACACTGCAATAATTCCCGCCGCCAATGATGCGATTCGACTCACCGTCATTCTCCTTACTGTTGGATGCGAGCGTAACCGAGGGTCACAACTGGCACGCCGTATTCTATCCGCAAGCCAGACAGCGTGCCCGCCTCGACAGGGAAAGAGGTTACACTATTTGGATTCTACCCAACCTCAGGAGGAAATCACTATGGCCGACGCCACGCTGAGTGGTGCCGAGTTCAAAAAGCAACTGCGCGAGGGCACGCCGAAAATGGGGCTGTTCTTGAACGCGCATAGTCCGACCGTCGCCGAGCAACTGGCCCACAGCGGCTACGACTGGCTGCTGGTCGACACCCAGCACGGACCGATGGGCTACGAAAAACTGTCCGCCATGCTCAGCGGGATTGCCAACGGCGGCGCGAAATCGATGGTTCGGGTCGGCGGGTACGACGATCGCCCGGGAATTCAGCAGGCTCTCGACCTTGGCGCCGATGGCGTGCTGGTCCCCTACATCAATACGGCGGAAGAAGCGCGCCAGGCGGTGAGTTGCACCAAGTATCCCCGCGTCGGTACCCGTTCGGTGTACTTCCCCCAGCGCAGCATGAACAAGGCCGGACTGCTCGGCTACGCCGGCAACTTCAACAACAACGGCATCGTCGCTCTGCAGGTGGAAACCGCGTCTTGTATCGACAATATCGCCGAGATCGCCGCTGTCCCGGGCGTTGACATCCTCTTCCTCGGCCAGAACGATCTGTGTATGTCCATGGGACTTTATGAAAAATACGAGTTCCCCCACATGTACACATCGCCCGAGTTGGGAGCGGCCACGCAGAAACTCGTCGACCACGCACGCAAGAACAATGTCATTCTCGGACTCTTCCTGTTCGGCACCGCCCGGGTGGGCGAGTTTCTGGAGAAAGGTTTCACTTTCATCAGCATTGGCAATGACCTGCACCACGTTCTCACCCAGGCCGATGCTTACGTGAAAGACATGGAAGCCGCCTCGAAGAAGCTGGGCAAGACCTGGACGAGACGGCCTTCAGCGCTGTTGAGCTAAGCGAGCTAGACTTAACGAATGAGGGCCAGTTCAACCTGGCCCTTTTTGTTTCTGCGACAATAGATGGGTTGGAGGATTCCCATGCCGCAAAAACGCATTCTTCTGCTGGCTGGCGACTACGTCGAAGACTACGAAGTGATGGTCCCGTTCCAGGCCCTGCAGATGGTCGGACACACGGTGCACGCCGTCTGTCCCGGCAAAAAAGCCGGGGAGATCGTACGCACCGCCATCCACGACTTCGAGGGAGACCAGACCTACAGCGAAAAGCGCGGACACAACTTCACGCTCAACGCAACCTTTGCAGACGTAAAAGCTGACACCTACGACGCTCTCGTCATTCCCGGCGGGCGCGCCCCGGAGTATCTGCGATTGCATCCCAAGGTGCTTGAGATGGTGCGGCACTTCTCCGAAAAGCGCAAACCCATCGCCGCCATCTGCCACGCGGCGCAGTTGCTGGCCGCCGCCCGGGTGCTCGAAGGACGCCGTTGCAGTTGTTATCCGGCGGTCTCTCCTGATGTGTCTGCTGCAGGTGGAACTTACGTCGAGGTCACCATGGACCAAGCCGTCGTCGATGGCAACCTGGTGACGGCCCCTGCATGGCCCGCGCATCCCGCATGGCTCGCGGCGTTTCTGAAGGTGTTGGGAACGAAGATAGAAACAGTAGATTTAGCGGCGTAGGAACGTGCGCGCCAGCGCGCTCTTTGTCGTACGGGCACTCTCGCCCACCAGGCAATCGGCTTCAGACAGTCGCCGGAACTCGCCGTCCTGGCACTCCGCCCACCACGCTACGCTCGGGCCACACAAAATCGATGCGGGTGCGGTGGATTTTCCAACCGCCATTCACTTTCTTGTACTCGTCGTCATAGATCCCCAGCAGCAATAGCGGATTTCTATCGGCTTCCGCGGTGACCGTGTCTACCAGATAACATCGGCCTTCAGCCGAATCCGGCCCGGTCATCTCCACCCAGTGATTGGTGATGATGTGCATGTACGGATACGATCCCTTTTTCAGTTTGTCCCAATGGGCGTGAGCCACTTCGTAATTCTTCCGCAGTTCAGCTCTCCCCCGCCAGGTGCCGTGCACGCCAAACTCACAAATTGCGTCTTCGGTGAACAATTCCGCCAGACGATCCAGATCATTGCTGTCGAAGTAGTGCGAATAAAGTATCCGCAGCTTCCTGATGCGCTCAATTTCCACCAACTCCTCGAGATCTGTCACCTTGACCCTCCCGCACCGAGTTCCGGTTCCTGCACGCGGAGTCTCTAGAATCTGCGGTACATCGGATGACCGGTGTTCAGCTCGTCCGCCACATGAATATCCCCGAAAGAAAGAGACCCCGGGGCCGGAGTCGCGACGTCAAACACGCCGTGCACCAGGTACGTCCTCCGGCTGATGCGCCACTCTTTACCGCGCTTTTGCAGCTGGTCCAGGTATCGTCCCCAATACTGTCGTGCCGTGGCTTTGCCGTCCGCTGCCGTCTCGATGGTTAAAGCGATGCCCAGACTTTCAGCATCGGCGAGTGAGCCTCGCACCGCAATGTGATCACACACCAGCAGGTGAAATGGACGCACCGCCGCCCGCTCAATTTCAAGGAAGATACGAACGTATTCCTCTCCGTTGCCTTTGAAAAAGCCGTAGTCCACCACGGCGTCGGGCCAGATCGTTCCGGCAAGGGCCGCGGGGTCCCTCCAGTCGAGCGCTGGTCCGTATTGCGAAAGCACTCTTCTGCACGCCGCTTCATCAAGTAGAGTAGCCAGTTCTTCATGGTCGATCGCGTAGGTTTCGCTCATCGCCCCTCCGGTCACACTCAACGCGGTCCCAGCAGTTCCAATGGCACCGCATACAGAGACTCAGCCCTGTCCTTGTGAATGATGAAGACGTTCTCCATGTGGCAGGGTCCCAGGTTTCCCCCAAAGTAAAGGCAATCCACGCTGAGCACCATGTTCTCTTTCACCAGGAAGCCCTGTTCCTCAGGGCGGCCGTAAGCGGGATAAGGCCGCGGCATCTCAAAGGGCACGTGACCCACCCCGTGAGCGAACAGCACCAGCCGCTGCGGAGCAGACACACCGCTCTTCTGCAGTTCTTCGGCCGCCATCCGCGCCAGGTCCCCCGTCCAAGCCCCCGGACGCAGGTGTTCGATCACCATGCGGTACGCGTCGCGGATTTTGTCGTGCAGACTCTGGTATTCCGGCGTGGGCGGACCAATCGTGGCCGTGCGATTCAGGTCGAACCATAAATCCTCATATTTGCCCAACACTTCGATGATCACCACCTGGCCCTTTTCCAGCGCACGATGGGAGCGGGTTCGAAACAGCTCAGGAATGAACTCTCCCCGAAAGGCGCCTCCAAACAGCAGCCCTCCTTCGTCCACGGGGATGGCGCCCAGCCGGGTCATGGTATTCACGACGCTCTGCTGCACTTCATCCCAGCACACTCCTTCGCGCAAGGCATGAGCGCCCGCCATCAGACTCTGGTCGGCCACTTTCCCCACTCTCCGAAAGGCTTCCATTTCTGGCGGTGTCTTGATGGTACGCGCCGCCATCATGGCGTCCAGGCCGTCGACCGTCTCCAACTCAGGGAGCCGGCGCGCTAGATGGGCGCCAATACGGAGGTCGTCCACCCCAATCCGTGCCTCGCCCAGTCCGTAGTCTGAGAGACACGCTGCGATCGCGCTGACGATCTCCGGCTCGCAGCGGCCCCGCACTTTTTCTCCGTAGATACGCATCGCCTCCTGCCCAATCGAACTGGCAGGCTGGGTCGGGTCCGCCGTCCGCATGACCTCGCAGAAGTTGGTGAGATCGAAAATCCGAATCTCGCTGGCGCGCGTGGGCGACATCGCGTCCAACGCCACCAGGGCCTCGGGAATCACCAGCACCACCGGCTTTTTCGGATCGCTGAAGGTAATCGCCGCTGCCACCGGCTCGCTCAGTCCCCACTGCTCCAGCACTGACCGGTAGCCAGTCGAATACACCACATCCGCCGGCTCGGAACACACCATCGCCGCCAGGTTCCGCTGGTTCAGTTGTTCGCGTATGCGCTCCGTCCGCTGCATCGACAAGCTCCGTTCTTTTTACCAAACAACCGGTTGGTTTGTAACGGTAGCGCAGCCTCCCCGGCCTGTCAAATGCGCCGCCCCCGAGTCCTCATGCCGAGGTCTTTTTCCGCACCAGATCTTCCACATCGTCAATTTTGTCGACAATCAGACTCAGCTTGCGCGCCAGCCCTTGAATCTCCGACTCCGCCCGGCGATTGACGTCGAAATCGAGTTCGCTCCGCAGCCGGTCTTTCGTGTCTTGCCGGTTCTGGCTCATCATGATGACGGGCGCCTGGATGGCTGCCAGCATGGAGAGAAACAGGTTGAGCAGAATAAAGGGATAGGGATCCCAGGCCTTGTGCTTTAACCCGATGTTGATGGCGGTGTAGATGACAAGCACCATCAGGAACGACGTGATGAACGTCCACGATCCGCCGAAGCCCGCGACCCTGTCGGCCACGCGCTCTCCCATGCTGGCTTCCTCTTCGATAATTTCATTGGGATTGCGGCTGGCGCGAACCCGCACCAACTGTTGCGCGGCGTGGAATTGCTTTCCCAGTACGGAAAGCATATCCATGCCGGCGTGCGGCTTGCGCTGCAGGAGAACGGCAATGTCCTCGCGGTCGACTTCCACGCAAAGAGTCTCCTCCAAGGCCGTGGCGTCGGTCTGATGCTCGGTCCCATCCAGCATGGACGCGAACCCGAAGAACTCCCCGTACGCAGGTTCATCAACGATGACTTCCTGATGGTCCTGGTCTACAGTCGAAACCCGCACCCGGCCCGACACCATCACGTAAGCCTGCCCGCCAGGCTCGCCCATCTTGTAAATACGCTGTCGCGGAGCAAACGTCTTCAATTCAACTTGACCCGCCAGAACCGCCGTTTCGTCGTCGTCCAGCAAGGAAAAAAGCGGAACCTTTTTCAGGATGTCAGGGCTGCACGCCATCATTCACCTCGCCAGCAGGAGTGGACTGCTCCGATATGCAAGGAGAGGATGGCATATCAGCGGGAATCCAAACAACTCCCCATGTAGCGCGGGCACTCCTGCCCGCTGCCTCTTGACCGTTTCTGACGCGCACTTGCCCGAGCGATCGTCGAACCTTCCCCCGGCCCGCCCGGCACGTAAGTTATGATTACGATCGCAGTCACGACCGTGGAAGCCGAAAACGCTGGCTTCAAGGGGGATTCATGGCATCTGTCACCTTGGTGAACTGTTTCCAGGTTCCGGCCGGACGGGAGGACGAGTTCCTCGCGCTGTGGCAACAGGTCAACACTTATATGCGGCAAAAGCGAGGCTACCTGGAACACAAACTCCACCGCTCACTGGCACCGGATGCCCAGTACCGCTTCATCAATGTGGCCCGGTGGGCATCGGCCGAAGACTTTAACGCCGCACATGACGAAGGCTTTCGCGCACTGGTCGCTCGGCCCGAGTGGGCGCCGTTCCGCTCCTTCCCCGCGCTCTACCAGGTAGTACATGAAGGCAGCGCGGGTTCTTAACCCTATGCCGGGAGGTTCTGACCTTCCTCCAACTTGCGATCTCGCGCGGACGACAGCGTTTATTTCCGTCGGCTAACCTCTGTCCCAAAAGCCCGTCTATGACTGCGGCGAACTATGAAAAACCGTTTTAAGCCGCTGCTGATCCTGCACATCCTGGCTCTGTTATGGATTCCAGCCGCGGCCGCCCCGGACCCAGCCTCACAAATCAAGCGGGAAGCTGCGCGCCTCGAGCAATTGCTCAAGGACAAGCCGATCACCGATCCCGACCTGGCGCAGATCCATTCCATGGTTGGCGAATCGCTGAAGGGTGTCACCGACGCTCTCAAGGCTGGGCGCCTGTATCTGGCTCTCGAAAATCTAGCCGAGGCATTTGACCTCTTCCAAGGTGGCCGCGCTGCCTCTGATAAAGCTGAAGTAGTAAAGGGCGGCCTTCCCGCATTCGATGCGCAATGGAACAATGCCAGGCTGAAGCTGACCGCTCTGGACCAGAAAGCGCTTGAGCGGAATTGGAGCCACGCTCCCGCAGCATTTCAGGCACTATCCGAGGCGGCGCAGGGCAAAACCTTGCCCCTGCTCGAGGGCGGTCGTGGATTCGCCACTTCCACCGAACCGAAAGACGGCCTCTTATATGTAGGAGAAGCGCAAGGGGAAGCCGAATTCGCACAGTTCTGCGCAACCTTAACCCTTCCTCGCAAGAGCACCTCGTTCCCACTGCGCTCGCTGTCGCCTGAGCTTCAGACACTTCAGGACAAAACCAACGCGGCGTTCCAGCCTCCCAAGTCCATCGAACTCCATTCCCGCTTCATCGGCCTGAATTCCGCCATCAAGCTTGCCCAGGAATTAGACGCCAGGAAATTTTATGCCGGGACTCTCTATCAATACCTGGAAGGTGTTCGCCGTTACAGCATGCTCGACGCCGCACCGCTCGATGCTGCCAAACAATCCGCACTGAAAGATGCTCTGGCGGCCGCGCAGAAGAAGCTCGCAGCCTCTGACCAGGACGATTCCATCGCGCAACTCTTTCTCGAGCGCGCCGCGGCTCAGATCTCTCATGCCGACGGTTCCGCCCCCAGCGCTGACGAATGGCGCAGTGCCCAGATCATCGTTGATCAGGTCCTGCCCGCCTATTTCGCCGCGGAAAAGCCTGCGACTCCAGTGCAGAAGGCATCTGGCAACCGGGTGACGATCACCCTGGTTCGCTGGCCCTACACTTGAAATATTTCCGACCCAGCAAGTTTGCTGGTCCAGGAAGTAGCGGCCAAGTATCCGGAACAGGTGAAGTTCGTCAGCGAGAATTTCGGCGCCTCTGAACTCGCCGAGCGTTTCGGAGTCAAGGGCTACCCCGCGGTTTTCGTCGAAGATGTTCTGGTGGCCGTCCCGCGCGACTTCGGATACTTCGGAGAAAAAGAAGGTACCGGACGCTACGCCCCGTGGCGCAACGCCGAGAACCAGGCCAAATTCAAAACCGATCTGACTCGCATGATCGACCTGATCCTCGCCGGCAAAAAAGAGGTCGTCAGCCGCGAGCACGCCTCCACCAGCGGCGCCGCCCGCGAGATCGCAGCTCTCCCCAAATTTACTTTGACCGATCTTGCCGGACACCCGCTCTCCACTGAGCAACTGGCGGGACGCGCCGTGCTGGTCGAGTTCTGGGCCACCTGGTGTCCCCCGTGCCGCTCTACGCTCCAGTGGCTGGGAGATCTGAAACATAAGTACGGCGATAATCTCGCCATCGTTGCTCTCGCTGTCGAGTCTCCCGAAGACCAGATCCGCTCCGCTGTCCGCCAGTTGAGTCCCGACCTCGGCTGGGCCATCGCCGATGCCTCCACCGCGCAGGCCTTCGGCGATATCACCTCCGTGCCCACCCTGTTCCTGTTCGACCGCTCCGGAAAAACCGCAAAGGTCCTCTACGGCGCCCCGCCCGACCTCCACCAGCAAGCCGAACAGACTCTGGACGGGCTGCTGAAAGAATAATCTGTGTAGAGCGGGGCACTCCTGCCCGCTGCCTTTTGACTTTGTTGTCGGATCCTGATTTTGATTCGTCTAATAGCTGGATTCGTATTTAAAGACGTTGATCGCAGATGGGGGCGTAGACGATGAGCAGACACAGAATTATTGCTTCGTTGGTTGCAATACTGTTCCTGCCGCTGATGGCACAGGCGCAGAAGACAGCGGCGGAAGCAGCCGCCAAGTCGCAAGATTGGCAACAAGCAGTCGCGCTGTACAAGCAGGTCACGGAGAAAGATGCAAACGACGGTGGCTCCTGGTATGCGTTGGGATCGGCTGCTCTGATGGCGGGCGATGCCAGATTGGCCGTGACTGCCTACGAACATTCTCTGCAGCTAAAGACTCAGCCAGCATTTTCACTCTATAACCTGGCTTGTGCGCATGCTCGGCTCGGCGAATCGGAACCAGCGTTGGACTCGCTGGATAAGCTGGCACAGCTTGGTACGCCCTTTGCCTCGCAGATGGAAAAAGATCCCGACCTTAACAGCTTGCGATCGATGCCCCGCTACCAGCAGGTCCTCGAGCACATGAAGCAAGCCGCCACACCTTGCCTTCATGATCCGACCAGCCGTCAGTTTGACTTCTGGGCAGGGGAGTGGGAAGTGTTCGATGGGCAGGGTACGCGGCAGGGATCCAGCCGGGTGGAGCCTTCGCTCGATGGTTGTTTGCTCATTGAGAATTGGCAGGCGGCGCTGGGCGGCAGCGGGAAGAGCTTTAACACCTACAACGCCGGCACTCATAAGTGGCAGCAGTTCTGGGTCTCCAATAACGGCACAGTAACCGCCTACGAAGGCGAATTTAAAGACAGCGCCATGCGTTTCTCGGGAACGCAGAATCCCCGGGCCGGCAAAGCCGTGCCCGTTCGGCTCACATTCACACCTCTTCCTGATGGACGGGTCCGCCAGATGGGCGAAATCAGTAGCGACGGCGGAGCGTCCTGGTCTGTGGGCTACGATCTTTATTACGTGCGCAAAAAGTGAAACCAAGCAGCAGATCCGCGAAGAGTTCAAGACAACAGGATCTTAACTTCCGTGTCCGCGATGGAACGGGGTGGTTTTCCAGCGCCGCTGTTTTCTTCATCAGAACGTGAGTTGCATTTTCGCCGGCCGCGGTCTGCGCCGGCATGAAGCCCCGCTGGTGAAAGATTCATGCCTAAAAACAGCTGCTCCCCTTGACTTGCGAAGAGTGATGATCGAGGGCAAGAGGCGGGAGGGCAAGAGATAGGCCCTGGAACACCTTCATGGCGAGAGAAAACAGATTGAAAAGCGGGTGGAAGAGGCGTTCGAACAAATCGATCAGGAATTCTGGCGATGATTCTCGATACCAACGCCCTGTCCGCTGCCGCGGACAATGATCCGGCGCTCATCGCCGTTCTGGCTCGCGCGGAACAAATGGCTCTTCCAGTAACTGTGCTGGGTGAATATCGTCACGGCATCGCCCAGTCGCGGAACCACGCGAGCTACGAGAGCTGGCTCACGGGATTACTCAACGACTGCGTAGTGCTGGAGATCCAGGAACCCACGACCCGGCATTACGCCGAGATCAGCCTGGAATTAAGGCGAAAGTGCAAGCCGATTCCCACCAATGATCTTTGGATCGCGGCACTCTGCCGGCAGCATTCGCTTCCCCTGTTGAGTCGCGACCGGCATTTCGACCTGGTGACAGGAATCAAGCGGGTTGAGTGGTGACGTGAACCCACACAAGCCAACCGCAGGCTTGTGTGGGCCACCGGCCCTGACGTCAATCTCCGGTTACTGTGATCGTTTCAGCGCGATTCCCATCACCTCATAGTGGCCGTTGCGAAGCAGTTTGTCGGCCCCGATGAACGCGCGCGCCGGAAAATCGCCATGGAAATAGCTCTTGTATACGGCATTGAACGTGTCGTAGAGCTTCAGATCGGTACAGAAGATCTGCATGGAAACAACGTCGTCCATCGACAAACCCGCCTGCTCGACTGTCTTCTTGATTCCATCCATGACCAGATGCGCTTCTGCCTCGGCGTCGGCCGGAGCCAGTCCTGTTTTCGGGTCGACTCCAATGTGGCCTGCAATGTAGAGCGTATTGCCCACCAAGACGGCATCGCTGAAGGGTAAGCCCTTGGTGTCGGCGGCCCGCGGGCTCACGATGAATTTCCGGTCTGCTGCGCTGGCCGCAATCGAGAAAGTCAGCAATAGAAATAAAGACGCGATTCTGCGTAGGTTCATGTTTTCCTCCAGAGAATTCCGAGTTCGTCACCGGATCGCACCCCACCTTTGAAAAAAAGGCAAAGGTGGGCCACCTGTCCCCGCGCCGGATTATCCCGTGGGTTCCCCCACCCGCCTACGGTTTTGAGATTTCGAACACCGTGCCCAAGTTGCCCGTACCGCCGTAGACGGTGGTGCCGTAGAGATTGCCCGCCGGGTCCCGGATCAGGTCGGTGTATGGCTCGACCCCGTCTGCCCCAGCTGCGAAGCTGTACAGCACGGTTTCTTTCCCCGTCAGAGCCAGCTTGAAGACCGTTCCCAAGCCTGATGCCCCGCCCACGGAGGCAGTGCCGTAGAGATTGCCCGCCGAGTCCCGGAGTAAGCTTCGGACGGGGAAACCTCCGTCCACGCCACCAAGGAAGCTGTACAGCACGGTCTTGGTGCCCGTCGTGTCCAGTTTGAAAACCGTTCCGGCGTCTTGGAGAGTGCCACCCATCACGGTGGTTCCGTAGAGGTTTCCGGCTGCGTCCCGCACCAACCCTCCGTTGGGGTAGGCACCGTCAGTTCCGCCGGCAAAGGAATACAACACCTGGAAGGTCCCTTTCGCGTTCAGTTTGAAGACGGTTCCGAAGCCCGAGACGCCACCATTGATCGTGGTGCCGTAGAGATTACCCGCCGAGTCGCGGATCAAGAAGGCATTGGGGTAGTTCCCGTCGGGGCCGGTGAAGCTGTGCAGCACCGTCTGCGTGCCGGTGGTGTCCAGCTTGAACACGTTCCCCAACCCCGAAGTGCCGTACTCCGTGGTGGTGCCATAGAGATTTCCCTCTGGGTCCAAGAGCAAGCCCCCGGTGGGATTTGCTCCGTCTATCCCGCCGGTAAACGAATACAGAATCGTTTCGTTGCCAGCCAGGTCCACTTTGAACACAGTTCCCCGCTTGAAATTGCCGCCGAAGCGGGTGGTGCCGTAGAGATTGCCGGCAGCGTCCTCGACCATGCCTCCGTAGGGATGCGCTCCGTCAGGGTCGCCCGTGAACACGTGCAGAACGGTCTCTGTACCATCGGAGTCGAGCTTGAACACGGTGCCAACGTCGGAACGGCCATCATATACACCATCAGTTATGCCGTAGAGGTTGCCAGCGGTGTCCCGAACCAGACCTGCAGTCGGGTTGGCTCCATCCGTTCCGCCTGAAAAGGAGTACAGTACTTTTTCGTTGCCTGCGGCTGAAACTCTGCCCACTAAGGTCAGATTCACAACCACCACGGCCAGTGCGATCCCCAGCGCAAAAAAGAACTGGGTACGATGGTTGCAATTTTCGTGAGTTGGCTCGAGTAAAGAGGACTCGTGCGGGCAGCACACCATACGGCCTCCATCAGATAGCAATTCTTCGCGGGGGATTCGGTCCGGGGCTTAACCTGGCCGGTTGGGGGATTCCGCCCCGGCAACGAGCCACAGATGTTCGCCCAGGACTAACTTCTCCGTCAAGCAGAATTTGAGGAGTAAGATCGACGCCGAAGGCTAGGCTACCCGCTATCCGGCTTTACAAAAGGACCCTCGGGCGTCACTGTCTGAAATTTGGACACTTCTGTAGAATGCTCTCGCGCGCGGCATCCCGCAGGCTGGCTGCAAGGTCTGTCGGGTGTTTGCGTCCGTGTCTCCCCCGCGTCAGGTTCGGAAACATCCAGGCCCTGGGCTGCTCGTTCCGAGAGAGAAGTGCGCATGGCAAGATGGCTTTCCTGGGTCTCCGATCGCCGGCTCACCGGATGGACCTGCTCCGAATGTGGCTGGACGTTTGCTGTGCCCTCGCTGCTGACCGACCCGGAGGCCAAAAAGGCCTATGATCGGCTCGCCCACACGAAATTTCAGGAGCACAATTGTGCCCAGCATGGTCCGCGTCCCGACTTTGGCGGCGAAGAGAGCTTTGCCGAACGGGCCCGCAAGCTGGTCATGCGCGGGTTCAAGCCGAAAGATGCGGTCGAGATCGTCCTGCAGGAAATCACCCTGGAACACCGCAACGACGCGGTCAAGATGGAAAAGGCCCGGACCGATGCCGAGGATTTTCTCCATCGCGTGAAAAGCGGCCTGATCTGAGAAAAGATTGATCCAGGAATCAGGGACGGGGCCGAGGGCCCCGTCCGGTTTGGCACAGTCTTATCGAGTCGTAGCGGCGACGGGGCTGCGCTTGGCCAAGGGTACGAACTCGCGCGTGGCATGTCCGGTCCAGACCTGCCGCGGACGCGAGATCTTCTGTTCGGAATCGGTCAGCATTTCCTGCCACTGGGCCAGCCAGCCCGCCATGCGCGGGATGGCAAACAGCACGGTGAACATCTCCGGCTTGAAGCCCATGGCCTGGTAGATGATGCCGGAGTAGAAGTCGACGTTGGGATAGAGTTTGCGCTTGACGAAATAGTCGTCCTCAAGAGCGATCCGCTCCAACTCCAGCGCGATGTCGAGTTTCGGGTTACGGCCAGTGACTTCAAAGACGCGCTCCGCCGTCCACTTGATGATTTTGGCGCGAGGATCGTAGTTCTTGTAGACGCGATGGCCGAAGCCCATCAGTTTGCCGTGACCCTCCTTGATTCTCTTCACGTAGGCCGGGACATTCTGCTTGGAACCGATCTCGTCGAGCATCTTCAGAACTTCTTCGTTGGCGCCACCGTGCAGCGGACCGGCAAGCGCCGCCGCCGCCGCTGCCGCGGTGAGATAGGGATCAGGATGGGAACTGCCTACCGCTCGCATCACGTTGGCACTGCAGTTCTGCTCATGGTCGGCATGCAGGATGAATAGGATGTCGAGCGCGCGCGCCATCACCGGGTTGGCCACGTACTTGGGCTCGACCATTTTCCACAGCATATTCATGAAGTTTTCGGCGTAACTCAGGTCGTTGTCGGGGTAGACGTAGGGGAATCCGACGCTATGGCGGTAGGTCATGGCGGCGATCGAAGGGCATTTTGCGCGATCAGGCGCTTGATCTGCAGCAGACGATTGGCGCCGTCATGGATGTCTTTGCCTTCCGGGTAAATCGGTGGACATCGCCGCCAGGGTGCTCACCAGCATGCCCATGGGGTGAGCGTTGTAGCGGAAGTTCCCCATGAACTTCCGGGTGGTTTCGTGCAGCATGGTGTGATGAGTGATCTCATCCACCCAGTCTTTGAGTTCGTGCTGGGTGGGCAGATCGCCGAACAGCAGGAGGTAAGCCACTTCGAGGAAAGTGCAGTGTTCGGCCAGCACTTCAATGGGGTAGCCGCGATACTGCAGAATGCCGCGTTCGCCATCGATAAAAGTGATCGCGCTGCGGCAGGAAGCCGTATTCATGAAGGCCGGGTCGTAGGTCATCAATCCGAAATCGTCGGGGCCGGTCTTGATCTGCCGCAGATCCATGGCCCGGATTGTCCCGTTTTCTATCGGGAGGGTGTAAGTCTGCTTGGTGCGGCTGTCAGTAATGGTGATGAAGTCCTGTGACATGAAAGTGCTCCTTGGCCGTGGGCTACGCGAGAACGCGAGTCGCAGACGGACCTGTGCCTTCACCATTGTCAGCGACCACAGAACGCCCGGCAGTGAGCGGGGTCACAGGAGGATGTAACTGCCGGGTGGGAAGGGTCTTAGGCGCGTGCGACCGCTGCCAGCAGGAAGAATAGCAATACCAGCAACAGCGGCTTGGGCAGCCGGCGCAGGATTTTCCATACCATGATGCTCATCGACGTCATCCTCCGAGCGGGGGGGCCGCGAATGACTCTGCCGTCCAATCCAAGGCCGCCGGGGCGGAACCTGGAACTGGCACACCAAGGAATTCCCTTATATGGTTACTGTGCTGTAGATTGTAAAACTTACCCCAAGGCAAAGGGCAAGCATTTTTTATGACCTGGATCCGGACCATTCCCACAGCCGAGGCCGATGCCAAACTCCGCCAGGCGATTGAGGACGAGAAGGCGCTGTACCCCAAAGAATATGCCACCCCGGTGCACCCGGCTCCGGACGGTGGATCGTCGCAGATCGTGGCTTCGCATAGCCTGATTCCGGAGGCGCTCTACCACGCATTTGCCACGTTCGGCGCGCTCATGTCTCCCGACCTCCCTTTGAGCCGGCGGCACCATGAAATGATCGCAACCATGGTGTCGGTGACGAACCGCTGCGTCTATTGAATCGACTCGCACGCAGAGTTTCTGCGCAGGGTGACGTTGGACAAAGAGTTGGTGGCAGCTCTGGAGAAGGACTACACCACCGCCCCCCTGACGGACCAGGAGCGGGTGATGGTCGACTACGTGGTGAAGCTGACGAAAGACGCAACCAAAGTCGGGAAGCATGACCACGAACGACTGCGGGCGGCCGGTTTCGAGGATCAGGCCATACTGCAGATCACGCTGATCGCGTCCTGGTTCAACTACATCAATCGCGTCGCCGACGCTCTGGGAGTGGGGAGAGAGTAGAAGCCGAATGGACGTTCTCAAGAAGCTTTTTGAGCAGCATTTCCACTTACCGGTCGAGCGGGTGCAGCCGCTGCAGGGCCAACTGGGCGGTTCGGGGCGCAAGATCATCCGGCTGGCCGAGCGGAGAATTCAGCGCGATCGGCATTCTGTATGACGTGCGCGAAGAGAACGTCGCTTTCCTCGAATTTTCCAGGCATTTTCGCCGGCACGGCCTGCCGGTGCCGGAGATCTATGCGGAAGATCTGAGCCATGGCGCTTATCTCGAAGAAGACCTGGGCGACACGACGCTTTTTGAGTTTCTCTCGAAGAATCGGGCGGGCGAGAACATTTCTGCGCCGAGGCAGTGGAAGCCTATCGCAAGGTGGTGGCCGTGTTGCCGCGCTTTCAGGTCGAAGCCGGCCGCGATCTGAATTACAAGGTGTGCTATCCGCGCGCCAGCTTCGATCGCCAGTCCATCGCCTGGGATTTGAACTATTTCAAGTACTACTTTCTGCGGCTCGCCGGCATTCCCTTCAACGAACAAGCGCTGGAAGACGATTTCGGCCGCCTGACCAAGTTCTTGTTGAGCGCCGACCGCGACTACTTTCTCTATCGCGATTTCCAATCACGCAACGTCATGTTGCGCGACGGCCAGCCATTTTTCCTGGATTACCAGGGCGGCCGCAAAGGCGCGCTGCAATACGACATCGCCTCTCTTTTGTACGATGGCAAGGCCGATCTGCCGCCGGAGCTGCGCCAGCAATTGCTCGATCACTATCTCGACACGCTTGCCGGTTTCATCAAGCTGGATCGCGAAGCGTTCATGCAGCACTACTACGCCTACGTTTATGTCCGCATCATGCAGGCGTTGGGCGCTTATGGCTTTCGCGGCTTCTATGAGCGCAAAGCTCATTTTCTGCAAAGCGTGCCGTACGCGCTGAAGAACTTGCGCTGGCTGCTGCACCACGTCGAGCTGCCCATCGCGCTGCCGACGCTGCATGGACGCCGTTCAAGAGCATGCTGGCCTCGGAGAAACTGCAGAGCCTGGCTTCCGATACTGCAGCGAAAATCTGACGGTGCGGATCTTCAGTTTTTCATTTCACCGCGGACTGCCGAAGGACGAGACCGGACATGGCGGCGGCTTCGTTTTCGATGCGCGCAGCCTGCCGAATCCCGGACGCGAAGAGCGCTTCAAGACTCTCACCGGCAAAGACGCGCCGGTGATCGATTATCTCAATCAGCAGGAGAGCGTGCATCAGTTTCTCGCCAGCGTCATGTCGCTGGTGGATGCCAGCGTGAGCAATTATCAGCGCCGCGGCTTCAAGAACCTGATGGTGTCGTTCGGCTGCACCGGCGGCCAGCATCGCTCGGTGTATCTGGCGGAGCAATTGGCGAAGCATCTGCGCGGCAGGAACGGAGTGGAGGTGGTGGTGCGGCATCGTGAGCTGGAGAAGCTTGGGCAAATGAAAGCGATGATTCTGGCCGCCGGCCTCGGTACGCGCTTGCGGCCACTCACCGACGATCGCCCGAAGGCGCTGGTGGAAATCGCCGGCCGCACGCTGCTGGAGATCACGCTCTCTCGCTTGCGCGCCTTTGGGATTCGCGAGGTGATCATCAATGTGCATCACTTTGCCGACATGATTGTCGAGTATCTGAAGGCGAACGACAACTTCGGCATGCGCATCGAAATTTCCCGCGAGGAGGTCTTGCTCGACACCGGCGGCGGCCTGAAGAAGGCAGCCTATTTCTTCCTCGAGGAGCCGACCGTTTGGATGAGCCGTTCATCTTGCACAACGTCGATGTCATCAGCACGATTGATCTCCGGCGCATGGTGCAATTTCATACCGAAAAGCAGGCTCTCGCCACGCTGGCGGTGCAAGACCGGGAGACCTCTCGATATCTGCTCTTCGACGAGCAGCTCCAGCTTTGCGGCCGGCGATCCGGGCGCGACGGAAAGCGATGAATTGGTTCGACCCTCACCGCAGGTGCAGGC
Source organism: Terriglobia bacterium (assembly GCA_963840615.1). Classification (GTDB taxonomy): domain Bacteria; phylum Acidobacteriota; class Terriglobia; order Terriglobales; family Acidobacteriaceae; genus DATFTE01. The sequence goes on from CAWJAA010000021.1 coordinate 141,183, forward strand.
GCTGGCTTTTTCCGGCATCCACGTGATTTCTCCTCGTCTGCTTGCGATGATGAACGAGGAAGGCGCTTTCTCCATCATCACCTCCTATCTGCGTCTCGCTGCCCAGGGAGAAAAAATCGTCGCCTTTCGCGCCGATGAATACTATTGGCGTGACTTCGGCAAGCCGGAAAATGTGATGCAAGCCGCCGAGGATTTGAAGCAGAAAGTGATTGTGCAGTAGGCCGGAGGTCCGCCGCCCAGGTCAGCGCGCGGGTGGGCCTTTCCGAAAAATCTCGGCAATCTTCTGGATTTCCACCAGCCCTTCAAGATTCCAGGCGCTGCCCAATGTCCGGAGTGATTCGTTCACCTGATCCAGAGACAGGTTCCTGATCCGGCTGAGCAGGCTTGACCACTCTTCCGCGACGGCCCGGCGCTGTTGTTCATCCGCATCCCGCCAGAACTCTGCGGCTGCGGCTTCAGCAGAACCGTATTCGTCTTCCAGATCTTCATGAAAATAGCCGCGCAGAAATTCGCGCAGCGCGGGAAATTGGCCGGGCGAGATCTGGGGCATCGATTTCCTGGCGGGCGGCTTGGGCATCAGCGACACTCCGGATACGTGGTCAGCACATGATAACCGCGGTCGCCATCCCACTTCAGAACCACCACGGCGTGGGAACACGGCTGCACCTGGTCATCGCCACGGCGCAGGGTGCGTCCAACCGGGCGATCCCCGTCATAGTCGATGACCAGGTTGGGATGTCCGCCTTCGCGGTTGAGCCAGCGCTCAAGCTTCGCCTGGTTCTGCTGCAGGGCAATGCCCACGGCCCGCTCTGCCGTCTCGCGATCGGTGTAGGTGGACGCTGCAGAAATATTATGTTCCCGCTGCAGGCGTTCGCGCAGTTGATCGTCGCTGCGTGCGACGTGCTTCCTCAGCGTATGGCCCCCGGCGGCTTCGTCCTGCGACAGGTCGTGTAGGGGCGCGGACTGAGACTGAGACGAAGCCGAGGCAATCGCATGGGAAGACTCAGGCGTCGAGGAAGCCGGGCACCCGATCAGCGCGCACAGCGCCACGCTGACGGCCAACCATAGAAAGGACGCTTTGAAGCCAGACCGCATGAAAGCCGCTCTGTGTCCGGCAAGAGTATGGCACAAACCCGTCCGTGACGCCTGGTTTCGTCGTCCAAGGCGCTGACGCGCTACCATCTCTACAGATGGCGAGGCCTTTGCTGGTTGATTATCTCGACGATTTTTTGCGACGAGGCCGGGAGTGCGCCTACGTGCAGCGCCGCGGGTACCGAACCGAGAGATGGACCTATCGCCGGATCGCTGAGACTGCGTTTCAGTTTGCCCGTGAACTGGAAGCGCGAGGCATTGCGAAGGGCGAACGCGTGTTGCTTTGGGGGCCGAACTCCGCGCAGTGGGTGGCGGCTTTTTTCGGATGTGCCCTGCGCGGCGTGATTGTCGTTCCCATCGACGACGTGTCCACCACGGAGTTTGCGCTGCGAGTGCACCAGCAGGTGAGCGCCCGGCTGCTAGTCTGTTCCCGCGAGCATAGGCAACCCGCGATTCCCGCCTTACTCCTGGAACAACTGCCGGAGATCTCGACCAAACATTCTTCCACCCCTTATCCACCCGCGAATCTTGACCCCAAAGACACGCTGGAAATCGTTTTCACCTCCGGAACGACTGCCGACCCGAAAGGCGTCGTAATCAGCCACGCCAATGTGATGGCCAACATTGCTCCGCTCGAGACCGAGATTGGCAAGTATCTGAAATACGAGCGATTCGTGCACCCGGTCCGTTTTCTGAATCTGCTGCCTCTGAGCCACGTCTTCGGACAGTTTCTGGGAATGTTTCTGCCCCAACTTCTGGCGGGGACCGTCTTCTTCCAGGACGCGCTCAATCCGGCCGAAGTGCTCCGGACCATTCGCCGCGAGCGCATCTCAGTGCTGGTGGCGGTGCCGCGCATGCTGCAATCGCTCAAGGAAAAGACCGAGCGTGATCTGGAGGAAGAAGGCCACCTCGAAGACTTTCGCAAACGATTCCGCACTTCGGAAAGGAAGCATTTCCTGCGGCGCTGGTGGATTTTCCGCCGCGTGCATCGCAAGTTCGGGTGGAAGTTCTGGGCGTTCATTTCAGGAGGCGCGGCGCTCGATGCCGCGACCGAGGAATTCTGGGGACGCCTGGGATATGCCGCGGTGCAAGGCTACGGCCTGACCGAAACCACTTCGATCATCAGCGTGAATCATCCTTTCCGGCTGGGCAAGGGATCGATCGGCAAAGTGCTCGCCGGGCGCGAGGTCAAGCTGGCGGACGATGGCGAGATTCTGGTGCGCGGCGGAGGGGTCACGGCCGGATATTGGAGTCAGGCGCGGGTCGAGCCGGTCTCCAGCGACGAGGGCTGGTACCGCACCGGCGACATTGGAGAACTCGACGCTGACGGCAATCTCTATTTCAAGGGGCGTAAGAAAGACGTCATCGTCACGCCCGCGGGAATGAATGTTTATCCCGAAGACTTGGAATCGGTCCTGCGTCGGCAACCCGAAGTAAGGGATTGCGCCGTGATTGCGTTGCCCCGCGGTGGAAATGCCGAACCATGCGCGGTTCTGATTCTGCGCGAAGGCGCAGCGGGAGCAGACGAAGTAGTGCGCCGGGCGAACCAGGAACTGGCCGAGTACCAGCGCATGCGCACCTGGTACGTGTGGCCGGACGGAGATTTTCCCCGTACTGCGACGCAAAAACCACGTACGAATCTGATCCTGCAACGAGTGCAGGCGAAGCTGGGAGAAGCATGCGGTGATGGGAGGCCGGCGGGTCCCCTGACCGAACTGATCATGCGAGTCACCGGCAGGGCGCCAGCTGCGCTCGAAGCACATCAGAACCTGGATACAGACCTGGGGCTGAGTTCCCTGGATCGTGTCGAGTTGCTCAACGCCCTGGAGGATCGTTATCAGGTCGAATTGAGTGAGACGCGATTTGCCGAGGTCAATACGGTCGGTGATGTGGAGCGCATGCTACACGGGCAAACCCCGTTGCGCGCCATTTATCACTACCCGCGCTGGGTGCAGCGCTGGCCCGTCACCTGGATCCGGCAGGTCACGGATCATCTTCTGCTTCTTCCCGCGGTGTTTGTTCTGGGCTGGCCACGGATCGAGGGCCGGGAGAAGCTGGGCGACGTGGGCGGTCCGGTGCTGGTGATTTCGAACCACATCGATGATGTCGATGTAGGTTTCATCAAGGCCGCACTGCCTTTCCGGCTGCGCCGGCGACTGGCAACCGCGACCGGAGGCGAAGCGCTGGAGTCCTTGCGCACCCCGCCGCCGACACGCAACATGGTGCTGCGCGCTTATGACCTGGTGAAATGGTCACTGGGCGTGCAGCTGCTCAATCTTTTTCCTTTACCCCGCGAGGCTGGTTTTCGCGAGAGCTTTGCCTTTGCCGGGGAGACGGTCGATCGCGGGTACAGTGTGCTGGTCTTTCCCGAAGGACGCCACAGCGAGGATGGCAAGATGCGTCCTTTCCGTGCCGGGATCGGTCTGCTGGCAAATAACCTTCGTATTCCCATTGTGCCCATGCGCATCGACGGTCTGTTCGATGTGAAAAAGGCGAAGAAGAGATTCGCATGGCCGCACACCATTCGCGTGAAAATTGGAGCGCCGGTCCGCTTTGAGCCTGACCGCGATCCCAAATGGATTGCTCAGGAACTGCAGAAGAAGGTGGAAGAGCTGTGATGGAATTCGGCGGCTAGCGGCCCGCGGAAGCAGACATCGGCTGGGGGTTGGGTTCGATCAAGCGTTGCATCTCAGCCGCAAGATACTCCGCTTCGTGTTTGTCCTGGATGGTTCGTCCTAAGGTTGTCTGCGTGCCGTTGCCGCGGACCAGTTGGATGTCGTAGTACGGAGTGCCGGACGCGCCGCCTTGTTGAGCGGTGATCGCAGTCTGAAGTTTGACGACCTCGGCGAAGGCGATTTTCTGCGTGCTGCCACCGCCTAAAATTCCGCTTCGCACCCTCACCTCCCCAGCACCGATGATTACGCTGGAAGTCCCCAGCCACAACTGAAGAGCCCCATAGATCAACAGCAGGTCGAACAAACCGAACACGAGGGGGAAGAGGAACGGCGCCCCCATCACGATCATCAACCACAGAAATCCGCTCCACAGCATCACGAATGCCGTGAGTCCGGCGGCAAAGCTCTTATTGCGCGCCGCAGGGAAATAGAACTCCGTCCCGCCGTCAGCAGCGGGCCGCACTAATATCGTGGGCCTGACCGGTGGCTGCACAGCCTCGCTTGCCGCGATTGCGTCTTGGGGCCCTTCGGTGGGTGTGTCTTTGGTACGAAACACCGGCAGTTCGAACAGGTCTTTGTAGTCCACGCCGGGCACGTCGGCATCGGCTTCCAGTTTCCAGAGGATGGCATTGCGCGGGCTGGTGCCATCGGTGGGTTGCGCATCGGCGGGAATATGGAAGCATACGGGAATGCTGGCACCGGTAGGCCCAGGGCACAATTGCTCAGGCGCAACGGTTTTTTCTGCGCGCCACAGGATCTTTTCCTGGGTGCTCTGGTGGTTGCCGGAACCGCTTACGATGCGGTTCACGCAGGTGAGTTTGAGCTGGATACCATGGCCCGGTGGCCGCGGAAATCGAGTTTGAATCGTGCCCCGCACTTCACGTCCGATCGCCCAGGGCAGCGAGTTCATTTCGAGGTAGGTCTTGCCGAACTCGAACCAGCGCAGCGTTTCGCGCAGGGCCCAGACCAGCAGGGCCGCGCCAATCATGGGAAATCCCAGCGCGACCAGGCTGGCCGGCTGCTGCTGCAATTTTTCTCTTGGCACCACAAGCAGGATGGGCGCCGAAACCAGGCACCACAGGATAGAAAACGTCCAGGCGCGGATCATCTCCGACTTGGTTTCGCCGTTGGCGCGGCCCTGCGCCCAGTCGTCGCGCCATAGCCAGGGCTGTTCGGGATTCTCCGCCTGCCGCTGCTGCCTCTGCCTGACCTTGCGCGGCCCCAGGACCGCCGCGGCCAGCAATCCGAAGCCGAGGACGCTGAACACCAGACCGAAGACCACCAGCGTCCCCGCCTGGGAGACTGGCCATCCATGATCTGGCGGACTCCCGTAGAGGTGGCCAGCAAGCCGAATCCGCAGAACGGCAAGGAAAAAAGCGAGAGGAAAATGGCGGCGGCTTTGCTGGAACGGTCCATGGGCTCGGGTGATTATCGCTTGGGTGCGACATCCTGGAGAAGCCCGGGAAGTGAAGCGACCAAGGTAACCGGAAGGCGCTTTCCGCCTTGGGTTTGTTGCTCGAATTGCGGGCTGCGCCGCACTTTTAAACGATTTCCCAGAGCCAGAGGGGACGAACACGAAATCCAGGTTTCGCCGGTTGGGCGCAGGCGGGGCTTTTCCTGCGGGAAGGACCTGCGCTCCGGGAATAGCGCCTTTTACGTCACCCTGAAAAGAGGAATGACTCAAGAGAGGAACCACCACCTGGCATGGCCAGTTGGCTATAATAGAGGGTATGAGACGCATTCTGCTTCCCCTCGTGCTGCCGGCCGCCATCCTGATGCTGTCTGCATTCAGCCTGGCAAAAGACAATGTCAAGGTCGCCATTAAAGACCCCGCCGGAAAGACGGTTGGCTGGGCCATGATCAAGGCCGCAGGACCAGGTGTGCACCTCAAACTCACGCTTGATCACATGCCCCCGGGGGAGCATGCTGTCCACTTTCATCAGGTGGCAAAGTGTGAGGGCCCGGATTTCAAGTCGGCCGGTCCTCATTTCAATCCCGATGGAAAACAGCACGGGCTGCAGAATCCCGATGGCCATCATGCCGGCGACATGGCTAACTTCAGCGTGAACGCCAAGGGCGAAGCCGCGGTGGATCTCTATAATAAAGACGTCAACCTGGGCAGTGACAGCCACTCGCTGTTCAGCAATGGCGGTACGTCGATCGTGGTGCACGCCAAGGCCGACGATATGCGCACCGATCCTTCCGGCAACTCCGGCGATCGCATCGCCTGCGGCGTGATCGCGAAATAGGCAAGTCGGGACCGATTCCGGTGTGCCCCCGGCATCCACCCGGCCCCGGGGGTGGAAGGCACACCGTCCGCACCTCCACGGACTAACCGGGTCTATTTTCAAAGCGCTGGCTTGCCGACCTGTCTTTTTCCACGTCGGTGTCGGCAGAATTTCCTCCCACGCTTGCGAAGAATGCAGGCTAGGACGCCGCCCGCCGAAATAGCGTAAGCAAGAATCACACAACAAAAAAGCCCGCTCCGAATGGAGCGGGCCTGGTACTGCGACCATCCGGCAACTACTGGCCGTTCTGGCAAACTGACAGGGTCGTTCCCTGGAAAGTCGACCAGCCGTTGACCGAGGTTGAAGGCGTCTGACCGAAGTACTGCAGGAACACCAGGTCTTGCAGGTTGTAGGTGAATCCGCCCAGCACGTAGGGATAGCCGCCGTAGTTGGCTTCGCCTTCGAGCGGGTCGCCGTTTTCGAGCAATCCACCGCAAGCGCCCTGAGTGTTGTTGATGAGCGGATCGTCCATCCACTCGCCGATTTCGTGCGAGAGAGCGGAAACGTCCTGCGAGAAAACGCCCGGGACGTCGATGTAGGTGAAGTGAGAATAGGTCTGGGCGCCGGTCGCGCTGTGGTAACCGCCGATGCAGCATCCTCCCGACGTCAAGTAAGCATCGTAGGTCACGAAGATGACCAGGGCGTTGGGTTGAATCTGCGTGTAGTGCTTGATCACGTTGTTGATCTGGGTATCGAACCAGTTGATATCAGCCAGACCCACGGTTACGCCAAACTCTTTCGCTACCGATCCATCGGCCGTCGGAACCACCAGCGTACGCGTAGGCAGCACGGTGGGCGTGCCCAGCAGAACGTGGTAGTTGGTGTTGGTCATGACGTTAGTCCAGAAGTTACCGCGCTGGTAAGCGTCGATGTACTGGGTGTTGCCCACATCGGTTCCGCCCTGAACGTAGTCAAGGTTGTTGAAGATGGGAGAAGCCAGGACGTTCTGAATCACCGTCTGTCCGTTGGAGAGCACATGGGTGCTGGGATCGAAGATGGTCTTGCTGCCGTTGCTTCCCTTGTAGCCCAGGCGGACTGGAACGACGAACACCGGGATCGTGGTGGTGGTGTTGGAAGAAGAAGGATCCGTGCCCACCATGGTGAAATGATTGGTCGCACCTTTATAGGTGAAGGTTCCGGCCCAGGTCTGCAGAGAAACCGCGGGCTTCGTGGCATCGGTGCTTGGCTTCGGCGCCAGCCGGGTGAACAGAGGATGAGCGGGCAGAGTGTCGTGGTCCTGGGCAAAGGCTGAAACGGCGAGGCTGAACGACGCCAGCACCAGGGCAGCCATCATGGTGAAGGTTGCGTAACGCTTATTCATGTTTGGATTAACTCTCCTTCGGTTCGATCGAAAGCAAAGTAAGTTTTGACCACAGAAAGCCAGGTATCTCCCGGCGCGCCGGGCACACATCTTCCTGCGTGTTCGGCGAAACCGTGCACTGCATCTTTATGAATGTGTCAGGTACCCCGGCAAGCCGAAGATTTGCCGACCTTTGCCGGGTCTTTGGCTAATCTTTGTTTAAGACGTACCAGAACCAGCCGTTCCTAACATGCGAATCGATGCTCCCGGCAGTCTTTCGCTCGGAGACGAATTGCTCCACGCCCCGGTCTCCACGGTGTGTTCCTGGGAATCGCGATGCCGCCCGAAGTCATGGGTGGTGACTCCACGTGGCCCGGGGTCATCTCGAGCGATCTCGCCCGGCAGATTTTGAGGCTCCAGACGGCAGCGACTCTTGCTGATGGAAGCGTAGAGGCGATCAGCCAATTTGGAACAGTAAATCCTCGGCCAACGTGATAGAGTTAATTCTGAGGTGGTTATCACCTTCTCCTCGTTCAGGTCTTCTGACCTAAGCCAGTCCATCTGAAGTCCTTCCACAACTTAGGCATTGGTCGGAAGAGTGCGTCCCCATGGTTATTGAAGCGATCCTGAACGAAGTGGACCAACTGCACAGCGTCAGCACGCGGCTGGAAGGACTGGCAGAGCAACATCCGTCTATGTCTGATGCCCTCATAACGATCGCGGGAAACGTGCGTAGCGCCGCTACCGTACTGGCGGTGTTGGTGGCCACCAGGAGACCCAAGCCGATCTGAGCGCGCGGCTGGAAGTCGGTCTGGCGCCAGACCCCTGCTGCTTCCGTGCGCGCCGCGAGCGGAAGTCAAAGCAGATGCGGTTGCTGCGGATAGGGTTTGTGCACCGGGGTGTTTTTCTTCCGTGCCGGCGTCTTTGTACCGAGGCTGAGCTATTTCGTTTTTTGAGCGGCTACAGCAGCGCGCTCTTTGATCTCGGCGACGAGCGCGGCGAATTGCGGGTCGCCGTGGAGCGATTTGAAATCGGGATCCTTTTCTATGCCCAACCTGTTGCCAACGGACAACCCGTGGCTGGCCGCTTCTCGCAAAAGCTGAATCGCTTCCTCGCGTCTGCCCATGTGCTCTTCCAAGACAGCCAGGTTGTACCTGGAGAGAGCCGTATCCGGGTGCTCCGGCCCCAGAACGCGGAGGCGAATGTCGAGCGTTTCCCGCTCCAGCTTCTCGGCGTCAGCGTAGCGGCCTTGATGTTGCATGCTGGTCGCAAGGTTGACCATGGTCCGCAAAGTCTCCGGGTGCTCCGGCCCCAGGACGCGACGCTGAATCTCGAGAGTTGTCCGCAGCAACGTTTCGGCGTCGGCATAACGGCCTTCAAAGTTCAAAGTGTTCGACAGATTGTTCATGGTCATCAATGTACTCGGGTGCTCCGGCCCGAGGACACGGCGCTGAATCTCGAGCGCCTCTCGCTCCAATTTCTCGGCCTCGGCGACGCGGCCCTGCCGTCTCACACTTACCGCAAGGTCAGTCATTGCCACCAGGGTATCGGCGTGCTCCGGCCCGAGAACGCGGCGGCGCAGGTCGAGCGTTTCCCGTTGCAACTTCTCCGCCTCGGGGTAACGACCTTGGCGGGCCAGGGTGTTCGCCAGATTGCTCATGGATCGCAAGGTGTCTGGATGCTCTGGCCCGAGCAGGCTGCGCTGGATATCCAGCGTTTCCTGTTGCAACTTCTCTGCTTCGGGGTAACGACCCTGGCGGGCCAAGGTGTTCGCCAGATTGCTCATCGATCGCAACGTATCTGGGTTTTGCGGCCCGAGAACGCGGCGTTGGATATCCAGCGTTTCCCGTTGCAGTTTCTCTGCCTCGGGGTAGCGGGCTTCCTGGGTCAGAGTGCTTGCTAGATTGGTCGCCGACCTCAAGGTGTCTGGGTGCTCCGGCCCGAGGACGCGGCGGCGCAGGTCAAGTGTTTTCCTTTGCAACGGGTCTGCTTCGGTGTAGCGGCCCTCGCGGTTCAGGGTCCAGCCCAGGGCATCCATGGAACTCAAGGTTTGCGGATGGCTGGCCCCAAGCAGCCGGCCGCGGATATCCACCGCCAGTGTCAATAGTTCCTGCGCACGGCCATAAAGCCCCAGGCTCCCGTAAACCTGCCCCATCACGCCCATCATCTGGGCCTTGGCCTCCGGGTCTTTGGCCAGCCCGGCATCGATTTCCTGGGAAGCTTTATCGAGGATTTCGCGCGCCGTGACACTGTTTCCGCGCGCTTCGCCCGGGTCGGAGACCTTGAACATATTCGTCATGAACCCAGTGATGCGGTCCGCCCGATCCCGTTCGCGAGTGATTCGCCGCAACTCTACACCCTGCGTCACCAGGAACGCCATCAATAGCGCGAGGGCTCCCGCGGCCACGGCGACCGCCGCTCGATGCCGGCGCGCGTACTTCCGTATCCGATACCCGGAACTCGCGGGGCGCGCTTCCACCGGCCGGTTCTCGAGGTAGCGATCAATGTCGGCGGCGAGTTCGTGCGGCGTGCCATACCTTCGGTCGCGCTCCTTTTCCAGCGCCTTCATCGTGATCCAGTCCAGGTCCCCACGCAACCAGCTGACCAGTTGCCTGGGTTCGGTGCTCCGCATCTCCGCCTTCGGTGTCGATGTGTCCCGGTTGGTACTGACCTTGGAACTGGGACGCGGCGGATCGGTTTCGCGCAACTGCCGCAGCACTTCGTCCAGTCGCTGCTTTTTCCACTGGGTGGTGTCAAAGGGGAGGAATCCGGTGAGCAGCTGGTAGAGCACCACACCCAACGAGTAGACGTCGCTGCGAGTATCGACGTCATGCATCTGCGGATCGGCCTGCTCCGGACTCATGTAACCCGGTGTGCCCAGAAATGCGCCCACCTGCGTAAAAAAGGTTTCCCCGGGCACTGGGGGCGAGGTCGCTTTGGCCAGGCCAAAGTCGATGATGCGCGCCATCGCTTTCCCATCAACTTCGACCACCAGAATGTTGGAAGGCTTCAGGTCGCGATGGATGATGGCTTTCTGGTGGGCGTGTTGCACTCCTTCACAGACTTGAAGAAACAGCTTCAACCTGTCTCGAATCCCCAGCTTTCTTTGATCGCAGTAGTCGGTGATGGCAAGGCCGTCCACGTACTCCATGGCGAAGTAGGGTTGACCCGCTGGGGTCGCGCCCGCGTCGAAAACTTTGGCGATGGCCGGATGGTCCATGAGCGCTAACGACTGCCGCTCCGCTCGAAATCGCTGCATGACAGTGGCGTCATACATTCCGGCTTTGATCAACTTCAGCGCGATGCGGCGCCTTACCGGCTCGGTCTGCTCCGCCAGCCACACCTGCCCCATGCCGCCGACGCCGAGTTCGCGGATCAGCCGGTAAGGTCCGATGTTGGTGAGTGGGGATGGAGTCTCGGCCGCCCCCAGCGCCAGCGGATGTTCTGAAAGTCCGTCCGCCTGGTCGTAGGCCGCAAGCAGAGATTCAACCTCGGCGCGCAGTTCCTGGTTCTGCGCACAGGCTCCATGGACGAACCCGTCCCGTTCCGCCGGATCGAGTTCCAGGGCGGCCCCGACAATCTCCTTAACTCTCGGCCACTGCTCTGGTGTCACCACGGCTTCCTCTCTTCATCTCCCGGGTCAGCCAGGCCTTTGCCACGTTCCAGTCCCGTTTTACCGTGGACGGAGAAATGTTCAGCACCTGGGCAATCTCTTCGGTTGCCAACCCGCCGAAGAACCGCAGTTCGACGATGCGACCCTGCTGCTCATCGAGCTGGGCGAGTCCGTTCAGGGCGTCGTCCAATGCAACCACGTCGGCGCTTCGCACTTGGGGAAGCACCAGCGAGGCATCGAGTTCGACTTTGCGATCGGCTCCGCGCTTCGCCGCGCCATGGCTGCGGGCGTAGTCCACCAGAATCTGCCGCATCAGGCGCGAAGCCACGGCTAGAAAATGGGCTCGATTTTCGGTATCAAAAGGCCGCTGGTCCACCAGCCGCAGGTAGGCTTCGTGCACCAGGGCCGCGCTCTGCAGGGTGTGCTCCGGGCGTTCCCGCCGCAGGTGCTTCCGCGCAATCTGGCGCAATTCTTCGTAGACCAGGGGAACCAGTTGCTCAAGCGCCCCTTGGTCGCCGGCTTTCCATCGCACCAGCAGTTCGCTGACAGGTTGGGAAGGTTGTTGAGCCACACGCCCAAGTCACCGAGCACAAGGTGGCGTAAAGCATAGCCTCGCCCTCAAGTCGAGTCAACCAACCGAGGCCGGTGGCCGCCCAGATACTTTCTCAGGGTCTTGGTGACCCTTTTTGCACCGGTTTTTACGCAGTTGGTAATAAGGGGCAAAGGGGGACATGGCTTTCGAAGCTGAGAAAGCCAATGGTTTCCGTCAGTTAAGGGGACTTCGGAATGCGTCAAACCCCGCAGATACGGCGCCGGTAGGCCCAGCGACGGGGTGAGTTCATCAGAACTTCACCGGAACGACGGTTCTTGCCTCAGAAACGAGCTGGCGAACAGCAAAACATAGTCACTAGAGAATTGGAGGCGGTATGAATAAGACCGGAAAGACTGTCCAGCAGGCAGCCGTCACGTGTGCTCTACTCCTGCTTTCGACGTGGGCATTCGCCCAGAAGGATCCCGGGGTACGAGGTGGGCTCTCCAATACGGGAGGCGGATTGCAGCAGCAAGGAATTCCCATTCCGCATCCGCCCCTGATCAGCCCCAATCCGACCACCGGAGCAACCATCAACGAGAACGAAATGGCGTCGTTCGAGGAGGGAATTCTTCGCGCCGGCCAGTTGGAGTCGACTTGTGATACTTGCGCCGACGTGACCGACGGTTCGCCGGTGACGGGCATGGGCGAACTCGACCCCATGTTCCCGCAATTCCACACCAATTCCAACGGTTTGGGCGCCCGGCACAATGCCGATCAATGTTTTGTTTGTCACGCGCAGCCGCTGCTCGGAGGATCGGGCGGTTTCATCGTTCCGAATCCCGGAGACGGAAAGCCGCGGCAGGCGGAGAACCCGCAATTCAGCCTGGTTCCCCACCGCTTCGGCAAGCAGAATGTAGTGCCTTCTTTCGAGAACCAGTTCGGACCGGCCCGCGAAGTACGCTTCAAGTTCAATCCTGACGGCACCAGGGATGGCGGAGTGCACCAGTTGTGGACGGTGCGTGGGATCACCAAGGATCCGACGATTCCCAACTGCGCTCTGACTCAGCCGGACTTCGAGAGCGAGTACGCCAAAGGGAACTTGGCTTTCCGGATTCCCCTGCAAATGCTTGGATTGGGTTTGATCGAGTCCATCCAGGACCGCGAAATTCTGGCGCAACATGACGCGACCGCCGGGCTGCGCTCCCAGTTCGGAATTACCGGACATCCCAACCGCAGCGGCAACGACGGAACCATCACCCGTTTCGGATGGAAGGCGCAGAACAAGTCCATCACCATCTTTGCCGGCGAAGCCTACAACGTCGAAGTAGGGATCACCAACGAAGTCTTCCCCACCGCCACCGAAGAAGATCCCGGATGCCAGGGTCCGAACAAACCGGAGCCCAATGACGTCACTCGCACGGCCTCGAACGACAGCGGGAACCAGTGGTTCGACAATCCGCTCCACATCCTGCCCGACTGGATGCAGTTTCAAGTCATGATGCGGTTCACCGACGGCCCGGCGCCCGACCCGAATCCGAGCGAGAGTGCGCAACGCGGCAAAGTTGTATTTGGCACGATCGGTTGCTCCCTGTGTCACACGCCGCAAATGCAGACCGCCCCGGTCATGAACAGCCCGGTGTTGCAGGACCGGCCGGTCAACCTGTACTCGGATTTGTTCGTGCACCACATGGGCTACCGGTTGGCCGACAATGTCATGCAAGGCAAGGCCGGCCCGGACGAGTTCCGCACGACGCCTCTTTGGGGAGCCGGGCAGCGCATCTTCTTCCTGCATGATGGCAGAACCAGCAACCTGCTGGAGGCCATCCGGCAGCACTCTTCCTCCGCATCCGGAGACTATCCGGCCTCGGAAGCCAACTCCGTAATCAAGAAGTTCAACGGACTGTCGGTTTCTGACCAGCAGGCCATTCTCGATTTTCTCCGGTCTCTGTAGTGGTCATAAGATTCGGGGCCATCCCTCAGGGGATGGCCCTGAAACGAAGGGGCAAACATGGTGACGACGCCAATCGCGTTGCGCAGCTGGTTGCTGGCCACGGGCGCATTCCTGCTCTGGATGACGCCCGTCTCCATGGCCTCTGACATCGTGGGCAAGGTCGTGAACCGCAGCCGCAACCGGGCCTCCGCGGGTGACCAGGTTGTTCTCTACCGGGTCGGCCCAACCATGCAAGAACTGGCCCGCACGAAAAGCATGGAGGACGGCAGCTTCCGCTTCGAAAACCAGTCCGAGGCTCACTATCTGGTCGCTGCCGTTCACCAGAAGATCTCGTATCACACCAGGACCCTGACCGGATCGGCTCCGTTCGAAATCTTCGTATACGATGCCGCACAGACACCCAACGGCGTGCTGGAACAGTCGAATACTTTGTTCTTGCAAGCTGACAACGGCCAGCTAAGAGTCACAGAGTTTTTCGTAGTCGAGAATCGCTCGAACCCTCCTCGAACCTGGGCCGGGAACCAGACATTCACCTTCCGGCTTCCGCCAGGCGCGGTCTTGGATTCCACGGCGATTCAACCACCGGAAACCCTTCCGTTACTGGCGGAACCGTCTTCGTGCGGCGCTCCCGGGCAGTACTGCATCGCCTACCCGATTCATCCAGGAATCACGAAGGTCCGTGCCGTCTATCATCTTCGCTATTCCGGAAGTGCCACGATCGCTCCCACTCTGCTGCGTCCGGTTCATGAAATGGCGGTGATGGTTCCAGACTCGATTCATTTCGAAGCCAGGACCGCCGGGGTCTTCCAGAATCGTGGCGCCCACAACGGCCTGACCATGTACCTCGCCACCAGGGTGCGGCCCGGACAATCTCTGGAATTTCGCTTATCCGCGGGGAATCGCGCTGGGACGAAATCGACGGATACTGCCACCGGGAATTGGAAATCTTTTTCAGCGGCAGGGGTCTCCAGCGTCTCCTTCTCGCCAACGGTTGGCGCCGCACTGCCGGTTCCGGCATCGGTTCACTGGTCTCAGGAAAGATGGCTCGCGTCCAGCGCTCTCCTGGTGACCGTGCTGGCCAGCGCCGGCTGGATGGGGACGATTGCGTTTAAGAAGCCGGAAGCATAAAGGACATTCCATGTCGCGATTCTCCAGACTTCTCGCTCGGAGCGCAGCATTCGCAATGGTATGCATTGCATCCCCGCAGCCCGGGTTCGCCCAGTCCGCCGATCAATTTCATCGAACTCTGGCGGTGACCGCCGATCCGGTGACTCTGGATGTCGAGCTGCCCAAAGGAGACCTGCAGATTCTGTACAACCGCGATGGGGAAGTGTCGATCACGGGCATCGGCCAGACTGCTTCTGGTGCCAGGGTGGACAAGGATTTCTTCAGCGCGACTCTGGTGATCGAGCAAAACGGAAACCGGATCAAAATCCGGCGGGTGCCGAGTACGGCTTACGCGGATGGGAATCTCAACCTTGTTTACCGCCTCGACGTGCCTTACCGCACCGATGTGACTTCGACTGTGAATAACGGGAAACAAACCATCACTGGAATTATGGGGCCGGTGAAGGCGGTAACGGGCGAAGGCGATATCAAGGCGTCTTATATATCGAGGACGCTCTCGGCCCGCGCGGAGCGCGGGAATCTCGATCTGCAGGTGATCGGAGAGCGAGTGGAAGC
Organism: Terriglobia bacterium; assembly: GCA_963840615.1. GTDB lineage: Bacteria > Acidobacteriota > Terriglobia > Terriglobales > Acidobacteriaceae > DATFTE01. The sequence goes on from CAWJAA010000021.1 coordinate 156,317, forward strand.
TCGGACGGGCGACGGCAACATATCCTGCATACGCGCCGCGCAAGGAGTCGCCGCCGAAACCGGAGATGGCGACATCACTCTCATGGTGGTCGGGCCTTCCACCGCAACCGTGAAGAAAGGCTCAGGCGCGATTGAAGTAGGAGGCGCCCGGGGCACGCTGGTGGGTTCGACTGACAGCGGTACCTTACATGTGAAAGCCGTGCCTCGCGGAGACTGGCAGCTGAATTCGGGCGCGGGCAATATTCGCGTCGAACTTCCTCCGTCCGCCCAGTTCGACTTGGATGCGGCCGCGACATCCGGTGGAATCGCAACCAATCGCAGCGACCTTCAACCCTCCGAAACCGACATCCACCGCCTCCACCAGAAAGTGAATGGCGGCGGCACCAGCCTGCAAATGCGCACCCAGACGGGAAGGATTGTCATTCAGTGATTTGCAGAGTTCTGGCGGACACCTCCCGTTGATCGACTGGAGGCTGTGCTCGGCGTTGATGCCGAAATGGGGAGCACCTGTTTCCGCACGTTGTAACCTTCCAGACGAAGCCCCAAAGAAGCACTGCCTGATTGGGATGAAGTGAACCTTGCGGAAATGGTTCGCGTTTCGCGCGGGAAGAGGGTGACGTAGTTGTCGTCGTAAACAATCGGAAGTATTTCTTCTCCGTCGGCGCCCCGGGTGATCTCGGCTCGCAAGAAGAAAGCGATCCGGTTCGAACGGTTGGTAAGCAGGATTTTTGCGGTTCCCTGGGCTCCAGTCTGATCGAAAGTGGTCGTGACCTTCACCTCTGCAGGCGGCATGGTATTCAGCGCCGACATGTCCGCCCAACGTGCCAGGTTGGTCTTGAACTGCTCGTCGTTTTTCACCTCGCCCAGGTCGTCATCCGCGGCGGACTCCCAGTAAACATTGTCGGCTAACAATGCATGGCCGGCATCCCGCAGTTCACAGCGTACGAAATAAGTTGTGCCCAGGCCCGTACCGCGGGGCACCGTCATTGCTTCCGCTGCGGCACCGGGCCCTATGCCGAAGTCGTTCACTTCGCGGAAGTATTTCCGCTTGCCATCCAGAGTATAGAAGGCGGTGGAGACGGTGAGGTTTCTCAGCGCGTCCGACGTCTGGTTCGTGACATACACCTTGGCGGTGCTGCGGTCGCCGGTCGCGTAGTAGTCCCACACGACTCCCAACGGACGCAGGCCCTTCTTGGCTCCGAAATAACCGCCGCCCTGCTTGAAGTAGTCGTCGTACAAATGCCCGAAGAAAGACGGCCAGGGATTGTTCATCATCCAGTGAATGGTCATCTTGCGGCTGGCCCAGTGGGTCGCGTAGGTCTCATATTGTGCGCGGATATCCTCGTAGTGCGCGAGTTGCGCCTTGCGGAAAAATTCCTCCGCACTGTTCGATGGTCCGTAGCGTTTGTCGACCACCCGCTTGACGTTCTCCAGGGTGCTGTTGCCTTCGTTTGCTCCGGCATGGAAATACCAATACTCGTTGGGAGGCCACAACTTGTCTGCGGGGATGAACTTCTTCAGGCTCTCCAATGGAGGGACGGTCTCGTTGTCGCCCTCCTCGGCGGACGAGCCACGAGCCGCGCGATACGCGTCACTGAACCAGTAATAGGGCGGCCTCCAGACATAAGGACCGATCATGTGAATGCCGTCCCACGAGCGATTGTAGTTCGAGACGGTGTCGACGGTGGCGTTCTGCCAGTGCACTTCGCGGAGAATCTGGTGATAGTCGTTCAACAGGGGATCGGGCGGCAACCCGTCACTGCCGCTGGCCCAGATCACCACCGAAGCATGGGAACGAAGCTCACGCAACCGCGCCCGCAGACTGGCCCGGGCCACCCATTGATCCTCGGCCGTCCAAAGGCCCCAGTGCTCCCACTGCGCGCAACACATCCAGCCGAGCATGATGGGAACCCCTTCCTGGTCGGCCCGCTCGATCATGGTGTCATCCGCGATCTTCGATTCCCAGCGGATCAGGTTCAGCCCGAGATCTTTCACGTACTGCATGACGGCTGCGTCGCGCTGCGGATCGTTGCGAAACAGCAGATCAGGACTGTAAACCCCTCCTCGAATCAGGTAATCCCTGCCATTGATCTGCAGGTAGAAATCGCCGCCGCCGCCAAGTTCCGGGAAATTGTTGTTCGAGTCGCGGCGTTGGGTGATTTTTCGAATGCCGAAATCGATGGCCTGGGTGTCGGAAACTTCCTGGTTGATTTGGAAATCCAGCTTCAGGTGATAGAGGTTCGGTGCGCCCCAACGATACGGCCACCACAGATCCGGATCGCTCACCGAGAGATCTGGGAATTCCGCCGGGTTAAGAGAAACTTCCTGGGTCTGGTTGGGAACAAGCGAAACATTCTTTTGAAACCGGATGGCGGGCTTTCCGGCACGCGAAATTTCACCGTGCAGAATGCCGGATACGGGCTTCGAGCTTTGATTGGTCAGATCGCAATAGACCGTCAGGGCGGCGGGGCTGGTCTTCGGAAGCGGCAGGTCGGTTGCGACATAGGGATTCCGGATAGACACGGCGCCCGTGCTGCTGAGATACACGCGTTTCCATATTCCCGCGTTGCGGTCGGGAACGAACGGGATGTCGAGATGATGTTCCGCATCATGAAAGCCGATATATTTCCAATTGATCCAATCAAGCCAGCTGTCGGCCAGTTCGATGTCTTCGGTTAATCCCCGTTCCGGAGTCACTTTGACCGCCAGGACATTGGGTCCCCCGGGTACCAGCAACTTGGTGACGTCGAATTCAAACTCGTTGTACATGCCAACGGCCTGGGAACGGCCGGCCAGTTTGTGCCCGTTCAACCAGATGTCCGCCCGGTAATTGATCCCCTTGAAGATCAGGGAGTAGACCTCCCGTCCCGACGGCGCCGTGAAAGTGGTGCGATACCACCAGTCCTGCTTCCAGAGATCACCCGGCTTGGTAAGGTTCATGCCGTAGTACAAATCTTTGTAGACGCCGTTATCTTCCAGGATCTGCAATACCGTGGCGGGCATGTGCGGAACCGCATACCACTTGGACGCGTCGAAATTTGCCTGTGACACCGCGGCATCGTCGACGGCAATGTTGCTCGCGGAAATCATCTGCCATCCGCTCTGCAGTTCCGTCAGGTTGGGGGAGTCAGGGGAAGCAAGGGCCAAGGACGATAACAGCAAACACACCAGTGCGAGCAGGAAGCAAACCTTGCGGCTCATTGAACGCGCTCCCGTTACGATGGAATGGCGGCATCACTGTTCTTGACGTCATCCTGAGGCCGCAGGATCTGGCGCGTAGTGGCATCGCTCTTGTCCCGTGGCTGCATGGCACGCGCACCCCATCCCTAGGCCGGCAAAAAACGCCGGCTTTCGGGATAACGTCATCATTAAGCAGTGCCTTGATCTAAGTACAGACCCCCTAGAACGAAAGCTTGAGCGCCAACTGAATCTGCCGCGGGTCGCGAGCCGCGGTCAGGAAACCAAACTCCGGCGTGTTGAACGTTGTCGTGTTGATTGAATTCTGCGGTCCGGACTTGGCGAACTGCAGATTGGGATGATTCCAGATGTTGAAGAACTCCGCCCGGAACTCCAGCTTGGTGCGTTCGGTAACCCTGAAGTTCTTGAACAGCGAAAAATCCCAGATCTGGTAGCCGGGTCCCTGAACCGAGTTCCGGGCGGCATTGCCGAACGAGCCGAAGTTCGGATCGACGAATGCGCAGGGATTGACCCAGGAAGTGATGGCCCGGGTGCGATCCGCCGCCAATCCGCCTTGCGAAATGGTCAGCTGGCAGTTGGGATCGGGATTGGCTGCAACGGGCCCGGCTCGGAAAGGATCGCTGATCACGTCCGGACGCGATTGTCCATCGGAGTTGGAGAAGCTGTTGTCATCTAGAATAGTGAAAAAATTTCCGGTCGAGAAACTGGTAATCCCACCGATCTGCCAGCCCCCGACAATCTGATTGAACACGCCCGATGCGTTCCCCAGGAAGGGCTTGCCGTGTCCGATCGGGAGTTCGTACAGGTAGCTCAAGACCAGCCGGTGGCGAATGTCGAAATCGGCGTTGCCGTACTCGGCGTTGGGTTGCTGGTAGAAGCGGAAGTCTCCACCGTTCTGCGCACCCAGGTCGGCGTTGGAAGAAATATCCAGCGCGTGTGCCCAAGTGTAAGAAGCGAGGAAAGACAGGCCGTGAGAAAAGCGCTTCTCGGCGCGCAACTGCAGTGAGTTGTAGTTCGACTGTCCGCCCGAGCGGAACCAGCCGATGAATCCGTCGATGGCGGGAAAGGGACGCCGCGTGTCCATCGGCGGAGGATTGGGGCTCGAATCGGGCAGCGCCTGGTTGCCGTTCAGGTAGATGTATTGCTTCAGTCCTCGCGATCCCGCATAGGTCACTTCGAACACCGTGTTGCCCGGCAACTCATACTGGGTGGAAAGATGCCACTGCTGCATGTAGGGCGTGCGCAGGTTGCGATCGATCGAGAACAGAAGCGGGGTGTTGGGGTCGACCAGCGCGTTGGCGGGGAATCCCGAAGCCACCGTGGGGATTCCGGCGCTCGCCAGGCTGCAGTCCTGCACCGAAGGATTTGCGGAGGATTGTCCACAGGGGTTCACGAAGTTCTGAATCGTGAAAAAGGGAGGGTTGAATCCCATGCTCGGATTGGAGTAGGGACCGGCTTCGCTGCCCCCGTAGAAAATGCCGTAGCCCGCGCGCACCACCATCTTGTCCGTCGCCTGGTAGGCCAGGCCGACGCGAGGTGCGAAGTTGTTAAGGTCGGGAGAAATCAGTCCCGGCGTGCCGGTCGCGTGAATGGGGATGATGCTGGCGAGCGTCGGCGTCAATTGCACATTCAGACCCTGGGGAACAATCAGGCTGTCGGTCGTGAGGTCGAAGGTCCCTTGTTGGTTGTTCCGCTCCTTGACGGTGGTGAAAAGTTCATATCGCAATCCCAGATTCAGAGTCAGCTTGGGGGTAATCTTCCAGTCGTCCTGACCATAGAACGCGTAAACCGGCCGGTGATAATCGATGTTGTGCAGGTTGTTGATGCTGCCGCCATCGCTCAGTCCGATCAGGAAAGAGGCCAGACCCGAGCCTCCCGTGCCCGGATTCCCGGGATTGTCGGTGAAGACCGGGCCGAAATCCAGGGTGCCGCGCGGAGCCGCGGGCTGGAAAATGGTGAACTCTTCGAAGCGAATTTCGGTGCCGAACTTGAAGGAATGCTTCCCGTGGATCCAGGTCACGTTGTCGAGGATGCTGTAGCTGTTCTGGATTTCATGGGAAGGCAGGAAGGTTGGGCTTCCGATTTGTGACACGTCGCTGAAGGTCAATTGCGGCAGGCCGCCGTTCCCGGGGACGTTGGGAATTCCCGGGTAGCCTCCCGGGTAGTTCAGCAGTTGCTCGCTGGTCTGGTTGAAGTTGATTTGCTGGCGTTCCGAATTGATGCGGTTGTATCCCAGGCGCAGTTCGTTGATCAGCGTCGGCTGGAACACGTGCGTCCAACTGGTCGCGAAGCTGCGGTACGCATTGTCTTCCACGCCCCCGAAGAATCCGCCGCCATCGCCACCGGTCGTGTCAAAAGGGCCGGGGAGCACGCTGGGCTGGTCTTCATAGCTGAAACGGAAGAAGCCGTAATCCGAATTCGAGAACCGCTGATCGACGCGCACGTCGAAGTTGTTGCGGTTCTCCGTCCGTACCGGGTTCGACACATAGTTGAACCCATTGCCTGCGACGTTGCTGCCGGGGTAGAGCTTCAGGAAGGCCGAAGCCAGCGGATCCAATCCGGTCAGCTGGTTCCCGGCAAAAGGAACTCCGCAAAGCCCCGTCGGATTGCCCGGACCGACCAGGGTTCCGGTCTGCCGCGTGTCAAAAATTTCCCCCGCATAGGTGGGCTTCGAATTGCAGTCGAGGGTCGGGAACGTGATGTTAGGCTGCGTCGGATCAGGGGTGAAGAAAATCGGGGTGCCGGTATCCAGTTGTGATGAAAAATTGCCGAGCAGTTGATCGGGCGTCGGTACCGTGGACGTCAGGGTTTGCGCCTGTCGTATCCGCAATCCTTCGTAGTCCACAAAGAAGAAGGTCTTGTCTTTTACAATCGGTCCCCCGAAGGTCGCGCCAAACTGGTTCTGCTTGTAAGGTGCGATCGGAGCGTTCGCCGGATCGAAAAAGTTCTTGGCATCGAACTTCTCGTTGCGCAGGAACTCGTAGACGCTCCCGTGGAACCGGTTCGTCCCCGACTTGATCGTGGCATTGATGATGGCCCCATTGCCGCGTCCAAACTCCGCGCTGTAAGCGTTGGTTTGAACTTTAAACTCTTCGAGCGCTTCAACCGACGGCTGGATCACATAATTCGTTTCATTCAGCAGATCGGGCAGATTGGAATTATTGTCCACGCCGTCGAGCAGAAAGTTGTTCTGCAAGGAACGCGCGCCGCTGGCGGAAAAACCAAAACCGCCTTCATCCCGGGCTCCGGGTTCACTGGGAGCCGTTCCCGCGGTGAGCAACGCCAGTTGAGCAAAGTTGCGGCCGTTCAGGGGCAGGTTCGCTACCCGCTGGTTGTCCACCACCTGGCCGAGTTCGGAAGTCTCGGTCTCCAGCAGTGGCGCCGCGGTGTTCACCTCTACCGATTCCGAGATTGCCCCGACTTCCAGTTTCACGTTGACCGCAATGCGCTGCTGTACATCCAGGTTCACGGGCACAGAAATGGCCTTCTTAAATCCAGGATGCTGGACCGTGACCGTATAGTGACCCACGCTGAGGGGTGACGCCACGAACTCGCCCGAGTCATTGGTCGTGGTTTCAAAATTGGTACCGCGCTCTACATCGGTGACCGTGACTTTGGCATTTGCCACCACGGCGTCAGTTGAATCTCTGACCGTGCCCACGATGCTGCCCGTATCTCTCTGGGCCCAGGTGGCGGTGCAGGTGGCAAAGCAGAGAACGATGAGCAAGAAAGCGAAACGGCGGGAACTGACCAAGCTCGGCATGGCGAGCCTCCTTGGGTAAACGTCCGGAATTGCGGAGCCGTGACTGAAATCACTGCTGGTGGAACGTTCCACAATGTATGTTTTTCTGCTGGAATAGAACCGTTTTGATGTATAGTTACGAACACTTACTTTTACTTTCGTTCTAGTGCCTTGTCAAGGCAAAAATAAGGTGCCGGCTGCGCCCGAGCCAGAATCGAAAGGGGTTCGGCGGCGGCTGGACGCAGAGAATGAAATCAAGATGTTGGCGGTGATTTCGGGGCTCGGCTTTTGCCCCGGACGCACTGCAGGCAGGCCGCACAGCAAGGCAAGGAAAAGCCGGGAAATTCGAGGTTCCGAGGAAATGGAAAGCATTCGAAAGCCTATCGCCCTCTTCCGTTTCGTGTCTCCCTGGCTGCTGTTACTGGCCTGCGTGGCGCTCGGGCTTTCGCAGGACCAGAAGACCCCCGTGCAGCCGGAGAGTCAGATTGGTTACCAATCGGCGCCGGACGCCGAGCAGAAAAAAACCCTGCTGCTGAAAGATTTTCAGCCAGTATCCATGCTGCACGCCTCCGAACATCCGATTGCGCGGGCAAAGTTTTATGTCATTGACGTGCACAATCACGTGAACGATGCCCAGGGAATCGATGATCCCATGCCTCCCGAGCGCGTAATCGAGATCATGGACGAAACCAATGTAAAGACGGTGGTGATTTTGACCGGCATGTGGGGCGACAAACTGCAAAAGGTGATTGACACCATGGTGAAGCCCTATCCCGGGCGCTTCATGGTCTTCACCCAGATCGACTGGACGAAGATCGACGATTCCGATTTCAGCCGCGAGATGGTCGCGCAGCTGGATGACGCAGTCAGCCGGGGAGCGCGCGGACTGAAAGTATTAAAGGATCTCGGCCTCGGCGTGCGCGACAAGACGGGCAAGCTGATTACCGTCGATGATCCTCGCCTGGACCCGATCTGGGAGGAGTGCGGCCGCCTCGGCATCCCCGTATCGATTCACGTCACCGATCCGGAAGCCTTCTTTCATCCCGTCGACAATACCAATGAACGTTATGAAGAATTGGTGGAGCATCCCGATTGGAGCTTCTACGGGCCTCAGTTTCCCAGTAAAGTTTCTATTCTCGAGGCCCGCGACCGTGTGATTGCGAGGCATCCCCACACCACCTTCGTGTCCTTGCACCTGGCGAATTGGCCGGAGAATCTGGACTATGTGTCGAGCGAACTCGACAAGTATCCCAACATGATGGTCGAATTCGGCGCGCGCGAGGCCGAATTGGGCCGCCAGCCCCGACGGGCACGCGAGTTCTTCCTCAAATACCAGGACCGGATCATGTTCGGCACCGACAACGGCATGGACGAGGAGATGTATCGCAACCATTTCCGGTGGCTGGAAACGGGCGACGAGTATTTTAACTATTGGGGTTATCCCGCACAGGGACGATGGAAGATCTACGGTATGGAACTGCCGGACCCAGTGCTGGAGAAAATCTACCACTTGAACGCGGAGCGCGTATTCCATCAATTCAAAGGATTGGCGGTTTTGCCAAAGGGGGCGAAATGAGCAGGCTTATCAGTCGTCGGAGCGGTCTTATCTGTTGCAGCGGACTCATTCTTTTCACTGTGCTCTTGGCCTTGCTTAGCACTCTCGGGTGCACGCAATCCCCCCGGAAAACGGCGGCGCCTCCCACCCAGCCTTCCGCCATCAAAGTGGTGGTGAACAGCGGCGGGCCGGTGGTGCTCACCACGAGCACTTCGGAATTTCAGATTCTGCCCTCCGGATACGTGCAAGCCTTCTTGATGAAGGACGGCAAGAAGCTGACTCTCGATGAACCCGACCAGGGTAAGCCCGCCGACAGCGACTATATTGTGATCAACGGCCAGGAAACCCACTTTGTCCTTGATTTCTCCCAGGCGAAAGTCCTGGAGGCGATCGGGAAAATGGGAGTGGGCAAGCGCATTGAAATACCTGCTCGTCCGCTTGCGCCTTCCGCCGCCAGCCTGGACCGAACGCTCCTGGTCGAGGCCTATGACGACTTCCCCAACCTGCTGCTGACCAGCCTCACCTACCGCAACCATGGTTCCGCAGACCTGAGAATTGACTCTGCCATTGCGCAGCGGCACCGCTTCAACGCCGCCCTGGCGGATTCCAAAACCGCGCCCTTTGACATGTGGTCCTATCACGGTTCCAGTTACGATTGGGGGAAAGACGACCTCGTAAAGATCAACCGCGGATTTTCGCAGCCGAACGCCATGGGAGCAATCGTAAAAGGCGGATACGGCGGCGGCATCCCCGTGGTTGCTTTCTGGACGGGTTCGGTAGGCGAAGCCATCGGGCATGTGGAAACCGTGCCCCTCACGCTCTCCCTTCCCGTGAAGGTGGCAAGCGATTCACGGGTGGATGCTTCCATTCAGATTCCGGCTGACGTGACCTTGAAGGCCGGGGATGCGTACTCCACGCCGCGCAGTTTTCTGGCAGTGTACGCCGGAGATTTCTACCAACCTCTCCACCTGTGGTCCAGTGTGCTGCAAAAAGAAGGATGGAATCTGCCTAAACCCTCAAGCGAGGCCTACAACGTGAGCTGGTGCGGCTGGGGATATGAATTCAACGTTACCCCGGCGCAGATGTTGGGAACGGTTCCCAAGCTGAAGGAACTCGGCATCAAGTGGGCGACTTTGGATGACCGCTGGTTCGATACTTATGGCGACTGGAATCCACGGCCCGACACCTTTCCCGGCGACTCCATCAAGAAGATGGCTGACGACTTCCACAAGCAAGGCATGCTGGTACAACTGTGGTGGTTGCCGCTGGGAGCCGAAGACGGCCAGGGCAAATGGGAATCGCATAAGTATGTGGTGTCGAAAGTGGCCCGGGACCATCCCGACTGGTTCATCCAGGATAAGAATGGCAAGCATGCGCGGATGACGCGGGATCTGGCCGCGCTGTGTCCAGCGGTTCCCGAGGTGCAGGCGTATTACAAGCAGCTTACGGAAAAGTTCATTCGCGATTGGGGATATGACGGATCCAAGCTCGACAACATTTACACCGTCCCCATGTGCTACAACCCGGCGCATCACCACAAGTCGCCGCAGGACTCCGTTGATGCCATGGCGGATGTCTACAAGACCATCTTTCAAACTACGCGGGCGATCAAGCCCGAGAGTGTGACCCAGAGTTGCCCGTGCGGAACTCCCCCATCGCTCGCATGGCTTCCCTACATGGATCAGGCAGTGACGGCCGATCCCGTGGGCGCGGTGCAGGTACGCCGGCGCATCAAGATGTACAAGGCGCTCCTGGGTCCTGAAGCCGCAGTCTATGGCGATCACGTCGAACTTTCCGCCATGACGCGCGTTGGCAAAGACTGGTCGGAGCACGGTTCTGACTTTGCTTCGACCATCGGGACTGGCGGTGTGGTCGGAACCAAGTTCGTTTGGCCCGACCCCGGCCCGAAATACAAGCCGGTGTTGCTGACCGAGGACAAAGAAGTCCAATGGAAAAAATGGATTGGCATCTACAACCAGAAGATGCTGTCCAAGGGCACTTTCCGTGACTTGTACGTGTACGGCTATGACACGCCCGAGGGCTACGCAATCGAGAAGGATGGAAAGATGTACTACGCGTTCTTTGCTCCCGGTCCCTCAGGATGGAAGGGCACGGTGGAATTGCGCGGCCTGACGCCCGGGACGTACCACGTGCTGGACTACGCGGAGGGGAAGGACTTGGGGACGGTCGAGGCCACGGCAGACAAGGCGCCCAGCCTGACCACCGAGTTCAAAGATCACCTGCTGCTGGAAGTCGGCAAATAAGCGCGGAGCCCAAAATGCGCGTTCCTTATTAGGACGTCATCCTGAAGCCCGCGCAGCGCGATGGATCCGGCGCGCCGTGCCAGTGCCGCAGAGGATAGCCGGCCGGTCTACTTTGCCGGAGCAGCGGCGTTGGCTCGAAAGAACTGCTCGCGGTACGGGCGGTCGCGGAAGGCTTCGGTGCCCCCGGGCCGGGTGGTAGAGAAAGCCCCAGCCAGGTTGCCCATCCGGAGGCAGGCGGGCAGATCAGCGCCACGCACGTAGTGCGACAGAAATCCCGCGTCGAAGCTGTCGCCGGCGCCCACCGCATCAACCATGTCCACTTTCACGGAAGGGCTGTCAAAACGCTCCGCACCACGGCGCGCCATCGCTCCTTGCGCTCCCAGTTTCACCACCACCAGGGGCACAAGCCTGGCGAGGCGCTCGATCGCCTCTTCCAGATCGTCGGTTCCCGCGATTCTGCGGGCTTCCCGCGAGTTCGGCAGAAACACATCCACGTACGCCAGGGCACTCGGCAGGTCCCCTTGCCAGAGATCGTCGGGGTCATCATTGGTGTCGAGTGAGATGGTCAAACCCGCCTTTTTCAGTTTCGTGAAGAGTTCCACCACGCCAGGTTGCAAGCCGCGCTGCAGGTAAAAAGAAGAAAGGTGAAAATGGCGGGAGTCCGCCAGATACGCGAAATCCAAGTCCTCAAGGCATAGCTCGGCGATGGTTCCGGAATAGGTGACCATATTGCGCCAGGCTTCGCGCTGCAGAATCACCGTGAGCCCGGTTTTGGTCGCGCCGGCGGTCCGGCGCACTTTCGAGATATCCACTCCGCCGGCGCCCAGGCGCTCCAGGGCGATCGCTCCCAACGGGTCATCGCCGACCCGCGAAATGAATCCAACCCGGCTGCCCAGCGCCGCAAGGTTATGAGCCACGATCGCCGAAGAACTGCCCAAGGTGAGCATCATCCGCTCCGCAAGCAGTTCGCGCTCCGGCGGCAACTCGTCTGGAAGGCCGTACAAGATCAGATCGAGATTCAGTTCTCCGGCAACCGTAACGTCAAAACGTGGCATGTTCAGATGTCTCGGATGCGTCTTCATCAAGCATGACCACGCGGGTGAGATTGCGAGGATTGTCCGGGTCAAAGCCTTTTTTCAATCCCGCGGAAAGGCCGGCGATCTGGGCAGCGAAGACATACGGTGCCAGCCGCGCCAGTTCCGGCAGGTCAAATCCGAACTCGATCACCAGGTCCGAGGAAGCCCGGGCCACGGCGTCAGCCCGATTCGCAATCGCCAGCGTGGTGCCGCCCAGCGCTTTGATTTCCTGCAGAACGTCGCATTCCGCGCCATATCCGCTCTCGGAAAGAAGAAATACGATCAACGTCTCCGGGCCGACAATGGACTTGGGCCCGTGACGGAATTCCAGCGTATGAAAACTCTGCGCATAGGAGACCGACATCTCCGTCAGTTTTAAAGCCGATTCACACGCCAAACCGTAAAAAGGGCCTTGTCCCAGGCAAACGTAGTCCGCAAATTGGCGTGCGCTGACAAATTCCCGCACCTGCGGATACAGTCCACTGAGCGATTTTTCCGCCGAGGCAGGCAGCGCATGGAGTAACTCGATGAACCTCCGGTCCTGCGCTGCGCATGCCGCCAGATACTGCAATCCCAGCAGCATCGAGGTGAACGAACGAGTCATGACCGTGCTTTCTTCCTGCGCCGCCGGCAGCAGTAAAGTGCGGGTAGCCATCCGCTCGAGAGGCTGGTCCGGAGTACAAGTCACGGCCAGGGTGCGAATCTTCCTTCCGGTCTCGAGCATCTCCGTCGCCCGCACAGCTTCCGAAGTACGGCCGGACCGCGAAATGACAACCGCCGCCACCCTCTCGGATCCAGCCAAGACCGCGTCCGGAAAAAGCAATAGCTCCGAGGCCGGGACCGCGCGCGCCCGTTGGCCGGTGATGGAGCTCCATGACGAAGCCGCCGCCAGCGCCAGGTAGTAACTGGTTCCGCAACCCACAAACAGCCATTCGACGCTCCCGCGGAACGGCTCCAGAAGCTGCTCGACGTATCCCTTCTGTTGCAGTTGCGTCAGACAACTATTCCAGCAGGCCGGCTGCGACAGGATCTCGGCGAGGGAATGGGCGCCTGGGCCGGGGATGGCTTGGGCTCCAATCCCGGTAGTATGGTTGTCAGACAATCGTCACCTCGATCCCGACTTTCTTCAGCGCACGCAGATCAGACTTGGGAATCCCACGATCGGTGATCACTTCCTGAAGGGCGGAGGGAGGAACGATCAGCGACAGACTTCGACGGCCGAATTTGCTCGAGTCACAGACCGCCACGGTCCGCTTGGCGACCTCGACCATCACCCGGTTTACTTTCGCTTCCAGCAGGTTCGGAGTACTCAGGCCATACTGCACATCGAAACCATCGACACCCAGGAAAAGGATGTCGGCATTGAGACGTCGCAAGGTTTCCTCCGCGATGGGTCCCACCAGGGAAAAGGATTTCTTGCGCAACGTGCCTCCGGTAAGAATGACTTCCGCGTTGGCCCCGGACAGTTCGGCGGCGATGTTCACCGCGTTGGTCACAATCGTAAGATTGCGAAAGTTCCGCAAAGCGCGCGCGATGGCGGTGGTGGTGGTGCCGGAGTCGAGAATGACGACTTGATCCTCTTTCACCAGGCGCGCGGCCGCGGAGGCAATCCGCAGTTTTTCCGCGCGGTGCAGTTTCTCTTTTTCCCGCAGCGAGGGGTCTTCCAGGGCGCCTTCCCGTGCCGGCAAAGCCCCGCCATGGGTGCGGTGTACAAGGCCGTGCGCATGCAGCACTTCGAGATCTTTTCGAATCGTGACCTGGGAGGTGTCGAACTGCCGGGCCATGTCCATAACCAGGACCCGGCCGTCGCGGTTCAGAATTTCGAGAATGGCTCGTCGGCGTTCTTCGTTGAGCACGGAATTGTTGAGACTAGGCGCAACCGCCAGCCGGGAAACTGCTTTTGATTGCTATTTCTTTTTATATCGTTTTCTTTCGTTTGTCCAGCGAAAAAGCAAGCCCGGGCGCCGGCCGGCGGCGTCCGATGATGCTTCTCAGCCAGACCAACGAACCGAACTGGAGGGAGGACTGGCAGCAGATTGCTATGGCGGAGAGGGAGGGATTCGAACCCCCGATACCTTTTCAGGTATGCCGGTTTTCAAGACCGGAGCCATCAACCACTCGGCCACCTCTCCGGGCACTACAGTTTTACTACAAGCCGACACCCCACTATTTTACCTAGCCTGGCCACCGAATGGCGTCAGAAGTGACCTTCGTGGTCTGGCGGCGTTCTGTAGCTTCGTTCGATCTTCACGGTTCGCGGGTAACGCTCACTACAATTTCCCGGGCCCGCGGTCCGTCCAGTTCAATCAGAACCACCCGTTGCCAGGTGCCGAGCAGGAGTTTGCCGTTTTCAAAGGGCAGCGCCACGGAAGTCCCGATCAACGCCGACAGGATGTGATCGGGAACATGCTGCGGATCATGCGGATGCCGGTAGCGCAGCTTGGGGATCAGGGCCTCAAAAGCGTCGAGCATGTCAAGATCCGTGCCAGGATCGAGATCGGCCGTGGTCAGAGCCGCCGTCGTGTGCAGCACCAAAACGTTGCAGATTCCACTGGCGCCGGAACTGCCTTTCCGCAAGAACTCCTGCAAGCGCTCGGTGACATCCACGACTTCACGCTTTTTGTGCGTCTTGATGTTCATGCGTTGCATTGCACGCGGCCTCTTCTCCCAGTCTAAGAGAGCCTCTGGCCCGCGTCGAGTCGCTTGGAGCCAGCCTCGAAAATGATGTATAAGACAAGGCTTATGAAAAGCTCGGTATGGCTCCTGATCGTTGTTCTGTCTTCTCTTTCCCTCCCCGGCCAGGCGCAGAATCCACCCAGCACATCCGAAAAGCCGAGTCTGACATTGCGCCTCGCCGGCCTGCAGAAGAAAGACGGATTCTTTCCCTACTATTGGGATGAGAAAAAAGGCGAGCTTCTGTTCGAGCTCTCGCCGGCCGCGCTGGATCGGGAGTTTCTGTATTTCACCGCGCTGGGCAGCGGCATCGGATCGACCGGGATGTTTGCCGATCGCAGCTCGTTTGGCGCGTCCACGCTGTGCCGTTTCCGCCGTGCCGGCATGCGCGTGCTGGTCATCGAGGAGAACACCAGCTTCCGCGCCAGCGATGGCAGTTCCGATCTCAAGCATTCCGTTGATTTGAGTTTCCCGGTTTCGGTTCTCGCCGCTCTCCCCGTCGAGTCCGAACAGGACGGCACGGTGCTGGTGAACGCCAATTCACTACTGCTCCGGGACGCCTTCGATCTGCTCACGCAGCTTCGCCATCCCCGGCGAGCCGTCGGTGGAATGATCGTTCGCGGGCAGTCGGCCGACAGCGCCAGTTGGCGGCTGGATGAGGCGCGCAGCATCATTGATCTTGATTACACCGGCAGTTTCCCGCTCAACACCGAGGTGGAAGCGCTGCTCACTTTTACCAGCGATGGCGAGAGCGATCTCAACCAGCCGGATCCACACACGGTCAGCATCCGCGAGCACCATTCCTTCGTGGCGCTGCCCGCCCCGGGATACACGCCCCGGGAGCAAGACGTACGGGTAGGATTCTTCGGCGAGAGTTTCCAGGATTTCTCGCGGCCTTATGATCGCTCGATCAACCGGGTCTTCATCAGCCGCTGGCGTCTCGAAAAGAAAGACCCGAACGCGGCCATCAGCGAACCGCTGAAGCCGCTGGTCTTCTACTTGGATCGCGCGATCCCTGAGCCGATTCGTTCCGCGGTGCGGCGCGGGACCCTGTGGTGGAATGCGGCTTTCGAACAGGCGGGATTCAAGGATGCCATTCGGGTGGAAGACTTGCCCGAGGGAGCGAGTCCGCTCGACATTCGCTATCCCGCGATTCAATGGACCAATCGCTCCGGACGTGGATGGTCGGTGGGCCAGAGCCATACCGATCCGCGCACCGGCGAGATGATTCACTCCGTG
Organism: Terriglobia bacterium; assembly: GCA_963840615.1. GTDB lineage: Bacteria > Acidobacteriota > Terriglobia > Terriglobales > Acidobacteriaceae > DATFTE01. The sequence continues at coordinate 172,064 of CAWJAA010000021.1, forward strand.
GTGCAGCTGGATTCTCACCGCATGCGCACCGCCAACAACTATTGGCAGGCGGTGATTCCATCGGGTAAGGGGAACGAAGAGCCCGCGTTCGATGCTTTTGCCGGGCTCGACAACCTGGATCCGCAGACCAGCGATGAGCAGGTCATGCTGAACCGCATTGCGCTGCTTACCTGTCACGAAATGGGACACGTGCTCGGCCTGGAACATAATTTCGTGGCCAGCACGTTCGATCGCGGGTCGGTGATGGATTACTTCGCGCCCCGGGTGAAGATCCGTGCCGATGGCAGCGCCGATCTGTCCGACGCCTACATGCAAGGCACCGGCAGTTACGACCGCTTCGCCATCGAGTGGGGTTATAGCCAGCAGCAAGCCCGGAGATTCGCCCCAGCAGGAGAAGGCGCGTCTTGACGCGATCGTGAAAAGTGCAATCGCAAAGGGAGTCGTCTGGGGCAACTACGAAGACCCACGGTGGAATGCATATGACGATGGCTCCGACCCGGTCACCGGGCTGAAGGAAGTTCTTCCCGTGCGCGACGCTCTGCTGGCGCACTATGGCCCGCAGATGCTGCGGCCGGGAGAGCCCAACTCCATGCTGGCCTCGCGATTTCCGCTTGTCTACCTGTTCCATCGCTACGCCTTGGGTGCCGCCGTGAACGTGGTGGGAAGCGCAAAGATTCCTCCATCCCTGGCCGGCGATGGCCAGACGCCCATCAGCATTTGGCCGGCCGAGAGTCAGAAAGAAGCAGTGCGATTGCTGCTGCAGGCGCTCAGTCCAGCGGAGCTCGAGGTGTCCCCCGCTTTGTGGAAGTTGTTGGCGCCGGTCGAAAATCGCGATCACGATCCCGAGCAGTTCAGGTCCTCCGCGGGGTATCTCTTCAGCCCGCAGGACGGAGCCCGCGCGGTTGCCGAGAGCGTCGTCGGTGGCCTGCTGGAACCGAACCGGCTGCAGCGTCTCGCGGTCATTTCACACCTGGAGAAAAAAGCGCTTTCGCCGGGCGCGCTTATTCGCAGATGGTGAGTGCCGGGTTCTCTGCTTCGGCAAAGACGCCGGCTGAGGAGGACTTGGCCGGTGTAGTGCAATCAGAAATCGCTGAGCGTTTGATGGTTCTTGCAGCCGATGCCGACGCCACACCCGAAGTGCAGGCGGCCGCGCTGGCAGGCGTCGCATGAGGTTCAGATCGCAGCCAGGAAGGGAAGTAGCGCGACGCTGCAGCGCCTGGATCACGAGATCACGTTGTTCCTGCAGGATCCCGGAGCAGAACACTCCCAAGGTGAAGGGATCGGGAGCGCCGCCGGGACCGCCGGTGTAGATACGCGGGCAAGAGTGCCCGCGCCACACGAGCCCGCGCCACGCGAACTACGGGTGTTTTGCTTCGTAAGTGGTGATCTCAGCCTCGTGCTGCAGGGTGAGGCCGATGTCGTCCAGTCCGTTCAGCAGACAGTGGCGGGTAAATTCGTCGGTCTGAAAAGCGGCCGCGAAGCCCTGCGCGTCGTGTACTTTCTGCTGCTCCAGGTCGATCGTCAACTCGTACCCGGAGATCCTGCGCGCGGCGAAGGATCTCGGCAACTTCCGCCTCGCTCAATACCACCGTCAGCACGCCATTCTTCACGCAATTGTTGGCAAAAATATCGGCAAACGACGGCGCAATCACGGCGCGAAAACCGAAATCGGCCAGCGCCCAGACCGCGTGCTCCCGCGACGAGCCGCAGCCAAAATTCTTTTCCGTGACCAGGATGCTTGCGCCACTGTACTGCGGCTGGTTCAGGGGAAACGCCGGATCGAGCTTGCCATCCTGCGACCGCCGCCAGTCGTAGAACAGAAATTCGCCGAAGCCCGTGCGCTCGATGCGTTTCAGAAACTGCTTGGGAATAATCTGGTCGGTATCAACATTGGCACGCGCCAGCGGCGCCACTCTGCCTTGATGGATGCGAAAAGGTTGCATGATTCCTCAGCGAAAACTCCAGTTGCGAATATCCGTAAAGTGTCCCGCGATGGCCGCGGCCGCCGCCATCATCGGGCTCACCAGGTGCGTGCGCCCACCGCGCCCCTGGCGTCCTTCGAAGTTGCGGTTGCTGGTGGAAGCACAGCGCTCACCGGGTTGCAGGATGTCAGGATTCATTCCCAGGCACATCGAGCATCCCGACTCGCGCCACTCGAAGCCGGCTTCAACGAAGATCCTGTCGAGTCCTTCCTGCTCGGCCGCGTGTTTCACCGCTTGCGATCCGGGCACGACCATCGCCCGTACTTTCGGATTCACCTGATGTCCCCTGGCGACGCGAGCGGCGGCGCGCAAGTCCTCGAGCCGCGAATTGGTGCAGGATCCGATGAACACGCGATCCACCGCGACCTGTTCGATCGGTGTGCCAGCCTGCAATCCCATGTAGTCGAGCATGCGTTGCGCGGCCTCGCGCTCGCCGGCAGTGTTCCAATGGGACAGTTCCGGCACGCGCCCGCTGACCGGAATCACCATTCCGGGATTTGTTCCCCAGGTCACAAACGGTGCCAGGGTCGCGGCGTCAATCTCAACGATTCTGTCGTAATGCGCGCCGGGATCGGAAGGCAGCCGCTTCCATTTCTCCACCGCCTTTTCCCACGCCTCGGCTTGCGGAGCGAAACGGCGTCCTTTCACGTAAGCGATGGTAATTTCGTCGGGCGCAACCATGCCGGCGCGGGCGCCCGCTTCGATGCTCATGTTGCAAAGCGTCATCCGGCCCTCCATGGAGAGCGATCGCACCCCCTCGCCGGCATATTCGATGACATGTCCGGTGGCGCCGTCGGTGCCGATCTTTCCGATGATCCCCAGTGCCAGATCTTTCGCCGTCACCCCTTCCGGCAACCGCCCGCGCACGCGCATCAGCATGCTCTTCGGCGGGCGCTGCGGCAGGCACTGGGTGGCCAGCACATGCTCGACTTCGGAGGTCCCGATGCCAAATGCCAAGGCACCCAGGGCGCCGTGAGTGCTGGTGTGGCTGTCGCCGCAGACAATCGTCATGCCGGGCTGCGTGAATCCCAACTCGGGCCCGATCACGTGCACGATGCCCTGGTCCGGCGAATCCATGTCGAAAAGCGGGACGCCGAATTCCTTGCAGTTTTTCTGCAGCGCGTCAATCTGGCGGGCGGCAATGGCATCCGTAATCGGCGTGCCCCGAGGCTCGGTGGGGATATTGTGATCTACCGTGGCGATGGTGCGCTGCGGTTGGCGCACCCGGCGGCCCGCGGCGCGAAGGCCGTCGAACGCCTGTGGCGAGGTCACTTCGTGGACCAGGTGCAGATCAATGTAAAGCAGCGGCAAACGTCCGGCAGGCTCCGAGACCACGTGCTCGTCCCAGACTTTCTCGAATAAGGTGCGTGGAATCGACATTGCAGGTCAGTGAGAGAAACTTCGCCCCGCTGGCGTCAGAATGCTCTGGGCAGGTGGGCGCGTCTTGTTATTATAAAGGCATACGCACCAATTTTGAGTGGCGGCGGCCCGGGCCTGGGCTCGCCTGCAGGGCAAATGATTAACGGAAAGCACATTGCCGTCGTACTGCCCGCCTACAACGCCGAGAAAACTCTCGAACTGACAGTTCGCGAGTTGCCGGATCTGGTCGACACCTGCATTCTGGTGGACGACCATAGTTCCGACGGGACGGTGCGAGTCGCCAAGGAACTGGGCATTCCGTTCTTCGTCCACGACAAAAACTACGGATACGGGCGCAACCAGCAGACCTGCTACCGCGAAGCTCTCTCTGCGGGCGCAGACGTAGTGATCATGGTGCACCCTGACTATCAGTACACGCCGCTGCTGGTCACGGCCATGGCCAGCATGGTTGCCTACGGGGTGTATGACGTGGTGCTCGGTTCGCGCATCATCGGAGGACAGGCCCTGCGCGGCGGGATGCCGATGTACAAGTACGTCGCCAACCGCTTTCTTACCGCCTTCGAGAACATCTTTCTGGGAATCAAGCTGTCGGAGTATCACACCGGTTACCGCGCATTCAGCCGCGACGTCCTCACCAGGCTCCCCCTGGTGGAGAACTCCCACGACTTTGTGTTCGATAACCAGATGCTTGCCCAATGCGCGTATTTCGGATTCGGCATTGGCGAAGTGTCGTGCCCGACCAAGTACTTCGAAGAGGCCTCGTCCATTAACTTCCGCCGCAGTGTGCAGTACGGCCTGGGAGTTCTTGGGACCGCGCTGCAGTTCGCGTTGCAACGGGCTGGTCTTGCCCACTTCCGGATTTTTAGTTCCAAGGGTCGGCGTCTGGAAGATCAGCCTTCCTCCTACTATGCGCCGGGAGCGGTCGAGCGCCCGCAGACTTAGCCGTCCCCGGTTATTTTTTCGTCGAGATCAAGGCCAGAATCCTGCTGGCGAATTCATCGGAAAATCCGAAACCGGCCTGGGCTCGCGAATAAGGGTCGACCGCTTGTTTGTCTCAGGTCTCCCGATCAATTCAAATGGCAGACCAGTACCGCCTGATTCTGGTAAGGACAGCTCATGTCGCCGGCGCCCGGCTGTTGCAGGATGACCCAGTTCACCCCATAAAGGGTTTCGAGCCGAGAGAAGTCCGGTGCCTGAAAATTCTTCCAACCCTGCTGCGCCTGCACCTGGCGCAGCCATTCCTCAGCCATGGGCGGAAACATGGTGACGGCCCCGCTGTCTTTCGCGGCGTCCGCCAGCATGCTGCGTTGTGCAATGGCGCGGAATCCGTTGGAGTCTTCACCCGCAATTTCCATGTGCGCCGGATCAAGAGCGAACACCGCGTCCACCGGGGTGTTGTCGCGCACCCAAAGGAATGCCTGCACCCAGGGATTCTTCGGCGGGGCCCCGGGCCACTCAATATGGGCGCTGGCCGGGAAGAGCTGCCGCTGGGCGTAGAACATGCCCGCGCACAAAGGCAGCAATAGCGCGACCCACCGCCAGACCCGGTTCTTCAGCAGGTACTCGGCCGCAAAACCGCCGCCCAGCAGGATCATTACTATGTATAGAAGGTAAAGACTCCTCATTGGCTGGATGCGGGCGATCGCCTCAAATTTCGGGGATGCCGACAGAACCAGCGCGGCCGCGATGCTGATAGATTCGTAAACCAGGAACGTACGGCACAACAGGTCCACATTCCGCATCTGCCGTGAGCGCGCGATGCGGCTGAACCACCACAGAATTCCCAGCGGCGCGACCGCTCCCAGAATTTCGTACCACTGCCAGCGCAAAAAGTAGAAATAGGGATGAGAGATGGCCACCTGGTGATACGCGGGAGAAGTCGCCTGGAACAGGAACGCGAACGGCAGCCAGCTGGCAAGACTTACACTCTCCACGCTGCGCCCCCGCATCCCCACCAGAATCACCGCATAGAAGATGACAAAGGCCGGCATCAGGGGATGGATGGCGGCGGCGAAAAGCAGAAATAATCCCGCCTGCAGGTATTTCTTATCGAGGACCTTGCTAATCGCAAAAATCCCGGCAAAGGCCGTCAGATTCCGCGGATTGATGTACTGGTCCATGATGTAGAGCGCCGTCCCGGCGACGGGCAGCGTGAACAGTGCCGCCAGCAGGGCCACCCCGGCCCAGCGCGCCTTGCTGTCTTCAAAGCACCTCCCGGTCAGTTCCCAGGCGGCCAGCAGAAACAGAAATATCGCGAGCACCTGCCACAGAAACGTCACCACCTCCAGCGGCAAATGGCTGATCTTGACCGACGCGGCAATCAGGTTGGGAAACAGCGTCATGTGCGCATGCGACTGGAAAAACTGCGCATTGAACGGGAACAACTCCGGTTGCAGGATCTTCTCCACCCCGGGCAGGTAGATTTCCGCGTCTTCTGCGCCAGGGTGGTATCCCTGTACCAGCAATGCCCCGAACGTCAGCAGCAGGAGAATCGAGAGGTTACGAAATCTGGAGGGACTGGCGACGGAATTTCCCCGGATTTCCCGCTGCACGGGAAGGGCAGAGACAGAGGAACGGGGTTTCAGGTCACCGTTCGACAGCTCCGCCGCGGCTTCCGGCGCGTGCGCCGAATTCGGTTGATCTCTATGTTTGCTCAGAAGTCTTAAAATGTTAACAAGCGGATACTGTCTGTGCAAATGAACCTGGTGTCATTTTGCCCCGGAAATTACCCCAATGGGCACCCAGATTGGGGGGGAATGCCCCAGGGAGGCCCGGCGAGCCAATTGCGCCTCCGAGCGCTGCCGCGTAGCATCTAAGGATTATCGCTATGCCCACTACCACCGATTCCGCCGCCCATCCCCCGAAGTTGGTGCTTGGCGAAATCCTCAGCTTCGCCTACGAGACGTTCTGCAGCAATAAGGTGCGTTTCATGTTGACCGCTTTGGGCATGGTCATTGGCACGGCTTCTCTCATTCTGGTGGTCACCATCGGGTTGACGGGAAAGCAATATGTTCTCAACCAGATCCAGTCCATCGGCGCCAATCTGATTTACGTCGAATACGAAGGCGGCCAGCAGCGTCTCGGCAATGCGGCTCCCGACCCGCTCACCCTCGATGACCTGAAGGCCGCCCAGGATGTAGTCCCGAGCATTCTCGCCGCTTCTCCGGTCGTGAATATGTCCGATCGTATCCCCGTAGGAGGAGGGAAAGAGCGCGATATCCAGATTCTTGGCGTTTATCCCGAATACCTGATTGTGCGAAATCTAGTGGTTACCTCGGGCCGGTTCTTTGACGCGCAGGACTCCCAGGCTCACAACAAGGTCGGCGTTATCACCGAGAAAATGGCGCAGCAGCTCTATGGATCGGACGACGAGGCCGTGGGCAAGATCGTCAAGCTGAATGGCTTGCCGTTTGTCGTGATCGGGACCTTTCGCGAGCGCGTCAATACCTTCGGCCAGTCCGAAGTGACCGACAATACCATGGTGATTCCGTACTCGGTGTCGCGCTACTTCACCGACAGCCTTTCGGTGAAACAGATCTATTTCTCGCTGGCCGACTCTTCCATGGTGCCTACGGCTACCGAACAGATTCGGCGCGTGATCCAGTCGCGCCATCGGGCGGAATCGGTTTATAACGTCACCAACCTTACCGAACTGGTCGCGGTTGCGGAACGGGCCGCCAATGCCTTAACCCTCATGCTGCTGCTGGTGGCCGCCGTGGTGCTTCTGGTGAGCGGCATCGGCATCATGAACATCATGCTGGCAACGGTGAGCGCGCGCATTCGTGAAATCGGCATTCGCAAAGCCCTGGGCGCCACCAACCGTGAAATCCGTTTTCAATTTCTCTCAGAAGCGGTCCTCATCTCGGTCGGTGGGGGCCTGATCGGGGTCGTCATCGGTCTCGCCGTGCCTTACTCGGTGCGCTTTCTTACCGAATACCGCCTTCCGGTCTCCGGACTCTCGGCCATCGTCGCCATTCTGGTGTCATCGCTGGTAGGAATTCTGTTCGGCACCGTGCCCGCCGCCCGCGCCGCCAAACTCGATCCCGTCGAGAGCTTGCGCTACGAGTGATTCACTTTCCGTAGAAACCTGGGTCCGCTGCCATGGCCGCCCGCTGTCCAAGTCCGGAAGAATGGCAAATCGTCCCCAAAAAGAAGCAAGCCGGGCTGGTTCGCCCGGCTCTTTCTTTATTCCACCTTCGGGGATCAACTTGGTTCCGAAGTCCCCCGCAAGATCTTTTTACGCGTCCGTCACCGCTTTACATCACCAATGCCAGGTTCTCCAGTTCCAGTTGCAGTACCGGCAGAGCGCAACCCGCCATCTCAACCCGGCTGGCAGCATCCATCGCTGCCTGGGGCGAGACGCCATAGCCGCGACCCATGAGGAAAACTTGCAAAAGCTCGGCGGCCTCGCGGGAATCGATCAATCCACCTTGCAGTAGATCGTTCCGTAACGCCGTCAACTCCGTTGTCGAAAATCTTTCTTTCATGGCCGTCATCACCTCCGACCCTGAACTATCTCTGGGCTATTAGACTCACCGGCTACTGCGATAGTTGCATGCAATTCGATTGCCGCGACTCCGGTGTTCTCCTCAACTACCCTCGGGAACCCAGCTGGATTGTTAAACCCCTTCCCGGGCCATAAGTTGCAGGCAACCTTTGCCGCCATTGGCCGCCAAGGGCGGCGCATTCTGCCGTCTCGGGATTGACACAATGTGTCGTTCTGGGACGAAAACAGACCGTTCTCCCACAACCGGCAGGTCAATATGGAGCACAACTTAGGAGGGCTCGATTACACCTTCGTCGACCAGAAGGACAGGAATATCGTCGGTGATGGGATAAGCGCGGTGGCACACTCCGCACTTTAGCGCCTGCCCGTTTTCCTTCAGCACCAACGGCTTCCGGCATACGGGACAAACCAGCATGTCCAGCAATTCCTGGGAAATCATGGCAAGCATTTTAGCAGGATCGATAGCTCAATTTTCCCGTCCTTCTCTCCACCAGGATATTCCCGCAAGCCCAAATTGGCACACCAGCTCGCCCTCGGAAATACCTGCGGAATTCTGCCTCGGCAAGCGCTCTCGGTTTTAAGATAAAATCTTGGTCCCGACATTCCTGCAAATAAAAGAGGTGCCATGTCCGCCGTGATTCTTGACGGGAACAAGATTGCCAGCGAGATCCGCGCCGAAGTGGCAGCGGAAGTGAAGAACCTGACGGCCGCGGCCATGCGCCCGGGACTGGCCGTGATTCTGGTGGGCAACAATCCAGCCTCGGAAATCTACGTTCGCGGCAAGGTCAAGAGCTGCGAGGAAGTCGGAATCTACAGCGAAAAACACACGCCGCCTGACACGATTTCGACCGCAACCCTGCTGGAACTGGTCCAGGACCTGAACCGTCGCGATGAAATCGATGGCATCCTGGTGCAACTGCCGCTTCCCTCGCAGATCGATTCCAAGAAGATTCTGATGGCGGTGGATCCCGCCAAGGACGTGGACGGCTTTCATCCGGTCAACGTCGGGTTCCTGTCGACCCAGCGTCCGGGCCTGGTGCCGTGTACCCCGGCGGGCATCCTCGAGATTCTCAAGCGTAGCAACATCCCCGTCGCGGGACAGGATGCCGTCGTAGTCGGACGCAGCGATATCGTCGGCAAGCCGACGGCGATGTTGCTGACCAATGGGAATGCTACGGTGACCATTTGTCATTCGAAGACGCGCGACCTGCCGGGAGTTTGCCGCCGCGGCGACATCCTGATCGCAGCCATCGGCAGGGCCGGAATGATCACCCGTGATTTCGTGAAGCCGGGGGCGACGGTCATTGATGTCGGCATGAACAAAGTGACGGAGCGCGCCGAGTTCGACCGTCTCTTTGCCGGAAACGCCAAGCGCGAAGAGACGTTCCGTACCAAAGGCTCCACGTTGGTGGGAGATGTTCATCCCGAGGTCTTCGAAGTTGCGGGCGCGATCACGCCGGTGCCGGGCGGAGTCGGTCCGCTTACCATTGCCATGCTGATGGCAAACACTTTGCGCGCGGCCAAGCTGCGGCGAGGCAGCCGCACGGCTGAGTTGTTACGGGCTTAACGTTCACCACTGAGACACCAAAGGCGTTCACCTTTTTTTGAAAAATCGCGCACCATATTCGTCATCTGCGATCAACCCTTGCCATCCATCTGGCGATGTTCTCTATTTTTGTTTTCTCCGTGACCCTGTGCCCCCGTGGTGGAGGCTCGCAGCGAGGACGAATTGCTGAAAGTCGGCTTGACTGGGGGCATCGCCAGCGGAAAATCGGTGGTTTCCGAGATGTTCGCCGCTCTTGGAGCGCACGTCATCCAAGCCGATGCCGTCGCGCATCGCTTGATGCAACCGGGCGAGGCCGTCTATCAAGAGGTCGTCCGGCGCTTTGGCACTGGCATTTTGAATCCCGATGGCACCGTGAACCGTCCCCAACTCGCGGAAGCGGCGTTCGGCAATCCCCCACGGGTCGAAGAGTTGAACCGGATCGTCCACCCCGCCGTAGTCGCCGAGCAGGACCGTTGGATGGAAGAGGTCGGCCGCCAGGACCCGCATGCCGTGACCATGGTCGAGGCCGCTCTGATTCTCGAAGCCGGCGCGGCCAGTCGCTTCGATTGTCTGGTGGTGGTGACCTGCCAGCCTGAGCAGCGGGTGGAACGCTGGGCGCGGCGCGTCCACATGGACCAAGAAACCGCCCGAAGCGAGGTAACGCGCCGCATGGCGGCGCAATGGCCGGATGCCGAAAAGGTCAAGGCGGCGGACTATGTGATTGATAATTCAGGGTCCTTGGACCAGACCCAGCGGCAGGTCGGCGAGGTGTTTGCACAATTGAAAAAGCGCGCTTGAGGGCTGCGTCCCCGCGTACTTGGCAACCAGGGTCTCCCGGTTGCAAACTGAGAACTGGCAGCTGAGAACCGAACACTGAAATCAAGAGTCGACTTATGAAGCTGATGCGACCCGTTCTTCTGGCCGGGGTTCTTGCCGGCGCCTTCTTCTACTTCACCACCTATCGTTCCCACCCGCTGCGCCTTACGGACTGGGTCTCGCGGCCGACCAAAGTCGAAGTCACCGAGGCTGCCAACAACGACTCCTCGGACCCGGAAGAACAGAACAACATCAACATCTACCGCAAGAACATCGCCTCGGTCGTGAACATCACCTCTCGCGCCATGACCTTTGATTTCTTTTACGGATTGGTTCCGCAGGAGGGCCAGGGCTCGGGCTTCATCATCGATAAAGAAGGACACGTGCTGACCAACTATCACGTGATCGCCGAAGCCCGGCAGATCGAAGTCACCCTGCACAATCGCAAGAAATACCGGGCTACCGTGGTCGGCACCGATCCGGGGCATGACTTGGCGGTGGTGCAGATTAAGGCGCCCGATCTGGTTCCCATGACTCTGGGAGATTCCCGCAGCTTGCAAGTGGGCCAGAAAGTGTATGCCATTGGAAATCCCTTCGGACTCTCGGGCACGCTGACCCGGGGCATTGTCAGTTCCATTCGTCCGGTGCAAGAGCCCAACGGCGGCGCCCAGATCGACGAAGCCATTCAAACCGATGCCGCCATCAATCCCGGCAATTCCGGCGGGCCGCTGCTGAACTGGCATGGCGAAGTCATTGGCATTAACACCATGATTCTGTCGAGCGTGGGACAAAGCGCCGGGATCGGGTTCGCCATTCCTATCAATACCGCCAAGGCCGTCTTGAACGATCTGGTGACCCTCGGACGAGTGCGGCGTCCGGCCCTGGGCGTTCGCACCATCCCCATTAGCCCGGAACTGGCGGACCAGATGGGCTTGGCCGCTGACTACGGGTTGCTGATCGTGCAGGTCGTCGCTGGCGGCGCCGCCGACCGCGCCGGTTTACACGGAGGAAATGAGCGCGCCTATCTCGGCAACACTCCCATCATGATGGGAGGCGACCTGATCGTCGCCATCGACGGCCAGGATGTTCAGGACCAGCAGGATCTCAGCCAGATCATGAACAACCACCGCGCCGGAGATACCATCCGGGTCACCGTCTACCGCGGCAAAAAAAAGCTGGACGCCAACGTCACCCTGGGCGAAGCCCGAGAACAAGTCTAGGGGATGGTTGAGAGATTGACGATTTTCGATTGACGATTGACGATTCAAAAGCCTGAGCTTTCAGCCGTCAGCTCTCAGCTTTCCGGAGGGCAGGTCCGGTTAAAGCGGATAGCGGATAGCGGAAGGCTGAGAGCTTTTAAATCGACAATCAAAAATCGTGAATCAACCATGGGCGAAGGATGTGGAGTGTAGCTCATCAAGCCCCGCCCTCCATTTGACTCCCACCAACCCCCTACGCTAGCCTCAAAGGTCTGCCCAATGGCTTTTTTGGCTGCCGTGCGGTTGGTGACGGTCTCACAGATCCCGATGCGATTTCGCTACAAGTTGCTGGTTCTGCTGGTGGTTGCGGCGCTGGTGCCGGGTTTCGCGCTGGCCGCCCCGATGCATCCCGTGCATGCTCCGCATGCCGTGGTTGCCAGCGTCCATGAACTCGCTTCCAGAGCCGGGGTTGAAGTGATGCAGGCCGGAGGCAACGCCATTGATGCGGCGGTCGCCACCGGCTTCGCGCTGGCTGTCGTCCATCCCCAGGCTGGCAATCTCGCTGGCGGCGGATTCATGCTGATCCGCATGGCGGATGGCACCACCCACTTCGTGGACTTCCGCGAGCAAGCCCCGGCGGCGGCGACTGTCGACATGTACCTGGACGCCCATGGCAATGTCATCCCCGGAGCCAGTTTGCTGGGCTATAAATCGATCGCCGTTCCCAGTTCCGTGGCCGGTCTGGTCTACGCGCAGAAGAAATACGGCAAGCTTTCGCTCGACCGTGACATGGCCTCCGCCATCAAGCTGGCGCACGACGGCTTCGCGCTCACCTGGGAAGATGCCGACGACTTCGCCGATAAATACCTGGCGCAGTTTCCCGAGTCGCGGCGAATTTTTCAGCGCGATGGGAACTTGTACCGGCAAGGAGAGATCTTCCGCCAGCCGGAACTGGCTCGAACCCTGGAAAGAATCGCCCGCGATCCTGAAGATTTCTACCACGGTGCGATGGCCAGGGAGTTGGCCGCCGCCATTCAAAAGGGTGGAGGCCTGGTCACCGCCGACGATCTCGCGAACTATGAAGTCAAAGAGCGTGAACCGGTGCGCGGATCGTATCGCGGATACGACATCATCAGCGCCCCTCCGCCCTCGTCCGGCGGGATTGCGCTGATTGAAATCCTGAATATTCTGGAAGGCTACGATCTGGCCAGGTACGGTTCGCGCTCGGCGCAAGCTACCCAACTCACGGTCGAAGCGTTCCGGCGGGCATTTTACGATCGCGCTGAATTCCTCGGCGACCCTGATTTCTCGAAAATCCCGGTTCCGCAACTCATCGACAAGCGCTATGGCGAAGCCTGGCGCGAATCCATTGACCCGCAGCACGCCAGCGTCAGCAAAGACCTGCGGCGTCCCGCCATCTTCACCCAGTTGGAGCGTTATGCTTCGACTCATCCCGGGATGGCCAGCGGCCGGGAATCGTCCCAAACCACGCATTATTCCATCGTCGACGCGCAAGGCAACGCGGTGGCGGTGACCACCACCTTGAACGACCTCTTTGGTTCGCATGTCACCGCCGAAGGCCTGGGCTTTCTTCTGAACGATGAGATGGATGACTTCTCTTCGAAGCCCGGCGTCCCCAATCTCTTTGGCTTGATTCAGGGCCCCGCCAACGCGATTGGTCCGGGCAAGCGGCCGCTCTCCGCCATGACCCCAACCATGGTTCTAAAAGACGGTAAGCTGTTCCTGGTACTGGGATCACCGGGCGGACCCAGAATCATTACTACCGTCGCCAACATCCTGATGGGGGTGGTCGATTACGGGATGGATATTCAGACCGCGGTGAATGCGCCACGCTTCCACCAGCAATGGCTGCCGGATGTTGTGCGCCTGGAGCAATGGTTTTCACCCGACGCCGTTCGTACCCTGGAGCGCATGGGGTACAAGGTGGTGTTTGGGGTTGACGAAGGCCAGAACTGGGAACCCACTTGGAGCGATGGCGAGTGCGTGGAAATCGATCCCCGGACCGGCGAGCGTTTGGGCGCGAGTGATGCTCGCAACAATGGAAAGGCAGTAGGTTACTGATGCAGAGAGCGATATCGACAAACGTCTACGTGAAAGAGCGGCTCCACCCTGGATTGCTGGACGGCCTGGTCCGGGGAGGCGCGCAGGCCATTGAAATCTTCGCCGCGCGGCAACACATCGACTACGCCAACCGCAAACAGCACGTGCGCGAGATCGCCGACTGGTTTCGCACCAGCGGCGTGCCGCTGTATTCGGTGCACTCCCCCATTTACGCGGACTACGAAATGGGCCGCACCGGCGCTACCCAGGTGAATGTGGCGTCCACGGATCGCGCCACCCGCATCGAGGCCATGGACGAGGTCAAGCGCGCCCTCGAGATCGCTGAGCAGATTCCGTTCCGCTTCCTCATTCAGCACATCGGCGTGCCGCGCGAGTCGTTTGACGAAAAGAAGTTTGAAGCGGCGCTCACCTCCGTCGAGCATCTGCGCGCCTTCGCCAAGCCGCTGGGCGTGCGCATCCTGCTGGAAAATATCCCCAACGAACTGGCCACGCCCGACAAACTGGTCGAGTTCATTCAGATCTCGCACTTCGAGGATGTCGGGGTTTGCTTCGATGTAGGCCACGCGCACCTTATGAGCGAAATTCCCCAGGCCTTCGAGATTCTCAAGAGCCATATCCGCTCGACCCATATTCACGACAACACCGGAGACCGTGACGCGCACCTGTGGCCGGGCAAGGGCAGCATTAACTGGAAGGAAACGATGGGGCTTCTCCGCGACGCTCCTCACACCCCGCCCCTCTTGCTGGAAATTGAAGGCGACGACAAAGTCAATGTCGCCGACGCCATGGGGGAAGCGTTCAAGAAGCTGGAAGAAAGCTAGGAAGGATTTGGTAATTTTGTAATCGGGAAATTTTGTAATTTCCCGCTTTCTTAAGATTGCCAAATTACCCGGTTACCAATTTAAGAAATCTTATGTCCTCTCCTATCGCCACCATCGCTGAAATCGGTAAATTCGACGGCCAGACGGTCACCGTGCGCGGCTGGCTCTATAACCTCCGCGAGAGCGGCAAGCTGCTTTTCCCCATCTTCCGCGACGGCAGCGGCCAGATCCAGGGCGTGGTCCCCAAGAACGCGGTTGCGCCGGAAGTCTTCGACGCGCTGAAGGGACTTACCCAGGAATCGAGCGTGATTGTCGAAGGCAAGGTTCGCGCCGACAAGCGCGCCCCGGGCGGATACGAACTCGACGTCAGTAACGTGCAAGTCGTGCAGAAAGTCTCTGAGACTGATCCTTACCCGATCACGCCCAAGGAGCACGGCGTCGAGTTCCTCATGGAGCACCGGCATCTTTGGGTGCGGTCTCCCCGGCAGGCGGCGATCCTGCGGGTGCGCGCCGAAATTATCAAGGCTGCCCGTGATTTCTTCGATGATCGCGGCTTCACGCTCACCGATCCTCCCATCCTCACCCCCGCGGCCTGCGAAGGTACGACTACGCTTTTCCCCGTCGACTACTTCGACGAACAGGCCTACCTCACGCAGTCGGGCCAGCTCTATATCGAAGCTACCGCCATGGCGCTGGGCAAGGTCTATTCCTTTGGGCCCACCTTTCGCGCGGAAAAATCGAAGACCCGCCGCCACCTCACCGAGTTCTGGATGGTCGAACCCGAAGTCGCTTACGGCCAGCTCGACGACATCATGGAACTCGCCGAAGGCATGATCAGCTTTCTGGTGAAGCGTTGCCTCGAGAAACGGCGCGCGGACTTACAAACCATCGGCCGCGACCTTGCGAAGCTGGAAAAAATCGACGCTCCGTTCCCCCGCATCACCTATGACGAAGCGGTGAAGATGCTGCAGGACGCGCACGCCAAGGGCGCCCTGGAGAACAAGTTCGAGTGGGGTGGAGACCTGGGTTCGCCCGACGAGACCTACATCTCATCCCAGTTCGACCGGCCGGTGATGGTGCATCGCTACCCAGCCAAGGTAAAGGCTTTCTACATGGAGCCCGATCCCCAGCGTCCTGACCTGGCGCTGTGCGTGGATGTGCTCGCCCCGGAAGGCTACGGCGAAATCATCGGAGGCTCGCAGCGTATGGCGTCGCATGACCTGCTGCTGCAACGCATTCACGAGCACGGTTTGCCCGAGGAAGCGTTCAAGTGGTACCTGGATTTGCGCAAGTATGGCAGCGTGCCGCACGCCGGCTTCGGAATGGGCATCGAGCGCGCCGTGGCCTGGATCTGCGGCCTCGAACACGTGCGCGAAACCATCCCGTTTCCCAGAATGTTGCACCGGCTGTACCCGTAGGGTATTGTCGATTGCCAATTGGCGAGCGGCGGTTTGACAATCGGCAGTTGAAAAATGGTCTTGGCTGAAATCGTCAATCGTCAATCGAAAATCGTAAATTCTTATGAGCCCCACAACCGCCTCCTTCTCCAGCATCGTTCCCAAGAAAATCCGGGTGATTGGTGTCCCTCTCGACCTTGGCCAGTCGCGCCGCGGCGTTGACATGGGGCCATCGGCGGTCCGCGTCGCCGGTCTCGAAGCGCGCCTGGAAGCCATTGGTCATTCGGTGGAAGACGCCGGCAACGTGGCCGTCGCTATTCCGGAACAGAAGAAGGAAGGCGCTCCCAACGCAAAATACCTGAAAGAAATCACTGCCACCTGCGCCAAGAGCGCTGACCTGGTTTTGAAGACGCTCGAGTCTGGCAAGGTTCCCATGGTGTTAGGCGGAGATCATTCCGTAGCCGCCGGCACCGTCGCCGGAGTGGCCGAGTACTACCGCCGGCAGAATCAGAAGATCGGTCTCATCTGGATCGACGCTCACAGCGACATCAACACGCCCGAGACTTCACCCAGCGGCAACGTCCACGGCATGCCGCTGGCGGCGATTATGGGTTTGGGCCCGTCCGATCTCGCCAATATCTACGACTTTTCTCCCAAAGTCAGTCCTGAGAACTGTGTGCTGGTCGGCGTTCGCGACGTCGATGCCCACGAGAAAGCCAACATCCGCAAGTCGGGCGTGGAAGTGTTTACCATGCGCGATATCGACGAGCGCGGTATGCGCGCGGTCATGGAAGAGGCCCTGCGCATGGCCGGACGCGGCACCGCCGGCTATCACGTCTCACTCGACATGGACTGGATCGATCCCGAAGACGCGCCCGGCGTGGGCACTCCCGTCTGGGGCGGAGCCACCTACCGTGAAGCTCACCTCGCGATGGAAATCATCGCCGACCACGGCCGCATGCTGAGTTTCGAAATCGTAGAAGTGAACCCCGTCATCGACGAGCACAACCAGACCGCCGACCTGGCCGTCGAACTCACGCTCTCGGCGTTCGGGAAAAAGATCCTCTAGTCCTCAAGGGCCGCGCCACCTGCGGACTGAGTAGCCATGCCGGAACTGCCAGACATCGTCACCTACATCAGCGCCCTCGAACCACGGATCGTCGGGCAACCGTTGCAGCGGGTGCGCCTGGCAAGCCCCTTTCTGCTGCGAACGGCACAACCGCCCGTTGCGGAGGTGGAGGGCCGCGTGGTCCGCGAACTGCGGCGCATCGGGAAGCGCATCGCCATCGGAGTCGAGAACGATCTCTGGCTGGTGCTGCACTTGATGATTGCCGGCCGGCTGCACTGGCGATCGCCGGCGGCAAAGCTGGCAGGCCGCCAGAATCTTGCAGCCTTCGATTTCCCCAGCGGTTCTCTCCTGCTCACCGAAGCGGGCGCCCGACGGCGGGCGTCATTGCACATCGTCAGCGGCGAAGAAGGTTTACATTCCATAGACCCTGGCGGGGTCGACGTTTTCGCCTGCGATCGCGATTCATTTCGCGCCGCACTTACCGTGGAGAACCGCACCCTCAAGCGCGCTCTCACCGATCCGCGCCTGCTGAGCGGCATCGGCAACGCCTATTCGGACGAGATTCTGCACGCCGCGCAACTGTCGCCCATCACCCTGACGCACAAGCTGAAACAAGCAGAGTGGGAGCGGCTATTCCTGGCTACGCGACAGACGCTCGAATTCTGGGTCGGTCATCTGCAAGCCGAGGCGAAGTCCGGTTTTCCGGAAAAGGTCACGGCATTTCGCAAAGGCATGGCGGTCCACGGGCGTTATGGCCAGCCCTGTCCCAGGTGCGGCGACAAGGTTCTGCGGATTCGTTACGCCGACAACGAAACCAACTATTGCGCTCGCTGCCAGACTGGCGGCAAGGTGCTTGCGGATCGCAGTTTGTCGCGGCTGCTGGGATCGGATTGGCCGCGCACCCTCGAAGAACTCGAAGCTCTCAAACGCCGCTAGCCATCAGCAGCGGCGGGAATCGCCCACTCCCAGCCGGGATTGCAAAAGCTTGCGATAACGCCGGCTCAATCGCAATCTGCTTCCATTCTCCAGCAGTACTTCGTATTCCCCGTCCGGGCCCAGTTCGAGACCGCGGACACGATCCAGGTTCACAATACTGGAGCGGTGAATACGGCAGAAGCTTCCCGGGTCCAAATCCTGCTCGAGTTCCGACATGCTCCGGCGCAGCAGGTGGGTCTTGGTTCCTGCGTGCAGGCACGCGTAGTAGTCCGCAGCCTCAATCCAATCAATCTCCGAGATTTTCAGGAATGAAACTTGCCCGGCGCTCTTGATGGCCAGGCGTTCCACGGCTCTCGCTGCACCCTTGCCATGCCTGATCCTTTCCTTGGCCCGTCCCAGCGCCCGTTCGAACCGCGCATTGTCGAACGGCTTCAACAGATAGTCGAGCGCTCCCGCCTCAAATGCCCGCAGCGCATATTGATCGTAGGCGGTCACAAAGACGACGGCGGGAGGCAGATCTCTGCCTAGCAGTTCCACCACGTCAAAGCCATCGCATTCCGGCATCTGAACATCAAGGAAGACCAGGTCCGGCTTCTTGCCGCGGATCTCGGCCAGCGCCTCCATGCCGGAACCGCATTCCCCGACGATCTGAATCTCGGGATCAAGCCGCAGCAGCACGGTCAGATTGCTGCGAGCCAGTGATTCATCGTCGACCACCAGCGCCCGTATCTTTGCCGGGCTTTCTTCCGCTTGCGCCAATCATCCCTCCTGCGAGGGCATCGAAACGAAGGGCACCGAAACCGTCACTTGCACTCCGCCCGGCTCCTGATTCTGCATGTGCATCTCGAACTTCTTTCCGTATAAGCCTTGCAAGCGGGTCTTCACGTTTGGGATCCCGATGCCCGAGTGTGTCTGCTCCCCATCCGCGGAGAGTCCGGGGCCGTCGTTGTATACGCTGAGCGTGAGCATTCCGTTCGAGCGAAACGCCGTAATCCGAATCACGCCTCCCTGTACCCGTTTCGCGATTCCGTGTTTCACCGCATTTTCCACCATCGGCTGCAGAATCAGGCTGGGAACCTGCGCCGGAAAAAGCTCTTTGGGGACGTCCACACTCAATTGAAGCCGGTCTCCGAATCGCACTTTTTCGATGTCCAGATACTTTTGCAGAAATTCCATCTCCTCACCCAGCGGCACCTGTTGCCGGCTGGAATCTTCCAGCACCCGGCGCAGGAAGTCGCTCAATCCCGCAATCATGCTCACCGCGGCATCATTTCTCTTTTCGCGCACCAGTCCAGCGATGGCGTTCAGCGTATTGAACAGAAAGTGCGGCTCAATCTGCCGCCGCAGCGCGCTGAGTTGTGCCTTCGAGAGTTGCTCATTCAGCCGCGCGGTCTCGGTTTGCTGAAACGCTAACCGTTCCTTCGAGTCCAGCATATGGCTGATCACCAGGATCGTGGTGTAGAGGACAGTGGACGAGAGCAGGCCGTTGTAAAACTTGTCGAACCAGGCATCCATGAATGGTGGCGGCCCCGATGCGTGGCCCCAGGGATTGAGCAGCCGCTCCAGCCAGACCGTCCAGGCGGCGAACACTAGCCCGATGGAAGCCCAGGTTGCGAGGTGCAGAAACCAGGTGGAAAAGGGACGCAGTTGCAGCGGAGGGTACTTGCGACCCAGGTACACCACCACCGGCGTCGCTAACGCCCACGGCAGCCAGGCCAGCACCAGCGTCACGAACAGCTGAACCCATGCATGCTGCATTCCTTCCGCGCGCATGACAAAAACGTTTTGCGTTGCGTCGAACAGTCCGACGCCCAGCCAGATCGATGCCATCCACAGCCAGCGCGGCGATCGTGGGCGTGTCTGGGTCTCGTCCATAAAGAGGATCGTATTCTATGGGCATCCGGAACGGGGAAAAATGCAGCCAATCCCCCGCGCCGTGCAGTAATCGGTCTGGCCTTCCGGGTAAACTGGCCTCATGCTCTCCCCCATGCTTACCACCATGAAAACCTTACTGCTCACTGCCATGGTTTTACTGTCCGCGGCTGCCTTCGGCCAAACTGCGCCGGCGACGGGCCCGCAATATACCAGCGATGGTCAACTCAAGTTCCCCGAGAGTTATCGGGAGTGGGTGTACCTGACCACGGGCTTTGACATGAGTTACAACCCGGCCATGCAGATGGGGCACCACATGTTTGACAACGTGTTCGTCAATCCTGAGGCGTACAAGGTGTTTCTCAGCACCGGTACCTGGCCCGACAAGACCATGCTGGTGCTCGAAGCTCGCGGGGCGCAGAGCAAAGGCTCGATCAACCAGGCAGGGAACTATCAGGGCCCCGATGTCATGGGGCGCGAGGTGCACGTGAAAGACGAAGCCCGCTTTCCGGGCAAGTGGGCTTTCTTCGGATTTGATGAGGGGAAAACCGCCAAGATGGTTCCGACCGAGGCGGCTTGCTATTCCTGCCACGCTCAACACGCGGCCGTGGATACCACGTTCGTCCAGTTCTATCCGACCCTGCTGCCGATTGCGACCAGTAAGGGCACCCTCTCGCCGTCCTACGTGAAAGAGAGTGGGGCATCCGCGGCTTCGAAAGACGGCCCCGCGCACAAGCCGTAGCGCCAAGTCGTTTCCGGCCACGGCGTTCCCCTTGATCGGGGCGCAGGCGATGCGGCAGGAGAAGGCGTGGGCGGCAGAGTACACCTCGCAACCTATGCCCAGCCGCTGGATGCGACCGGGCTGCAGCGACAAAATCCAAGCCACGGGAAAACCTATCCTTACGCCCCGAATCTCTCCGCCGCGCGAGCTTTGGCCCTCGCGGCCTCTTCCTCCCGATTCTTAGGTGGCGCATTGGTTTCGAGCGAACCCAAAAGGCGCATCGAGATGGCCGCGATTTCATCCACCGCAGCCAGGAACCCGCCTTCGTTTGCCTTCGAGGGCTTGTGGAACCCGCTGATTTTTCGCACGAACTGCAACGAAGCTGCTCGCACCTCTTCCTCCGTCACCGGCGGGTCAAAATTGAAGAGTGTTTTTATATTCCTGCACATCCTGAATGACCTCGAGACATCCTAACTCCACTCTAAACCGTGAAACCAACCAATCGATATCACGCCACTAAGGCGCGGATGTGAAGAACTTCTACCTGTGGGGATCACCCATCCCTATAAGAGCCGCGCCCCGAAAGCGAACCCGAGCCGGCCGGAAAATCAGGTCTGTGTTCCCGGCGACCGCGGCCAGCACTGCATCGCTACCTCAGTCACCTCTCTCAATTGGGAGCGGGTGGCCCCGCCCGCCGCTTGCACCGACATTCCCCAGACCACGGTAATGATGTAGCGCGCCAATTTCGCCGCGTCCACGCTGGCAGGCAGGTCGCCCTCTGCCATCGCCCGTTCAAACCGCCGTCGAACCGCCGCCTCGGCTCCTGCCCGGCGCCGGCTGAGTTCGCTGCGCGCCGACTCCGCCAGCGGTCCCGAAGCCAGCGCCCCCTGGACCAGCAGGCAGCCATCCGGATGATTGCGATTCATCACCATGTCAATGGCGCCGCGCATCAGAGTTTCTGCCGCCGCGCGCGCGCTGGGTTGCTTGAGCGCGTTCGGTAAATAGGAAGCCGGCTTCTGGATATAGCGGTCAAGCACCTTCCGGAACAACTCTTCCTTGTTGCCGAAGGCGGCATACAGGCTGGGCATGTTAATCCCCATGGCCTGGGTCAGGGCCGCCAGGGAAGTGCCCTCGTAGCCGTGCCGCCAAAATAACAGCAGCGCGGTGTCTAGCGCCTTCTCGGTGTCGAACTCTCGCGGACGTCCCTTCGGCATGACGTCTCCTGAATTATTTAATGATTACTACAATAATCCTCTTGACAGCCGGGAGCAAGAGTTTTATTTTTAGCGGACACTACAGAAATCGCGGGGTTGTCATCACTACTGACACATTGTTAAATTCGCTATTCATAAAGGAGATGACCCATGAGCAAGGTGCGAGTACTGGTGGGCACGCGCAAAGGAGCCTTCGTCCTCACCTCCGACGGCAAGCGCGAGAACTGGGAGGTCAGCGGCCCCCACTTCGCGGGCTGGGAGATGTATCACCTCAAGGGATCGCCCGCCGATCCCAACCGCCTGTACGCCTCGCAGTCCAGCGGCTGGTTCGGGCAGATCATCCAGCGCTCCAACGACGGCGGCAAGACCTGGGAGCCAGTGGGCAACAAGTTCGTCTACGACGGCGTGCCCGGCACTCACCAGTGGTACGACGGCACGCCGCACCCGTGGGAGTTCAAGCGCGTCTGGCATCTGGAACCGTCGCTCACCGATCCCGACACCGTCTATGCCGGCGTTGAAGATGCCGCCTTCTTCCGCTCGACCGATGGCGGCAAGACCTGGCACGAACTCTCCGGTCTGCGCGGCCATGGCTCCGGTCCCAGGTGGCAGCCGGGCGCGGGCGGCATGTGCCTGCACACCATCCTCCTCGATCCCAGCAACCCCGGCCGGATGTTCATTGCGATTTCGGCCGCGGGCGCCTTCCGCACCGACGACGGCGGCCAGACCTGGAAGCCGATCAACCGCGGCCTGCGCTCGCAATACATTCCCGACCCGAACGCCGAGGTCGGCCACTGCGTCCACCACATCGCCATGCATCCCTCGCGCCCGGGCGTGCTCTTCATGCAGAAGCACTGGGACGTGATGCGCAGCGACGATGCCGGCGACTCGTGGAACGAGGTCAGCGGCAACCTGCCCACCGACTTCGGCTTCGTCATCGACGTCCACGCGCACGAGCCGGAGACCATCTACGTCGTCCCCATCAAGAGCGATTCCGAGCACTATCGTGCCCGACGGCAAGCTGCGCGTCTATCGCAGCCGCACTGGCGGCAACGAGTGGGAGCCGCTCACCAAGGGCCTGCCGCAAAGCGACTGCTACGTCAACGTGCTGCGCGATGCCATGGCGGTCGACTCGCTCGACACGTGCGGCATCTACTTCGGCACCACCGGCGGCCAGGTCTACGCCTCGGCCGATGCCGGCGACAGCTGGAAGCCCATCGTCCGCGATCTGCCGGCGGTGCTGTCGGTGGAGGTGCAGACCCTCGGCTAGCCCGATCCAAGGAGCAAAGTCACATGCAAAAGATCACTCCCTTCTTGTGGTTCGATGGGCAGGCAGAAGAGGCCATGAACTTCTACCTCTCCATTTTTAAAAATGCCAGAAGGCTCGATGTGAAGCGGGCGAACGGCAAGGTTACCTGGGTGAGTTTCGAATTGGAAGGTCAGAAACTCTACGGTTTCAATGCCGGGCCGGAATTCAAATTCACGGAGGCCATCTCGCTCTTCGTGAACTGTCAGAGGCAGGCCGAGGTCGACGAATTATGGGAAAAGCTTTCCGCCGGCGGATCCGAGCAGCGATGCGGCTGGCTCAAGGACAAATTTGGCCTGTCGTGGCAGATCATTCCTGAAGCCCTGGGAAAGTTGCTGTCGGATCCGGATCCCGGGAAGGCACAGGCGGTGATGCAGGCCATGCTCAAGATGAACCGGATCATCATCGAAGATTTACAAAAGGCGTATGAAGGCAAGACGGCTGCCTGAACGCGGCTGTCCCTCAGGATGAGTCCATGGTTCATGTAGTGCTTCCCTTTCACTTGCGCAACCTGGCGAAGCTGGGCAATGACGTGACTCTTGAAGTCGCGCCACCCGTCACGCAGCGCGCGGTGCTCGATGCGCTGGAGGCGCGCTATCCCGCGCTCTGTGGCACCATTCGTGACCACGGAACCCTGCAGCGCCGTCCCTTCCTGCGCTTCTTCGCCTGCCAGGAAGATTTGTCTCACCAGTCTCCCGACGCTCCTCTGCCCGAAGAGGTGGCCTCGGGCAAGGAGCCGTTCTTAATCATCGGAGCCATCGCCGGCGGTTAAACCTCAACCCATCGCTTAATCCGTCACTCAGGAGGGTGTCATGCAGATCAATCCTTATCTTCTTTTCAACGGTAATTGCGAAGCGGCTTTCAAGTTCTATGAACAGACCTTGGGCGGAAAGATCACCGGCCTGATGCGCCACCAGGGTTCGCCCGCCGAGAAGGACGTGCCCGCGGAGTGGCTCGACAAGATTCTCCACGCCCGCCTCGAGTTGGGCGACTTTGTGCTGATGGCGTCGGACGCTCCCCCGGGACGTTTCGAAAAGCCGCAAGGCTTCTCGGTCAACCTTCAACTGCAAGACGCCGCCCAGGGAGAGCGCATCTTCAACGCGCTCTCCGAGAAGGGAAAGGTGGTGATGCCGTTCGGGGAGACCTTCTGGGCGGAGCGTTTCGGCATGCTGGTGGATCGCTTCGGCATTCCCTGGATGGTCAACTGCGAGCGCGCCGCCTGATTCTGCAAATCGTCCTCGCCTTCTGATTCCCCTGCCGCCACAGAGACGCAGCCCGGCTGCGTCTCTCTCTCCGGCGGCCAGCAGATCCTCGACCGCCAAAGGACACCAGGAAAATTCTGCATCGCAATAGATGTATATACATCTACTGCTGGTATGAATGGCTCGTCTCTACCCGCTCTTCCTTGCCTGTGCGGCACGCTGCGGCGCGGGGCGAGGGCGCTTACCCTGATCTATGAACAGGCCCTGCGGCCGCTGGGGATGACCTCGACGCAGTTTACCGTCCTGCAGGTGCTCGACCGCGCCGCAGAAGTTTCCCAGGGGCAATTGGGCGCCATGCTGGCCATGGACAGCACCACCCTGACCCGCACCCTCAAGATCCTCACGCGACACCGCTGGATCGCCGAGCGCCGCGGCGACGACCGCCGGGAACGCCGGCTGCGCCTCGCCCGCGCGGGACGACTCCAACTCCAGCGTGCCCTGCCCCTGTGGCAGGCCGTGCAATGGCGCCTGCGCCGCCAGCTGGGCAGCCCGGCCTGGGGCGAGCTGATCGCGCTAGCCAATCAGGTCACCGCATTCGCTTCACCTGAACAAGATCAAGTTTCAAATCCTGGAGGTTCGCTATGACACGCTATGGAAAACTCACCACTACCTTGATTGCCGCCTGGTTCCTGTTCGCCCTGTCCGCGTCGGCTCTCGACGTCTTCCAGAACGCTATCGGCCGCTTGGGGATCGCCGTCGCGGTCGGCGCCGTGACGCCTATCCTGTTATTCGCGGTGTGGTTCGCCGCGTCCGCTTCGTTCCGCCAGTTCGCCATGTCGCTCAACCCGCGCACCCTGACCTGGGTGCAGTCCTGGAGACTGTTGGGATTCACCTTCGTGTTGCTGGAAGCGCGCGGCATTCTGCCGGGGTTGTTCGCTCTGCCCGCGGGCTACGGCGACATGCTGATCGGAGCGACGGCCACGCTGGCCGCCTGGAAACTGGCCGATGGGGAACATCGCGGCGCGTTCCTTCTCTGGCAGGCGCTGGGCATGGCTGACCTGGTCATCGCCGTGGGCCTGGGCACGACCGCACCATGGCTTAGTCCGCAGAGCACGCCCATGACGCCGATGACCGTGCTGCCCCTGAGCTTGGTGCCAACCTTTTTTGTGCCCCTGCTGTTCATCCTGCACCTGATCTCGATCGCCCAGGCGCGGACGTGGAAAGGTTCCTCGGGCCAGGTTCGTGACACCGTCAAGGCCAACCGCGGAAGTTTGGAAAGCGCGACGGCGGCATAACCCCTCTTCACCCGACGAGGATGGATGAATCCCCGCGTCTCCAAAGAACGGGGACGTGGGGTACCGCTGAAGAGCGGACATCGGACTTCAGACGTTAGACCCCAGACTTCGGATCCCGGGCACGGGCCGTGTCCAGGGAAGTTTTTCAGGCACCCAGGGATCTGCGTTCGGGTGTACACTTCTGCGGCGACGGAAGCTGTACCAGTGGCCGGCGCCTGCAAAAGGAGATAAGGATGAAACGTTCTACCGCAATTCTTGCGATCGTGGGGATGACGCTGTTGCTCGGCCTGTGCGTCTCGCCAGGCTTTGCCCAGATCGTGAACGGGGCCATCGTGAACGGCCAGAAGATTATCGTGCCCGAGTCGAGCATTCCGCGCCCGGGACGTGCCACCACCAACTACTTTATTGTTGGTTCGAGGACGCCGTCGTCCGGTCCGCCCCCGGGCGTCGAGACCCCGGGTTCAATTGCCTGTGTGTACAAGCTGGTCGCGGGACAGGCGGGTTGCCCGATTGCCACCAGCACCACGGTGCCGACCGGCGGCGTGGGAGCGATTGCGATCGTCGATGCCGGCGATTACCCAACCGCGGCCGCGGATCTGGCGGCCTTCTCTACCCAGTACGGTCTGCCTCAGGCGGACCTCACCGTGGTCTATGCCAACGGCATCAAGCCTCCGGTGTATTCCGATTGGGAGGTGGAGGAAGCGTTAGACATCGAATGGGCTCACGCCATGGCGCCCAATGCCAAGCTGTTCCTGGTGGAGTCGATCCAGGTGCACACCGATCCCACCTTTCAGGCCGTGCAAGTGGCGGGCAACTTAGTCGCGCAAAACGGCGGCGGTGTCGTCAGCATGAGTTGGGGGATTCCGGAGTGGTCCGGAGAAACCGCGTATGACAAGTTCTTCACCACGCCCGGCGTCGTCTACTTTGCCGCCAGCGGAGACTCGGGTTTGAACTATCCCTTCCATCCCGGCGGCATCGCCCAACGTGGTTTCGGTGGGCGGAACCTATTTCAACCGGGATTCTCAGGGCAACTTCACCGGCGAACAGTACTACACCGGCGGCGGCGGCGGGGCGATCAGTCCCTATGAGCCGATCCCGAGCTACCAGAACATTATTTCGAGTATTGTCGGAACCCATCGCGGATTCCCCGACGTAGCTTCCGACTACTGCTGCGCGGGAGTGTATTTGCAGGGATGGCTTTCCGTGGGTGGCACCAGTTGGGCATCGCCCACCTTTGCCGGCATCGTAGATGCCGCGGGTCTGCTGAATACCTCAACCAACGCCGAACTCACCATGATCTATAACGAGTACGGCAATGCAAACCAGTACAAGAGAGCCTTTAACGACATCAAGACCGGGGATTCCTTGTGCACCACCGGATGGGATATGTGTGCCGGAGTTGGTTCGCCGCGTACTTACAAAGGCAAGTAACTTGTAACCAGTGTTATCCCCAGCCCTGTCGAGAGACGGGGCTTTTTTATTGCGGGGGCTGGGGTGCGCTGCCTGATGTGCTCAGAAATCCGGGGAAAAATCCCGGGATCGCACCGGCCGGATAACATTTGACAGTTTCTTGACGGCGTTCTGACAATCCCCTTCGCTGGTCTCCTTACCCTTGCTCCTGTAGCACGCGGCTGAAAGGAGCAAGCGCAGTGAAGCCAAATAGAGCAGTCCTGTTTATTGCGATTTTGGGCATGGTTCCGGTACTGGCCGCGACTTACGCGGCGGCGCAGACCAATGCCTATCAACAGAGCAACCTGGTCTCGGACATCGCCGGCATGGCGAGCCACACGGATCCGAAGCTGGTGAATCCCTGGGGAATTTCATTTTTTCCCGGTCAGCCGTTCTGGGTGGCCGACAACAACAGTGGTTACTCCACGCTCTACGACAGCACCGGCGCTAGCGCGAGCAGCCGACGGTCCTGATCCCTCCGCCGGGCGGAAGTACGGCGTCGGCCACCCCCACCGGTACGGTCATTAACTCCACCAGTGGCTTCGTGGTGGGAAGCGGCCCCAGTCTGTTTCTGTTCGACACCGAAGATGGCACCATTTCCGGATGGAACGGCGTGGGGACCAACGCCATTCTCGCCGTCGATCGTTCGTCGATGGGAGCGGTGTACAAGGGGCTGGCGATGGTCACCACCAACAGCGCCAATTTCTTGCTGGCCACCAATTTCAATAGCGGCAAGGTCGAGGTGTTCGATCACAACTTCCAGTTGACCAATCTCAACGGGACCTTTACTGACCCCAATCTCCCCGCCGGCTACGCCCCTTTCGGCATTCAAACCGTGGGCAGCGAGGTATTCGTCACTTACGCCTTGCAGGATTCCGCCAAGCACGATCCCATCTCCGCCCCCGGCAATGGTTTCGTAAGCATCTTTGACAGCGATGGAACCTTCGTCAAACGCTTCGCTTCCAACGGGACGCTGAATTCTCCCTGGGGAGTAGTGATGACGCCCTCGAGTTTTGGCGCCTTCAACGACGACATCCTTT
>CAWJAA010000022.1:0-44780 GCA_963840615.1 Terriglobia bacterium
CCGTAGGTGAACTTGCGGCCGGTTGGAACGTGCAGCACGGTCCCCTGCTGTGCGCGGCACGCGGACTGCGGGACACCCCAGTTTTCGGCGGCGGCCGCGACCAGCATCTCGCGGGCGGTGGCGCCGGCTTTGCGCAAGGCGGCGTAGGTGCCGACGGTGCTGCCACTGCCACTGGTGCGCAGGCGGATACCTCTAAAGCGTCCTCCAGGCATGGCTTGTTCGAGTTGAATCTGCGACCAGTCGGCCTCGAGTTCCTCGTTGAGCATCATGGGCAGGGTGGTGCGCACGCCCTGCCCCATCTCGGAGCGCGTGATCCAAAGACGGACCACGTTGTCGGAAGCAATGCTGATGTAGGCGTTGGGCTCGAAGGCGGTGTTGGCCTCAAGCGCTGCTGCCTGCGGAATTTCCAGCCAGATCACCAGCCCCGTGCCCGCGAGCACGCTGCTTTGCACGAATAATCTTCGAGTGACCTTCATGATTTTGCCTCGCCGGCGGCGCGATGCATGGCGCGGCGGATCCGCTGGTAGGTTCCACAGCGGCAGACATGCCCAGACATCTCGGCGTCAATGTCCTGGTCCGTGGGTTGGGGCTTGGTGCGCAGCCGAGCGGCTGCTTGCATGATCATTCCCGGCTGACAGTAGCCGCACTGCGAGACATCCTCTGCCACCCAAGCCTTCTGACAGGGATGGTCTCCCGTGGCGGAAAGGCCCTCGATGGTGACATAGCTCTTGCCCGGCGTGGCGGAAAGCAAGACTTGGCAGGAACGCACCGCAATGCCGTTCTCATGGACCGTGCAAGCCCCACAGACGCCCATGCCGCATCCGTACTTGGTGCCCGTAAAGTTGAGCAGGTCGCGCAGCGCCCACAGCAGAGGCATGTCCGGATCGGCTTCCACTCGGTGTCGTTCGCCGTTCACGGTGATGGTGAAGATAGGCATAGAGATCGACGGTGTGACTGGGGTAGAAGGGAAAAGTTAGCAACCGGGAAGCAGGCGAAATTCGAAAGCCGAGCTCCCAGCCGGCAGTTACGCTTCCGCGTGGGCAACTCGGCTTCTCGAAGCTCAGGGATTCGCTCGAAGCGGGAACCCGTGGCTCGTCGTCTCTCGCTACCTGCGAGGATCAGTTTTAATCATTATTTTTCCGCAGCAAGCGTCTCTCGGAAGGAGTGGCGGGTCAAGGCAAATCCGGCCGGCGGGAAGGGAAAGCCTTCCCAATGTGGGCGGGGGGAAATTCACAGGGCAATCGGACTGCCGACGCAAGTCCTTCTTATGATCAGGCTGCGTCGTCGTCGATCTTGATCCGCAAGGATTTCAGGAATTTAAGATCCTGATCGCTCACCTTAAGCTCGGGGTTGCTGGTAAGCGTGGTGACCAGGGAAGTCTTGTCGGTCGTCTTTTCCCCTGGCTTGCTCACGCCAATCGTGGCTTCCAGCACCAGGAAAATGTCGTATCCCCCTTCTTTGATCTTGGAAACGACCTCGGCGATCTGGTCGGAATCGGCCAGGGACTCGTTGATGGCTTCGCCCAGTTCTTTCATCAACTGCTTCAAATGCTGGTCCAATTGGCCCCCGTTCCCCGGAGTCTGCCGGCGAAGATTTCAGCCGCCACACTTTAGATGCGGTTAGGGGTCACAGGGATTTGTGACCTTTCTCCTCGCATCGAGCATATTGTACCGCCGAAGATTGATAAAATCGACGGCGATGGTGAACGTCGAAGCGAAGGCCCGCAAATTGGGAGTCCTGGCACGGATGGTTACCCAGCAAGCGAGCCGCAGCCGCAATTTCAGTGCGTTGAGCCAGGCATGGAAGGCGACTTCGTCCCATGTGGGGCGGGTGCTGGGCCAGCTGTGGCTCGAAGTCACTGGCTTTGTTTTCCTGAGCTTAGCGGGGATCGGAGCAGTGGCTCTGGTACGCGAGTACTTGCAGTACCAGGCGGGAAAGGCTACGTCCGGACGGGTGGGGCTGGCGCTGGGATTTACGTTGCTGTTCGGCTGGTTCGGACTAAGCTCGTTCTGGCGGGTGCGCAAGAAAAAATGAACTAGCGTCCTTGCCACCACGGCACGAAGAAACCCGGGGGCAGGAACGGACGGCCGTTCCTGTGAGGCCGGAAGTCATTTGCGTGTGAGCTATTGGCGTATGGCTGCTTCCCGGTTCCGCGGATTCCCGCGTAGTTTGAGAGTTCACTATGGCCGATAAAGTTCAAACCGTTGCTCCTCCTGCTTCTGACGAACAGCACACTTCCTCCCACATTCCGGTGCGCCCGTTGTACACTCCCGCCGATCTCGAAGGCTGGGACTACGACCAGCAGGTGGGATATCCCGGCCAGTACCCGTTCACGCGCGGAGTGCAGCCCACCATGTACCGGGGGCGTCTGTGGACCATGCGCCAGTACGCGGGCATGGGCGACGCCGAGGAATCCAACAAACGCTACAAGTACCTGCTGGCCAACGGGACCACCGGGCTCTCCGTGGCATTCGATCTGCCCACCCAGATCGGTCTCGATTCAGACAGTCCGCTGGCCATGGGAGAAGTCGGCAAAGTCGGCGTAGCCATCGATTCCATCGAAGACATGCAGCGGCTGTTCGACGGCATTGAGCTGACCAAGATCTCAACCTCGATGACCATCAACGCCACGGCATCGATTCTGCTGGCGCTCTACGTGGCTGTCGCCAAGCGGCAGGGCGGGGACGTGCGCAAGCTTTCCGGCACCGTGCAGAACGACGTGCTGAAGGAGTACATCGCACGCGGGACGTATATCTATCCTCCGCACCAGGCCATGCGCATCATTACTGACGTGTTTGCCTGGACCAACGAGCACGTGCCTGACTGGAATACGATCTCGATCTCGGGCTATCACATGCGCGAGGCGGGTTCGACCGCGGTGCAGGAAGTCGCCTTCACCCTGGGCAACGGCATCGCCTATGTGCAGGCGGCCATCGACGCCGGGCTCGACGTGGACAAATTTGCGCCCCGGTTGTCGTTCTTCTTCAACGCCCACAGCAATTTTCTCGAGGAAGTCGCGAAGTTCCGGGCGGCCCGGCGCATGTGGGCGGCCATCATGCGCGATCACTTCCAGGCCAAGAATCCCAAATCGTGGATGCTGCGCTTCCACACCCAGACGGCTGGATCTACCCTGACCGCGCAGCAGCCGGAAAATAACATCGTGCGCACGGCGATCCAGGCCTTGGCAGCAGTGATGGGTGGAACGCAGTCGCTGCATACCAACTCCTACGACGAGGCCCTGGCCCTTCCCACCGAGCAGTCGGCCCGGATTGCGCTGCGTACCCAGCAGATCGTTGCCTTCGAATCCGGTGCGCCGCAGACGATTGATCCTCTGGCTGGGTCCTACTTCGTGGAATCGTTGACCAATGAAATCGAGAAGCAAGCCCGCGCCTATTTAGAGAAGATTGATGCTCTGGGCGGCATGCTGAAAGCCATCGAGCGGGGATTTGTGCAGCAGGAAATCCAGAACGCCGCCTACGAATACCAGCAGCAGGTCGATCGTCTGGAAGCCGTGGTGGTGGGCGTGAACCGTTTTGCCATCGAGCAGGAACATGCCGTTCCCCTGCAGCGCATTGACGAGAACCTGGAACGCAAGCAGGTAGAGCGCTTGCGAGCCCTGCGGGCACGGCGCGATCCGGGTCCCTGGAAAGATGCGCTCAAGCAGGTCGAGGAAGCGGCCCGCCAGTCGTCGAACCTGATGCCGTACATCGTGCGCGCCGTGGACGCCTGCGCCACCGTAGGCGAAATCTCCGACACCCTGAGAAAGGTGTTTGGGGAATACAAGGAAGCGGTTGTGATCTGAAGAACAAACGGTGGAGCGACGGGCGTCCCTGCCCGGCTGCCGTCATGCTGCCGGGCAGATCGCGGACCGGCCAGTGAGCATTGTTTGCGATGCCGGGAAGTTGTGGGCGATTCGTTCGAGCCTGCACCTGCCGGTAGCTCAGAGTCTGGTGCTCAAGCCTTCATCGGATGTCTTGTAGTCGCAAGCCTCGCGGCAGGGCGGGCAGTAGTAGAGACCGTCCTGGCAAAGGCGGACGTCCACCTGTCCCTGGCAGAAGGCGCAGTACTTTTCGCACTCGCACTTGTCTTCGGGCATCTCGCACTGCATGCAGTGGTACTTGGTTTTGGTCGTTGCCATGGCTTGACTGTAGCGCTGGTCTGAGGAGGCGGAAAGTGCCGTTGGTAACCGGCAGCAGGTTGCCAGCAGCAGGTTGCCGGCAACACGTGCCGGTGTGACTTCCTGTGTCCTGCGCCCTACCCCCTAGTCCACCGGTTGATGGTCCCGCCGCCAGCGTGTTAGGGTTATGAGTTTCACTATCCCGGCAGCCCAGCCACTGCTTCTGATCGAGGGACCTTTGCCCGCTGTTGAGGCGACTACGCCGACCGTCCGCAAAACCGCCCTGAACGCCGTCCATCGCCAGATGGGCGCCAAGATGGTTGAATTCAACGGCTGGGATATGCCGGTCGAATACCCTTCCGCAGGCGGCATCATCGCCGAGCACAATGCCGTGCGCAACGGCGTAGGCATCTTTGATGTCAGCCACATGGGCGATATTCGCCTGGCGGGACCGCAGGCCTTGGCCGCCGTCCAGCACATTTCCATGAACGATGCCTCGCGGCTGGCGATTGGGCAGGCGCAGTACTCGGCGCTGCTCTATCCGCAAGGGACGTTCGTCGACGACGTTATCGTCCACCGCCTGGGAGAGAACGAATACCTGCTGGTGATCAACGCCGGCACGCGGGAAAAGGATTTCAACTGGGTGCGCGACAATACCCGCAATTTCGACTGCCAGGTCGAGAATCTATCCGACGATTTCACCCAGATTGCGATCCAGGGCCCGAAGGGCGTGAATCTGCTGCAGAAGCTGACCGACGCTGATTTATCAGCGGTGAAGTTCTACTGGGTGACTCGCGGAACGGTGTGCGGACTGAAAAATATCCTCATCGCCCGCACCGGCTACACCGCCGAAGACGGATTCGAAATCTACGTCCCCGCCGACGAAGCTACCAGCGCCCGGGTCTGGAACGACGTTCTGGAGGCCGGCAAGGAGTTCGGCGTCGTTCCGTGCGGTCTCGGTTCGCGCAACACCCTGCGCCTGGAAGGCAAACTACCGCTCTACGGCCACGAAATCTCTGACACCATCAATGTCTGGGAAGCCGGGCTCGACCGCTTCTGCAAGATGGAGAAGCCGGAGTTCATCGGCCGCGAGGCGCTCGAAAAAGCGAAAGCCGCTGGGCTCAAGCGCACTCTGGTCGGACTCGAGATGGTGGAGCGGGGCATCGCCCGCGACGGCTACAAAGTGCAG
Source organism: Terriglobia bacterium (assembly GCA_963840615.1). Classification (GTDB taxonomy): domain Bacteria; phylum Acidobacteriota; class Terriglobia; order Terriglobales; family Acidobacteriaceae; genus DATFTE01. Next base: position 5,307 of record CAWJAA010000022.1, read on the forward strand.
GACGCCAATGGACGCGAGATCGGCTATGTCACCAGCGGATCGTTCGCTCCCTACATAAAGAAGAACATTGCCCTCGCCTATGTACCTCCGGAGTTCGCGAATCTGGGCACAGAAATGAAGGTAGAGATCCGCGGGCAAGGAGTGAAAGCCCAGGTCGTGCCGACGCCGTTTTATAAGCGTCCGAAAAAGAATAGCTCTCTAGAGGTTTGGAGCAAAAGCTAGAGCCAGGAGCGACAACATGTCTTATCCCGCCGACTACAAGTACACGAAAGAGCACGAGTGGATCAAAGCCGACGGCAAGAATGCCACCATCGGCATTACGACGCATGCCCAGGATTCGTTGGGCGACATCGTGTTTGTCGAACTCCCCAAAGTCGGCTCGGAGATCACTGCCGGCAAGACCTTCGGCACGGTAGAGTCGGTGAAGGCCGTCTCGGACTTGTTCGCGCCCGCCACCGGCACGGTGACGGAAGTGAACGCAGAACTGGCGACGGCGCCGGAAAAGATTAACAAAGACGCTCACAGCGCCTGGATGATCAAGGTAGCACTGAAAAATCCCGGAGAATTGAGCGGGCTGCTCTCGGCCGCCGACTATGAGAAGTTCGTGGCGGAAGAGGGCGGACACTAGAGAATTGTTGAATTCCCGATTGTCGATTTTCGATTGAAAACCCTCCCCCAAAACCGCAATTGGAAATCGGCAATCGATTTCACCTTTGCTTACATCTAATTAAGGTTCTTATGCGCTATTTGCCGAAGTCTCCTGCTGACCGCCAGGCCCTGCTGAAGGCGATTGGGGCACGCTCCATCGACGACCTGTTCGCGCCCATCCCCGCCGAATACCGCCTCGACCGCGACCTTAAAATTCCGCGCCAGATGGCGGAATCGGAAATCGTCGACTGGTTCCGCGAGCGTTCCCGCGAAAACGGCGACGGCTACGCCAGCTTTCTCGGCGCGGGCGCTTATGCCCACTACCGCCCGGTCATTATCGATTCGCTGATCTCGCGCGGCGAATTCCTGACCGCCTACACGCCTTACCAGGCCGAAATCTCGCAGGGCACGCTGCAGTCCATCTTCGAATTCCAGACCATGATCTGCGAACTCACCGGCATGGAGGTGGCCAACGCCTCCATGTACGACGGTTCGACCGGCGCCGCCGAAGCGGTCATGATGGCCGTCCGTCTCACCGGGCGCCGCTCGGTGCTGATCGCCCGCAGCGTGCACCCCGAATATCGCGAAGTGCTGGCCACCTACGCCTGGCACCAGGGCATGCCGCTGGCGACCGTCCCGTTCACCACGACCGGGCGCGTCGATCGTGAAAGCTCTCGAACAGGCGATCACGCCCGAGACAGCGTGCGTGCTCATCCAGTCGCCCAACTTCTTCGGCACCATCGAAGACGTCGAAGCCATTGCCGAAATTGCCCACAAACACGGCGCCATGCTGGTGGTCTCGATCGCCGAAGCGGTCTCGCTGGGAATTCTCGAGCCACCGCGGAAGGCCGACATCATCGCCATGGAAGCCCAGTCCTTCGGCGTCCCGCTCGGCTTCGGAGGCCCCTTCTGCGGGGTGATTGCCACCCGTGAACAGTTTGTCCGCCAGATGCCCGGACGCCTGGTCGGCGCAGACTACCGACCGCAACGGCAAGCGCGGATTCGTGCTGACCCTGGCCACGCGCGAGCAGCACATCCGCCGCGAGAAGGCCACGTCCAACATCTGCACCAACCAGGCGCTGGTCGCGTTAATGGTCAACATCTTCATGACCATCTACGGCAAGGTGGGATTGAAAGAACTGGCGAAACAGAATCTCGCCAAGGCCACCTACGCGGCTCAGCAATTCAGCAAACACGCCAAGATTCTCTTTCCCGGCGCGCCGCGCTTCAACGAGTTCGTGGTCGAGACCAGCGAAGATCCTTACGCCATCAACAGCCGCATCCTGGGTCACAAAATCGTCGGCGGGCTGCCGCTCAAGAAGTTCTATCCGGAACTGGGCAACGCCGCCTTGTGGTGCTGTACGGAACTCAACACGCGATCGGCGATCGACACCGCGGTTGGGTTCGTCGCCGACAGTGAGCGCTCGGTGAAATCCGCCAAAGAAGAAGTGGATGCGCAGGAGGTGGCGCGATGAAGCACATGACTCGCAAAGCCACCCGGCACGTCAATCAGAACGAAGGCCTGATCTTCGAGAAGTCCTCACCCGGCAAAGCCGCCTGGAAACTGCCGCCGCTCGATGTTCCGGAAGTGGACACCTCGGCGCTGCTCGGCTCCGCCGAACGCAAAGATCTCGGCAACATGCCGGAGGTGAGCGAGATCGAAATCATCCGCCACTTCACCCGGCTTTCCACCTGGAACTACGCCATTGATCTGGGCATGTATCCGCTGGGCTCCTGCACCATGAAGTACAACCCGCGGGTCAACGAAGTGGTGGTGCGCCTCGATGGCCTGGCCAACGGTCATCCTTATCAGCCGGAGAAAGCTTCGCAAGGCGCGCTGCGCATCATCAAAACCCTCAGCGAATGTCTCACCGAAATTACCGGCATGGACGCCATCACGCTCCAGCCCGCCGCCGGAGCCCATGGCGAACTCACTGGCATCCTGATGGTCCGCGCCTACCATCAATCAAAAGGCAATCCGCGCAAGAAGATCCTGATCCCCGACTCCGCGCATGGCACCAATCCCGCCACCGCCGCCATGGTCGGCTACTCGGTCGAGAATCTGAAATCCAACGCCCAGGGCATGGTCGATGTCACGGCGCTCGCTGCGCAGATGAATGAAGATGTCGCCGCGCTCATGCTGACCAATCCCAATACGCTGGGCGTCTTCGAGACTGAGGTTCACACGATCGCCGAAATCATGCACGCCAAGGGCGGCCTGCTTTACATGGACGGCGCCAACATGAACGCCCTGGTCGGTAAAGTCCGTCCCGGCGACTTCGGCGTCGACCTCATGCACCTGAACCTGCACAAGACGTTCTCCACCCCTCACGGTGGCGGAGGCCCCGGCTCAGGCCCGGTCGCAGTGAAGAAACTTCTCGAGCCCTTCCTCCCCAAGCCGGTGGTCATCACCAAACCTGACGGCACGCTGGGTTTCGAATACGACCGGCCGATGTCGGTGGGACGCGTGCGCTCGTTCTACGGGAACTTCGGCATGTTCGTGCGCGCCCTGGCCTATATCCTGGCCAACGGCCCCGATGGCCTGCGGCAAACCACGGAAGATGCGGTGCTGAACGCGAACTACATTCGCAAGGGCCTCGAAGGCGTCTACGATCTGCCCTACTCCACGCCCACCATGCACGAGGTGGTGTTCAGCGACAAAATTCAGGCGAAAAAAGGCGTCAAGACCATGGACCTGGCCAAGCGCCTGATCGACTACGGATTCCATCCCTACACGACAGCTTTCCCGCTGATCGTTCCCGGCGCCATGATGATCGAGCCCACCGAAAGCGAGCCCAAGGAAGAGATGGACCTGTTTATCGAGGCCATGAAGGCGATTGCCGAAGAAGTCGAAGAAGATCCGCAGATGGTGCTGGCCGCTCCGCACTCGACGCGCATCTCGCGCCTCGACGAAACCGCCGCCGCCAGAAAGCCGGTATTGCGGTGGAAGCCGGAAGCTTGATTTCCGATTTAAGATTCTCGATTGCAGATTTAAATCCTTCGTGCCCCTTTGTGTCCTTGGTGGTTAATGTTTTTCCGTCCGCACCGCAAGAAAACCTTAGCCACCATGAAACCTGAGAACTGAGAACCGAGAACTACCATGAAAGAAGTCATCATCGCCTCTTCCGTCCGCACACCTGTCGGACGCGCATTTAAAGGGACCCTCCGTACCACCCGTCCCGACGAACTGGCCGCTGTCGCAATCAAAGCCGCGCTCGGGCGCGTGCCGCAAGTCGATCCCAAAGAAATTGAAGACGTCATCCTGGGCTGTGCCATGCCCGAAGCCGAGCAGGGCATGAACGTGGCTCGCGTCGCGTCGCTGCGCGCCGGACTGCCGGTGGAAGTGTCCGCCATCACCATCAACCGCTTCTGTTCCTCCGGATTGCAGGCGATTGCGATGGCCGCCGAACGCATCATGAGCGGCGGGGCGGAGATCATCGTGGCCGGCGGAACCGAGTCGATGTCGATGATCCCCATGGGCGGCAACAAGATTTCGCCCAATCCGTGGCTGGTGGAACATTATCCTGACTCGTACCTTTCCATGGGCTTGACCGCCGAGCGCGTGGCAAAAAGGTTCGGCATCACCCGCGAACAGAGCGACCAGTTTTCGCTGCACAGCCATCAGAAAGCGCTGGCCGCGATCCAGGCGGGTAAGTTCGCCGACGAGACCGTCTCCGTCCCCGTCAGCTTCACCACCCCCAACGGCTCGAAGCCGAAACGCCACGAAATCGTATTTGAAACCGACGAAGGCCCCCGCGCCGACACCACGCTCGAAGCCCTGCTCGCGCTGCGGCCCGCGTTCCACCTGAAGGGAACCGTCACCGCGGGCAATTCCTCGCAGATGTCCGACGGAGCCGCCGCCGCCGTGGTCATGTCCGCAGAGCGCGCCCAGGCCCTCGGCATCAAACCGCTGGCGCGCTACGTTTCCTTCGCTACCGCCGGATACAAGCCCGAAGAGATGGGATTAGGCCCCGTTTTCGCCATCCCCAAAGCTCTGAAGTTGGCAGCGCTGAAGCTCTCCGACATCGATGTGTTTGAGCTGAACGAAGCCTTCGCCGCCCAGTCTTTGGCGGTCATCAAAGAAGCTGGCCTCGATCCCGGCAAAGTGAATCCCAACGGAGGAGCGATCGCCCTCGGGCATCCCCTCGGTTGCACCGGGGCCAAGCTGACTGCGACCCTCATCCGCGAACTCAAGCGCCGCAACGCCCGCTATGGCATGGTGACCATGTGTGTGGGCGGAGGCATGGGCGCGGCGGGCATCTTCGAGAATCTGAATTAAGAGCGCTTGTATGAGCCAGAATTCTCACCGAGGACACGAGGGAACACAAGGTTGTGGCTTGACAACTGCAGATTCCTCGTCGCTCCGCTCCTCGGAATGACAAGCAAAAAATACCCTTACTCGAACTCCACCTTCTCAAATCCCATCCCCTGCAGCAAACTGGTTACGGTCATCCGCGCATTCTTTTGCGCGGTCTGCAAAATCCCATCCGCCAGTGCGGCAGCCTGCAGTTGATGCTCAGCTTCCTGCCGTACCTGAGATTCCAGATCAGGATCGGTTGGGACCAGCAGCCCGGTCTCCCGTGAATAGACTCGAGTCTTGTCGTTATCCAGACGCGTGGTCAACACCTGCGCCTCCGGAAGTCTCAAGCGAACCGTCTTTCCATCCACTTTCACGCCCGACCCTTGCAGCGCCGCAAAATCGATTCCTGCGATCACCTGTCCGTGCACCAGCGGTTCACCGGTCACAGACAGCCTCTGGCACGAAGTGAAACCGTAGGTTTTTCCTTCGTGAACCTTCGTGTCCTTTGTGGTGAAAGGTTTTTTCTATGTCCACCGCAACACCCCTAAGAAGACTCACCGCCAATGAAGTCAGCCGCGGGGTCGTTACCGCAGCAATGCGAGTTCATACCGAGTTAGGCCCGGGATTGCTGGAAAGCACCTACACGTTCTGCCTTCAGCACGAACTGAGAAAGGCAGGATTCAAAGCTGACGTACAAGTCGGACTCCCAGTCGTCTATGACGGCGTTACGCTGGAACTCGGCTACCGGATCGATCTCCTGGTCGAAGATCTGGTAATCGTCGAACTTAAGTCAGTCGATGCCATCAACCCCATTCATCAAGCTCAACTCCTTTCGTACCTCAAGCTGAGTGGCAAATCCCTCGGACTGCTTATAAACTTTAATGTCGTTCACCTGAAGGATGGCATCCAGCGATTCGTGAATGGCACAGGCTGGAAGTAAAGATCGTGCCGTAAGGGTCCTTGGTCTTTCCTTCGTGATCCTTCGTGTCCTTTGTGGTTAAGAAAGGTGTTCCATGGCCACCACCGCAGTTCCCAATACCAAAATTCCCGGCGGCAGTTTTCTGCTCGAAGAACGCCGTCCCGACGAAGTCTTCACCCCCGAAGACTTCACCGAGCAGCACAACCTGATCGCGCAGACCACGGAAGAATTTGCTCTCAACGAGATTCTGCCCAACGTGGAGAAGATCGAGCACAAGGACTTCTCCGTCACCCGCGATCTGCTGAAGAAAGCCGGCGAACTGGGCCTGAGTGGGGTGGAGATTCCCGAAGCCTACGGCGGCCTCGAAATGGATAAAGTCACTGCCGCGGTCATCGCCGACCACATCGCCAAATACGCCGGCTTCGCCACCAGTTGGGGCGGACACATCGGCATCGGCACTCTGCCGATCGTGTATTTCGGCACCGAAGAGCAGAAGCAGAAATATCTGCCGCGCCTGGCCGCCGGAGAAATGGTCGGCGCCTACGCCTTTCGGAAGCTTCTTCCGGATCGGATGCGCTCAACTGCCGCACCCGCGCCACGCTTTCGCCCGATGGCAAACACTACATCCTCAACGGCGAAAAGATGTGGATCACCAACGCCGGCTTCGCCGACCTGTTCACCGTCTTCGCCAAAATTGACGGCGAAAAATTCACCGCGTTCCTGGTCGAGAAGACGTTACCCCGGCTTCTCCATCGGCGCCGAAGAGCACAAGATGGGCATCCGCGGATCTTCCACTTGCCCCATCATTCTCAACGACTGCAAAGTGCCGGTCGAAAACCTGCTCGGCGAAATCGGCAAAGGCCACGTCATCGCCTTCAACATCCTGAACGTCGGGCCGCTTCAAGCTGGGCGCCATGTGCGTCGGCGGAGGCCGCGACGCACTCAACAACGCCATCGGCTACGCCAAGCAGCGCAAGGCTTTCGGCAAAGTCATCTGCCGACTTCGGCCTGGTGCGCGAAAAAATCGCCAACATGGCCGTTGGCATCTATACCGGCGAAGCCCTGGTCTATCGCACGGTGGGCATGATGGATGTCGCCCTCGCCGAAGTCGACAAAACGTCCGCGGACGCGCTGAAAGAGACTCGCAAAGCCATCGAAGAGTACGCGGTCGAGTGCTCCATCATCAAAGTCTGGGGATCGGAGATGGTCGATTACGTGGTCGATGAAACCGTGCAGATTTACGGCGGCTACGGGTTCGTCGAAGAATATCCCGCCGAGCGCGCCTATCGCGATGCCCGCATCAACCGCATCTTCGAAGGCACCAACGAAATCAATCGCCTCATCATCACCGGCTTCCTGCTCAAGCGCGCCATGACCGGACAGCTCCCGCTCATGCCGGCGATCAAGAAAGTTAATGGACGAAGTTCTCACCGGCCCGAGCGTCGGCGAAGACCTCGAAGGGCCGCTTGCCGACGAACGCAAACTAGTCGCACAAGCCAAAAAGCTAGGCCTGTTCGTCGCCGGATCGGCCACGCAGAAATACATGCAGGCCATTCAGGATCAGCAGGAAGTCATGGGTGCCATCGCCGACATGACCATCGAAACGTATGCGATGGAATCCGCCGTCCTGCGCGCTCAAAAGATCGCCGAACGCGATGGAGAAAAAGCCGCCGCGTTGCCGATCGCGATGACCCGCGTCTACCTGTCGCAAGCCATGGACAAGATCGAATCGGCGGCCAAGAAAGTGATCGCAGCGGTAGCCGAAGGAGACATGCTGCGCACCCAGCTAGCCATCCTGCGCCGCCTGGCGAAATACGAACCGTTCAACACCATCGAACTACGCCAGCAGATCGCGCAGACCATGATTGAAAGAGGGAAGTACTCGCTGGCGTAGAGCGACGAATGTCAATTTTCCGATTGCCATTACCGTTGCCTTCTCAATGCGCAATCGAAAATCGTCAATTCTTCTTCAGTTCTTCCATCACGCTCTGAATCAATTCCTTCGCGTCCGTCAGATTCTTCATCACCATCTGGATATCCATCACCGGCTTGCCCGGCCAGCGCTGGCTCTGGCAATAGACGCCGTGTTGTCCAACCAGCGCCATCGCGTCGGTGATGGTATCGAGCGTCACCGCCAACCGCCCGCGCGGCACGCCCATCATGGTCTCAAAATGTTCCAGTTCTTCCTGCTTTTCGTCGAATACCGGCATGGGGAGATTCTAGCAGTCGGACACTCAGCATTCGGCCCCGCTAAGCATTTGCTATCCACGACTGTGATGTTTAGTCTAAATAACCAGCCTCAGCATCTCAGGGAATCGTCTGTCCATCTTCTCGCAGTTGTTACGGTCTGAATGCTGAGTGCTGAATGCTGACTGCTCCGAAGGAGAGATTCATGAAAAAGCTCACCGCTGTGCTCGTTCTCGTGCTCTTCACAACTCTGTCGTTCGCCCAGAAGAAACCGCCCGCCAGTCCGCCGGCCTCGGCCACCTGCAAATTCGCCGACGGCAAATCAATCAAGGTGGACTACTCCAGCCCCCGCGCCAAGGGTCGCAAGATCTACGGCGGACTGGTGCCCTACGGCGAAGTCTGGCGCACCGGCGCCAACGATGCGACAACTTTCGTGACAGATGCCGCCGTCACCATTGACGGCAAAGACGTCCCCGCCGGCAACTACACCATCTTCACCGTACCCAACGCCGACAAGTGGACGCTCATCGTCAACAAGAAAACCGGCGAGTGGGGCATTCCTTACAAATACGAGAGCGACGAACTGGCGCGCGTGGAAATGAGCGCCAGCAAGACCGCGGCTCCGGTGGAAGATTTCACCATCTCTTTCCACGAAATGGGCACCGGTTGCCACATGTACATGGACTGGGAAAATACCCGGGCCACGGTCGAGATTACCGAGAAAAAGTGAACCTTGAAACCACCAAGGACACCAAGGTTCACAAAGGATCGGACTTCCTTTGTGTTCCTTCGTGTCCTTGGTGGTTAATGCTTTAACCTGGCTAGCGCCGCCGCAGCTTCCGTCGAATCCGGCGCGATGTTCAATGCTTCCTGATACGCAGCCAGCGCCTCGGGCCGCCGTCCCACCTGCTCCAGCGCGTGTCCCAATCTTAAGTAGCCGGATTCGCTCGGCGTGATCGCCACCGATCGCGAATAATTGGCGATTGCGTCTTCAAGCTTGCCTTCTTTTTCCAGCAAGCGGCCCAGCCCTAGATATGCGTTGAACTGGTTGGGATTCAATCGCAGCGCGTGGTCGTAGCTGTCTTGGGCTTTGGCATGGTCTCCAAGGTCACGATAGGCCCCGCCCAGATTCGCGTAGGTCGAAGCCAGCAGCGCGGGATCGGAAGTCTCTCGCACAGTCGTCTCATATTCGTCCACCGCTTGCCGCAGGTCGCCATGTTCCTGAGCATATGCGCCCAGATTCGAGCGGCTCATGGGATCATGCGGATTGATCTGCGACGCCCGTAGAAAATGCTGGTGCGCTTCGTCCGGGTGGCCCGCAAGCAGCAGCGCGCCACCCATATTGTTTTCGGCAATGAAGTTATTCTGCGTGATGGCCAGCGTGTGCGACCACAGGTAAAGATTGTTAGACCAGTATCCCAGTTGACGATTGGTCGCAAAGCAGAGAGCGAGCGAAACGGCTGCGATGACCGCCGCGCGCGGCGTGAGGCCGATGTTGCGCGCGCGAGCGAGATCCGCGAGCCCGAAGGCGATCATCACGAAGATGCCTACCAGAGGGACGTAAGCGTAGCGGTCGGCCATCGCCTGATCGCCCACCTGCACCAGTCCGATCACCGGCACCAGCGTTCCCAGGAACCAAAGCCAACCCATGAGCAGATGACGTTTTTCGCGGAAGACAAAAACGAAGGTGCTGATGCCCGCCAACACAATCAAAGCCAAGAACACTTGCCACGCCCGAGTCCCATCTGCCGGATAGGGATACATGGGCGCAAGCTGCGCCGGCCAAATCGTCTTCCACAAATACAGGGCATAGGCGACGATGGCATTCTCGAGCCGCGCGCCCAGCGAGAACTGCATCGTCGAACGGGTCGCTCCGCCGGCCTGCTGTGCAATCATCGTGATCACGGAACTCGCAATCGACAAAGCCAGCAGCGGAAGTTTTTCCCGTGCCAGTTTCCCAATCGTGTTTTCCTTCAGTCGCTCCAGAGGCCACCCGTCAATGAGCAGCAGCAAGAACGGAAACGTCACCATCATCGGCTTCGCCATCAGGCTCATCGCAAACAACACTGCGACCGCCAGGTAGCGCTGCACACTGGGCTTGATCGCATACCAGCCGTACGCTCCCAGCGCCAGCAAGAAGAGGAGCGTGCTCAGCACATTCTTGCGCTCCGCGATCCAAGCCACCGATTCCACGTTGATGGGATGCAGCGCAAACAGCAATGCCACGAGCAGACTTGCACCCAGTCGCTTGGTCCCCCACATCAGCAGCAGAAAAAGCAGCGCCGCATTGAGCGCGTGAATTAACAAATTGACGAAGTGATGTCCCGCGGGATTCAGGTGAAACAGGGAGTAATCGATCTCATGCGAAATCCACGTCAGCGGATGCCAGTTCGCCTGCTCGGTGGTGGTGAATGCCCAAACGATCCCATCCCAGCTCAGGCCCTGGCGCACGTGATGATTATCGGTGATGTATCCGGGGTCATCGTAGTTGACGAATGGATGCTGGTTGACCGGGTTGTACAACGCCAGGGTCACCACCACGATCAGCAGGCAGAGAACCACGTTGCGCTTGTCGGGGGAAGCGAACAGTCCCTCAGGCTTAGGCGGAGGGGAAATCGTTTTTCTGGCAGGAGCAGGCAATAGAAGAATTTAACCACAGAGGACACCGAGGACACAGGGAGGAGCGGAGTCGAGAATCTCTTTGGTCACGTACAGCCAGGTTTCAAATTCGTCAATCGTAAATCGTAAATCGTCAGTTCCTCAGCGTTTTGCCCGTCTTCAGCGTGTACTGGATCCGCTCCTGCGTCTTCTTTTCGCCGCACAGCGACTTGAACGCCTCGCGTTCCAGGTCGAGCACGTATTGTTCGCTCACCGGCGTGCCCGGCGTGACGTTCCCTCCGCACAACACCTCGGCGATTTTCCCGCCAGCTTCTGTTCGTGATCGCTGATGTACTCGCCCTGTCGCATCAGGTGAACACCCATCTTGAGCGCGGCCAGAATGTTTTCGCCGGGGGCGGGAATGTCGGTGCGCGGTTGCGGAGGCTCGTAGCCGGCACGCGCCAGTTCGAGCGCGCGCGACTTGGCGTCGGTGAGTACGCGCTCGCGATTCATGGTGATGCGGTCGGAGTCGGAGAGGAAGCCGAGGCCGCGAGCCTCGTGCGCCGAGGTTGCCACCTTTGCGGTGGCAATGGTTTCGAACGCCTTCTTCATGGCTTCCATCAGTTCCACAGATTCGCCGCGTCCGTCCGTGCGAATGGAGCTGGCGCTGTCCACGGCGCGCAGCAGCATCTCCTTGCAGCCACCGCCGCCGGGAAGCAAGCCGACGCCGACTTCCACCAATCCCATGTACAGTTCGGCGTGCGGTTGGCGCGCGGCGGCATGCAGTGACATCTCGCAGCCGCCGCCCAGCGTGAGTCCGAACGGGCGCAAGCACCACCGGCTTCGGCGAAAACTTGATGGCCTGCGTCATGCCCTGGAACTGGCGGATGGCGAGGTCAACCTCGTCCCACTCTTCCTCCTGCACCGACATCAGCAGCAGCATCAGGTTGGCGCCGACCGAGAAATTCGTGGCGTCATTGGTGATGACGAACGCGTCAAAGTTGTCGCCCGGACCGCCCGCCTTCAGGCTCTGCGTGATCAGTGAAACAATGTCCGCGCCGATCGCATTCATCTTGGAGTGGAACTCGATGCAGCCCACGCCATCGCCCAGGTCCACCAGCGACGCGCCGGAGTTCTTCTTGACCACGCCGTTGGATTTCTTGGCCACCTCGACCGACCAGACTCCCGGCGGAACGGCGACCGGCTTCAATCCGCCCGACGCGAGATCGAAATACTCTGCGCCGATGCGGCCTTCGGGTCGTCGCATACCAGGACTTCTTTCCCGACGCGAGCAGCTTTCTCGACATTCGCCGCAACCGGCCGCCCTTCTTTCTTTATGCGAGCGACCGTGGCCTCGACTCCGGCCGCATCCCACAACTCAAACGGCCCCAGCTCCCAGTTGAAGCCCATGCGCATGGCGCGGTCGATCTCCACCACGGAGTCGGAAATTTCGGGAATGCGGTTGGCCGAGTAGGTCCACAGGTCCGACAGTGCCGACCACAAGAAATGCGCCAGCCTTGTCGCCCTTCTGCGGACCCGCCGCCTTCGAGGCCGAGCAACATGCGCACACGGGCGCCGGTATCCTCGACATTCTTCGCCATGTCGAGCGCGGCGAACTTCGGCTTCTGCCGCGGACGGTATTCCAGCGTTTTCCAGTCGAGCGCCAGGCGCTCGTCGTCGCCGCCCGTCGCGCTCTTGTTTTCTTGTAGAAACCGCCCTTGGTTTTGTCGCCCAGCCATTTGCGCTCGAGCATCTGGCGGAAAAAGGCCGGAAGTTTGAGATCGCTGCGCTCATCGCGGCCATGGTGGGTCATGTTGCGACCACGTGGCCGAGGATGTCGAGTCCCACCAGATCGATGGTGCGGAAGGTGGCCGACCTCGGCCAGCCCACGGCCTGACCGGTGAGCGCGTCGACGTCCTCGATGCTCATGTCCATTTCCTGCATGAGCCGCATCACGTTCAGCACGGAAAACGTGCCGATCCGGTTGCCGATGAAGTTCGGCGTGTCCTTCGCGAGCACAACGCCCTTGCCGAGTTGAACGTCGCCGAAGTGCGCGACCGCTTCGATGCGTGGCGCGGTCGGTCTCGGGCGTGGGAATCAGCTCCAGGAGGCGCATGTAGCGCGGCGGATTGAAGAAGTGCGTGCCAAACCACGAGCGCCGGAAGTCGTCTGAAAAGCCTTCCGCGATCTTCGCGACCGGCAGTCCGCTGGTGTTGGTCGTGATGATCGTTCCCGGCTTGCGAACCGCCTCCACCTTCTTCAGCAAGCGCTCGCTTGATGTCGAGATTCTCGACCACCGCCTCGATGATCCAGTCCACGTCGGCCAGCCGCTTCAGGTCGTCCTCGAAGTTGCCCGATGGTGACCAGGCGGGCGAGCGAGGGCTCCATAGAAGGCCGCGGGCTTCGACTTCTTCGAGGCCTCCAGTCCGGCGGCGGCAATCTTGTTGCGGGCGGGGCCGTCCGCATCCGGCGGAACGATGTCCAGCAGAACGACGGCACTCCCGCGTTGGCGAAATGCGCGGCGATCCGCGCGCCCATGGTTCCCGCGCCGAGAACAGCAACTTTGTGGATTCGTTTCATAGGATTTTCCAGGTTCCGATTTGCCATTGATCAACCCAAAATCCAAAGAATCGCCGGACTTCGTTGGCCATTGAAAATTAGAAATGGTTGTCTATGGCAGTTTATCTATGGCCCAGTCGTCTTTGCCAGTGCGGACCACCACGATTTCCGAAAAGCGCGGTCGTGGCCTGCCGTTCTTGCCCAGCGCGGTCTGCCACAAAGCCACCGGAAACACATACCGCCCGGCCTTCCGTCTCTTGCCGCGGGTAATTTCAAAACCTTCTTCCCCGAATCCCCCGCGGAGAAGAACGCCTCCAGGTGATCTTCCGAGGTGCGTTGTTTCGCAGCGTCGGTCAGCAGCAACAGGCCGGTTTCGTGGTCCTGAGTCTGCCAGGCATGCAGAAAGCGGTTGGCGGTGGCGAGGGCTGCAACGTATTCCGAGTCCAGCGCCGGGTAGCGGGTTTGGGTCTTGCAGCCAACAGTGGCGACAGCAACAGGACCAATCCCAAGAGCATGGGAAGGCCGTACGCTGGCGCAGCGCTTGAGTTTTTCACGGGGTTCATGGTCGGAGAAAAGCACCCAAAAAACAACCGGGCGCGTACCGTTTTAGATGTGGGGTGAGGATGGCAACGGCACGCGCCCTAATTAAGTTGCCTTCATGCTAAGATTCACGCCTCACAATGTCAAGATAAATCTTTTAGATTCAATACTATGCAATCAGTTTCGCAAGCACAAAAGCGGCTCCCGCCGCAAGTCCGCCGATCACCATTGTCTGTGATGCCGCCCGCAGGGGCGGAGTGCCGGTGAAACGCCCCTTTATGAAGCCAAAGATCCCCAGCGCCGCCAGCGTCACGGCCGCCGACACCATCAGTCCGGTGGCGGCATTGGACAGCGCGATGTATGGCGACAACGGAATAAGCCCGCCTGCAACATACGATCCCGCGATGGTCACCGCGCTGGTCATGGCCCGCTTGGGATCCGGGGTCTCCAGTCCCAGTTCATAGCGCATCATGAAATCCACCCAGGCCTTGGGGCGCTCGCTCAGCGCTTTCACCAGCGGTTGGCTTTGTTCTTCCGTGATCCCGTACTGCGTGAAACACGCGGCTGACTTCCGCCATCTCCTCTTCCGGAATCTCGACGATCTCGCGTTCTTCGCGGGCGCGTTCCTGCTCGTAGTGTTCGGCGTCGCCGTGCGCGGCAAGATAGCCGCCCAGTCCCATGGCGATGGAGCCGGCGGCCACCTCCGCCAGCCCTCCGACCACGATCAGTCGCGTATTCTGCACCGCTCCCGACAGCCCTGCGGCGAGCGCGAAGGGGACAGTCAGTCCATCGGACATGCCGATCACCACGTCGCGCACAAAATTGCCGGCGGTGAAATGTTTCTCCAGATGCGGGCGGGCACTGGGCATCGGTTAAGCCTCCGGATGAGATTTCAGATATTCCAGGGCGCGGCGGACCACGTCGCGTTCCCCGCGATAGGCAAGTTTCTTCTCCGCTGCCTCAAGCGGGATCCAGCGCGCGCGCTTTACCTCGACCCGCATTTCCGGCGTCACATCGTCAATCTCTCCCGACTCATAGCGCAGCAGGTAGAAGCTGACGATTTTGAAGACACGCTGCTTGTCTCCCCAGGAACGCACGTACACGTACTTGATGTCGGCCAGTTTAGTAATTGCGCTGGCGGTCAGGCCGGTCTCTTCGCGCACCTCGCGCAAGGCCGTCTGTTCCGGCTTTTCGCCGGCGTCGACCAACCCCTTGGGTAATGCCAGGATCACTTTCTGACCGCTTTTCTTTGCAGTTGCAGTGGAGTCCGAGGACTCCTTTTGCGGCTCGATGGCAGCCATTTCCAAGCCTCCGGGAGTGCGCCGCACCACCACACCGCCTGCCGAGATCTCCCGAACCATGGCCCCCAAGTTATCAGGATCACTGGAGTTAGTCACTGGGGCAGGGTAATGTCTCGGGGGTAACTGGCGCCGCTCCGGGTTTTGGGGAACCATTATGGGACACACTGGCATCTTAGTTGCATAAGGCTAGAGATAGACAGAGCGGGGTGAAGTGGGGTCCCTGTGAAGAGTCTGGGCAGGATTATCCGGTCGGTACAGGCGTTCGGGCGTGAGTTTTCCGGGCGCACGCGTGGCCCCGAATCGGCGCAGAATGTGCCCGCCATCGGATTGGCCCTGGGTGGCGGTTTTGCCCGCGGCATCGCCCACGTGGGCGTCCTCAAAGTTCTCGAAGAAGAAAATATCCCGGTTAGCTTTGTGGCTGGAACCAGCGTGGGCGCTCTGATTGGAGCGGCTTACTGCAGCGGTGTCTCTCCCGCCGAACTGGAACAACTTGCCACCCGGGTGCGCTTCCGACACTTCGCCCGCTGGACGCTGTCGCGCTTCGGATTCGCCAGTAACCAGCGCATGATCGGATTCCTCAACAGCGTTTTAAAAGTGAAATCGTTTGAAGAGCTGTGCATCCCCCTGGCCGTGACCGCTACCGACTTCTCCACCGGCGAGGGCGTGGTCTTCCACTCCGGACCGCTGGTCGACCCGGTGCGCGCCAGTTGCGCTTATCCGGGATTGTTCCTGCCGGTGAAGATTCGTGGGCGGATGCTGGTGGACGGCATGCTGGCCCACGCCGTACCGGCCGCTCCTTTGCGCGAAATGGGCGCTGCGCGTGTGCTGGCCGTGCACCTGAAGGGAACTTGGGCCAACCATGACGGGCCCCGCCATCTGTTTGATGTCATCGGGCAATGCTTCGCCATCGCGCAAGAGATGAATGGCGGTATGTGGAAAGCGGCCTCCGACCTGGTGATTGAACCCGACGTCAACGGCTTCAAGTATGACGATTTCGAGCACAGTGCTGAGCTGGTGCGTGCCGGGGAACTGGTGACTCGCGCCGCCCTTCCCGAAATCAGGAAATGGCTCGAAGTGGAACCGTCGCCGCGCAGCGGCACCGCAAAGCTGAACCTCAGACAGCCGGCAGCCATGCCAGCGGACTGAGTTTCTCGCCCCTGCAACTGGGCCAGCCTGGAAAGAACTCAAGCGCAATTTCAATTTGCCGATAGAGGAACAGGTATCCTCGCCCGTCTAGCCGGGTCGGCCGCCCCCTTTCCGCTAACGTGCTTCCAATCTCCGCCGATAAGAATAGAGGAGCCTCGGCATGGCGGGATTGCTGGATCCGGAAATCTTCCAAAACGTTCTGAACAGCTTGCACACCGGGGTCTACCTGGTAGACCGCGACCGCAAGATTGTGTTCTGGAACGACGGTGCCGAACGCATTACCGGCTATATGCGGCATGAGGTGGTCGGGCGCATTGGCCGCGATGAGCTGCTGGCGTACTGCGACAGCTCCGGGGAGATATTGTCCGGGGAGAGCAGCCCGCTGCTGGGCGCACTGCATGAGGGCCATGCCCGCGAGGTTCAGGTTTATTTGCGCCACAAAGCAGGCCACCGCGTCCCCGTGCGGGTGCGGGTCACACCCATTCGCGGCCGCGATGGTTCCGTCGTAGGCGCAGCCGAGAGCTTCGACGAAGTACGCACCGTGCTTCCCCCCGATCGCCACCGCTCGCATCTGGCAGCCTACGGCTGTCTGGATGTCAGCACCGGGTTGCCCAATCATGGCTTCACGCAATCGCACCTGCGCGAGAATCTCGCCTGCTATGTAGAACACCATCTTCCTTTCGGCATTGTCTGCATCGCCGTCGAACAACTGAAAGAAATGCGAGAAACCCGCGGGCGCGAGGCGGTGGACGCCATCCTCCACGTCGTGGCTCAAACCGCAAAGCATGCCTGGCCGGACGCCTTCCTGGGACGCTGGGCCGAGGAACAATTCCTCGCCATCGTTACCGATTGCAGCCGGGTGGATCTGGAACGGGCCGCGCACGACATCCAGAAAATTATTGGACGCTCGGCCATTCAGTGGTGGGGCGATGTGCTGGCGGTGGAGGTCGCTCTCAGTTGGACCATGGCGGAAGCCGGCGACACCATGGACTCGCTGGTGCTGCGGGCGCAAGCCAACCTGCCTTCGCGCTCGGGACCCAAAGCCGTCCCGGCCGCGGCGCCGCGCAGCGAAGACGACTTCCGGGGGAAATGAAGCTCTCATGTTTGCCATCATCGGAATCGTGGTGGTGTTCGGCGCGGTGGTCGGCGGCTACCTGATGGAGCACGGCAACCTGAAGGTGCTGCTTCAGCCCGCGGAACTGCTGATCATCGCCGGGGCGGGCGCGGGAACCGTGCTGGTGGCCAATCCCCTGCACATTCTCAAGCAGATTGCCGGCGGGCTCATCGCCGTCTTCGGCGGTTCGAAGTACACCAAGCAACGCTACGTCGATCTGCTGAAAACCATGTACGACCTGCTCAACAAAGCCCGCAAGGAAGGCCTGATGTCGCTCGAAGCCGACACCGAAGAACCGGAGAAGAGTCCCATCCTTTCGAAGAACGCCGCCCTCATGAAGGATCATCACGCGCTGGCCTTTCTCTGCGACACCCTGCGCATGGCCATTACCGGAGTCGAGCCTTTTGATCTCGACCAGTTGCTCGAACTCGACATGGAAGTCCACCACCATGATTCGACCCAGCCGGTCTCGGCGCTCAGCACCATGGCCGATTCCTTGCCCGGCCTGGGAATTGTGGCCGCGGTGCTCGGAGTGGTCATCACCATGGGTTCGCTGGGCGGGCCTCCGGAAGAGATTGGAGAGAAAGTAGGCGCGGCGCTGGTGGGCACATTTCTCGGCATTCTGCTCTGTTATGGGCTGGTGGGACCGCTGGCCGCGAATATGGGGAAGACAGCCGATGCCGAAGCCGCCTTCCTGGGCGTGCTGCGGGTGCTGATGATTTCTTTTCTCAAGGGAACCGCGCCCATCATGGCGGTGGAGTTTGCCCGGCGCGCCGTTCCCGGACACGTGCGTCCGTCGTTCAAGGAAGTCGAGCAGGCGTGCCGCGGCGGCGGTGCCCCGGCTGCCGCCGAAGCCGCTGCCGCTTCGGCATAGCCAGGGGAGCCGAGCATGGAAGGCAATCGTCCCATCATCATCGTCAGGAAAAAAGGCGGCCACGCCGGCCACCACGGCGGCGCCTGGAAAGTGGCTTATGCCGATTTTGTTACTGCCATGATGGCGTTGTTCATCGTGCTGTGGCTGATGAACAGCAGTAAACAGATCCAGGTCGCGGTTGGGGGCTACTTCAAAGATCCCTCCGGCAGTTCCAAAATGGTCGGCAGCGACCAAAGCGGTTCGGGGGAAAGCTTCGCGCTTTCCAAAGAAGACATGCCCAAGCTTAAAGAAGAGCTGCAAAAGGCGGTGCGCAGGATGGCCGATTTCGACCAACTGGAGAGCCAGATTCAGATGACGGTTACCGCCGAGGGCCTGCGCATCGAACTCCTCGAGTCAGAGAAAGGAACGTTTTTTGATACCGGAAGCCCCCATCCCAGCGCCAACGGCCGCGAACTGCTGATTACCCTGGCCAGAGAACTGGGTAAGCTGCCCAATAAAATCTCCATTGAAGGTCACACGGATTCCAAACCTTACGCAGGTAAGGGTGATTACAGCAATTGGGAGCTTTCCACCGATCGCGCCAACGCTGCCCGCCGCCTCATGCAGGCCGACGGCCTGACCCCCAACCAAGTGGTGCAGGTAAGAGGCTACGCCGACCAGCGCCTGCGCGTTAAGGAAGATCCCTTTGACGCCTCCAACCGCCGCATCTCGGTCATCGTCCAATATGTAGAGAAAAACAAGATCCCTGCCGGTGCCGCAGCCGACGAGCAAGCGCCAGCCCATGAGCCTGCGGATGGAAAACCTCCGGAAGCAAGAAAAGAGTAGCGGTGAGCCGGTAGTCCCTCCATTTGGGAACTTCTGCTCGAGCGGCGGCTGCCAATAACCCGGTGTTCTGCTCCGCTGCCGATGTTCGTGGGTTCTGTCGTCGAAAGAGAACGGGCAGCGCGAACTGCATACTGACCTGTCGCTGCTGCCCCACGCCTGAAGAAAAGCGCACATATCCAACCGCGATTCGCGCCCGGCTCACCGCTTTGCAACCAGCACGACCGATGCGGGTTTCCCCTGCGCCATCAGCGTCTTCTCCATCCTGCATTTGAAGCATTCGTGCATCTCCCGGTCCGGTTCATTCCAAACCTGTGACAGGAAATACTGATCCCCATACCGGTTGAACACGAGTTTGGTGCTGGACAGGTCAGGGTCGGTAGCGGATGGATGAACGTACGCCATGGCTCGCGCCCGGCCGTCATCCTTCTCGATCACGACCAGGTAGGGGTCTCCGAAATGGTAAACGTGGTATTGCCCGGCGGGAAGATGAACGCCTCCGGCCACGAATGCGAAAGGGATATCCACCCGGAACATGGGCTGCTCGATCGCCATCTGCGCGTGCAACAAAGCAGGAGTCGCCAGAATGAAGGCGAACAGGGCTGCCAGGTGAAGGATTCGAGTTTTCATGAGAGCCTCCTTTTTCCGTCAGCTCACGCCGCGCTACGACGTGTATTGGCTCCACCATTGGTTCTTTCTCTAAAAACGGCAATGCAAACGGGATGGAATCGAGATAGAAACTGGATAAGAAGGAAGTGACGCTAATAAAACACGCAGACGGAAGCAGTTGCACTCTTCGTTGCAGTGCCATTTTGGTATTGCGTACTGGGAGGATTAAGTGCGCTTTGCTCATTGCCCCCGCGTTTCGGAGCTAGAATCTGTGTGTACGCTCTCACCCAGGGCAACGGTCAAGGGGTGCGCTTGTGTCCCTGCCCGACCAGACCGTCCGCTTCGGGCCCTTCCAACTGGACCTGCGCGCCGCCGAACTGCACCACGACGGTACGAAGGTCAAACTCCCCCAGCAACCCTTCCAGATCCTGGCAGAACTAGTCGAACATTCTGGCGAAGTCGTCACCCGCGAGGAATTGCGCCAGTGCTTGTGGCGCTCCGACACCTTCGTGGATTTCGAGCATGGCCTCAACACCGCGGTGAAGCGTCTGCGGGAAGCTCTGGGTGATTCGGCCGAGAATCCGCGCTACATCGAGACCCTGCCCCGTCATGGCTACCGCTTGATGGTTCCGGTGGAGAAAGCGGCACCTGCGCCTCCCACCATTCCTGAGGCTTCCAATCGTCGGAAGATCTGGCTGATCGTTTCAGCCCTGCTGGTTGTGGCCATTGCATCTGGAGTCGTCTTCCGGCAACGGCTTTTGAGCCAGTTTCGCCTCGTGAAGATTGAGTCGTTGGCAGTGCTGCCCCTGGAGAACTTGTCCGGCAATCCCGAGGAGGAATACTTCGCCGACGGCATGACTGAGGCGCTGATTACCGAGTTGGGCAAGATCCGCGCCCTGCGGGTGATCTCACATCAATCCGTGATGCAGTACAAGGGCACGAATAAGCCAGTGCCGCAGATTGCGCGGGAACTGCACGTGGACGCGGTGGTGGAAGGGTCGGCCTTACGCGCCGGCGGCAAGGTGCGGATCACCACGCAGCTCATCCAGGCCGACCCAGAGCGGCATCTGTGGTCGGAGAGTTATGAGCGCAACCTCAGCGACGTCATTGCTCTGCAGCGGGAGGTTGCGCAAACCATGGCCTGGGAGATCCAAGGCAGGCTGGCGTCACAGCAGGAGCGTGCGCATCTTGCCGAAGCGCCTGCCGTGAACCCGGAAGCCTACGAACATTACCTCCGGGGCCGATACTATTTTGATCGCTGGCCCGACCAGCTCGATAAAGCCGTCGAGTCCTTTCAGCGCGCGATCGAAAAAGATCCAAACTATGCTCCAGCTTTTGCAGGACTGGCCCTCTGTTATAGCTCCATGGGTTACGTGGATTCGCCGAGAGAGGTTTTTCCCAAGGCCAAGGCAGCGGCCATGCGAGCTTTGGAGATTGATGAATCACTTCCAGAGGCCCACGCTGCATTGGGGCTCGCGAAGCTGAATTACGATTGGGATTGGCCCGGCGCCGAGCGCGAACTTAAGCGTGCCATCGAACTGAACCCAAACAATGCCGACGCCCGCCATCACTACGCATCCTACCTGGGGGCGATGAGCCGCTTTGACGAGGCCATCGCCGAAGCCAAACGAGCAGTGTCGCTGGATCCACTTTCGCTGCGCATGAACCTGCGCCTCGGGTGGGCGTACATGATCGCCCGTCGCTATGACGAAGCCATCGATCAGTACAAGAAAACGCTTGAACTCGACCCCAACTATATTCAAGCCCGGCTGTATCTGGCGTGGTCGTATACCCTCAAGGGGATGTATCCGGCGGCCTTTGCTGAGTACAACGCAATGGGCGAATACGGCAGCACCAATAACTTTGTTGGTTTCCTCTACGCGGTCTCAGGCAGGCGGGGCGACGCCCGCAAGCTGGTCGAGAAAATGAGGCGGCTGTCGGCGCAGCAGCATATGGACCCTTATAACCGGGCAATTCCATACGCCGGGTTGGGCGACCGGGATAACGCCATCATGCTGCTCAACCAAGCCTACGACGAGCGTTCCGCCGAGATGCCTCAACTCAAGGTCGAACCCTTCTTCGACTCTCTGCGCTCCGACCCCCGCTTCCAGGAGTTGGTGCGCCGCATGAACTTTCCCGAGTGAGCCTTTCAGGCAACCAGAAGAACCGCCTCGGGCTGACTTTCTTCTGGCGATTGTGGCTGGCGGTGGTAACCGGCAAATCGCTAGGTGAATCCTCGATGGCCCAGCAAAAATTCTGGGGAGCCCCACAGAGGCGAACGTCACGCCATCATAAGGAGAGAATTTCTTTAGCTCTGGAAACCGGCTGGCTGCGCCCGCCGGCTCCTACTTCATGACCCCGCGCTGTGCAATCCCAATATTGTCGCGCGTCGTGTTCTTCACCAAATACATCATTTCGTCAGCCTGGCGGATGACGTCATGCGGAGTCTTGGCGTCATGCGGATAGGTGGCCACGCCAATCGAGGCCCGCACATTCAGGTTCAATCCCTCTTCCTGACAGAACAGCGCCGTTCGCAACGTGTCGCGCAGGCGGCGAGCCACCACCAGCGCCGCATCTTTCGGAGTCTGCGGCAGCAGAATCACGAACTCATCTCCACCGTAGCGGAAGGCATAGTCAATCAAGCGCAGTTGCGCTTTGATCAGGTACCCGATCTCCGCCAGCAGCTTGCTCCCGATCAGGTGTCCGTGGGTGTCGTTGACCTGCTTGAAATGGTCGAGATCAATGAACAGCACCGTGAATTCGTATCCGAAACGCGCCGAACGGTAAACTTCCGCCTCCAAGGTCTTATAGAGATGACGCGCGTTGTAAAGCCCGGTGCAATCGTCGGTGATCGTGAGTTCCTGAATTTTCTCCACCGAACGCGCATTTTCAATCGCGATGGCCGCGTAGTCGCACAGTGACTGCAGGAAGAATTCTTCCTGGTCGCTGAAATGTTTCATGTCCACATTCACCAGCTGGATCACGCCCAGCACGCGATGTTTCGAGCGCAGCGGCACGCAGATAATCGACCGCGTCTCCCACTTGGTCATTTCGTCAATGCGCTTGGCAAAACGGGCGTCGGTGTAAACGTCCGGAACCACCAGTCGCTCCCCGTGTTTGGCTACCCATCCCGCGATGCCTTCGCCCACCTTCAGCCGCACATTCTTCAAAGCCTCGGCGGCGCTGCCCACTGCGATGGCAAAGTAAAGCTCATCGTGCTGCTCATCCACCATCAGCAGTGACCAGGTATCGGGACGGAAGTATTCCGCCATCTTTTCCATGATGGTTTGCAGAATCGAGTCGAGGTCCAGCGACGAGGTCAAGGCCTTGGCCACATCATGGAAGATGGTGACCTCTTGTTCCTGCCGACGGCGTTCGGCACCAGTAGCCTTGGTCATTCTGCGGCGTCCTCGACGAAGGGCGGAAGTGCTCAAATTATAAGGTCCCTTCCGGAACAGGGGCAACGTACGTTAGTAACCTCGAACCCGCAAAGCCACGCCCTGCAACACCAGTCCGGGTGTCAGTCTTTCGTCCCCAGGACTCTCCCCGTCCTCTGCGGCCGTTCTCCGGTAAAAGCTTTTCGGATTTCTTGGAGCCCGAACCCCGATCCCCGGACTTGCCCCCAGGGTTTAAAATCCTTACGACTACCCCGGGAGCAACCTTTGGAATCCTTCGGCGCCAGATTGAAGCGTCAGCGCGAAAAGAAGGGCGTCACACTCGATGACATCTCCCTGTCTACCAAGATCGGCACGCGGTTGCTGCGCGCGCTCGAAGACGAGCACTTCGACCAGCTCCCCGGCGGCATTTTCAACAAGGGCTTCGTCCGCGCCTACGCCCGCCATCTGGGGTTGGACGAGGACCAGGCGGTGACCGACTACCTGGCCGCCGCCGGCCAGACGCCTCCGGAAAAAGCCATCGAGCCCGAAATCGCCGACGCCCTTCAGTCGCAGGCGGAAGAGCCGGGCGAAGGAGTGGCGAGGATTCCGTGGGGAGTTCTCGCCGGCGCGTTGCTGGTGGTTGCCTTCTCCTTTGCCATCTGGGGTTTCTATTCGAGCGAGAAGCAGAGAGAGGCGCGGGAAGCCGCTGCTCCCGCCAGCCGGCCGGAAATCAAGGCAAGTCCTGCGGCCCTCTCTTCCGCTCCGGTGACCGCCTCCGGCACGGAATCCTCCACTCCCGTGCCCGCGCCTCAGGCTGCTCCGCAAACCGCCCCTTCCGCCACCACGCCGCTGGCGACATCGCCCGCCGCCGCTCCGGGTGAATTCGTGGTCCTGATCAAGGCCCAGGACGATTCCTGGCTTTCGGTTATTGCCGACGGCCAGCACATCATGGAAAGTACTCTGGTCGCGGGATCGGAAAAGTCCATCCACGCGAAAACCTCCATCGTCCTCCGCGCGGGCAATGTGGGAGCTCTGGATTTCTTCTTCAATGGAAAGAAGCTGCCCTCGCAGGGCGACGTAGGAGAAGTGAAGCCGCTCAGTTTCAATGCCGAGGGACTCGAACCGCCGAAACCAGAGGTTCCGGCATCCGGCAATGCGATACCGCCGCCGCAATAAGATAACGGTGGATCGAGGCGGCGAGGCTACTGCGCGCTCTTAACGGCCGTGGCCGGCGCTGCTCCGCACTCTTCCTCGGCGGCGCACTTGGGACAGATGACTTTCAGATTTTGGGCTGCCATTTCCTGCAGGAACGCCGTGAAAGGTTGTCCGCATTTCTCGCACAAGGCTTCTGCTGTTTCGTTGCTCATGCTCACCGCCCCGGTTTTGCAGCCCTAGTGTAACGGAAATTTCCGCAGACCGCCTTTTTTCCGCCGCCGGAAGCGGTGACTTCACAAATCATTTCGACCCGTTCTTTCAGCCATTTAACCGCCCGCTCTGTCCACTGGCAGCGCCTGGAGTCTTTTGGGTTGCAAGCGTACGCCAACCGCCCCAAAACGATTGCGCGTAACCCCCTTCTCTGGTAGCTTTTTAAGGATATCTAGGGCGCTTATTTCGCGGCCGTAGTACTTGAGTCTGTCCCCGCCAGACGTAACGTCCAAGCCCGCTTGAAGGAGATGCTCCTTGTCGTCCAAAAACCGCTATCTTTTTACGTCCGAATCCGTGACCGAAGGGCACCCGGATAAGATCGCCGACCAGATCTCCGATGCCATCCTTGACGCCTGCCTGAGCGAAGATCCCGCCAGCCGCGTGGCCTGCGAAACCCTGACCGCCACCGGACTGGTGGTCATCGCCGGCGAGATCACTACCAAGGCCTACGTCGACTTTCAGAGCCTGGTGCGCGGCACCATCTCCTCGATCGGCTACGACAACGCTCTCTATGGCTTCGATTCCAACACCTGCGCCGTCATTTCCAGCATCAACAAGCAATCCGGCGACATCGCCATGGGCGTTGACACCGGCGGCGCCGGCGACCAGGGAATGATGTTTGGCTATGCGTGTAATGAGAACCCGGAGCTGATGCCTACGCCCATTCTGCTGGCCCATAAGCTCACCATGCGGCTTTCCGAAGTCCGCAAGCATGGGCGGCTCCCCTACTTAAGACCGGATGGCAAGTCTCAGGTTACGGTTGAGTACGATGCCAAGGGCAAGCCGGTGCGCGTCGATGCTGTTGTCATCTCGACCCAGCATGCGGAGACCGTCACCAATGATGAATTGCGGGCGGACATTCTTAAGCACGTCATCCAGGCCACCATTCCCGCCAATTTGCTCGATGCCGATACCAAGTACCACATCAATCCTACCGGGCGTTTCGTGATCGGTGGGCCCATGGGCGATACCGGGCTTACCGGTCGCAAGATCATCGTCGATACCTACGGCGGCATGGGGCGTCACGGCGGCGGGGCGTTCAGCGGCAAGGATCCGACCAAGGTGGATCGCTCGGCGGCTTACATGGCGCGTCATATTGCCAAGAACATCGTGGCGGCCGGGCTGGCGGAGAAATGTGAATTGCAGTTGGCGTACGCCATTGGCGTGGCCGATCCGGTCAGCATTCTGGTCGAGACCTTCGGAACCGCCAAGGTGGATCCCGAGATCATTCCTGACCTGGTGCGTTCCCATTTCAAGCTCACGCCCAAGGGCATTATCGAATCGCTCAATCTGCGGCGTCCCATTTACTGCAAAACCGCCGCTTATGGACACTTCGGCCGCAACGACCCCGACTTCACCTGGGAAGCCACCGACAAGGCAGCCAAGCTGGCGAGCGATGCCGGGCTGAAGCATGAGCATGTCGGACACGCGGTGCGCAAGTAAGTTTCTGATTGCCGGCCGGGTCCTGCCTGGTAAACGCGGGACCCGCCTGGAGATCCATTTCCCCGACGTTCGTCTTTGGTTTTTCGTTCGCAATCTTACGAATTCGCGTTCTCGCGCGCCACAGGAGAAGCATGTCAACCACTCAAGTGACTTCCGATGTAAAAGGTCTGGAATTCGCCGATCTGGGCAAGAAACGCATTGACTGGGCCAACCAGTCGATGAAGGTGCTGCAGATCATCCGCAAAGAGTTCATCAAGAACCAGCCGTTCAAGGGCATCCGCATTTCGGCATGCCTGCACGTGACGGCCGAGACCGCCAACCTGGCCATCTGCCTGCGCGATGGAGGCGCCGACGTCGCACTCTGCGCTTCGAATCCGCTTTCGACGCAAGATGACGTGGCCGCCAGCCTGGTGCGCGATCACGGCATTCCGGTCTTCGCCATCAAGGGCGAGGACAACGACACTTACTACAGCCACATCCTGGCGGCCATCGATCACAAGCCGCAGATCACCATGGATGACGGCGCCGACCTGGTCAGCGTGCTGCATACCAAGCGCACCGACGCGCTCGAAGGCGTGATTGGCGGCACCGAAGAAACCACCACCGGCGTCATCCGCTTGCGCGCCATGGCGAAGGAAGGCGTGCTGCGCTACCCCATCATCGCGGTGAACGACGCCGACACCAAGCACCTGTTCGACAACCGCTACGGCACCGGACAGTCCACGCTCGATGGCATCATTCGTGCCACCAACTTCCTGCTGGCCGGATCGAAGTTCGTGGTCGCCGGCTACGGCTGGTGCGGACGCGGGCTGGCCAGCCGCGCGCGCGGCGCCGGCGCCGAAGTCATCGTCACCGAAATCGATCCGACCAAAGCGCTCGAAGCCGTCATGGACGGCTTCCGCGTCATGTCAATGACCGAAGCCGCCAAACTCGGCGACGTGTTCTGCACCGTCACCGGCAACAAGAACGTGCTGGCGAAAGAACACTTCGAAGCCATGAAAGACGGCGCCATCATCTCGAACTCGGGACACTTCAACGTCGAGATCGATATCCCGGCGCTGGAGAAGATGTCGTCCTCCAAGCGCACCACGCGCAATTTCGTGGAAGAGTATTCGCTGAAAGACGGCCGCAAGATCAACCTGCTCGGCGAAGGCCGCCTGATCAACCTGGCCGCCGCCGAAGGCCATCCGCCGTCGGTGATGGACATGAGCTTCGCCGACCAGGCGCTCTCCTGCGAGTACATGGTGAAGAACTACAAGACGCTCGAGAAGAACGTCTTCCGCGTCCCGGAAGAACTCGACAAGCGGGTAGCCAAGCTGAAGCTGGAGTCCATGGGCATCAAGATCGACCGCCTCACGCCGGAGCAGGAAGAGTATCTGTCGGGGTGGAACGAGGGAACTTAGTAGTCAGTTCTCAGTTCTCGGTTCTCAGTTCTCAGCGGGGTGGCTTTGGCTGCCCCGTTTTCTTTTGAGCTGTCAGCTCTCAGCTATCAGTAAATCAGGGTGCCCCATTTCTCGCGTTCTGTGCGAGAAGTGGGGCTTTCTTTTGAGGTTTCCTCGGTTGACATCCCGGTCTTACTAAGGACGAGCAAGGGGAGATGTTTAGAGTGGGGCTAAGTAAGCGCGACGTTGACGTCATGCCGAGCGGAGCGAGGAATCTCGCGTGTGCTACCCAGACATGTCAACAGAGCCGGGTGCCCCATTTCTCGCGTTCTGTGCGAGAAGTGGGGCTTTCTTTTGAGGTTTCCTCTGGTTGACATCCCGGTCTTACTAACGTTGACGTCATTCCGAGCGGAGCGAGGAATCTCGCGCGCGCTACCCAGACATGTCAACAGAGCCGGGTGCCCCATTTCTCGCGTTCTGTGCGAGAAGTGGGGCTTTTCGTTTGACCCCTCAAACCGCTTGAACCTTCATCTTCACCTCCCACTGGTTGATACGGACCGGACAACCTCCCCATACGCGTACTGACGAAAACTACTCCACATCCACTGATCCGGTTCCTCCACCAATCCGCGCTTGACTGGATTGCAATGCATGTAGCGGTAGCTTCTCGATTCGGTTCTTCTCGGTCCAGACATTGAAATCGTAGAACCGGCGCTGCCAGATGTGGTGGGGGGCCGAGCAAAAGCCCCACTTCTCGCAAAAAACGCGAGAAATGGGGCACCCGACTTACACCCAACGCGACATGCGCGACGTTGCCAGGCGGCAGCCCTTACAATCAGCTCCTCATCTGGGACATAAGCAAGAAGAAGATCCAACTGGCAGGGACGATTGACATCTCAAGCACGCCCTGGTCCATGGTCATGGACAGCACCGGTTCCTATCTCTATATCGCCACGTCGGCGGGTATCGATGTGGTGGACATTCGTCTTGACAAGGCAAAAAAAGGGACAGGGCCAACCAGTTTCTCGGCACGACCTTGCAGTGTTGGGTGGGCGGCCTGAGCATTCACGGCACCGCGCTGGTCGCCGACAGCCCCGGTGGTTCGTTCTGTGGCCTTCCGGGCGGCGTGGTATTCACCTATGACATCTCGGGGGTCATGCCCGTCCTGATGAACCAGACCGCGCCTTTTCAAGGCGTGGCCGCGCAGATGCTCCTCCACTCTCCCGATGCCAGCAAGGTCTATCTCGGCCTGGATGGTGCGACTTGGGTGACGAATCAGAACGGCCACTCGGTTTTCGCTAACTTCCTGGTGCTTGACGCCTCGACGCTGGCCATTCGTTCGGCTCTCTTAGTGGCCACGGATGGGCAAATTGCTAGCCTCGAAGGTGCGGTCACGGTCCGGTCGCGCCTCTACACCGCGGGCATCAACGGCATCGCGTACGTGTTTGACACCACCAGCGATGAACTCATCAGTAGTATTCCGCTAAGCCCGGGCTCCTATTTCGTCGGCCTGGCTGCCACGGACACAACCGTGTACCTCACGAACTATCAGGACGGAAAGATTTATTCCATCATCCTTGGCGATCAGGCTGGAGGAGACCGCATTGGGCCTACCATTGATCTGGGGCCCGCGGCGCATCCTAGCCGTATCGCGATCGTGACGAAGTAATGGGCATGGAGTCAAGCGCGCCCCGGCCGCATTGCCAGGAGAGCGGCCGGGTGCCCCATTTCTCGCGGGTTGTGCGAGAAGTGGGGCTTTTCCTTTGAACCCTTCAAACCGCTCAAACCTTCATCCTTAAAACCTCCCACTGATTGATCATGACCGGACCGGGTTCTCCATGAAAGATACCGACCTTCCCGACACCGCATTCTTGCCTTTACGCAACTTTACAAATGCGAATTTTTCTTTCGCCGCCTGCGGGGCCGCAAGCCCATTCCTCTTCAGCTACTTGTGAGCCATTCAATTAGCTTAAAGTAAATGTCAAGTGTTCCACGTGGAACACTACGCGGTTTTGCATTTTCAGGCCGCGGCGGTGGCCAGGTTCACGGTGGCGGGAAAGTGGACTTGGCTGCCGTCGTAGAAGCGCTGCAGGTTGTTCATGACTTCCTCGATCACCGCCGGCATTTTCTCTGACGGCACGGCGGCAATCATTTTCTTGAAGGGGGCGGCGAGTTCACGCATGCCTTCCCAGGCGTCTTCGGGAGGTCCGGGCCAGGGCCAGGCCACTTGCTGCTTGCGGGTGACCACGTCGCGGAAGCCGGCGGTGGTCAGGGTGCCGGCGAGTTTGGCCGGGTCGGCGAAGCGGAACACCGTGGGGGCGTCAGGTGGCGGCGGAGGAAGGTTTACGTGTTTCATGAATGGTCCGACGGTCGAGGCGAACAGCGGATTTTCTTCCAGCGATCCCCAGACCAGGAACGAGATGCGACCGTGGGGTTTGAGCACGCGGCGGACTTCGGCCAGGGCTTTGTCGATTTCCGGAAAGAACATGATGCCGAAGCGGCAGGTGACGCGATCGAACTCGGCGTTCGGAAAAGGCAGACGTTCGGCGTCGGCGACGTGCGCTTCCAGGTTAGCGAGGCCTTGGGCCTGCGCGTGTGCTTTCGTCGCTTGCACCATCTCGGGAGTCAGATCGGTGGCCACGACGCGTCCTCCGGAGCCGACCGCACTGGCGATGGTGAGAGCCGGTTGGCCGGTGCCGCTGGCCAAATCGAGCACGTGCAGGCCGGGAGCGAGCGCGGCGGCTTCGACAATGAGATCGGTGGCGGCCTGCGACTGCGCGGCCAGCTTGTGGTCCCATTTCCTCCAGTAGGGGGCGGCGCCGCTCCATTCCTGGCGCAGGGTTTCGCGGACGTCCGGGCTATGGTTTTCGCTCATGCTCTCACCCCAAGAGAACTTGAGGCGAGTATACAACCGCAGGCGCGCAAAAGGGGCGGCCCTCGCCGCCCCTGGCTGATGCCGGACGGCCGGCTACTCCAGCACGAAAATACTCTTCTTGGCGCACATCTCTTTGAGGATCTTTGGCCACACCGTCACGCTGACTTCGCCGAGGTGAGCCTTGCGCAGCAGAAGCATCAAGGTGCGGGATTGTCCGATGCCGCCGCCGATGGAAAGCGGGATCTGGTTGTTCAGAATCGCCTGGTGATAAGGCAGCTTCATGAAGTCGAGTTGATTCGAGAGTTGCAGCTGCTTCTTCAATGTTTCCGCGGTCACGCGAACGCCCATGGAAGTCAGTTCATGGCGGCGCTTGGTGACGTGGTTCCAGACCAGGATGTCGCCGTTGAGGCCGTGGGTGTCTTTGCCGGTCTGGTCGCGGGTGTCAGTGACCCAGTCGTCGTAGTCGGCGGCGCGCATCTCGTGCGGGTAGCCGTCTTTGAGCGGCCATCCGATGCCGATGATGAAGATGGCCGGGTGATCCTGCAGGATGCGGGTCTCGCGCTGCTTGCGTGGCAAGTCGGGAAACATCTCGAGAATTTCTTCGGCATTTGACTCGGGTTTGCGCGCCAGCGAGTTTGTGGCCCTGAATACTGAGGATGTGGACATTGGGACGGGCAAGGTAGTGGTACGGCATGGTAAGGGGAACAAAACGCGGGTGGTCTTCCTCGGCACTAAGGCGCGGCGCGCTCTATTGCGCTATCTCAAGCAGAAGAACACTCACGCGCCTACAGATCCCCTGTGGGTGGGAAGGTACGGGGAGCGGCTGCGGTACTCCGGTCTCCGTCAGATACTGCGTCGCAAAGCTGCAGCGGCGGGCGTGCCTTGCCCATCACCACACGGTTTTCGACGTTCGTTTGCTCTCTTCAGCCTGCGGTCAGGTATGAACGTCTATGCCTTGCAGAAACTCATGGGGCATAGTGATCTCACCGTGCTGCGGCGCTATCTAAGCCAGACAGAGGGAGATCTGCAGGCTGCACATGCCCAGGCAAGCCCTGTGGACCGGATGCTGTGACGCAACGTCGCACTTATCATTGAGCAGCTACACTTTACCTTTTCCCACTTCGCGCCCCGACCTGTAGGTGTGCGTAATCCGCCACAGAACACCAACACGTCGCCACAGCCGAGAACATCGCGATCGAGGACTCAATGTGTGGGTGTGGTGTTGGTGTGGTCCGCCAACTCCTCAGCCACCAGATCGAAGGCTTTGGGCATGATGTACAGGTAGAGATTCTTGCGATCGATGGACATGGTGCGCGAGATGGCAGAAACGTTGGGCTCGGCTACGAAGAGACGCAGGAAGGCCAGTATGCGCCGCTGGCGGGTATCCGCAACATCCACTGCCAAAATGTCTGCGCATATTGACTTCAGCAGGTCGCGTAATGCGTATGCCCGTGCCCAGGACGAGGGGCCGTAGCTCTTCGCCAGCGCAGACACCTGGGGTAACTCAATCAGCGCACTGCGTTTGAGGGCAACCGGATTGCCCAGATTCTTGAGGCAGTAGTGCACCGACTTGACCGTGATGCGCTGCTTTCTCTCTTTCATGTCTTTGCTCCCGTGTCTTGGACCGTCTTGACGACCAGATAGAGATAGAACCATGCCAGCATGTGGCGCTCGGCCGGCTGGATCCGGCCCAGGGCGATGTCGCGCACCGGCACGGCAGGGACGTTAGCCAGGGTAGCGTCCTCGGTGGGCCAGAAACGGCTGAAGCGTCCTTCGGCCAGGCAGTTCTCGTGCGCCTCGTTCAGTGACCGGCCATTGCGGCACCAGCGACAGAGGTAGGGGGATAGATAGGGCTTGTCATCTGGCTGCTGCCCGTTACCCCCGTTATCTGGCGCTGAATCCTGCTTAGTTGCGCAGCCTGTGTCACGAGCGTTGTGGCCTTTCCGTTTGCCATCGTCGTTCCGCCTTATGCCGAAAACAAACTGGTGAGCGAAACGAACTGCTGTTCACGGCGAGCACCGCCGTCGGTTCTGTCTGCTCACAATGATGCCAGATGACCGGCTGTCAGGGCATACGGCGCCGGGGTATCAAGCAACCAGACATGGTTGGTCACATACAAACGCTCGTTCTTCATGGTCTGAACAAGTGACGCCAACCAGCGCTCACCTTCCGCCAGCGGCCAGAGATCGAAGCTGGCCAGGACAAAGACCTGCGTATCGCCATAGATTCGTCTCAAGTCCGAAGATCAGGCCAGACAGTGGACTCAGACGCCGGATCATCTGGCGCAGAGGCCACCGCTGGTCATCGTAGTGAAGTATGAATGCCGTCGTCGAACCCGGAGGTGTGCGAAACAGAACCAGGCCGGTGCGAGCGAATTCCGCACTGCCTGCGCGTGTCTTCATCCAACGCGGCGCATAGCCCAGCGAACGCAGCGATCGATCCACGGCGACGGTGAGGTCTGCCAGCCCGAGTGCGCCCTGCACATCGCCCGGAGCGGCGTTGGCCGGCGATAGAACAGGCGCTGCCGTGCATGTGTCATTTGGTGAATGAATCCCTGTGCCAGCAAATGGCGTATGCCGTCGTGCAAGCTCTGTGTGCGGCTCCAGGTCCGACAGTCCAGGGCGGTCATAAGTTGCCGTTCGCTGGCCACGCCCAACACAGCCAACCATCGCAGAATCTCACGCCTGCTGACACGGGAGCGGTATCGATCCTTGCTGTGCGTACTCATACTCTTCACCCCTTGTCATGATACTGCTGGCGAACTCCCCACCTGGCGAGCGGTGGGGACGGAGAATCGGTTGTCTGGTATAATGGTGCCATTGCATCCATAACTCATGTCGTTTGAGGAGCAGTTGATGTCACTGCGTTGCCAGATCTTCGATCCCATTCCCGCCGAGACCGTGCGCGTTGCTCAGGCAGCGTTTCCGAACCCAAGCCTCTATATGCGGATGCGTGATGAGTTCGGTAATCTCTATGCAGACCAGGATTTGGCCTCACTCTTTGCGCACGTCGGGCAACCAGCCGAAGACCCCGCCCGGCTGGCCCTGATCACGGTCATGCAATTTGTGGAAGGTTTGTCCGACCGTCAAGCTGCGGACGCCGTCCGTAGTCGGATTGATTGGAAGTACGCCCTGGCCATGGACCTTACAGACCCCGGTTTCGATGCCTCGGTCCTTTGTGAGTTCCGTTCCCGACTCATCGCCGGTCAGGCTGAGGATGTTCTCTTCGAAACACTGCTCCATCACCTTCGCCAACACGGGCTTGTGAAAGCCCGTGGCCGCCAACGCACCGATTCGACCCATGTGCTGGCGGCGATCCGCACGCTCAACCGCTTGGAATGCATTGGTGAAACTGTGCGGCATGCCCTCAATACTTTGGCGGTGGTCGCCCCCGATTGGTTGCAGGCGTGGGTGCCGAGCGCCTGGTTTGGGCGCTACGCCCGTCGCTTTGAAGAATATCGTCTCCCGCCCGGCCGTCCAGAGCGATATGCTCTGGCGGAAACGATTGGCGCTGATGGATTCCAGCTTCTGGACATGATCTATGCCCCCGGTACACCGCATTGGCTACAGGAGATTCCGGCCGTGCACGTGCTACGTGAAATCTGGGTTCAGCAATTCCATGCCCCATCTGGGCCAGTGCAGTGGCGCTCTGCCGAGGATCTCCCACCCGGTAGGGTGGACCCCATTGTCAAGACAGTTTTTGGGGCAAAGTTAAGATAGAGTCCTCCCCTTTCCGATAGTAGATTTCCGCTGGCGTGTGGTAGTCCAGCGCTTGGTGCAGTCGTCTGTCGTTGTAGAACGCAAAGAACGTTGCGATGCCGTGACGTGCTTCCCGAGGGCTGGTGTACCCCTTGAGATACACGTTCTCGTACTTGACGGTGCGCCAGAGTCGTTCGGTGAAGATGTTGTCGAGTGCTCGGCCTTTGCCGTCCATGCTGATTGCCACGTTGGCGGCCAGCAGCAGGTCGGTGTACTGCGGGCTGGTGAAGTGGCTGCCCTGGTCGCTGTTCCAGATCATTGGTGTGGCCTGATCTAGCGCCCGTTGGACGGCGTCTAGGACAAAGGGGATCTCCAGCGTCTGATCGAGCGCCCAGCTTACAACATAGCGCGAGAACCAGTCCAAGACGGCGACCAGATACATCCACCCGGCTGTCAGCCGGACATACGTGATGTCGATTCCCCAGACGTGATTGGGGTAGCTCGCCGTGATGCTCCTCAGCAAGTAGGGGTAGATATGGCTGTCAGCGTTCCGTTTGCTCAGATTTGGGCCAGGACAGATGCCGGCGATGCCCATTTCCTGCATGTGACGCTGCACAGCCTTCCGGTTGATGAGAAGACCGTCTCGGCACAGTTGTTCTGTGATGCGGCGGGACCCATAGAACGGGCACTCCGTGTAGAGTTCGTCGATCCGATGCTTGATCTGCACCTCCTCCGGTGACGGAGGAACTGGCTGGTAGTACAGGCCCGATCGGTTCAAGCCCAGCAGGTCTGCCTGAAGCACGAGTGGAAAATCCGGGCAGTCTCGTTCCACCATCGTCAGACGGTCATCTCTCGTTCGTGTCGATGCCAACTTTTTTTTTGAGCCAGGCCACGAGCGTGGTCAGGCGGCCAATCTCAGCATACAAATCGTTGACCTGCTTGTCATGGACCGCTTGTTCCGTGTCTGCTGCCTTGTGCTCCCGACTGAACAGGCTCGGCAAGCCTTGCAGGGCAATGACCTTCCAGGCGTTGAGCTGAGTCGGGTGCACGCCGTGTTCGGCCGCGATTTGGGCGATGGTCTTCTCTTCCTTCAAAATCTCTTGCACAACCTGAGCCTTGAAGTCAGCACTAAAGCGTTTTCTCATGGTGTGTATTCTATCTTATTTCCGCCCGTTTTGCTGTCCGAAATATGGGGTCCATTATACATCGGCTTGTCGAAAACGACGGTAGAAGCCACATGGGCACAAATGTGATTGGCACTGGCTTCATTCTTTCTCCGGAAGAATCCAAAGCGCTGATTGCCCAAAACCCCAGAAACGCTGATGTGCTTTTCCCCTACATCATCGGGGATGATATCACAACCAACATTGAGCAATCACCGAGCCGGGACATCATAGGATTCGGAGACTGGCCGCTTGATCACGAAGGAGTGGGTTCCTGGGCAGTGGCATCGCAAGCCCAACGGAGCACGTGGTTCATGGGAGGACACGTGCCTCATGACTATCCTGGCCCGGTGGCCGCGGACTATCCAGACTGTTTGGGAATCGTCCGCACACAGGTGAAGCCATATCGGGACACGGTTCGTCGAGATGTCTACAGGCGGGTCTGGTGGCAACATGGAGAGAAGCAGCGCTCACTCTACCAGGCGATATCTCAACTGACACGTGTTCTGATTACTCCTCAAACGAGTAAATTCATTTCCTTTGTTTTCACTCCCAAGACATACGTCTATGCAATGAGTGTAATCGTATTCGCGTTTGACAAGTGGTGGGCATTTTCCGTTCTGCAGTCATCATGCCATGAACTCTGGGTGCGCAAATACGCGCCTACACTTGAAACTCGCGTGCGCTATGTTCCAACGGATGTGGCTGCAACATTCCCGTTCCCACATTCAGCGTCCCAGCAGAGCGATGCGTTGGAGCGCACGGGGGAATCCTACCACGAGCACCGCCGCCAGATCATGCTGGCGCGGCAGGAGGGGCTGACCAAGACCTACAACCGCTTCCACAATCCGCGAGGAGACGGCGGCGGACATCGCCCGCCTGCGCGAGCTGCACGTGGAGATGGACCAGGCCGTCGCCGCCGCCTACGGCTGGCACGACCTCGACCTGGGCCACGGCTTCCACGAGACGGCGCAGGGCCTGCGCTTCACGATCAGCGAAGCCGCCCGCCGCGAGGTTCTCGCCCGCCTGCTGGCCCTCAACCACGAGCGCTACGAGGAAGAGGTGAAGGCTGGGCTGCACGAGAAGAAGGGCGGCAATGGGAAGAAGAAGGCGGAGGCGGAGGGGCAGATGAGGTTGGTGTGATCTGGGGAAAATGATTAGTCTGTTTGTAGTGTATGCCATCGTGGAGAACAAGGGAGGACACCGTGTCCAAGGCCAAAGTTGTCTCAGTTTCTCTTGATCCGGCCAGCACAGTGAATGTCCAGCTACTTGGGTCGTGGATCTCTGCCGCACGGTCCATGGTTCACCCAATTTGGCACTCAGAGAGCTGGGATGAGGCGCAGCGTGTCCTGGCCAAGCTGGCGGAGTTCACTGAACTAGTGGGCAATGCTGATTGCACAATCACTGTCGACATGCTGAACAAACGTAAGAAGTGCGTGCGAAAGCTGACTGTGCTCAGCCCCCGAGCCGCGTGGTTGCTTGTCTGCAATTCGGAGTCAGGCACGGTATCCTTCCTGAGCACTGCTTATGTGGCAATGCTTAGGGACCTAGCCAGTTCGGGGAGATTCGATGGGCAGAGCCAATCCAGCAACGTGAACCTCTATGAGCGATACGAGAGGGCAGTCGCTCGGCATGTGGGCACGGCTGGCGCATCCGGGAAAAAGAAACCGACTTACGTCGTCATGACCATCGAAGCGCCGTCGACTCTGGTCGAGGATCTTCTTGCTTGTTGTGGCTATGAAGCCACAGATGTCCATGAGGCAACATGCGAATTCTGGAGGACGCTAGTCTTCGGGGTACACGGTCAGATATCGGCCGAGCAAGAAGAAGACAATGAGAAAGATCAAGTAGATCTTAACAGCCTGGCCCAAGATTTTGGCTATGACAACTGGAGTGACTACCAGGCGACGCTGCCGGTGTCATTGATCGCCCTATACTTACCAGGCATAGTCGCCTGGTGTTTACCACCCATGATCGCCGGGCGGTGTTTACCACCCATCGCCGCCCGATGTTTACCAGGGTAGCGCTCTGACGAGCCAGTGGCTATACTTCTCCTCCACAGCCATTCTGGAGGAGAAGCCGCATGGAGCGTCTACACATGAACTATCTGCGTGACCTGATTCATCGCCTGCGCTCTGGTGAGAGCGAGCGCCGCATTGCCCGCGATCTGGGCGTGTCACGTCCAACCATCCACAAGTATCACGTCTTGGCCGAGCAGCAGGGCTTTCTCGATCCGCTGACGCCGTCTGCCGGAGGATGCCATCCTGGCCCAGGCGTTGGGCCCTGCTCCCCAGCCACCGCTGCGTCTCATCGACGGTGGAACCACATCGGGAGACGGTCATCGACCTTGCTGGATCAGGGCGTGGAGATGACGGCCATCCACGCCCGCTTGCGCGACGACCATGGCTACACGGGCAGCTATTCGTCGGTCCGCCGCTTTGTCCAGCCATCTGTCCGCCAGAGCCGGAGGCCATCGTGCGTGTGCACACCGCCCCCGGCGAGGAAGCCCAGGTTGACTTCGGCTCGGTCGGCCCGTTGTACGATCCGTGCAGGGGCTGTGCTGCGCCCGGCCTACGTCTTCGTCGCCACGCTCTCGTTCAGCCGCCACCAATATGCCGAGCTGGTCTTCGACCAGAAGATCCCGACCTGGATCGGCCTGCATCGCCGCGCCTTCGAGTGCTGGGGCGGCGTCCCCCATCGTCTCGTGCCCGACAATCTCAAAGCCGCCGTGCTCCAGGCGCTGGTCGACGGCCCGGTCTTGGGTGAAGCCTACCGCCGCATGGCCCAGCACTACGGCTTCGTCATCAGCCCCACCCGTCCGGCCACCCCGCAACACAAGGGCAAGGTCGAGAATGGCGTCCACTACGTGCAACGCAACTTCATGGCCGGCCAGGAGTTTGCCGACATCAACGTCGCCAATCAGCGTCTGGCGCTGTGGGTGCGCGAGGTCGCCGGGACGCGCCGTCATGGCACGACCCATCAGGCGCCGTTGCGCCTGTTTCGCGAGCAGGAGCAGGCGGCGCTGCTGCCCCTGCCCGCCGAACCCTTCAGCCTGTGTGCAGTCAAGCCGGTCAAGGTCCACCCCGACTGCCACGTGACCATCGACGGCAGCTACTACTCCGTCTCCTACCACTACATCGGCCAGACGCTGGATGCCTACATCGGCGAGCGGATCGTGCAGCTGTTCCGCGGCACAGAGCTGATCGCCAGCCATGAGCGAGCTGCTGCCCCGGGCGTCTGGCGCACCCGCCTGGAGCACTATCCGGCGGACAAAGCAGCCTATCTGGAGCGCACACCGGAGCGCTGCCGCCAGATCGCCCGCCGCATCGGCCCGGCCACCGCCCAGGTGGTCGAGACTCTGCTGGCGGAACGGCCCCTGGACCGCCTGCGCTCCGTGCAGGCCATCCTGCGCCTGGAAGAGACCGTGGCGCCACCCGTCTGGAGGCCGCCTGTGCCCGCGCTCTCTACTTCGGGAATGCCACCTACCGCCGGATCAAGGATATCCTGAATGCCGGCCCTGGATCGCGAGCCGCTGCCGGACGCGATCAGCGCCCGTGCCCCAGCGCTCGTTCGCCTTCGCCCGGGCAGGTGCCGAGTTCTTTGGCGGTGCGGAGGTGCAGCCATGATGATGCATCCCCTCCTGCCCAAGCTGCGCGAACTCGACCTCTCCGGCATGGTCCTGACCCTGGATGTACGGGCGGCTCAGGCCACCGAGAGCCACCTGACGCCGCGGAGTTCCTGGCCCTCCTGCTCGACGATGAGCTGGAGCGGCGCAGCCAACAGCGCCTGGCGCGGCGCTTTGCCGAATCGGGCTGTGATGAGCAGAAGACCCTGGCCGCCTTCGACTTTGCCGCCGCACCCGGTGTCAATCGCAGCCTCTGATCCAGGATCTGGCCACCTGCGCTTTCGTGGCGCGCCACGAGAATATCCTGCTGTGTGGGCCGACCGGTGTCGGCAAGAGCCATCTGGCCAACGCCCTGGCCTGCGAAGCCTCAAACGAGACTATCGGGTCCTGTCCCGCTCGCTGCACCGCCTGCTGGCCGATCTGCACGCCGCCCGCGCGACCGGCGCTTACAATCGCCTCTGGGCGAAGGGTGGTGACCTGTGACCTGCTGCGTGCTCGATGACTTTGGCCTGCAGGCGCTCACTCCGCAGGCGGCCCAGGACCTGTACGAGATCATCAGCGAGCGCTATGAACATCGCTCTCTGATCCTGACCAGCAACCGCGCCCTGACCGAGTGGGCGGAGGTGTTCAACAACGACCTCCTGGCGAGCGCAGCCCTGGATCGTCTGACCCATCATGCGCATACCCTGGTCATCCAGGGCGACAGCTATCGCCAGCGCAGTCGCCGCAAGGAGGCCCTGGGCACACCAACCGCCTTGCCCGCACCATCGTCGTAAACCACCGCCACACTCGTCCGGTGGTAAACATCAACCCGATCATGGGTGGTAAACACCCCCCGATCACGGTGGTAAACATCGGGCGGCTATTGA
>CAWJAA010000023.1:0-44035 GCA_963840615.1 Terriglobia bacterium
GAGAACTCGCTACCGCCGCTGCGCGGCAGAAGGTGCCAGAGAATCCTCCGCTTAAGAGCGCCAAAGACTTTCGCATCATCGGTACCAGGGTAAAAAGAACGGACGGCCCCAGCATCGTCACCGGCCGTGCCGTCTACGGCCTCGACGTCCGCATCCCGGGGATGCTGTACGCGGTGATGGCGCGTTGCCCACAACTTGGCGGCAAGGTCGCAAGTTTTGACGCGACTAAGGCGCTGAAGGTCTCCGGAGTACGTCATGTGGTCGCGATCAAGAGCGGCATCTCCGGCGGAGTCGCCGTCGTCGCCGATCACACCTGGGCTGCCATGAAAGGCCGCGAGGCATTGCAGGTTGAATGGGAACGTGGTCCCCATGCTGGCTTTGATTCAGACCACTTCCTGCGGCAGATGGAGGAGACGCTCGCTCAGAAAGAAGACGGCTACTTCGTCCGCAACGATGGCGATGCCCTTGCCGCAATCAAGTCCGCGGCGAAGACTCTGGAGGCGACCTATGAATTCCCCTTCCAGGCGCACGCGCCGCTGGAAACCATGAATTGCACCGCCGACGTGCGTCCCGACTCCTGCCAGATCTGGGTTCCCACGCAGGCTCCGGAAGTTGCGCTGGCGGACACCGCCAAAATGCTGGGCTTGCCTGAAGAAGCCATCAAGGTTCACATTACCCTGCTTGGCGGAGGCTTTGGGCGACGGCTTTTCGCGGACTATGTTCCCGAGACCGTCGAACTCTCGCGTGCCATTGGCAAGCCGGTGCAGTTGGTGTGGACCCGCTCCGACGATATGCGCTGCGGGTTTTTTCATCCCTGCGATATCGAACACATCGCCGGCGGCTTGGGCGCCGACGGCCGCCCCACCGCGTGGATTCAAAGGTCGGTCGGCTCCAATCTCTCGATGTTCGGATTTCCGGACGAAAAGGCGCGCGCCAATCCCAAGCTTTATTTCGACGATGGAAGCCCGTGGGGATCGTTCGACAATCCTTATAACTTTCCCCACCTGAAAGCTGATTTCGTGGCTCTCAATTCGCCGGTTCCGACAGGCCCGTGGCGAGCGGTTGAATATCCGCCCACGGTGTTTGCCCGTGAATCGTTTCTCGACGAGATGGCGCACGCCGCGGGGCGGGACCCGCTCGAGTTCCGTCTGCAACTGCTGCAACCCGGAAACCTTTTGGCCATCGGCGGCGCGAAAATCGACCGTGCGCGCTTGATTCGCGTGCTGCAACTGGCGGCGGACAAATCAGACTGGAAGCGCCCCCTTCCTCACAGCAAGGATCGGCTGTGGGGCCGAGGCATCGCCTGCAATGTCTACGATTCCGACTGCTACATCGCCCAGGTCGCGGAAGTTTCCGTGGGCCGCGACTCGCGTGACATCCATGTGCAGCGCATGGTTTGCGCCGTGGATTGCGGATTGGTGATCAACCCCGCGGGTCTGGAGGGGCAGGCGGAAAGCGGCATCACCTGGGGACTCTCGGCGGCCCTGCATGGCCGGATTGATTTCAAGCAGGGTGCGGCGGTGCAGGAAAACTTTACTGACTTTGAGGTGCTTCGCATGGACGAGGCGCCCACAGTCGAAACCTACATCGTTCCCTCCGATCACGCTCCGGGAGGGTTCGGCGAGACCGCCGTCCCGCCGGTTGCTCCCGCGGTTGCCAATGCAATTTTCGCTGCCACCGGCAGGCGGATACGCCAGCTTCCTATTACCTCTGAGAAACTGAAAGGCTGACTTGCCGGCCCAGAGGCGAATGCCGGCTGATCCGGCTGCAGCCTGGTTTCCTCCATCTATACTGCCGGCGCCAACGCTTACCGGGTCGCGTTGCTGGTCTAATCGCTGTGCTAGTATCTTCCTTCGGCTCGTGTCGTTCGCGTCCCCTGTCCGGATTGGAAAGTGCGGGTGGCGCTGCGCAAAAGTTTTGTAACCGGAGCAGGCCGGATTTTGCATGAAAGACACCCTGGGAGTTCTTTTGGCCGGAGGCGCGGGCGAGCGCCTGTATCCTCTGACTCGCGATCGCGCGAAACCCGCCGTCACCTTTGGCGGCATCTACCGCATTATTGATGTCACCCTCTCCAACTGCATCAACTCCGACCTGCGCCGGGTCTACATCCTCACCCAGTACAAGGCACTGTCGCTCAACCGCCATATCCGCGAAGGCTGGAATATCGTGGGCCGCGAGATGGGAGAGTTCATCGAGGTGCTGCCGCCCATGAAGCGGGTCAGCGAATCGTGGTACCAGGGAACCGCCGACGCGGTATACCAGAACATTTATTCCATCGGCTCTGAGCAGCCCAAACACGTGCTCATCCTCTCGGGCGATCACATCTACAAGATGAATTATGGCCGCATGCTGCGCCAGCACACTGAATCGGGCGCGGACGTCACCCTGGCAACGATCCAGGTTGACCCTGAAGAGGTATTCCGCTTCGGCGTGGTGGATGTGGACCACGACAACCGGGTCGTCGGATTCGAGGAGAAGCCCACGCAGACCGAACTGCGTTCTCCAATCAACCCGGTGAAGGTTGCGGCGTCGATGGGCATTTATCTGTTCAATACCGACGTGCTTATTCCGGTGCTGCTGAAAGACGCGGAAGACCCCGACTCGTCCCATGACTTCGGCAAAGATATTCTGCCGCGCATGGTGGACGATTACCGGGTGTACGCTTTCGATTTCGTGGATGAGAACAAGAAGGAAGCTCTGTACTGGCGCGACGTGGGAACGCTCGAGGCTTTCTACGACGCCAACATGGACATCGTGTCCGTGTCCCCGGTTTTCAATCTG
This sequence comes from Terriglobia bacterium, assembly GCA_963840615.1. Lineage (GTDB taxonomy): Bacteria > Acidobacteriota > Terriglobia > Terriglobales > Acidobacteriaceae > DATFTE01. The sequence goes on from CAWJAA010000023.1 coordinate 2,782, forward strand.
TACGACTCCGACTGGCCGATTCGCACCCACCAGCGGCAGTATCCGCCGGCCAAGTTCGTGTTTGCCGAACCGGGACGCACCGGTACGGCCCTCGATTCCATCGTTTCCTCCGGTTGCATCATCTCCGGCAGCGCGGTGCGCAACAGCGTCATTTCTCCGGATGTGCGGGTGAATTCGTACAGCGAAGTGGATGCCAGTATCCTCTTCTCGCACGTCAATGTGGGACGCCATTGCCGTATCCGCCGCGCCATCATTGACCGCGACGTCCACATCCCCGAAGGCACCAGCATTGGCTTCGACACCGAGGCCGACCGCCAGCACTACTTCGTCACCGAAAGCGGCATCACGGTGGTCACCCGTGACTACTCGCTGTTCGAAAACCCGGTGACGGTAGACTATTTCACCAGCGAGTAACTACTGCTCCGGGTGCAGTTGCTGGGCGAGGTAGGGCCCGATTCCCATTTCTTCGATGGCGTGCAACTGCGCTTCCAGGAAGTCGGCGTGGCCTTCTTCGTCTTTAATCATGCCTTCGAACAGATCGCGCGAGCCGTTGTCAGCGGCCTCGACACAGACTTTCACGGCGGCGTTGTATTCGACCACCGCTTCTTTTTCGTCTTTCAGATCGCCTTCGAGCTGCGCTTGCACGTTCGTCCCCAGCTTGGGGGCGAGAGCCACCTTCACCGCCGGGATGGCATCCAGGAACACGATGCGCTCGATCAGGCCCTCGGCGTGATGCATCTCTTCAATAGCGCGTTTCTTCAGGTAGGCGCCTAGCCGCTGGTAGCCCCAGTTCTGGCAGGTTTCGGCCTGCACCATGTATTGCACGATCGCGGTGAGCTCGGAACTGAGCGCCTGATTCAACTGCGCGATCACCTTGGCATTTCCCTTCATGATTCGCTCTCCCTTCCACCCTGCTATCTTGCACAGATCAACAGCCATTGCACCGTGACGTGGAGCACAAGGGGAGGGTTGGGGCAGAAAGGATGGGCAAGGCGAGAATTGCGCACCACTCAGGGAACAAATATGCGGTTATGATTCTGGTCCTTTCGCCATTGAATGAAACGGAAGGGGTAATCGGCTCCGCCCAGCAACGAGTTGGCGTACGCGACTTTCTCAAGGACGACAATCTCCGGATCGGGCACTTCCGACATGAGCTGCTCACCGAATTCGGGAGACACCTTTGCCCCCACCATGATCAGCTTGCGCCACAGACCGGTGGAGGGCCATTGCGCCTTCATCGCCAGATTGGGACTGGAGGAGTCCACATCGCTCTCGTACAGTTTTCTCGCGATCTTCATGCCCTGTTGCAATGCCTTTTCTGCGTGTTCCGGCTCGCCTAGGTTCAGATAGGTTTCGGCGGTCCGAGTGAGCAATCGCGCCGCCTGCGTCGGACTTACCTGGTCAACAACCCCCTGGATTTCTTCCAGCGCTTTCCTTGAAACATCCGGATCTTTCTTCGAGGTTGCCACAGCTACATTTGCCAGAGTGTTGGCTCGCGGAGAATTCGCATCCGGTCCCCCTGGCCCGGACAAGTTCCACAGCGGCAATGTCATGGCTGTGCTGAGCGCCTGCTTCGGATCGCTTCTGAGTTGATCATTGACCGCCATCAGCTTGGCTTCCAACTGGGTATAGAACTGATCGGCCGCCTGATCGGAAGCAGTATCGGACGGACTTGGGTTATTCCGCATGGCCATGGACACATTGTCCTGATGCCGCTTCTCCTCTTCCGTCAGAGGCGTGTCGCGCAGCGTAGGGTCGAGCGCCGACATCCCCGCCGGATATTGTTTCAATGCCGCAGCCGCCTGCTGATGCTCTTTCAACAGACTTTCCGCCCGCGAGGAATCCAGTTCTTTGAGTACCGGCAGCAACTCGAACAACCGGTACTCGTAGTAGGACAGTGAAACGCTTCCCTTTTGCGAACTCAGACTCATTTGCGGCTTCTCATCCCCCTCATCCACATCCTTGGCCTGCTTCAAAACCAAGTCGATGGCTTCGAGAACGGTCGGCGCGGGAAGATCTTTTGAGAAGCGGATGATGAATGTTCCCAGATCTTCGGGTCGCATCAACTCGTCTTTGCCAAAGCTCTGAAAGTTGCTCATGGCCAGGGTGAAAAGAACTACGCGATCCGAAGCCCGAGCCGGAGGAAGGGCCACCATCAGTTCCGCCACCGCTTCGTAGGGGAAATCTTTTTCCTGAGCCACTTGCCGCAGCAACTCCTGGGCGTGATCGAATTTCTTCTGCTCCACATCCCGGGAGATGATCAACCCGGTAATGAGGTGGCGGGTGTCAGGTTCCGCTAGCGGCAGCAACTCGTCGGTTTCCTGCGGCGCCAGCGAAGTCAACAGGAAAAGAATCTGGGTCTGCAGCCAGGGTTTGCTGTGGCACGCGTCCGGCTTGAGAAAACAGGGCACATCGGCATTGTCATCTGGAATGCTGACCGCCGCGCGGAATGCGTCGTTCAACAGTGGGACTCTGCGCGAGGGATCGATCCGGTCGTAGCCTTGGGAAGCCTGCCACAGGACAACCGCCCGCATCTGTGGGGCTAGCCCCGCGGCCTCCGCTTCAGATGCTTTCAGCAGTCGCAGTCCGCGCTCCTGCGCGGCGGTGAGCTTCGGCTTCTGCGCAGCAGGGGCCTTGGTTTTCGTGCTGGCGCTGGACGGAGGGTTGGGAGCGACAGGCGGGGAAGGCTTATCTTGACTTGAGGTAAACGGACTGGAGGACACGCACAGAACGGAAACAAAAATCAGCCCGCGCACGAACCGATCCCTGGCCATAACGACCTCCGGGCAAGGCCTTCATCTTACGACGCCCTGTTTTTGCGGCAACAAAATAGTTGTCTGCGTTCTGACGCCCGCGATCCGCCTACGGGCAGTTTCCCGGCGCGGCCTTCCCCGCAAAGCGCTCGCGAATCCAACTGGTCTGCTCGGTGACTGTCTCCCCGGGAATCTGCAGTCGAGTCAACCCCGGGTAGCGGTCAAACTGCACGCGATCCCCGGCCTGGCACAGACGTGCCACGGTCGATGCCACCAGGTCGACGGGAAACATGGGGTCCGCCTCGCCGGCGATGACCAGCAGCGGCGCAACCGCCCGCGCCTCGCCTACGCGGTTCCTGGCAAAAAACTGTTGCACGAACTTGTTGCCCGCCCATCCCGGCTTCAGCAGATCTTCGGAAGAGTTCGCGGGCGATGCCGCAACTTTCGCCGAGTCCGTCGTAGAACGACGATTCCTTTCGGCGTCAGCATGTCTTTCAGCGTCGAAGTCCGGACTCGACAGTCTTCACTCCGTAGGCCAGCATCACCAGCCTGGAGCGCATCTCGCCGCTGGCAAGCGGTTCGTACACGTCCCTGGCGTCCGCAACTCCCGACAGGGCCACTGCGCCAAGGAAATTCGAATCCGCGATCATCTCATCGAGCGCAACCACGGCGGCCGCTCCCTCGGAATCTCCGAGGGCCACCCACTTCGCGCCCAGATGCGGTACCGCGGAATGGGCTGCTTTCACGGCATTGAGGACGTCGTTGGCGTTGGAGCGCATGTCCAGGGCGGCGTTGCGGACGTCGCTGCCCAGCCCGGCATAGTCGGTGGCTACGACGGCGTAGCCCATTCCAACCCACATGGCAAATGCGGGGCCATAGTTCAGATTGCGCGCCAGCGAGGGAGCGCACTGGCGGCCTACGCCGCTGAAGGCGTGCGCCCAGGCGATCACCGGCCAGCCGCTCGCGGGAGGATCGCCCGCCGGAGTCAGCACCACTCCTGAGGCCGCCACATCGGCGCCGGACGCCGATTGCGAGTGGTACAGGATACGCACCGTCGCCACAAACGGCAGGTCGTAGTCGCCGAAAGCGCTCGGAGCGGATCAGGTCGCCGGGCTTGCCCGCGGGCAGCGGCTGGGGAGTGTCATAGAACCTGGTCAGCGGAAACGGCGGACGAACCTTGGGCCGCCACAGAGGCGCGGTCTGGGCTGCCGCCGCGATGGAGAAGATGAAGAGGGCCGTGAGCCGGCCCGCAGATTTGAGGGACATGGGTGAAAGAATTATAGATCGGAGGCGCGTTCTATTTGTTTTTGGGAATGCCCACCACAAAATCAAGGCTCTGGGGTGGCGCTGCGCTTCAGGATTACACGTTGTGACCGTTGGTCAATGAGCGATATGGGGATTTTGCAACAATTATGCCGCTGATTGGGCTGCGGCGCGTCGGACCACACCTAATGCTTTGAAGTGGCTAACCCTTCCAGAACGGCGATGAACTGTTTCCGTCTCGCCCACCTGCAACCAAACGGCGTGTCTTCTTCCAAACGTGGTTCAACGGCCAGCGACTTCGGCGTCTTCACGTAGTCAGTGCAAACGCGGACAGCATAGTCGCAGGGTTCGCTCACGTTTTCGCCCTTGAAAACGCATTTGTAGGAAGTATCCAGCACCGTGTAGCCTTCATTGAAAATGCGGAAGTAAGACACTGATCCGTAGCTGACCGCCGTCGTCGCCAAGGGTTGCAGAGGCTCGGCGGTGGCGCGCAGGAAGACGATGTATTCCCAGCCTAGTTTTAGACCCACATATGGGCCGAAGTACAGCGTCTCGCCGCTGACCGCACCCTTAAACGGCTGCACGACTTGCGCCTTGTACACCGCGACCTTGTAGTGCTCGGTGTCTCCCGAGACTGTCTTCACGAGAGCGACCTTATCGGAAACGCGGAAGAGTTCAGGGATGTCGGTGACTCCCGGTTCGGTGATTGTCGTAGTTGTTTGCCCTACGGTCGTTGTGACCGATGTCTGTCCGATTAAAGAGGGCGTGAGGAGAGCGACAATCAGCGCGGCGGATATGAAATTCACGACAGAACTCTACGCTAAGTGGGGGTCGAAGAGAAGATGACGGCTGAAAACAGGCGATTTCACTCATACCCCCTGCGGGTCCTTCCACGCAGCCCGGCGCCCCAAAAGGCAGAAATCCGAATCAAAGTGCTCCCAGGGGATAGGCTCTTAAGCACAGGGACACGTCCTCAGATTCTACTCACCCCTTCTTCACCTGAATCCCCAACTCGCGCAGCTGGGCTTCGCTGACCGGGGTGGGCGCGTCCACCATCAAATCGACCGCGCGCGCGGTCTTGGGGAAAGGGATCACCTCGCGCAGACTGTCCGCTCCCGCAAGAATCATGACAATACGGTCGAGGCCGAGCGCGATGCCTCCATGCGGGGGCGTGCCATATTCCAGCGCTTCCAGGAAGAATCCAAAGCGGGCCTTCGCCTCTTCTTCCGTCATGCCCAGGGCCTGGAAAATCTTTCGCTGAATATCCTGGCGGTGAATTCGAATCGAGCCTGAGCCCAATTCCGTTCCGTTCAGCACCACGTCATACGCCAGCGCCCGCACCATGGCCGGATCTGATTCCAGTTTGTCCATGTCTTCGTCGTGCGGCGAGGTAAAAGGATGGTGCGCGGCCACAAAGCGGCGAGTCTCCTCGTCGTACTCGAACATGGGAAAATTCGTGACCCACAGGAAGCGGAAATCCCCGTGCCGAAATAACCCGTGCTTCTCCGAATATTTCTGCGCCAGCGCGACCCGCAGCAAGCCAGCGGAGGCATACACCGCCAGCTCCCTGGGCGTGACTTTGCGCCGATTTGCGGGATGATCCTGCACCCCAGACTGGGTCGAACCGGTGACTAACACCAGCAGGTCGTCCGCTCCGGCGCCGGTCTTGGCGCGAATCTTCGCCGCCGCTTCCGGAAAGCCTTTTTCCAGCCGCTTGAAGTCTTCGAACAGCTTCGCTCCACCCTTGGAGTGGAACATGGGCTTGATCTCGTCGCGTTCTTTGCGCGACAGATCTCCGACCTTGGGCGTGCGAATAGCGATCACGGGAAGATCGGCACTGATTCCCAGCGTCTCCAGGTTCTGGGGCGCGAAGCACTCGCGCACTTCCGTAAACGCCGGCAGACGCAGATCGGGCTTGTCGATCCCGAACTGGCGAATGGCGTCGTCATAGTCCATGCGCGGAAACGGCGTCTCGATCGCATGCCCCGCGGTTTTAAACGCCGCGGTCAGAAATCCTTCCACCACTTCCCACACCCTTTCGGGCTGGGGATACGACATCTCCAAATCAATCTGGGTAAATTCCGGCTGGCGGTCGGCGCGCAGGTCTTCATCGCGGAAGCAGCGCACGATCTGAAAGTAGCGGTCGAAGCCCGAGATCATGAGGATCTGTTTGAACAGTTGCGGCGACTGCGGCAATGCGTAGAACGACCCCGGCTGCACCCGGCTCGGAACCAGGTAATCGCGCGCGCCTTCAGGGGTGGAGCGCGTCATGAACGGGGTTTCGATTTCAAAGAATCCCTGCGCCGAAAGATACTCGCGAATGGCGAGCGCCACGTGGTGACGCAGTTCGATGTTGCGCTGCATGGCATCGCGCCGTAGATCGATGTAGCGATACTGCAAGCGCAACTCTTCGTTCGGCAGCACCGTGTCGCCGGGCAGAAATGGAGGCTGCTTGGCCTCGTTCAGCAGGCGCAACTCGTCGGCGACCAACTCCACTTCCCCGGTGGGAATGTTCTTGTTGATGGTGTTCGCGTCCCGCAGCTTGACCGTGCCGATCACAGCAATCACATATTCGTTGCGCAGCGCTCCCGCTTTTTCGTGCAAGGCAGGATTCTTCTCTTTATCGCAGACGATCTGGGTCACACCGGTACGATCGCGCACGTCGATGAAGACGAGGTTGCCGAAATCACGGCGGCGGTTCACCCATCCCATAAGGACGGCGGTTTGGCCAGCGTCAGCGGCGCGCAGCGCGCCACATTGGTGGGTACGTCGAAGATCGCCTAAAAAGTCGAGCAAGTTGTGCCCTTCAGTCGGAAATGCGGCCCGGAGCCGAATCCAGGATTATAAATGGAGGGATGCGCCGGTGCGGTGACAAGCAGTTCCAGACGTTCCACGCCAGATCCCTCGCGCTGCTCGGGATGACGTCTTTATTTGTAAGGCATCCTACCAGGCGCGAGCCTGGCGGCCGCCGCGCTCAATCAATATCGTTGGCGCTCCACTGGTTGGGCGTGATCTGCTGGAACTTCAGCTTCCATTCGCCGCCGTCTTTCACCCAGGTGGAACTCACATGCTGATAGCGGCGCGAACCGAAATCCATCTTGGTGCGCAGCAGGACGCGGTCGTAGGTCAGCACGGCGGCGCCGTCGTTGAGCGGAACCAGTTTGAAGTTGTAGAGCAGGATGTTGGTAAGGTCGGAGTCGGGTACGCCTTTGACGAAATCGTCGCGGTCACTGGTCTCGCCGTTGCTATCGACTTCGGTGAAACCCTCTGCCAGAGTGCGATTGAGGAACGCGGCATCTTTCTTGATTTCCGCATTCGCGGCGGCCTGCTGAGCGTCGATCAGAGTTTGCGTCAGCGGATTGGTGGTTTGGGCGAAACTGGAAAGACTTATGGCAGCGAGGACCACAAGACCGAAACCTGCCGACCGTAGGTTCTTCATAAGCACTCCAGTGGATATCTTACGCGCCTCACCATCTTGTCATGCTGAGCGAAGCGAAGCATCCCTATCCCCACCAAGCGCGTGCCGGGTATAGGGATTCCTCGCTTTGCTCGGAATGACAAACTCATGAGCTTCTCTGAATTTTTGCGGGCAGCTCTCCGCGCGGTACGGTGACCTGTTCCCCGCTCTCCAGGTTCTTCAGCGCGAAGGCGTCTGCTTTCACTTCGTTCTCGCCGACGATCAGCGTGAAACGCGCTCCCAGCTTGCTGGCCGTCTCAAACGACTTCTTCAGACGAAACGTCTCATCTCCGAGTTCAACCACGACGTCATGACGCCGCAATTCGCGAGCCAGGCGAGCCGCTTCACGATCCATGCCCGCTCCCAGGGGCGCGACGTAGACATCGGGCTTGCGCTCTACCGCCTCGGCAGTTTCCTGCAGCGACATCACCAGGCGGTCTTCGCCGATGGCGAAACCAATGCCGGGAGCCTTCGGTCCACCCAAAGACTCGGAAAGCCCGTCGTAGCGGCCTCCGCCGAGGATTGCATTCTGGGCTCCCAGCGCTCCGTGCGTGAACTCAAAAGCGGTGCGCGAGTAGTAGTCGAGGCCGCGCACCAGGCGGTCGTTCAACACGAACGGCACGCCGACCGCTTTCAAAATTTCCTGCACCTCGTAGAAATGCTTGCGGCAAGGCTCGTCCAAATACTGGCTGATGCGCGGCAGCTTCTCAATTACCGGCTGGTCTTCGGGAACTTTGCAGTCGAACACGCGCAGCGGATTGGTCACTGCCCGGCGCTGGCAGTCGGAACACATCTGCGGCGTCACCGGTTCGAGCGCCTTGCGCAAGGCTTCGTTATACGTGGCGCGATCGTTGGCGCATCCGACGGAGTTCAACTGCAGGGTCCAACCCATGATTCCCAGGCGATCGAGCAAAGTCGCTAGCATTTCCAGCACTTCCGCATCGCGCGCGGGAGACTCACTCCCCGCTGTCGGCGGCCCAATCACCTCAGCGCCGATTTGATAGAACTGCCGGTAACGTCCTTTCTGCGGGCGCTCGCGACGGAACTGCGGGCCGATGTAGTAGAGCTTATTCAGGCCGCGGGATTGCAAATTGTGTTCGATGTAAGCGCGCACCACGCCGGCAGTGTTTTCGGGGCGAAGAGTGAGCGACTGGCCCTTATCACTCTCCGCGCGCCCCCGATCCTCCCACGTGTACATCTCTTTCGAAACGATGTCGGTCTCTTCGCCCACCGAGCGCGCGAACAATTCCGTCGCTTCGAAGATGGGCGTGCGAATCTCGTGGAAGTTGTAGGCGCGCATCACGTCGCGCACCGTGGCTTCCACAAAATTCCACAGCGCCGTATCCGGCGGCAGCAGGTCGCGAGTTCCACGGATAGCCTTGATCACAGTCGTCAGTTCCCAGTCGTCAGCCAAAACCTAAAATTACCCTGTCATCCTGAGCGGAGCCAGTGCCCGAGCGAAGCGAGGGGACTGGCGGTGTCGAAGGACCCCGTGTCCCTTTCCGCCCCACGAAAGCCGCAGGGGATTCTCCCGGTGTGGCATCGTGAAAATACCTTGATACGTCCATCGCACTGCCATCCACCGCGGGGTCCTTCGACTCCGTGATTGATCGCTTCGCGATTAATCACTCCGCTCAGGATGACAGCGTTCTAGTAGTTCTCTTTCAAATACGCTTCCTTGTACCCCAAATAATTATTCGCATACATCAGGATCATCTGCTGATCTTTTTCGTCGAGCTTGCGGCGGAATTTGCCTGGGGAGCCCATCCAGAGCGAGCCCGGTTCGACTACGGTTTTTTCGGGAATCAGGGTTCCGGCCGCGAGAATCGATCCCGCGCCAATGCGGGCGCCATTCAGGACGACGCAGCCCATCCCGATCAGGCAACGATCTTCAATCACGCAGCCGTGCAGGGTGACGGAATGTCCCACGGTGACGTACTCGCCGAGATAGACGCCGTACAGCTCTTTCATGCCGTGAAGCACGCTGCAGTCCTGCACATTCGAGTGGGCGCCAATGCGGATGGAATGCACGTCGCCGCGCACCACGGCGTTCATCCACACGCTGGCATGTTCGCCCAACACCACATCTCCGATGAGCTGCGCCGATTCGTCCACGTAACACGAGGCCGGAATGGTTGGAGTGATGCCTTTATAGGAGCGAATCATGATGTTTGCCGAGGAAATTGAACATACCATGGCAGCGGCTCGCAGCGCGAGTCGCTCCGCTGCGGTTCTCGCCCGCTCCCGGCATTCCATCCCTTGTCATTCCGATGCCGCTCGCAGGCGTGAAAGAATCCGCCCGGGAGTGTGCGCGGTACTGGGTACCAGTTGCAGTGATACAGTGAAACATCGTGTCTCCCGCCGAGGAATACGCTCAGCGTCTTGCCGATCGCGAGGCGCGGGTTCGCCACTACCAGCAAATCCACATTCGCCTGGGGAACCTCCGCCTGGTGCTCGCCGCCATCATGGCAGTCATGGCCTGGCTCTCGATCTGGCGCCACGAGTTCTCGTTCGCATGGCTGGTCCTGCCGCTGGGAATCTTCTTCGCAATCGCCGTCTATCACTCGCAAATCCTCGAAGCCAAGTCTCAGGCGGAGCGAGCCGTCGCCGTCTACCACCACGGTCTCGCCCGGGTCCACGATCGCTGGACCGGCATGGGCCCCGCCGGCGAACGCTTCCATGATCCTCATCATGTGTATGCCGCGGATCTCGACCTGTTCGGCAACGGAGGACTCTTCCAACTCGTTTCCCTGGCACGCACCCGGATGGGTGAAGACCGGCTGGCGCAGTGGCTGCTCTCCCCCGCAACTCTGGGGGAAATCCGCGAGCGTCAGGCCGCGGTCGCCGAACTTCGCGAACAACTCGATCTGCGGGAAGACCTCGCGGTTCTCGGCGAGGACGCGCGCGTCGGAGTGCATCCCGAAGCGCTGGTGCGTTGGGCGGAAGCACCCAACCGGCTGGAGCGCCGGTGGATGCGGATGGTCTCTCCGCTACTCGCGCTCTGCGCCGCCAGCGCCGCGGTGGTCTGGGGCCTCTGGGGTCACCCCACGCCTCTGCTTTTCGTTCTCATTGTCGAAGCCGTTCTTGCCCGCCCGGTGCGCAAGCACCTGGAGGAAATTCTGCACGGAACCGAGCACCAGTTCGAAGATCTCGAGCTTCTGTCTGGACTGCTGGCCCGCCTGGAGCACGAGCATTTTCAGTCTTCCCGGCTGCAAGCGTTAATGCAGCAACTCTCCTCACATCATCTTGCCGGTTGGCGAGCCATTGCCCGCCTGCGCACCATCGTTGATTTGATCGACTCGCGCGATAACCTCTTCGTGCGCCTGCTGGATCTTCCCCTGCTTTACTCCGTGCAGGTGGCCTACGCGGCCGAGGCTTGGCGGCGCGAGCACGGTGCCGCCGTGCGGCGATGGCTCGAAGCCATCAGCGAGATCGAAGCTCTCATCTCATTCGCGGCCTACAGCTACGAGCATCCTGCCGATCCCTTCCCCGAGTTCAGCTCTGGCCCGGCGTGTTTTGCGGGGGAGGCGCTCGGTCATCCTCTATTGCCGGCGGACAAATGTGTCCACAATGACATCAGCGTCTGCGCCGCCACGCGCGTCCTGTTGGTTAGCGGCTCGAATATGTCGGGCAAGAGCACGCTGCTGCGCGCCGTCGGCATCAACACCGTGCTGGCCATGGCGGGGGCCCCGGTGCGGGCGCGAAGCCTGCGGCTCACACCGCTGCATGTCGGTGCCAGCATTCGCGTGAACGATTCCCTGCAGGAAGGCAGTTCGCGCTTTTACGCGGAGATCACGCGGTTGCGGCACATCTTCGACCTTGGCCAGGCAGAGCTGCCGCTGCTGGCGTTGTTGGACGAACTGCTGCAAGGCACCAACTCGCATGATCGCAAGATCGGCGCCGAAGGCGTGGTGCGTGGCCTGCTGAAGCAGGGGGCGATTGGCTTGATCAGCACGCACGACCTGGCGCTGACCGACATTTCAGTGGGGAACATCCACAATGTGCATTTCGAAGATGAATTCCGCGACGGCAGGATCACCTTCGACTACAAACTGCGCGCCGGCGTGGTTACCAAAAGCAATGGCCTGGAATTGATGCGTTCCATTGGCCTGGAAGTGTAGAGCCATCGCGGCGTCGTCCCCAACTATGATGACGTCATCCCGAGCGAAGCGAGGGATGAGGCCGAGAATTAGTGGAGGCCTTGAGGCGCAGTTTTGCTGAGTCTGGGGCTTATCCAGATGATTCCAAAAATGAAGACGTCATCCCGAGCGAAGCGAGGGATCTGGCGTGAGGTGCTGACGCATCGGCCTTCGAGGCCACCCGCGCCAGATCCTTCGCCCTCTCGGGCTCAGGATGACGTCGAGAATTGGTCGAGGTCGTGAGACGTAGCCTCGGCTGCGTCTGGGGAAATACTGCTTTCCTAATTCTCGGTCGGTTCCATGGGCTTCGCCTTGGCGCCAGGCAGGCTGGGCGGCTTGGGAGGCGCCGGGGGTAGCGGAGTCGCTACCACCGCTGTTCCCTTCCGCAATTCGATGGTGCCATGTTCGTTATTCAGAACGATGTGCGGTCCGCCGGTGCCGACCGCTCCGGACGCGACCGCCTGGTCTTCGGCGTTATTCACCTTCAGGTCAGGGAAGTCGGTCTGGAACTCGCCGCCGCGCGCTTTGGCATCCAGCTGGAAGCTGGCCTTATCCGGCAGGTAGATCTGCACGTCGCCCTTGCGGTTCTGTACCTGCATGCTGCCCAGCTTCGACATGCGTACCTCGATATCGCCATTCTCGTCTTCAATGCGCACGTCTCCACTCATGCCTTCCAGACGAACGTCTTTCGAGCGCGTGGTCAGACGGAAGGGGCCGCTCAGATCGCTGGCGCGCAGGTCCCCGGAATCCATATCCAGATCGCCGTTCAATTTTGAAAATTCCATGTCCGTTCGCTGGGACTTGAAACTAACCGGGCCGGCAATCTTTCCCAGCTTGATGCTGTCGAACTCGCCATTCAGACGCACCGCACCGCCCGCCTCGTCGATGGAGACGTCATTGGGGCGCCCTTCCACTGACACTTCGCCCGAAACTTTCGAGATCCGCGCCGAACTGCGCTGCAAGCTGAGCGTGGCCTTGCCGTTGATATCCTGGGCCGCAACGTCGCCATGCTGGCTGGAAACTTCAACATCCCCGTCTCGTCCCAGCACGCTGATATCGCCGCGCCGGCCTGAAACCACCACCGAAGCCTTGCGCGGCAGGCTGATCGTCATGTCTGTCGCTACCCAGTGATCCCCGGCGCCTTGGGTGTTGGCGTTCAATGAGACGTTCTTGTCACTGGTGGTAAATGTGGGCTTGGTCTGCGCGTTCCACTTGTCCGCTTCACCCTGATTCCCAGCGCTGATCCGCTTGTGCACGACCAGGTGAATCTGGTTGTCATCAGACACATTCACGTTGACCGCGCCGCGATCACAAACCACGTGCAATGCGGAGCCCGCGGGAAAGTCCTGCTGCATCTGATCATCGTAGCTGTAGGTGTTGCCAAACAAGGGGAGGTCTTCGCCGTCAATGTTGATGTTGTCGCGAATCGATCCCCAGTTCACCCGCGATGCCTGAGTCGCAGCCAATCCGAACACGATCAGCACCACCAGCAGGAAAACTCCACCCACGCCGATGCCCGGGGCCCGTAGTCCTTGCTTCTGCGCCTGCTGATGTTCGATCAACTTGATTACGCCCCACAAAATGATCAGCACCGGCCAGTAATGCGCGAACAGTTGGCCCAACGTCTCCCACGGCAGCTTGCCCATATTGGCCAGCAGCAGCAGGATGCCCACCACGATCAGAACCAGCGGCCCGGCAAACGAACGTCTCGGCCGCATTTGCGGAACTGGTGCCTGGCTAGCCATTTTTCACCTCACTCGCCGAGGGTTGCCCTTGACCGGTCGGAACACCCGGCGCCGCAATTCCCTGGCCCGGAGGCAAGGGATCCACGTGACCTGCGGTCGAGGCATTGCCCTGCAACACCTTCACCAGCCCGATCACCACCAGCAACAGCGGCCACGTCCGGTGGAATCCAATCACGTCCACCTGTTCCAGCAGAAACAGCATTCCCAGCGTGACCAGCACTGCTGGCCCCATCAGGCCGCGGCTGCGGCAGCGGTCACAGTCGTAGAATTTCCCTCCGCTCACGTAACCCCATCGCACGGCGAACAGCCAAATGCCAATCCCAATCAGAATCAGCGGCCAGAGATGCCCGAAGTTGAAGAAATGGAAGCCCATGGTCTCGAGCATGAAGAGCAAACCGAGCCCAATGAGCACCAGCGCGCCCGCCGGGATTTTGGTGGTATCTACTTTCTCCCCGGGGCTGAAGGTTTTAGCCAGGCCGAACGGATCTGGCGCAGGTTGTCCCATCTGCACAGCTTTGGCGGTTCGCACCGCGTCAATGATTTGATAGAAGTAGAAAAACGCCATGGACAACCCCAGCGCGACGTGCACGCCGTCACTGTCGGTCGTAGCCTGGCCCCAAATCAGGCCGAACGCGATCAGCAAGTGAGCCAATCCCTTGGCATACTGGCCGGCGTAGACCGCGCCCACGCCGACCGGAAAGAAACCGGCCAGGATTCCCGCCACGGTTGGATTGGGTCCCGAACCGGGCGCCGACACGGGCCCTGAGTAAGCTGCTGGCGCGGGCGCCACGAATCCCGCCGCGGGCGCCGTGGCTTGCGGCGGCAGTCCTTCCAGCCGTGCCGCCAGACAGTTCTCGCAATAAATCACTCCCCGCACGCTGTGGGCACACTCCTGGCACAGCCCCTTTCCACATGTGCGGCAATACGCTACCGTCGCCCTTTCGGGATGGCTTGCGCAGTTCATACCAACCTCCTGTAAGTGGTCACCGTCACTACAGGTCGATCGTTCAGGAGATCCGCCAGTACCAAGTGGCTCTCTCCCTGGCTGTAGTTGCGTTCCTGCCTTTTTTCAGGCTGTTCACTGGTGTTGTTGTTCTTCCGCTCCCGGTTCGGCTCCTCGCGCCTGGGTTCCTCGGGCGTGGTCGCCCGTTTGAACTGCTGCACGCGCGATTCGATCTCGTACACGAAGCGGATGTTCTCGTAATACTTCACCACTCGTCCCGAAGTCTCGTAGTAGGTGCGCTTGATGGCGCTGGGACGCAGGTCCGCACGCTGCAGGTCTTTCACCTTGACCCCAGCCATGCTGAGTGCGACCGACAGCGAGAAGAACGCCATGCCGAACGACATGACGAATCTCGGCTGGCGCGCCACGGCGAACACCGGAGCGAACACCGGGCGCAGCCATCCTGCCACCGCCTGTTTCCACGAGATCTCTGGCTGGGCAAGCGAGCGGGCGCTTTCGACCCCGCTGGTCGCGGCCAGAATGTTATGCACCAGGTTGGCTGGAGCCTCCACCTCCGTGAGGGACTTCAGCCAGCGCCGTCCTACTTCCGCTTCCGCGAAGAGCGGTCCACACTCCGAACACGCCTTCGCATGAGCCCGGAAACTCTCCAGCTTCGCCCCGGTCAAAGTCTGGTCCAGGGCCTCGCTCAGAAGAGCATCGAACTCGGCGCACTGCATACCGTTCTTGCTTTCGCCTGGCATTTAAATCACCTGTTTATATGTACGTTGAAGCAGGCGCGCAAGTTCCGCCCGCCCGCGGTTTATTCTCGACTTTACGGTACCCTCGGGAACCTTAAGAACCCCGGCAATTTCCCGGTAGTCCATGTCCTGAAGGTCCCGTAAAATCACGGCTTCCCGCAGCTCCGGAGACAGTTTTTCAAGCGCCCGGTGCACGGTTTCACTGGTTTCCCGGCTCTCCACCCGGGCATCCGGGGGTAGGCCTTTGTCTGGTATCTGATCGCTTAAGGGCATGGCATCTTCGTGTTCCGAAGCTGCCCCATCCAGAGAATCGGTCACCCGGTCCTGCTTGGTCTTGCGGAAATGGTCTACCAGCAGATTGCGGGTCATGGTGGTCAGCCACGTCATAAAGGCGCCACGCTCCACGTCGTAGCTGCCCAAAGTACGGTACATTTTGATGAAAACTTCCTGGGTCAGGTCCTGGGCGTCGTCCCCGGTTCCCGTAAACCTATAGCAAATGTTATAGATACGCCGATGATACCGTTGAACGATCTCCTCCCAGGCGGCAGCGTCGCCGGCTACGCAGCGACGGACCAGCAAAGAAACTACCTGGGTATCTTCCAAACCGACTCCCCGGAGTTCCCGGTCTCAGGCCCCATGGCCACTTCGCCATGGCCGCCTAGCCTCAACACCACACTGGAGATACGTCAAGGTCGCGACAGAAGTTCTGGCGTTTGACGAAGCAGAGAATTGTAGCAGGGCTGTAAATGGGGCGAAGGAAAAGGAAATCAAGTGGGGGGACGGACGGTGAGCCGGCCAGTTTCTCTGGGGAATGCCCAGGTTTTTTTCGGCGCTGGCTCCGCTGGACAGCCGAGAGCGGCCCTCCTCACGTAAGTCATCATCCGGCGCCGAGGTGTGGCAACCGCTCGCGGCTGGCTCGATTTCCGTCACCCTGTGAGCGCAGGATTTACGTCCCTACTCCAAACAAGCTCACCACCTGCGGCCCAGGGGCACTGTCGGTCACCGTCAGGTTCGCCGAGCGCCCTCCCTTCGCCGACGGGGTAAAGGTCACGCTGATGGTGCAACTCGTTCCCGCCGTCAGCGTGGTGCTGCAGGTGTTGCTCAGCTTGTAATCCTTCGCGTTTGGTCCGCTAAGTGAGATCTTGCTCACGGTCACATCGGTCGGACCGAAATTCGCAAGGGTGGCCATCATGGTCATGCTGGTTCCGACTTTCAGTTGGCCGAAATCAATGCTCGGTGGCGTCAGCGACACGGTGGTCTGCAGCAGAATCGGCACTTGGCCACTGGCGTAGCCTCCTACGGCCAGATCCAGACGCCCGTCTCCGTTGAGGTCGGCAATGGTGACCGCATTCGCGCTCTGAGTGGAGAACAGAGTTCCTTTCTGGAAGCTTCCATCCCCCTTGCCCAGCAACACCACCGGCCCGGCCTGGTTGGCGAGCACGATGTCGAGAATGCCGTCCCCGTTCATGTCTCCCACTTGCGGCGTGCCCGTTCCCGTCGCCGGATAGCCTTTGCGCGTCTGAAACGTCCCATCCCCATTCCCCAGCAGAATCGACACCGGGTAGCTGGTGGGATTCAGATCGCTGACGGCTAAATCCAGTTTGCCGTCGCCGTTAAAATCCGCGGCCGCCAAACACGCGGCATTGATTCCCGCCTGGAATGGCGCGGTGGTGCCGAACGTCCCATCTCCCGCGCCCAGCAGAATCGATATTTCATTCGACGTCTTGTTCGTTACCGCCAAATCCAGGATTCCATCGCTATTGAAATCGCCGGTAGTTAATCCCATGGGCACGGCGTCCACCGCGTAATCGACGTGCGCCTGAAAGGTTCCGTCGCCGTTGCCGAGCAAGACTGACACCGTATTGGTATCAAAGTTCGCGGTCGCCAGGTCCAGCTTTCCATCCTGGTTGAAGTCGCCTTCCACCAGTCCCTGCGGATCCATGCCGCCCGCGTTGTAAGTTACGGGCTGAGTCAGGGTGCCGTCCCCTTTTCCCAGCATGACGTTCACTTGAAAAGCATTCGATGCGGCCACATCCAGATTTCCGTCGCCGTTGAAATCTCCCACGACCAGCGAAACGCATTCGCCCTGGATCAGATAATCCTTCGCGGTGCCGAATTTTCCTCCGCCCAATCCCAGCAGAACGGAGACTTTCCCGCTCAGCGCCCGGCAAAGCACCAGGTCGAGAATGCCATCTTTGTTCATGTCGGCGGTGGTCATGACAAAGGGATCGCCGTTCACCGACAAAGTGCTGGTTTGCGCAAAGCCCAACTGCGAGATGGGAACCACGATGGGGAAGAAGACGACGTTTGAGACGGGCTGCCCGGCGGACCCGTTGATGACCTGCAATGACGCGGTTCCCGCTGCCGCTACATCCGTAGCCAGAATCTTGGCGGTCAACTGCCGGCTCGAAACCAGCGTGGTTACGCGCGCCGAACCGTTCCACAACACCGTCGCCCCGCGCACGAAATTCGCGCCATTCACCGTCAAAGTAAACGCGGCACTTCCCGGCGCGATGCTTGCCGGCAGCAGCGACTGCGAGATCTGCGGCACGGGATGCAGGGTCGCCCCAAAGCTCCACTGCATCATCATCAGCAACAATCCCAAAACCCGGGTCCACTTCATGCAATTCTCCAATGCGACGATTCCGTTGTCATTCCCGCCGGATGCGGAAGCATCACCAGGAATCCGCCTTCCGCTGACCGCACGCTTTATGCTTTTTCTGGGTACTGGCTAAGGTGCTCGGTTCTACTCGTTCCGCGGGGAGGAACTTCACGAGCCACCAAGTCTGTTCGCCTTCCCCACCCCTGTCAAGATGCACTATTTTGCACTTATCCCGCGCCGGCGCCCGACCCTGTAAAATGCCCACTGGAAACTCGAAACCTGAAACTTGAAACTTCCCGATGGGCAAAATCCACGTCCTCTCCGAAGCCGTCGCCAATAAAATCGCAGCCGGAGAAGTCGTCGAACGCCCCGCCTCGGTGGTCAAAGAACTGCTGGAGAATTCCCTCGACGCCGGCTCAACCCGCATCCGGGTGCAGGTCGAAGCCGGAGGCAAAAAGCTCATCCAGATCACCGACAACGGCTGCGGCATGGTGCGCGACGATGCCATGCTGGCCTTCGAACGTCATGCCACGTCGAAACTGAAGAATGCCGAGGATCTGCTCAGCGTCGCCACCCTGGGTTTCCGCGGAGAAGCGCTTCCTTCGATCGCGTCCGTCTCCCGCTTGCGCCTGGAAACCCGCGCCCCGGAGGAAGACTCAGGCACCGTCATCGAGATCAATGGCGGCAAAATCTTCAGAGTCGAAGAGGCCGGGCTTCCGGCCGGAACCTCGATCACCATTCGTGATCTTTTCTTCAATACGCCCGCGCGCAAGAAATTCCTGAAAGCCGAATCCACCGAACTCTCTCACATCGCATCCCTGGTCACCCACTACGCCCTGGCTCATCCCGACAAGCACTTCGAGCTGCACTCCGCCACCAACGCTATGCTGGTTGCCCCTCCTGTCGCGGGATACAGCGAACGTGTCTATCAAGTGTTTGGCAAGGACACGCTCGATCAACTGATTCCGGTCGCTGCCGTACAACCCCTGGAGCGCATCGGCTTGCCGCAACCGCCGCCGTGGCGAAGAAGTAGCGCGGACGCTCCTGTCCGCGAGACGGCGGGAGATCAAGAGGAGGTAGTGGAGCATGGCTTCGGCGAACTTCGCGTCCACGGCTTCGTCTCCAAGCCCGAGATCCAGAAACTCAACCGCACATCCATCTACATCTTCGTCAATGGACGCCTCATCCGCGACCGCCTCATCCAGCACGCGCTCACCGAGGCCTACCGCAATATCCTGCCGCCCACGGTCTATCCCGTGGTGCTGCTCTTTCTCGAACTGCCCAGTGGAGAAGTGGACGTCAACGTCCACCCTTCGAAGACTGAGGTCCGTTTCCGCCAGTCTTCGGTAATGCACGACTTCGTCCGTGACGCGGTCCGTGCCGCGCTCATGAAGGCGCGTCCGGTTCCGCAGTTCGCCGTCGAAATCAACGCCCACCCCACCGCGAGTCCTTCGCTGTCTCCGGGCACCCGGGGTTTGAGTGTGGGGACGGGCGACTCCGCTGGCCAAGGGCCGCACCTTGGGGCGCAAACCTTCACCCTCCAGGCACCGGCTCCGCCGCCAATCAACGAGCGCTTTTATTTTCAGGATGGAATTCAGGTGGACGGCAATGCCGCGCTCGCGCTAGCGCGCGCCCCCGAAATCATTCCGGGTGTAACTCATGATGACGGATGCACTCCCGCCATCCCCATCGAACCCGAGCCGCCTTCCGATCTCGCTCCGTCGCTGGCATCGCTGAAGCCGCTGGGCCAGATCCGCGAGTCGTTTATTCTCGCCGTCAATCCCGAAGGACTGTGGATCATCGACCAGCACGTCGCCCACGAACGTGTGCTCTTCGAAAAGGTAATGAAGCAGCGCGCCGCGCAACGAGTCGAAAGCCAGCGTCTTTTAATGCCACTGGTCCTCGAACTCTCGCCCGCGCAGCAAGCCGTTTTCGCCGAAATTTCCGACGAACTCGCTTTAAACGGATTCGAAGCCGAACCCTTCGGCTCGCGCAGCATCGCGGTTAAAATTGCGCCCGCCGGAGTCGAAGCCGCGCAGGTCGAGCACATGCTGCACGAACTGCTCGACCAGCTCTCGCACGAAGAGCAACGCATCAACCTGGAAAAAGTTCGCGCCCGCATCGCCGCCTCCATCGCCTGCCACGCCGCCATCAAGGTCAACATGCCGCTGGAACAAAACAAAATGGAATGGCTGCTGGCGGAACTGGCCAAGACCGATTGCCCGATGTCCTGCCCTCACGGGCGACCGGTGGTCTTGCGCTATTCGATGAAGGACATTCAGAAAGCGTTTAAGCGGATCTAGCAGTGCCCGCGTCCCGCGGCCGCGACCCGTTTTGGGAACCCGCAAGCAGAGACCCGGGAGTTCGTTGTGCTGTCTTGTCTCAATCGGCGCACAATTTCATTCGAGGATGGCAGAAGGAGGTTGCCATGCGCCGCGCTCACTCTCTCGTCCTCCTGGCCTTATCCATGGTTGCCTGCACCGGCCCGGCGCCGGCGGAATGGCAAGCTTCGCGAACCCAACCGACCGCGGCAAAGGCGGCCGCCACCAGCGGGCATCAACTCGTTTTGCGCAAGCAAGTGGTGGTGGACCAGCAGGGCTTGGGCTACGAAGTCTTTCGCATGCTGGTGCCCAAGGACTGGAGTTTTTCCGGCGGAATCCAGTGGACGTACAACAAGTTTCCTCCCGAAGCCAAAACCGCCTATACGGTCACGAGTCCGGACGGGAAGCGCGGTGATTGAGCGATTCCCAGCGCCCAACATGTTCTGGTCGACGGCGCCCATGATGCAGCAGTCGATGGCGCAGAGCGGGTTCACCATCATGCAGCCCATGGAGGCATCGGCCTTTCTGAAGAACCTTTACCTCCCACAATACCGGCCCGATGCGTCGGGGGTGAAAGTGCTCGACAGCCAACCCCTGCCCGAGCTGGCGCGACGCTCGCTGGAAATCAATCAGTTCATGATGAACGTGTTCGCGCAGATCTCGCCCTTCCAGGTTCCCTTTGAACAGCGCGCCGACTCCGCTCACGTGACGTTCGAGTACACGCAAGGCGGACGAAAGATGGTAGAGGATGCGACGGCCACTATCGACTACTTCATCGCCACGAACATGAGTGCGTTCAGCGGCGCGGTACAGTCGGTGAACTGGGCGCCAAGCGTGATCAGTTTTCGGGCGCCGGCCGAGGACTTCGACCAGAAGGCGGCGGCGTACAAGATCGTGATCGCCACCCACTGGGACAACCCGCGCTGGGGCGTCGAGTACACCCGGCTGCTGGCCACCATCACCCGCGAACAATTACGCCAGCAGGAAGCGATCTTCCAGCGCATGCAGCAGATTCACCGCACCCAGGAAGAAATCAGCGACATGATTTACGAGGGTTACCAGAGGAGAAGTGCGGCCCAGGATCACATCTTTCGACAACTACATTCAGGGGCTGCGCGGGGTAGAGACCTACAACGACCCGGTGAACAACTGGAAGGTGGAAATTCCCGTGGGCTACGAAAACGCCTGGACCAACGGCAGCGACTACGTCTTCAGCGACAACATCCAATTCGATCCCAACCAGGGCTCCACCCAAAACTGGACCAGGATGGAGCGGCAGAGATAGTTTTCTCAGCACTCGGCCCCGAAGTTTCTTGGTCGAATGTCACTTCGGGGCGGCGAAGCCGAGGAGGAAACCTCCGGTTTGTACTTCCATCGATCGCATGCAAGCGACATCTTGCAGGTGTATGAATTTTGCGGCGATTCATTAATAGTTACCGCCGCCACACAAGAGCTCAAATGATCGTGATGGAAACTAAACCACTGAAAATGATTGTGAAAAAATTATCCCGAGGAGCCGGGCGACGAGGAATCTGTAGTCCTGTTCCACGCGCGCACCCGTTACCGCGGCCGGCGAAACTCATTCACCGCCAGCACCTCGCTGGTGTGACCGGGATGCTCCTTCTTTACCCGTTCCTGCAGTTTCGCGACATTGTCCGCAAGCGTCGCGGGCTTGTACCCGTACATTTCATAGGTGCACGCACAACCCGGTTCGGGACAGGGCACACGCTCCGGCTTGAGGGCGCTCTTGCGCTGCGCGATTTCTTCCTGAAATTTTTTGCCGACCAGATCCGTTCTGTAAGCCTTTGCCATCGGTCCACCTTGTCATCATGATTGCTGCCGGAAGCCGGCACCTGACTTCACCTTACCAAACGTGCCCAACTCCGCGTCCCAAAATACACTTTCCCGGCCGCAATTGTCAGCGCCTCCGGCGCGCCTCGCGGAACTGAGTGCTGAATGCCGAGTGCTATGTTCTAATAACTGCGTGCCCTCTGCCGACACCATCACCGACCAGGAACTCGATCAACTGCGCCGCGAAAAATGGCGCCTGAACGGGGTCTCCGTCCGCACCCTCAACGACGCCCGCGCCTTCATCGAGTCGGTCGGCTTTTGCCTGCTGTACCCGCTGAAGGCTCCCGTACTGGTGCCCACTTTCATCGGCGCCTGGGCCGGTTCCGACAATAAACTTCCCACCTGGCAGCATGCGTTCTCTGACCCCCGTGCCCGCGAGGCCAGCGATCTGATGGTTCGGCTGTTGCGTGAACACGCCGCCTATGAAGCCAACCTCTTCGACGAGAACAATGCCTTCCTCGTATCTGCGTCGGTCTTCCCTTATTTTTACGCCCTGGTTGGCGAGCGCAACCCCAAGCAGGGCCCCAAGCCCGGGCCGCGTTCCGGATACTCGCAGCTCGCCTGCGACGCCTTCGAAGTCATCAATCGTGACGGACCCATCTCAAAGCCCCGGCTGCAGGAAAAACTCGGCGGGGCGGTCTCTATCGCCGGACTCGACCATGCTCTCGGAATGTTGTGGTCAAAGCTGCGCATCACCCGCGTGGACTACCAACCCGGCGAGGGCGCGTCCTGGGATGTGCTCTATCGCTGGGCCCCCGAGGCGGTGCGCGAAGGCGCCGGCCTTTCCGTCGGAGAAGCTTTGACCGCACTGCTTTCCAAATACATTGACTGCGTCATTGCCGCCGACCAGCAGGAACTCGAGACTTTCTTCGGAAACTTCGTCCCGCTCTCCCGCGTGAAAGAGGCGGTCAATGCCCTGCTGGCGGCCCGCGAGCTAAGTTTCCTCCGCGTCGGCAACCGCTCCCTGGTCCAGATCACTCCCCCCAAGCCCGCGGCCAGCAGCCGCCCGGCTTCTTAACCACAGAGACACAGAGACACAGAGAAAATCATAAAGAAAATCAGGGCGTGAATCTTCAACGCGAGCTTCGTTCTGTAGGCAATCAGGTTTTTACTTCCTGAAGGTCTTCTCTGTGTCTCTGCGTCTCTGTGGTGAACGGGTTGATATAAAATTCAGCCAGATGTCTGCCCCCCGCAAACTGATCATCGCCATCGACGGTCCCGCTGGCGCCGGCAAGAGCACCATCGCCTCTCGTCTGGCCCGCAAGCTTGGTTACGTCAACCTCGAAAGCGGCGCCATGTACCGCGCCCTCGCCCTGAAAGCGATTGAGTGGGATGCCTCGTTCGACGATGAAGCCGCCCTGGTCGGCCTGGCCCGCAACTCCCGCATCCAGCTTGAGCCCAGCATGGGAGGCAATCGCGTGCTGCTCGACGGCCGCGACGTAACCGCCCGGGTGCGGGAAGCCGACGTCAGCGAAGCCGCCTCGCGCGTCTCGGTTCATCCCAAGGTTCGGGAATGGATGGTGGCCCGCCAGCAGGAAATGGGAGTCGGCGGGGGTGTGGTGATGGAAGGGCGCGACATCGGAACGAAAGTCTTTCCCCATGCCGACGTCAAAGTTTTTCTCGACGCCGATCCGGTCGTCCGGGAACAGCGCCGCCTCGCGCAACAGCACCTCAGAGGCAGAGCCGCCGAAGCCACCGCCGCCGAACTCCGCGAACGCGATCTGCGCGACCGCACCCGCGCCGCCTCGCCGCTGGCCGCTGCCCCAGACGCGCTCCTCCTCGACTCTACCGCCCTGTCGGAGGATGAAGTCTTGGCAAGAGTGGAGGAAGTGGTTAATCGGAAATTAGGTATCTGAAGTTCGTGCCTTGTTTGATCTGCCTACCGTTTCATCCCCGCCAGGTATTCCGCCACGACTTTTTGGGTCGCCGCATCCATGGCCGGCTGCTCGCCGCGGTTCAATGCGTTCCCCTTACTCCTGATCCCGATGTAAACCGCGTTGTAGGGAGTGTCGCCGACATTTTCCACGCGGTGTTTGAACGCCGGGAACCACCGCGACTCGCCCGGCTTGGCGAATACTTCCTGCACTTTCCCTTTTTCGTCGGTGAATTTCAGGTGCCCCGCCGTCAGCACCACGACCACGCCCCCGGGATGGTCATGCAGCGACGATTTCTCATGCGGGCCGTAGTGAACATCGACCACCTGCACGTATTCGTTTTCGAAAGCCAGCTTGTAATGTTTGGGTTCCACCTTGGTGGGATCCTGCGCCGCTGCGTTCAGAGCCAGACCTACCCACACCACCGCCAAGAACCATTTGGAGACCATGCTCTCCTCCTGAAGCCACTCCGAGCCTGGAAGTGAGACTCGGGTCACGCTATCCTGCGCCCCGGAAAAATTCAACCAAGAAGCCTCTCCCGGACCAAACTGATTATGGGTCCCATCTCCACGTGGATTCCCTGGGGTCCTGGTGAGCAGCGCTTTTCTCAGCGCCCACGCAACCGCGGTGCTCGCCACTAGGTACGCGCGACTCCAGTCTTATGCCGCTCACTGGCTGTGCAAACATCTGCATATTGACACGCGAGCGGCAACGTAGAATACTCCGCCTCCAAGTGCTCGCTTCCCCGGCTGGGCAGAGTCGATCGGGGCGTCACCAATCCTACCTATTGAAGAGCCTCAATTTTTGAGAGGGGATAAAAATAATGAAGATGTTGCGCGTGCTCGGAGCCGGGCTCGTCGTAATGCTGGCATGGGCTGGCATCTCCCATGCCCAAACTTGGACATCACTCACCAACCAACCCACCTTCTTAACGGATACATCCGTTCTGCTCACCGACGGCACGGTAATGACCCATCAGTACAACAGCCCGAACTGGTGGCGGCTCACTCCCGATAATACCGGCAGCTATGTCAACGGAACCTGGACGCAGCTGGCCTCCATGCCCTCCAACTATGCGCCCTTGTATTTCGCTTCGGTGGTTTTGCGCGATGGCCGTGTCCTCGTCGAAGGCGGCGAGTATAACTTCCTCAGCCCGGTCGAAACCAACTTGGGGGCCATTTACGATCCGGCTGCCAACACCTGGACCGCGGTCAACCCGCCCTCCGGTTGGTCAACGATCGGCGACTCTCCAGCGGTCGTCCTAGCCAACTCGACCGTCATGCTGGGACGCAACGCCAGCACGGCGACCGCGTTCTTCAACGCCTCTAGTCTGACTTGGACCGTCAGCGGCACCGGCAAGGCCGACATCTTCTCCGAAGAGGGCATGCTTCTTCTGCCTGACACCAGCGTGCTGACGGTGGATACGCAGAAGGCGAAGAATGCCGAACGGTACCTTCCGCCCGCCAGCCAGAACAAGTGGATCAATGCAGGCACCACTCCGACCGATCTCGCCGATCCCGGCTCGCTCGAAATCGGACCCATGATTCTCCGTCCTGACGGCACAGTTTTCGCGATGGGTGGAAACACTTCCGGTCCCACCGCGATTTACACTCCACCCACCACACACATGGGTACCGGTACTTGGGTCGCGGGTCCGAACTTCCCGAATGGCAACGACATGGCCGATGCTCCGGCCTCCATCCTGCCCGACGGAAACGTACTGGTGGAAGTCAGCCCGGGAATCTTCGGAAGCCCGGTCAGCTTCTACGAATTCGACGGCACCCAGTTCAACTCTGTACCCAAGCCGGCGAAGATAGGGGTAGATAACACGTCCTATGAAGGACGCCTGCTGGTGCTTCCCACCGGACAGGTCTTCTTCGTGCCCGCGGACGGCGCCACCAAATTCGCCGGCATCTACACGGCGAACGGCAGCGCCAACCCCAACTGGGCTCCGACTATCACCAAGTTCTCAAGCACCATCACTCACGGAAGCGTCAATAATAAAATCGGGGGAACCCAGTTCAACGGACTCTCCAACGGCGCCGCTTACGGTGACGACGCCGGCATGAACACCAACTATCCCCTGGTGCGCATCACCAACACCGCCACCGGACACGTCGTCTACGCCAAGACGCACAGCTTCAGCACCATGGGCGTAGCCACGGGAACGAAGATTGTGAACACGCAGTTCGACGTGCCCGCCACCATCGAGACCGGCGCCAGCACCATCGAAGTCGTGGCCAACGGCATCGCTTCCGATCCCGTCAACGTCACCATCAACTAGCC
This sequence comes from Terriglobia bacterium, assembly GCA_963840615.1. Classification (GTDB taxonomy): domain Bacteria; phylum Acidobacteriota; class Terriglobia; order Terriglobales; family Acidobacteriaceae; genus DATFTE01. The sequence goes on from CAWJAA010000023.1 coordinate 28,774, forward strand.
ACCGGAAACCTGCTTAACCATGGGTGCCGCCAGTCGGCACCCGTTTTTTATTGCTGGCCACATCACCCAGCTGGTGTGGTCGCCTCGCCCGCGAGCCATGGCGGAGCCGGGCCTTTTCTGCCCCCGGTCGCGTCTTTCTCCAATTTCCCGAATGCTTCCGCCTCGCTTGACATATCCCATATTTCCGGTATTATCGAAATATGCACGACCGCGTCGCCCAGTACGCCGACATGTTCTCTGCCATGGGCACCGAGCCCCGTCTGCGCATCATGCAGCTGCTGCTCAAGGCTCATCCCCAGGGACTGGTGGTCGGCGACATTCAAAGCGAACTCGACATTCCCAACTCCACCCTTTCCCATCACCTCGACAAACTGAAGAACGAAGACCTGGTCCAGGTGCGGCGCGAAGGCACCTTCCTGCGCTACACCGCCAACACCGAAGCGTTGCAGGAACTGGTGCAGTTCCTCTACACCGAATGCTGTACGCGCAGCAAAGCCCTCAAGCCCGAAGATTTCGTCCAGATCAGCAAATAAGGAGACCGCACTCATGAGCACGGATATCAAAGACGCTGTCAAAGAAAAATACGGACAAGCCGCCCTGCGCGCGACAAACGGAGGCAGCACCTGCTGCGGCGCCACTCCTGCCACCGACCAGCACTGTTGCGATCCCATCACCGGTCAGCTTTACGACGTTTCCCAGATCACGCAGGTGCCGCAAGAAGCCGTGCTCGCCTCGCTCGGATGCGGCAATCCCACCGCCCTCGCCCAGCTTCACCCCGGAGAAACGGTGCTCGATCTCGGCTCCGGCGGCGGCATCGACGTCCTGCTCTCCGCCCGCCGCGTGGGGCCCACCGGCAAGGCCTACGGTCTCGACATGACCGACGAAATGCTCGCCCTCGCCAACGAAAACAAGCGCAAGTCGGGGATGACCAACGTCGAATTTCTGAAGGGCGAGATCGAGCACATCCCGCTGCCCGACAATTCCGTCGACGTCATCATCTCCAATTGCGTCATCAATCTTTCCGCCGACAAGGACCGCGTGCTGCGTGAAGCCTTCCGTGTGCTCAAGCCCGGCGGACGCTTCGCCGTCTCCGACGTGGTCACCCGCGGCGACATGCTCCCCGAAATTCGCAAAAGCGTCCTGCTGTGGGTGGGTTGCATTGCGGGCGCTTTGGAGGAAAACGAATACCGCGGCAAACTTGCGGCCGCCGGCTTCGAGCAGATCGATCTCGAGCCCACGCGCATCTATCGCGTGGAGGACGCTCGCGCATTTCTTTCGCAGGAAGGCGTCGATGTCGACAAGATCGCGTCGCAGGTGGACGGGAAATTCATGAGCGCCTTTGTCCGCGCGGTGAAACCAAAAAGTCTGAATTGATGAACTCAGGGGAAGCCGCGGGCGCGCCGCTGACACCAGCGCCCCCGCGGCCCCAAGGATACCCATGCCGATTCACTACAATGTCCTCTTCCTGTGCACGGGAAACTCCGCGCGTTCCATCATGGCCGAAGCCGTCATGAACTACCGCGGCCGCCCCACCTTCACCGCCTACAGCGCCGGCAGCCATCCCTCCGGCGAGGTTCGCCCGGAAGCCCTGCGGCAACTGACCGATGCGCGCATCTCGACCGACGGCCTGCGCAGCAAAAGCTGGGAGGAATTCTCCCAACCCGGCGCACCCGAACTCGCACTTCGTATTCACGGTTTGTGACAACGCCGCCAAGGAAGTCTGCCCGGTCTGGCCCGGACAACCCATGACCGCTCACTGGGGCGTCCCCGATCCCGCCGCCGTCGAGGGAACTCCCGAGCAGATCCGGCGCGCCTTCCGCGACGCTTTCTTCATGCTCGAGCGCCGCATCGGGTTGTTTCTGAGCCTGCCCATCGCCACTCTTGACCGCATGACGATCAAGAAAGAAATCGACCAGATCGGCCGGGAATGAGTAGAGTGCCGTGCACATTGCCTCGGCGTTACTTCGTGCTCTTCTCCCACTCCGGCTCCACCGGCGGCACCAGGTCATACTCGTTCGTCTTCTCGCCCTTCAGATACACATCGAACCAGTTGACGATGTGATGCAGCCGCTCCACCCGGTGCCACGGCATCCCGGAGCGCGACAACTCGTGCGACTCTCCCGGAAACCGCACCTCCGCCGTCGGAATCTTCCGGTACTTGAGCGCCCGGAACATTTCATCCCCGCCGGTGTCGGGAGGCGTCCGGAAATCCGCATCTCCCAGAATCAGCATCAACGGCGTTTTCACGTTGTTGATGTAAGTAATCGGCGACCGCTGCCGGTAATCCTCCGGGTCTTCAAAGGGAGGCTTGTGGAACCAGTTCTCCTGAAACAACGTAAAGTCCGCCGCGTACCACCACGCCGCCCAACTGGCGATGTCGCGCTGCGACACCGCCGCTGCGAAGCGGTCGCTATGCCCCACCACCCAGTTCGTCAACAGACCGCCGCCGCTGCCGCCGGTCACGCCCATGTGTTTCTCGTCCACATAGCCGCGTTTCACCAACTCATCCACGCCCGCCATCAGGTCTTTGAAATCATCCCCGGGATAGTGGTACTGAATGATGTTCCCAAAGGCCTCGCCATAGGAGGTGCTTCCCCGAGGATTGGGATAGAGCACGACATAGCCCTTCGCCGCCATCCACTGCATCTCGTGGAAGAACACGTAGCCATACGCGGTGTGGGGGCCGCCATGAATGTTCAGGATCAGCGGATACTTCTTGTGGGGATCGAAATCCGGCGGCTTCTGGATCCAGCCCTCGATCTTCTTTCCGTCGAAGCTCTGGTACCAGATGTCTTCCGGCATGGTGAGATTCAGGTCGGCGAATAATTTCCCATTGACGTCGGTCAATCTTTTCTGCGAACCATCCGCGCCCACCAGAAATAAATCGTTGATCATGGTGGGAGTCGAAATCTCCGCCACCACCTGTGCGCCGTTCGAGGTATAGCTTTCGACCGCCTGATCACCGCTGGTCACGGGAGTGATCTTGCCGCTTTCGACGTCGATCCGCTCCATGTTGGCGCGCCCTTGCCTGGCCACGACCAGCATCAGCGATTTGCCATCGGCGCTCCACACCGGGCGCGTTCCCGCCCCGCCACGCGGAGGCTCCTGGTCTCCCAGGATCCCGCCATCGATATCCCAGTCATAGTTCGCCGTCAGCTTGCGCGGCTTCGCTCCCGCCTTCAAATCCATCACCCACAGATCCTGTTTCTTGTAGGACTGCACTGGCTTCGCGTCCTGCCCCATGAATGCCAGTTGGCTGCCGTCTTTGCTGACCGCAATCTCGAATGCGGCTCCGTCGATGCGCGCTACCTCGGCCGGCTCTCCCCCTCCCGCGGGCACGGAATACACCACGTTCGACGGCATTTCGTAATACGGTTCCAGGTTGCGATCGGAAGTGAAATAGATCTTCGACCCGTCCGCAGCCCACACCATCTCGTCTTCCTCAAAGTTCCCACTGGTCAATTGCTTGGGCTTCGGCAAATTCTGCGGATCGGCCGGAAATGCAATGGTCCAGACATGGTCACGGCGGGAAAAATCCAGGTAGCCCACGTCGTTCAACCGGTACACCGCCCGCGTGACGACATGAATGTCCGGTTCGTGCTCCGGCTTGGCGCACTTGCTCTTGTCCTTTTCCTTCTCGCACGCCGCCTGCGCCAGGTCTTCGGCATTCGCCCGGCTCTCGAACGCAATCGTGTTCCCATCCGGAGACCACTGCGCCTCCACCGCCCCTTTCGGCATATCCGTCAACGGCCATGCCTCGCCGCCCGCCATCGCCAGAATGAATATCTGCGGCGGCTGCGGCTTCCCGTCCTTTTCCACCGACCGCTGAAATGCCAGATATTTCCCGTCCGGAGACCATTGCGGCCCCGAATCATGCTTCCCCGAAGTCAGTTTGTGCGGCTCGCCGCCGGAGGTTGAAACGCTCCAGATCGAAGTCTCATATTGCTGCTTCTCGCCGACGATAATCCGCACAAACGCCACCTGCGACCCGTCGGGAGAAATCTGCGGATTCCCGATCCACTGAAACTGAAACAGATCTTTTTCCGTGATGGATCGCTTCTGTGCGAATGCCGAACCAAAGAATAGGACCACGCAACCGGTCGAAAGCAGTACACCACGGCAAATACGTTTCATCACGTTCCCCCAGAAGAGTTGCTCAGCAAAATGGAAAACCGGGCGATCCCCACCGCCGTCAAGAATCGCAGCCTACGCCACTCCCACGCCAGACCGCAAGCGAGGTGATGGGTCGCAAAAGCGATTCATCACGCCGTCGAGCGCCCCCCGATGCTGTCAGGATCGAGCACCCATAGCTTTTGACTTCGGACCGACCGCGCCCTACGATACTCCCGCTCAAGGTTTCGCCGCTAATGATCGGTCAAACCATCTCGCACTACCGGATCGTCGAGAAGCTTGGCGGCGGAGGGATGGGGGTTGTCTACAAAGCCGAAGACACCCAGCTCCGCCGTTTCGTCGCCCTGAAGTTTCTTCCCGACAAAGTCGCCAAAGATCCCCAAGCCCTGGCCCGTTTTCAGCGCGAGGCTCAAGCAGCTTCCGCGCTGAACCATCCCAACATCTGCACCGTCTATGAAGTCGGACTGCAAGACGATCAGCCCTTCATCGTCATGGAATTTCTGGACGGCGTGACCCTGAAGCATCTGATCGCCGCAAAGCCCGTCGAGACCGATGTCTTACTCGGTCTGGCGATTGAGATTGCCGACGCACTGGACGCTGCTCACGCCGAGGGGATCGTTCACCGCGATATCAAGCCCGCCAACATCTTCGTCACCAAGCGTGGACACGCAAAAATTCTAGACTTTGGGCTCGCAAAGGTTGCACCCTCGGCCCGTTCATCCAGCCAGATTGCATCGGCCGACACGCGGACGCTGACCGTGGACGAACAGCACCTGACCAGTCCGGGCGCTGCCTTGGGCACAGTCGCCTACATGTCGCCCGAACAGGTGCGCGGCAAAGACCTCGACCATCGCACCGACCTGTTTTCTTTCGGCGTGGTGTTATACGAGATGGCTACCGGAGCGTTGCCCTTTCGCGGCGACACTTCCGGAGTGATCTTCGACGGCATACTGAACCGCGCACCAGCGCCACCCGTGCGGCTCAATCCCGATCTACCGGCGCGGCTGGAAGAGCTCATCAATAAAGCGCTCGAAAAAAATCCGAAAGTGCGGTGCCAGAGCGCCGCGGAAATGCGCGCCGACCTCGAGCGGCTGAAGCGCGATATCGATTCGTCGCGGCATCCGGTCGTTGCGGCAGAAGATGAAGTGGATGCCTTGCCGGCCGGTGCGGCCGGTAGAGCTTCCCGCACCACACTCGATCATCTTTCCCCTGCCAACCGGCAGCATAACCATTCGCGTTGGAAGATCGCCACCCTCGTCTGCTTGCTGCTCGCGGCCATCGTTGCCGGCGGATTCTACTGGCGCTCGCGTCGCCCGCGAAAGCTCACCGAACAGGACACCCTGGTGCTGGCCTACTTTAACAACACCACCGGTGACCCCGTCTTTGACGACACCTTGAAGCAGGCAATTTCGGTGCAACTGGCGCAATCCCCTTTTCTGAATGTCCTCTCGGACGCAAGAATGCGCAGTACGCTGAAGCTGATGGCCAAGCCCTCCGATACCAGGCTGACACCGGAGGTGGCGCGCGAGCTCTGCCAGCGCGCCGAAGGAACCGGCTATATCGCGGGCACGATTGCAACTCTGGGCAGTCAGTACGTAATCGGTCTTGATGTCATCAACTGCAAGACCGGCGATCCGCTGGCCCAGGAACAAGTGACGGCGGCGAACAAAGAACGGGTTCTGAAGGCCTTGGACAAGGCCACGGCCAAGCTCAGGGAGCAACTCGGGGAATCGCTGAGCACGGTGGCAAAATTCGATACTCCACTCGAGCAAGCCACCACCCCCTCTCTCGAAGCCTTGAAGGCTCTGTCCGAGGGGCGGAAAACGGTGCAGGAGAAGGGGAGTGCGGCCGCCATTCCCTTCTTCCAGCGCGCCATTGAACTCGACCCTGATTTTGCCGTTGCTTACACCGCCTTGGGAGTCTCGTACTCCAATCTCAGAGAACCCGGCCTGGCCAGCGAGAATTTGCGGAAGGCCTATGACTTGCGCGACAAGGTGAGCGAACAAGAGAGGTTCCGCATTACCGCCACCTACTACCTGCTTGTCACCGGCGAACTAGAGAAAGCAATTCAGAATTACGAGGTATGGGCCCAGACCTACCCCCGCAACAATGAACCTTTCGGCAACCTGGGAGTGGATTACACTTTCCTGGGACAATACGAAAAAGCAGTTGCGGCAAGCCTCCAGGATCTCCGCCTCAACCCGGGTAGCGCGGCCGCCTACACCAACCTGGTAGGGCTGTATTCCGCCCTGGACCGTGTTCACGATGGCCAAGTCAAATACCAGGAAGCCCTGGAGCATAGGATTGACAATCCCTTCCTCCACGGCAACCGTTATGGCGTTGCTTTTCTTGGCAACGAGACTGCTGAAATGCAGAAGCAAGTCGATTTGGCCACTGGCAAGGCGGGCGAAGACATTCTTTTTTCCTTCGCATCCGACACCGATGCGTTCCACGGGCGTCTGACCAAGGCGAGGAACCTGTCTCAGCGCGCGATCGATGCCGCGCGACGCAGCGATTCCATTGAAACGGCGGCCGCATGGCAAATGAACTCGGCCCTGCGCGAAGCGGAGTTTGGCAATACCGAACGGTCTCGCCAGGAAGTCGCCTCGGCGCTGGCCGCGGCCTCCACCCGGGATGTCACGATTCTCGCAGCGCTGGCATGGGCGCGTATTGGAGATACGGATCGCGCCCAGCGGATGGCGGACGATTTAGCCAGGCGGTTCCCCCTCAATACCACGGTAAATCGCTATTGGTTGCCCGCCGTTTATGCCTCGATCGAGATCAAGCGTGGCAACCCGGCGAAGGCGCTCGAGGTTCTCCAAACCGCAGCACCTTACGAACTGGGCACGCCCCTACCGCAGTTTGAGGTGGGCGGGTCACTCTATCCTCCATATGTACGAGGCGAAGCTTATTTATCTCTGGGGCGTGGGAAGCAAGCCGCTGCGGAGTTCCAGAAATTCCTGGACCATCCCGGCGTCACCGTGAATTCCCCGTTGGGCGCACTGGCTCGCCTGCAACTCGCCCGCGCCTATGCGCTCGCAGGGCTTTCGGCCAAAGCACGCAGCACCTACCAGGACTTTCTGGCCCTGTGGAAAGACGCCGACCCTGACCTCCGCGTCCTTAAGCAAGCCGAGTTGGAATACGCGAAGCTGCACTAAAGCTGCGCCACGAGGCCAACCTGCCCTCAACCCGTCTCGCGACTCTGTCTCCTCGGCACTTGCGACTCGCTACTCCCTAGTTTTCCCACCTCGGGAACCCTTCCCAAAAAGACGTTCATCCCTCACATCCCGCCACTCCCCTAAGTGCTATACCAAAGTAGTTCGCCCCGTCGCTGGACTCACCTCAATCTCATTTGCAGGTGATGTCCCATGTCGCGTCATTTCTTTGCAAAGTTCTTCTCTTTGACTCTGTGCCTTTGCAGTGAATTGTTTTTTCTGACATTGCTGGCCACTGCCCAGGGCGGCTCTACCGGGGCCCTCCGTGGCACCGTCACCGACCCCGCTCACGCGGCGGTGCGCAACGCCACTGTCGCCATTGTCAACACTGCTACCGGCATCACCCGCTCCGCCACCACCGACAGCGAAGGACGTTACTTCCTCGACCTGCTGCCCCCGGGGGACTACTCGGCCCGTGCCGAGTCCCCCGGCCTGTCGCCCGAAGTCGCCCCTAACCTCCACCTCGATGTAGGAGGTCTGCTGCAACTCGACTTCGCGCTCGCGGTGGCCGGCGCGAAAGAAACCGTCACCGTCTCCGCCGGACCGCAACTGGTTGACACCCAACCCAGTGCCATCAGCGCCCTGCTCGATGAACGCGCCATTAACGAGCTTCCGCTCAATGGACGCCGCTACACCGACCTCGCTCTGCTGGCTCCCGGAGTCACCCAGGACCCGCGCGGTCTGACCTCTTCGTCCAACGGCGATCTCGCCTTCGGCGGCATTCGCGGATACCAGTCGAGCTACCTGGTCGACGGCGCCGACAACAATAACGCCTTCTTCGCCCAGGCCCGCGGACGTTACCGCGCCCCCTACCAGTTTTCCAATGAAGTGGTGCAGGAGTTCCGCGTCTCTTCCAACACCTACGGCGCCGAACTCGGACGCGCGGGTGGCGCGGTCGTCAACGTGGTCACCAAGTCCGGCTCCAATCATGTTCACGGCACCGGCTTCTACTATCTCCGCGACAGCGCGCTCAACGCCGTGCACGCCTTCACCGGAGGCAACAAGCCGTCGGACCGCCAGCAGCAACTGGGGTTCACCCTGGGCGGGCCCATCAAGCAGAACAAGGCTTTCTTTTTCCTGGGTCTCGACCAGCACATTTTCCATGTCCCCACGCTGGTCCGCTTTCTCGATGGCAGCCGCGTGCTGGTTCCGCAGAAAGGCGACGAGCCTTTGCATCACGGCGACTACGAAGAAAGCGACCGGGCTCTGGTCTTCGCCGCCGCCGATCAACTCTCGCAGATGGCGGGGAACTACCACGCCGCCCTGCTCGGCAACACCGGCTTCGCCAAGCTGGATGTCTCCCTCAGCCCACGCCACTACCTCACCGCGCGCCTCAACACCTCGCGCTATTACGGATCGAATAACGTCTTCTTCGATTCCGCCAGTCCCATCACCACTTACATGATGAGCGATAACGGAGAAGAAAACGTCGCCACCGAAAGTACCTCTGTCTCTCTGACCAGTTCCTTCTCTTCGCGCCTGGTAAGCCACTTTCGCGCCCAGTTCTCTCGCGATCTGCAGCAGTCTTCCGCCAACTCCAGCGACGCGCTCACCCGCATCTCGGGGGTTACCGACGGATTCGGGCGCTCCACCATCCTTCCCCGCCAGACCAACGAATATCGGCTTCACCTCACCGAAACCCTCAGCCGCGAGGACGGACGCCATTCGTTCAAATTCGGCGGCGACGGCCTGTTCACCTGGATCGACAATTACTTTCCCTCGCTTTCCGGCGGGGAATACATCTTCAACGACATCAAGCTCAATCCCTGGACGTTCGAACCCATGCTCGCCGGCATGGCAACCACTCCCCTGCGGGCCTATGCCCACGGCGTCCCCCGCTACTACATCCAGAACTTCGGCGCCTATACCACCCATCCCAACAGCAACGAATACGCCGCCTTCGCCCAAGACACCATTCGTGTCACCGATCGCCTGGCGCTGAGCCTCGGCGTCCGCTACGACTTCCAGACCTTCGCCACGGAAGGTTTGGTCTCCAATCCCCTGTGGCCGGATTCGGGCAAAGTTCCCGCGGACAGCAACAACATCTCGCCACGGGTCGGATTGGCGTATTCGGTCGGCAACGATCGTCCCCTGGTCATCCGCGCCGGATACGGCCTCTTCTACACCCGCATTCCACAGATGTATACCTCGGCGCTCGCCACCGATAACGGACTTGCCGCCAGCAATCTGATTCTCGACAACGCCGACTACTATGATCACCAGATCTTTCCGCAATACCCGAACCCGCTGGTGAATTGTCCTGCCCGCGCCGCCAGTTGCACACCGCCGGCAAGTCTGGGCAGCTTCCTCAACACCGAAGTGGCCGCCTTCGCCCACAATTTCCAGACGCCGAAAGTGCAGCAAGCCAGCCTCGGCATCGAGCGCGAAATCGCCCACCGCCTCTACCTGGGCGTCTCTTACATGTACGTTCACGGCGAAAACCTGATCCGCTCCCGCGACGTGAACCTCCCCCCACCCGCTGCAGTCTCTTACCCGGTCTACGATGACTCCGGCGTCAACTTACTCGGCATGTACGACGTTCAGTCTTTCTCCACCTGGCAGTTATCGCGAAGCCTCACCTGCCCTTATCCGCCATGCATCAATCCCCTGGCCCGTCCCATCCCACAACTGGGAGCGATCAACGTCTATGAGAGCCGCGCCTCGAGCATCTATCACGGCATGACCCTCTCGGTGAATCGCCGCATGACCGGCGGACTTTACTTCCGCATGGCCTACACCTATGCCCACGCCATCGACGACGGCCAGGACGCACTTGTCGCTGGCCGGCCCGTCACCGTGCAGAACTCGTATTCCACCAACTCCGAACGTGGCTCCAGCGTTACCGATCAGCGCCATCGCCTGGCCTTGTCCTGCATCACCCAACCCCATCCCTTTCATCGCGAACATCCCTTGCTGGGGAAAATCTTCAATGACTGGAAGCTCTCCAGCGTGGTCACCATCGGCAGCGGACGTCCCGTCGACGCCCGCATCTTCGGCGATCCCAATCAGGACGGTAACGACTCGAACGATCGGCTCCCGGGGCACGGCCGCAACGCCTTTCTTGGGCCCGACTACGCCACCACCGATATGCGCCTCACCCGCAGACTCTTCGTCCATAACCGCATGAAACTGGACCTCGTAGTCGAATCGTTCAATCTTTTCAACCGCAACAACCTTCGGGTTAACCTTAGTGACGACAGCTTCCAGAACACCGCTGGCCACTTCACTTACATTGACAAGCGCATTGGAATCAACTATTTCCCAGCCCAGTACCGCGTCCCGGCTAACTTCACCAAGGCTACCGACGCCTACTCGCCGCGGCAGGTCCAAGTGGCACTGAAGTTCGCTTTCTAGGAGGAAATCATGGGTGTTTCCGACAAATCCCCCACTTTTTCTGTACAGAAACTTGACATAGCCCTTGACTTGACCGCGGAACCTTGCAATAACTATCCGGTCCAAATTAGGACGAGTTCGCGGATGTAGGCGGTTTGGCTGAAGTAAGACTCCAGGAGGGTGAATCTCTAGAAAATGCTCTCCGCCGATTCAAGCGCAAGGTTGAGCAGGAAGACATTGCTTAGGAAGTGAAACGTCATTCCTTCTACCTGAAGCCCGGCGAGAAAAAGCGTGTCAACCAAGCACTGGCTCGCAAACGTAGCCGGAGAAAAGCACGCAAAGAGCAGGACTAGCGAGTTCTTGGGCCGTCGCTCCCCCAGTGGCGGCCCATTCGTTTATCAATTTTCATCCCGTTTGGGAAGCCAAGCCGACTCATTCAGTTTTTCTCCCGTTCTTTTGCGCGGAGCGGGCCGGGCCGAATCCAGGGGTTTTTCCAGGCAAACTTTGAGGGGGGTGTGATGGCTTCTCTGCCTTCGCGCGCCATTGGCAGGGGAGATTGGGGTGAAGGGAGCACTCTCAAATGGAATTCCAGGACAAGGTACTCAAGTGCATCGACTGCGGAGCCGATTTTATCTTCACGGCCGGGGAACAACTGTTCTTCCACGACAAACAGTTCAAAAACGAACCCAAGCGGTGTAAGGCCTGTAAGGCGAAACGCGTCTCCGTGCTTGGGGCCATGCCCGCGCCCGGCAACGGTGGCGGCTATGCCAAAGTGGAAACTCGCACCACCTGCTCGCAATGCGGGAAGGAGACTACAGTGCCCTTCAAGCCGACCCAAGGGCGTCCCGTCTTCTGCCGGGAATGTTTTCAAGGACGTCGGCAAGCTGCTTCCGCGTAGTTCGAAGTAGCTGCGGTAGTCGGATTTGAGAATAGGATTTTAAAAGGACGCCTTCGCCGGGTTTGCTGTCCCCCAAATGCACCAGGATCACGCGCGAAGAAGTCGGCTCCACCAGTGTGTTTCCAACCGCGCCGCGGCCAAAATCAGATTCCCGGAGCTCGCTTCCGGGCGCTTGGATTCATCTCTGCCGGGAACCTTCTCCCCAGGCTTCGCCGCGGGCTTTACCCTACTTTCCTCCCGCTCCCCCGCTCCAACCCCGGAGCCTGTTTCCGTTTGTCATCCTCGTGCTTCACCAGGAGTGCCTCGATCTGCCGCAGCAGATCCTTCGTCCCCAGCGGCTTTACCAGCAGCGACTGCGCCCCTTCCCGCTTCCACTCGCTGTCCGGTGGTGGATACGCCGTCAACAGCGCCGTCGCCGGGTTGTATTTCTGCTTGCGTGCCGCCCGGATCACGTGAAATCCCGCATCCTCAGTCTCCATGCGCGAGTCCGTGATCACCATCTCATACACATCCGCCGCCAGCTTCTTCACCGCCTCCGCCGCCGACGACGCCGTGTCCACATCAAACTCATTCAACTCCAGCACCGCTTTCAACGTCAGCAGCACCGCCATGTCATCGTCTACGAGAAGAATGCGCCGCTTCATAGAGACCTCGAGGGAGAAGGTGTTCGAAGCCGCAAACCTTCTGCGACTGCGCACAGAACAGAAGAACGACGCGACTAAGTTGGGCGCGAAGGGACTTCCAGACCAGGCGCCACTCCTACGTTACACTAGAACCGTGGCAACTTTCTATGTCGAGAATTTCGGATGCCGTGCCACCCAGGCCGACGGCGCCTCGATCGAGCGCCAGTTCGAGCAGCGTGGACTTGAGCGCGCCGAGACTGCCGCCCACGCCCAAGTGGTGATTCTCAATACTTGCACGGTCACCGCTGCCGCCGACCACGACGCCCGCGCCGCCATCCGCCGCATCCGCCGTCAGAATCCCGGCTGCCACATCGTCGTCACCGGATGCTACGCGCAACGCGCTCCCCAGGAAATCGCCGCTCTGCCCGGAGTGAGTCAGGTCATCGGCAACTCTCACAAACACCAACTGGCCGAAATCACAGCCACCGAACTGCAGATGCCGGACCTCAGCCCTCAGCCCCAGCAACTGGGCAGTTTTGTCCCGCTGACCACGCTGCTGTCCCCAGCCACCACCTCCCAGCCACCGATCTTCGTCTCCGACATCTTCGCCCACACCGAACTGCTGGCCGCGCCCGTCTTCGACGCGGCCAACGAACGCACCCGTCCGAACCTGAAGATCCAGGATGGATGCGACAATCGTTGCGCTTTCTGTGTGATTCCGTATGTTCGCGGCCAGAGCCGTTCTCTGCCCGCCGATCGCGTCCTGCGCGAAGTCGAAGACCTGGGCTCAGCGCCGGCTATCAGGAGGTGGTTCTGTCTGGCATCAACCTCGGCCGCTGGGGCCGCGACCTGGCGCAGGAAGAGCGCTCCGCTCCTATCCGTCGTGCTCCGGGGTTTGAGGACTTGATCCGCACCATCCTCTCCCGCACCAGTCTCCCCAAACTTCGCATCAGCTCCGTCGAACCCATGGACTGGACCGACGACCTCATCTCCCTCGTCGCCACCTCCCCGCGCATCGCCAAGCACGCCCACGTCCCCATGCAGTCCGGCAGCGACCGCGTTCTCCGCCGCATGCACCGCAAGTACCGGCCCTGGAATTACCAGGACAAGATCACCAGGATTCGCGCCGCCATGCCCGAGGCCACCCGCGCGATCGGCGCTGAGTGATGGTCGGTTTTCCGCTGAGACCGACGCCGAGCTTCGACGGTACGTCGCCCTGGCGAAGACCTGCCGGTTTCACCTACCTGCACGTCTTTACCTACTCGCGGCGGCCGGGCCACCGGGCAACCTCCCTGCCCGGACAAGTCCCTGAACGATCGCCCGCGAGCGCAACCGCATCCTGCGCGAGCTGGCCTCACAGAAAAACTTGCGTTCCTGCAGTCGTTCGCGGGGAAAACCATCGCGGCCATCACTCTCAACCATCACGGGACCCGGGCCCACTGAATACACCGAGGCCCTCACCGACAACTATCTGAGACTCCGCCTCCGCGGCCAGCACCAACCCAACCGCTGGCTCAGCGCCCGGGTCACCGGTGTCACCGACGATGCCTTGCTTGCCACCCTGGCCTGAGCCCCCGGCGTAGCCGCAACCAGACGCCGCCGGGTACTTTCAATCACCGCGATTTGTGATCCAGATCACAGCCAGTCATCAATCCTGCCCAGCACAATTGCTCTATTAAGCCTGCTTTGTGGGTTAGGGCTCCACATCCAATGGGGGAACCATGAAAACTAAATCGAATGCTGGCCGTGAAGAGGCTCTTCTGAACTGGCATCTGTTGCATCGCGGGGTGTATGCGCGCGTTGCCAGAAAGCTCGGCATCGACGCGTCTTATGTGAGCCGCGTGGCTGCCGGCCAGCGCCAATCCGACCGCATCCGCAAAACCCTGCTCACCGAACTCGAACGCATTCAACGCCTGCGTCCGGGCGCATGAGTCTATTCCCGATCCATCCATTCCTCATCCAGTGAGCGTAGTCCGGGACAGAGCCGGTGCCCAGAGGCGATCACCGAAGGCTGTGCCCTGCACCAAAGCTGTTCTCGGTTCCTTCGTACTCGCTACCCGGTACTTGCTACTCTATTGACTCCGCTATCTGCTGCTGACACAATGCCCACCCGCCACTGCGTTCAGGAACTCAGATTCGAATCCCCAAGGAGAACCGGTGAAACACATAACACTCTGTCTCGGCATTGTTCTGCTCTTCAGCTTGTTCGCCGCTGCGCAAACCAAAGACGGGGTCATCCCCATCAATGGCGGACGCAACTTTGTGTACGTCAAGCCTCCGCAAACTTCTTTTCCCGCGGTGAAACCGCCTGCCAATCTTCTGACCATCTACAGCAACCTGGGCACCGGCACCAACGTCTACAACGCGGCCGCGGGCACGGGCGTTCTCGGTAAGAACGTTCCCAACCAGCCCTTTCCCGAATGGCTGGCGAACGGATTCACTCCCACGGCGAACCACACCGTCACCGAAATCCAGGTGGGTGTGACCTGGGTGGAAGGTGCCAATACCGTCATCCTGAGTCTCAACCAGGACAACGGCGGCAGGCCCGGCAAGGCGCTCTACACCGCGCAGTTCACAAACTTGCCAACCTTCGGTACCTGCTGCACCCTCGAAACCGCCAACCCCACCGGGGTTCCGGTCACACAAGGCACCCAGTACTGGGTAGTTCTGCGCACCTCGCCCACCAACCAGGGCACATGGAACGTGTGGAACAACAACTACCAGGATCTGCAAGGACCGTTCTCCAATAGCACCGGCCACGGATGGGCACAGCAAAGCACCCAGGAACTAGGCGCCTTCGGAGTTTTCGGTCAGAAAAAAAGCGCTTTTTCTGGCATTGAACGAAGGGGCGGGCGCCCCGGCCCGCCTCGCTAGTTACTTACTCTGCTTCGCCGATTCGACCCGCGCCGCTTGTCAACGCGAGAAGATTGTCTGCGGCCCACTGGGCTGCGGGTCATGCCCAGTCGGTCATGCTATAATTTCGAATCCCTTTTCTATCGGAAGAGTGGACGGAGGACCGAATCGATAGTGTTGATCGCACAAATGAGCGTATTCGGGCGCGG
>CAWJAA010000024.1:0-17873 GCA_963840615.1 Terriglobia bacterium
CGAAGTAATTGTCGGGCATGGCAGAGCTATATATAATTCGCGCCAAGTATGATGTCTTAAACGTTCTAGATTAGATTTCACGCGTAGCACTGTCAAGCGAAGTGGCGGGTTTTGTGGCAAGCTTTTGAGGTTGGCGCAACATTTCTGCGAATTCGCGAACGGAATCCCATGATTTTCGGATTTAACACCGATATTAAGCACGAGGACACGATCTACCACGTGCAGAGTGAAGCCCGCGAAAACGAGCTTTTGCTGCAAACCCAGGTGTTCGTGCGCGGGCGGTGTATCGGAAAACGCGCAACGTCTTACGCCGAGAAGGCCGCGGGCGGCGGTTTCACCGACCAGCAGAAAGAACAGTTGCTGCGCGACCAGCACCGCGTGGTGCTCGATTCGGTTCGCGAAGGCAAGCTCGACACGGTTCTTGACAAACGCGACACGCCGGAAGTGCTGGACGCCATTAAAGAACTGGATGTGGCGTGGGTGAATGCGGATTCCGTGCATTCCGACCGCAGTGTCAAGATGCGTTTGCGGGTCACCGACGGGGGATCGGCGGTTGCCGGCGCCCGCCTCACGGTGCGCTTTGCGCGCCCCGATGCCGCGCCCTTCTATACTCAAGTGGTCACCGACCCCAGCGGCAACGCCGATCTCATCATCGAACAAGACGAGGTATCCCTTCCCGACGCTTCGGTTCTGATTCAGGCCAGCTACACCGGACGCACCGCCACCCGCAAGTTCCGCTTGAGGAAGATTGAGGGGTGAGGCCTTTTGCTCCGTGCATCGCACCGATGAAACTCCAGATCAACGGCGACCCCGCCTGGTGCCCCAGGTTCGCGTCGGTTTTTTGGACGCTAACCTGGGAGAGTGGGGCTTCCGGTGAACGCCCGTCGATATTGATCCTTGCCTCACCCAGGGTAACGCCCAACCCCCGGGCGTGAACCTGGGGCATCTGCAGAAGACACTTCCTCAGCAGGGGTGTCGCCGTAATGACCAGCGTCGAGTTGAATCCCACCACCGTTTCCAATCACAGGCTCGGCGATGAGGCCCCTCCAGAGAGCCAGCATCAAAACCCGGTAGTGTCTTAAGACTGTAGAAATAAGACACCACCCAAAATCCTTTCGAACTGCGCGAACCGGCGGAAAAATGTATAGTTGGTGGCGCTTTGGAAGCGCCATGAGTGCCCGCTGGAATGACCCGCTCACACCTGCAAAGATACGCAGGAGTCACGCCCGATGGGCTCGAGGGAAGCGGCAGAAGTCCTGCCGACCGCCAGGCGTGATCTGGGAGGGCTATGCGAACTCTAACCGTTGTCGGGCTTTTCGTCGGCCTTTGTGCCTGCTGCTGCGTAGCGCAGGATGGAGTAGGAACTGCCGTCCGGGCTGAACTCAATCTAAACAATAATTGGAGCTACGTACTGAATCAGACCCAAGACCAGATCCCTACGTCGGGATGGCAGACGAGGCGCGTACCCGAGATGCCGATTGAGGACGGCACTTCCTCAGTCTGGTACCAGAAAAACTTGAATGTCCCCGCGACATGGCTACAGCCGGGTCGCAGATATTTCGTGCAAGTAGGAAAGGCCGGGCACTATGCAGCGGTCTATTGGAATGGCGTGCTCATGGGTGAGCACTTCGGCCAGTTCAGCCCTTTTGAGGTCGAGATTACGAACCTGATCGCAGGAACAAATGTCGTCGATATCTACGTTCACAAAGCGGATACCAAGTACGTGCGCGCGGGCGTCACGATCAATCAGAGCAGCTGCCCGCCAACGGTTCCGGACTGCATCGGGAGTTCCTATCGCAGTCATGCATTGCAAGGCCCGCTGGCGAGAAACTGGGTCGGTCTGGTTGGAGACCTGACGTTCTCCTGGAGGGCGGCGCAATATATTGCTGACGTTTTCCCGGCTACATCGGTGCGGAACTTGACCATCACGATTCCCGTGTCGGTGAGCGGCACTGGCACAGCAACCATGGTTAAAGGAACCGTTCTGGACGGGTCAACCACTGTACTGGCGTTACCCGCACAGTCGGTCATCAACGGCGCGGCTACACTTTCGTCCTCATGGACAAACCCAGTGCTCTGGGGACAACCGCCCTATGGACAGCCTAAGCTCTACACATTGCGCACTGATTTGCTCGACGGCAGCGGAAATGTCCTGGATACCCGGTTCGACCGTTTTGGCTTTCGCGAGGTCTGGGTGAGCGGCAAAGACGTGCTGCTCAACGGCGTTCGACTGTGGGCCGTCGGCGAATATCCCAGTACGATCAGCCCTGTGGTGTACGTCAATGACAGGCGTCCCGCAGCATTTTTCCTGCATATCGTCGAGCAGGCTGGGTTCACATCCTTCAGTGGACATTGGGATGACCTCGACAGTGCGATGTTGGACCTTGCCGATGAGATGGGCATTCTCGTGGTGAGCTCGGTCTATTGCAGCGGCCCCGAGGCGGATTCGCAAGTACAGGTGGATGATGTGAATGGATGGACCAACTGGATGACATCAACCATGACGGAATGGGTGCTGGCAGTCAGGAATCATCCCTCCATCGTAATGTGGCGGCCAACTGATCTCCTCCCGCCAAAGATCCCTCAGACCGCGGCGTCCACATTCGCGGCCGCCGTACGCACCGCCGATCCCGCCGGTCGCCCGATCGCCGATGGCAGCGATGTGGACTGGTGGGACGAAAATTGGGGTGGCAAGAAGTGCGACGATGGATCGAAATTCGCCGCCCGGCTTGCCCATGATTCCATACCCCTGTTCACCAAAGAAGTCAGTGGGAGTCTCAACCTTTCCTGTCTCCCCAACTTTTTCAATACCTTTTACGGGCTCAGCTACGGCACTGGATCAGGGGGTGCGGTGGGCTTCCACCTGGGGCGCCTGAATTTATTCAACGCTAAGCCCTTCCCGGTTTCCTGGTTCAGCATAAGCGGGAAAGGAAATCGGCCATTATCAAGTGCTTTTCTGCCTAACTGGATTGCGCGAACGTTCACCCCTGCACTCCTCAACGCACAATTTGCCAGCCTGTTCCAAACCTACACCGGGTTGCCTTTACTCAACACAAGTCCCACGTCCGGGGACTACCAGGCGTCGGGTATTCCTTCAGGAGCAGCCACCGCATTTTTGAGTTCACAGGATGGAACCGGTAATCCGGTGGGAGTAGAGGTTGCGGCGGATGGAAGCGGAACTGCTTGGTTCGTAGTGCCAAATCCTGGCAGTTACACGTTGAGCTACAACCCGGGGACTGGCGACGTTAATCAGAATGTGACAGTGACTGCGCCTGCTCCGTTCTGACCGGCCGCTCCACCTGCAGTGTTAGTCCGCCCACAGGGTCCGCATGGGCATTGCGCCTTGCGAGATTAACGGGATCCTTGCCGCACCCAGGTTAACGCCCAACTCCCGGACGTGAACCTGGGGCACCGGAGCACCGGGTCTCCCACCATGATGATTGAGGCATAATGAACGCAGCGTCTATGGGACCTGAACTCCAGATGAAACTCCAGATCAACGGCGCCCCCCGCGAATTTTCCTCGCCACTCTCCGTGGCATCGCTTCTTGATCAGTTAGGCATGAAACAGGACCGCGTCGCGGTCGAACTGAACTACGAAATCGTGGCTCGCGACCGCTGGGCTGCGACCGCTCTCGCTGACGGCGACCGGCTGGAAATCGTCCACTTTGTGGGCGGCGGAGCCTAGCTCCCGCAACCGCCGTTTTTCCTCAGGCAGGAACTCCCCTAGTCACCCCTGGGTTGCGAAATCTCTTATTGACACCCACGAACTGATGCCTAGAATGGCTGAAACATTTTGTATCTCAATTGTTTCAAACATTCTGCATGGCGGAACGTTTTACATCCCGCGACGTGGTGGCGCTCACCGGCATCACTCCGCGTCAATTGCAGTGGTGGGATGAGCGGGGAATCGTGGTGCCGGCCCGCGAGGGACATCGCCGGCTGTATTCCATGGAAGATCTCGCGGAAGTGGCGGTGATCTGCGAGTTGCGGGGGAGAGGCTTTTCGCTGCAGCGGGTCCGCAAAGTGATGCGTTTCCTGCAGCGAGAGTTCAGCAAGCGTCTGGCAGAGACGGTCACGGGATCGTCCGAATACCACCTGCTGACCGACGGTAAGACGCTTTACCTGGAAACCTCGGCCCGCCAGATCGTCGACATTTTGAAGAATGCACGCCAGCCCATGCTGGCCATTTGTCTCAGCGATACCGTACGGCAGGTGCGGGCCGTGCTACGCAGTGGGAAAAAGAGCGGCGGGTTGGCCTCGATGGCGGCCCGTCCGCTGCGCCGGCCGAAGGCATCATAAGAGCGGGAGTTTCTGGGGGAGGCAACATGGTCGCGGAAATCGACGTCCTGACGGAGTGGATTCCGGAACAAATGCTGCCCGGCACGATCTTCGTGCTGGAAAATGCGGGACACGTCGGCGAGAAAGACGATCCCTATTGGGCAGTGCTTTCCTGCCCGAACTGCGGAACCCTGGGTCTGATCACCCGCAAGCAACTGGCCGGCTTACTGCCGGTCATCTGCGGATCGAACCAGTGCCCGGCCCAGTTCTTCATCAACGACAGCGAGATCGTGGTTCGAAAACCCTTCTAGTAGGGGTGGCAGCGAGGGGCCTCTCCGCCAGTGCTCCGTTATTGGCTGCCCGCCTTAATCTTCTGTGCGCGAATCGGCACCTGCTCGACAATTTCGATATCGAAGCCTTCCAATGCCGCGATTCTGCGGGGATGATTGGTCAGCAGGCGGATCCTTCGCAGGTTTAAATCGGAGAGAATCTGCGCCCCAATACCGATCTCGCGCTGGGTCTTTCTTTCGCTCTCGGGGAGGGAGGGCAGAGCCCGGTCGCGGTGGAAAGTGAGCAAGGTGCGCTCCCCGATGCGTTCCGCCGAGAAGCCTTTCGAAGTCTGGTGCAGATAAATGAGGGCGCCGCGGCCTTCGCGGGCGATGGCCTGCATCGAACCTTCGATGGTGGCGTTGCAATCGCAGGCGGTCGATCCGAAAACATCTCCCATTAAGCAATGCGAGTGCATGCGGACCAGGACCGGTTCGGCGCCGCTCTCCAGATCTCCACGCACCAGAGCCACATGAGATTCGCCGCCCTCCACTTCGCTCTCGTAAGCGATCAGCCGGAATTCACCGTGACGGGTGGCGACCATGGCTTCCCCAACCCGGTGCACGTAGCGTTCGTGCTGCATGCGGTAGCGAATCAGTTCCGCAACCGTGAGCATTTTCATGTCATGGTGGCGGCAGAACTCGATCAGATCGGGCACCCGCGCCATGGTTCCGTCGTCCCGCATGATCTCGCAGATGACGCCGGCAGGAACCAATCCCGCCAGCCGCGCCAGATCCACTGAAGCTTCGGTCTGTCCGGCACGCACCAGCACTCCGCCCTTGCGGGCGCGCAGCGGGAACACGTGTCCGGGACGAGCCAGGTCGGTCGGGCGGGTTGCCGGGTCGATGGCGATCTGGATGGTGCGGGAGCGGTCGTAGGCTGAAATTCCGGTCGTCACCCCATCGCGGGCGTCAATCGCTTCGCAGAAGGCAGTGCCGTAGGTAGCCGTGTTCTCGGCCGTCATGGGCCCGATGCGGAGATGATCGAGCCGCTCTTCGGTCATGGCGAGACAAACCAGGCCACGTCCGAACTTGGCCATGAAGTTGATGGCTTCGGGAGTGACCTTCTCTGCCGCCAGAGTCAGGTCGCCTTCATTCTCGCGGTCCTCGTCGTCGACCACGACCACCATGCGGCCGGCGCGGATGTCTTCGATGGCGCTGGGAACGTCCGTAAATGCTGGTTGCGACGTCATATGCGGATTGTAGCAAGACTTTGCGGGATCGCCGGCGTCAGCTGCCGTGGACCATTTCGGCTTCCGCTCCCCGAAACAGCGCGCGCAGCGATTTCACCACCCATCGCACCAGAAACACAATCACGACCACCAGAATCAGCACGATGGTTGCGGCAAGATAGGGATGCTGCGTGGCAAACCAGGTGATGAAGACGGCGAAAACATCTTCCCCGAAGCTTAACGCCATGTTCGAGAACGGCTCAGGCGACGGGGTTACGGCAGCGCGCACCGCGGTCTTACCGCCGTGGGCGGCCAGGGCGATCGCTCCGCCCGCCAGGGCTGCGATGAGCTGTTCGCCAGGAGACAGGGCCGCCGTGGCCCGGTAGGCAATCAACCCGGCCACCGGAACGCGAATAAAAGTGTGCAACGCGTTCCAGATCAGATCGAACGCGGGAATTTTGTCGGCAAAGAACTCAACTCCAAACAGCGCGAGACTGGCGCCGATCACGTACCAGTTGTTCAGCAAATCGAGTCCCGGAGGTAGAGCCAGAACCTGGAAATGGGCGAGCAAACCGAGCGTCGCCACAGTCGCATAGAGATTCAGCCCTGCTGCGAAGCTGGTGGCGATCAGCAGTCCCGCAAGGCCGTGACCGGGAAGTTTCACGAACTGCAGCATATAACCAAAAAGGCAGGGAGCACAAAGCCAAAGGGCCGCCGGATTCCGGCGGCCCCTGGTACTTGATACGCCACGCTTACAGAGTCGATTCGATCTCGAAACCCCAAGCTTCCAGCAACGGCTCTGGGATGTACTTCGAATTCTTGTTGCGCCGCGCCCACTCCCGCAGGCGGGTCGAACGCAGGTACTGGTCGGGAGAGAGCTTGTATTCCCGCACCACCTGCTCAAACTCAGTCACCGTTGGGGTAATCGGTCCGATCGGCTCGGGCTTGCCCCAGTTTGGATTTCCGCGTCGCTTAGCCATGAATTAGTCCTCGGGTATTGAGATAACGCAAAAGTTTGCACCCTCTATACCTTAGATTCGCGCAGTGTTGCTCGGGATTCTCATCCCTGAACCACAGCTAGCAAACCAACTGAGGCCCTACTACGGGAACCAAGATATTCGCTGGGAACGGAAGAGTTTAAGGTGTTTTTGATGGCAAGTCAATGGAAATTGCGGAGGCACTCCCGCTCGCCTTGATGTATCTATATGAAAAACAATAAGTTACGTATGATCTTATTTCTAACAGACTATTCCAAAATCGGGATTACTCCTGATTTCCTTCCTAAGAGTTGTGGAATCAATAGATCGAAGGCTATCCGCTAGATCATCACTTCAGGGATTTCCATCAAGCCGAGGCGAAAGCAGGTCGCGAAGGCGTCAACCACCTGGGGATCGAAATCGGTGCCAGCCTGGCGCAAAATCATCTCTTTGGCTTCGAAGGTAGGCATGGCTTTGCGATAAGGGCGGTCGCTGGTCATGGCGTCGTAGGCATCCGCCACTGACAGAATTCTCGCCGCCAGAGGGATCTCTTCGCCTTGCTTCGGGTGGTATCCGGTGCCGTCGAACTTGTCATGGTGAGACAGAATAATGGGAATCACGCGACTCAGCGGCCCACCCACCGGTTGCAGCATCTGTATGCCGTAATCCACGTGCTTCTTCACGTGGTCGAATTCCTCGGTGGTCAGGCTGGCTGCCTTGTAAAGAATCTCGCGGCTCACATCCAGTTTCCCCAGGTCATGAAGCAGGGCGGCGGCGCGAACATCTTCAATTTCCTCGGCGGAAAAGCCCAACTGAGCGGCGATCCGCGTGGCATACACCGAAACCCGGAAGGAATGATTCTGGGTGTACCGGTCCTTGGAAATGAACTGGCTCAGGATCAGCAGGATGCCCTGGTAGGTGCTGCGCAACTCGCGAACATGCTTCTCCTTGTGCTCATAGAGGGTTCCCATGGCGTATGCGTTTATCAGCAAAATGCCGCCCCAGACCGTGATCTCGAACCACTTGTCCGATAGCGGAAGAGATACACGGCGCGTCCCGAAAAGGGTGGGATTGAAATAGGTGATGAGCACCACCAGCAACACGCTGCCGAGCGCGGTCAAGGTGGCATGGCGGCGGCCGTAGACATAGGCTGAAAACAGTGTGGGCAGGGTGTATAGGCCCAGCAGCATGCGCTGGGAATCGACCAGGCTATTGAGCAACGCGGCCAGGGCAAACAGGGAAAGCAGCAGCCAGAGTTCGCGATTCACGTCGCTCAGGCGCTGTAAGCCCTTTTTTTGCCACAACTCGATCCGGGACGGGGGTGCGGCCGACGTGAAACGAGCGATGGCCGAGCCGGGATCTGCGGAATCAAAATGCATGACTGGCACCCTACAACCACGCGGGCCGGTCCGCCCCGGCGCAGGCTAAAGCAACCCGGCGGCAGACGTGGATGATGGTAGGAGCCGATTGGAACCCGGGCAAGTTACTGGCGTAATGCAGTGCCCGCCCTGGCGGGTTGACGGGGGCCGGGGCTGTACTTAGAGTGCCCTCAGGAGGGCCGCATCCGTGAGAGATATTCATGACGTACTCCGTAAAAAGCAGGCCGAGCAAGCGCAGTTAGGGAAACAGATCGAGGCGCTCCAGCACGCGGCCGAGCAGCTTCGCAACGTAGCCCATCTTTTGGACGGAGACGAAGAAGACAGTGATCGCGCGGCCGCCGGCCGCGGATGAGAGTAACGAGCTACGGCTCGCTCGCGTCGAGCCAGGTGTGAAAGAGCATTATGAGTCTGCAGTCGCTGGTATTTTGTTCCGACGAGAAGATCGTGCGCGTGTTGCGCCGCGTGCTGAGCGATCTGGAAATCGATGTCGAGCAGTGCAGCGACACCGACACTGCCGTCCGCAAGCTGACCCGGCAGAGATTCGAAGCGGTCATTGTGGATTGTGCTGACGAAGACTCTGCCTCGCAGATTTTGCGCAGCGCCCGTTCCGCGCCCTGCAACAAACGTGCGATCGCCGTGGCCATCGTCGACGGTGCGACCGCCCTGCGCAGCGCCTTCGACCTGGGAGCGCATTTCGTCCTTTACAAACCCATTTCCACCGAACGCGCGAAAGCCAGCTTCCGGGCGGCCCGCGCCCTGATGAAGCGCGAACGGCGACGCAACACCCGCCTCCCGGTTGAAATTCCGGTGACTCTGGTGTTCGACCACGGCACCGGGCAGCAGCGTACGGCCACCACCGATATCAGCGAAGGTGGGATGGCGCTCAAACTCTCCAAGCGCCCCAGCGGGGCAGGCACGATCCGCGTGGAATTCACCTTGCCCGGCACCGACACGGCAATCCATTGCAAGAGTGAAGTGGCGTGGGAAGGCACCGGACGGCAAGCCGGAATCCGCTTTGTGGATATGCCTGCCGATACCCGGGCCGAACTCAAATCATGGCTGAATCAGCAGTCTCCCGATCCTGAGAAAGACGATCCGCCGGTGAGCTGCAAGCTTACCGACCTCAGTTTAGGGGGATGCTATCTGGAAATCTCCGCTCCTTTCCCGACCAGAACTTTGGTGCTTCTCTCCATGCGAGTCGGACAATTGCAAGTCCAGGCGGAAGGCGTGGTTCGCGTGATGCACCCCGAACTGGGGATGGGCGTCGAGTTCACCCAGAAAACTCCGCAGCAGCGGGCGCACGTGGAGGGGTTCATCCAGGCGCTGATGAAAAGCGACGGCGCACTTCCCGATCTGTGGGTGGAACCCGAGGGGTTGGAAGCGGACAGCGCCGAAGCCAAAGGCCCGGCGGGCAAGGATGACGTCGAAGATCCACTGGTCGATCTGTTTCAGACGAAAACCAATCTCAGCGCTGCGGCCTTCCAGATCGAGTTGCGCAAACAGCGCGGCTCCTCACCCCAATCGCTCGAACCCCTCATCTCCCACTAGATCAGCGCTCGCGAGCCCGTCTTAGAGTCCGCCCCGGCTCGGATGTAGAATCTTTCCCATGCGACACGTGATTCTGGGTCCGGGTGGAGTCGGAGGACTGATCGCCGCCTGCCTGGCGCGGTCGGGTTCGCCGGTAACCGTGGTGGGACGCGCCCCGGCCATGGCACACTACCCCGCCGAACTGCAACTGGAGAGTGCCTTCGGAAATTTTCGCGTGCCCGTGGAACATGCGACCACGGTGCCGCCAGCAGACGTATTGTGGATTACGGTAAAGGCCACGCAACTGGATTCAGCCCTGACCGCGTTGCCAGACGGCGAGCGCGTAACCGCCATGGTTCCGCTGCTGAACGGGATCGACCACGTGGCCGCATTGCGCCACAAGTACGGAGCCGCACGCGTGATTCCCGCCACCATCGCGGTGGAGTCGGAACGGATTGCCCCCGGACACATTGTTCACCGCTCCGCCTTCGCCAACCTGAACCTGGCGTCCAGCGGGCAGAGCCTGCTGGGGGAGACGGTCGGGAAACTGGCGCAAATGGGTTTTACCTGCCGCTACGTAGACGATGAGCCCACGCTGCTGTGGTCGAAGCTGGTCTTCCTGGCGCCGCTTGCGCTGGCGAGCACCGCCGCCGGGAAGATTGTCGGTGAACTGGTTTCCGATGCAGGGTGGCGGCAAAAGCTCTACGCCTGCGTGCGGGAAGCGGGCGCGGTGGCGGTTGCGGAAGGGGCCAGGGTGGATGCTGAATCGGTAATCGCAATCATCGCTGCCTTGCCAGCCCACCTGCGCAGTTCGATGCAGAAGGATGTCGAGCACGGCAGGACTCCGGAACTCGATGCTATCGCCGGCCCCATTCTGCGAGCAGCCACTGGTCATCACCTTGAAGTTCCGGTGACCCGGCAACTGGTAAGACAAATCGAAAACAAAATCGCCGCCCGGACAGTCTGAGCCTTAAGAGGGAAGACCGGCGCCAATAGCCTAAAGAGCCAATCTATGCCCGATACCGATTCCAACAGCGGCCTGCCTATCGGCAGCCCGGTTGAACCCGCGAAAGCCCAGCCGCCGCAGCGCAGCAATCTTACCGGCCGTTTTGTAGAGATCGCGCCACTCGATCCGGTGACTCACGCCGAGAGCCTTTATGAAGGCAGCCACGGCCCGGGACGCGATGATCTGTGGCTCTACCTGTTCGACGGACCGTTTCCCGCACGGGCTGCGTTCGACCTCTACCTGAAACGCAAAGCGGAGCAGGAAGACCCGCTGTTCTTTGCCATTCTCGACCGCGCTTCGGGACGCGCGCTCGGCCATGCCGCATACATGCGCATCGAGCCCACACACCGGGTGATCGAAGTGGGATCCATTCTTTACACGCCCGGCTTGCAGCGCACCATCGGCGCTACCGAAGCCATGTACCTGATGGCCAAACATGTGTTCGAGGATCTGGGCTATCGCCGCTACGAGTGGAAGTGCAATGCGCTGAACGAACCATCGCGCCGCGCCGCGCTACGGCTGGGATTCACCTTCGAAGGAATCTTCCGCCAGCACATGATCATCAAGGGCCGCAATCGGGATACGGCGTGGTACGCCATGCTCGACAAGGAATGGCCATCCCGCAAAGCGGCGTTTGAACGCTGGCTTGATCCCTCGAACTTTGACGGGCAGGGAAGACAGAAGACATCGCTGTCAAAGCTGATGCGCGAGGCCGAGTCGTAAACAGGGGCGAGAAAGTTTCGCCATGATATTAAGACACTTAAAGCCAACAAAGCGTGAACGTGTGTGAACAAATGTGCCAGTTTTGAAGATTTTTGACTGGTCAGGTCGCAACCAAGAACCCTCGCGAGGACAGCTCTTTCCGGCGTCTTTTATCTGACTGCTGCGAGCGGCGCAAAGCTGCCCTTTCCCCGTCCGCCTATGCATTCTCGTCAATCGCAATTTCACGCTGTGCACCCGTCAGCAGATCTTTCCTTGCCGCTGCTAAGGGTTACGAAACCGCTCGCCATGCCTTCAGCCGTGCAAATAGCTAATCTCGCTATTTTCGGCGCTAAGAAGGCGGCCGGATGGCCCATGCATCCGCGTTCTGTGCGTCCAGTTTCATGACATGCTTTTTGAGCAGTAACTCGACCGGAAACATGCGGGGACAAACGGGACGTTTTCAAATTCAGGAATCGGAGCGCGACCCCCGTCGCGCCCCGGAGTTCCTCTCGCCTGCGGGTTCCTTGTCTAGTTGACCGTGAAGCTCTGGGCGCTGTTGGCAACGCCGCCGGCGGTGGTCACCATGATTTTGCCGGTGGTGGCTCCCGTGGGTACGGTCGTGGTGATGGTTGTATCGGAGACCACGGTGAACGTGGCCACCACTTTGTTGAACGTCACTTTTGTGGCTTGCATCAGCCCCGTGCCGGTAATCGTCACCGGAGTTCCCACCGGACCGCTCGCTGGCGTGAAGCTCTTGATGGTGGGCGTCACTTTGAAAGTTGGAATCGTGGACAAGGTGGTGGAACCGGTGGTTACCGTGACTTTGCCGGTCAGGGCTCCAGCAGGCACGGTGGCCAGAATGAATGTGCTTCCAGTCCGCTGTACGGAGGTTGCCGTGGTGCCTCCGAACTTCACCACCGAAGTTGTGGTAAAGCCCTGACCGAGGATGCCGATCCGGCTGGCTTCTCTTGCCGCGGCCACCGGCGTCACCAGCGAAATGAAGGGAGACGCGCCGACATTCAAGCTGAAGAAAGTTCCACCGCCGCCGGGACCGTTCGTGCTGGTTGTTCCAAAGATGGTTCCGTCGGTGTGCTGCATCAAGGGTGCTGAGGGATAGGTTCCGGTGGTAGGCGGATCCGCGAAGAAAAACGACGAGAACACGCCCGCCGCAGTCAGTTCGTAGACGCCGCCTCCGTTTCCAATTCCACCGCCTTCGCCGGCCCCGTAAAAGTTCCCGTTGGTCGCTTGCAGCAAATCGTTGTAATTGTTGATGCTGTCGTCGGCGGCCGCCATGGAGTAGAGGTCAGTCATCAGGCCCGCCGTGGTGATCTTATAGATCACTCCCAGACCGTTGACTCCTCCGCCACCCGTCGTTCCGTAGAGCTTCCCATCGGTTCCCAAGATGAGGCCTGAGGCCGGGTACACTCCTGTAGCAGTCATGAAGCCGTCAATAAGTGTCACCACGCCCTTGGTTGTGATCCTGAGGACTCCGCCGACATTGCCGAAGCCGGCTGCGGTCGCAACTGGGCAGTAGAGGTTGCCATCGTTGGCAAAGACCAACGGTTCAGGCAGGCTGTTCCCGCCGCTCATGGTATAGAGGTTGGTATAGACGCCAGCCGCGGTGATTTTGTAGATGCTTCCGGGGAAATTACCGCAATTTGTCTCACCATAGAGATTGCCGTCCGGTCCCAGGATAGGGGGCGCCTTGCAGGGGTTCCCATCGCCCGCGCTACCATCGAAATCGTGCAAATCGGTGAGCACTCCCGCCGGCGTTACCTGGTAGATCAGACCGAGGTTGTGGGCGCCGCCGCCTAAGCAGTCTCCGTAGAAATTGCCGTCCGCGCCGAGCGACAGCCCCTGGCAGTTGATATAGGTGGACGGAAAGCTCACCAACAGGGTCTCAACCCCAGTGGTAGTGATCTTCCAAACGCCACCGTCGAAGTTTGCGCCTCTGCTGGTGCCGGTTCCGTACAGGTTGCCGTCCCTGCCCTGGGCGATGGCGCCCCAGGGACTGATGACGTCGGTGGGGAGTTGCTGAAAACTGTAGAGGATGCTGGGAGTCGGGATTTGTGCCTGCGCCGGAACCAGCATCCCGGCGAACATCATCACCGCGAAGAGCGCGGCACCCACCACCGCCATGGTTCCCGGGCGGTTCCCTTGTCGCTGACTCGAATTCATTTTATGCGTCTCCTGGGAGTGGACAGCTGGAAGTTTTTTGGGGAGTTCGCTGCCACGTCGGCCCCGACTTTGTCTCGGGAAGGCGTCCTCGTCAATGGACCGAAGATAGCGCGTGGCTGGTGGCTGTCTGGCGCAATAACGAACCTGTTTGTTTGGACTTAGGCAAACCCATTGCTTGCCGAAAGGCGGCCATCACGCGCCCCAAGGCGGCCAGTTTCGCGGCGCCAACGACAGATGGTAGACTTAGCCCCTCCCCCCGGTTGAAGCCACTCTTATGGATTCTGCGCAGGCCCCTTTGACGCTGGTTCGCTTCGGTGTGTTCGCAGCCGACCTGCGCGCTGGCGAACTTCGCCGCAACGGCGTCAAGGTGCGTTTACAGGATTTGCCCTTCCGTGCGCTTACACTTTTGCTAAGCCGTCCCGGCGAGGTCATCACCCGCGACGAGTTTCGTGAAGCCCTCTGGCCGGCTGACGTCTTTGTGGATTTTGAGCAAGGCATCAGCAGCGCCGTCATGCGCCTCCGCGATGCCTTGAGAGATTCCGCCGACAATCCCATCTTTATTGAAACCATCGGCCGCCGCGGCTACCGTTGGATCGCACCCATCCATCCACCGCAGCCGGTCGCTGAAGCATTGCCCGATCAAGCCCCCCAGAAACAACCAACTCAGATGCCAGTGCCGCAGCCAGCCAACCTGCTGTCCTGGCACAAACTGATTTATGCGGTGCCGGTCCTGGTTTTGCTTTTCGTGGCCTGGATCTTCCGTCCCGGTTCTAACCATGCCGCCGCCGACGCGAAGCTCAGTCCGGCTTCCGCCCGCAGCCTGCATCAACCCGCCAATCGCGAGGCCGAAGACTTCTACCTCAAAGGCCGTTTCTACTGGAACAAGCGCACGCCCGAGAGCCTGAACCAGGCGCTGGACGCCTTTACCCAGGCGATTGCGCACGACCCCAACTATTCTGACGCCTACGTTGGCCTTGCGAACTGCTACAACCTGCTGCGCGAGTTCTCCGCCATGCCGGCCAATGAGGCCTATTTCAAAGCCTTTGCCGCCGCCAAGCAGGCAGTCGAGTTGGACCCGCAGGCTTCCGAGGCCCATGCCTCGCTGGCGTTTGTCACCTTTTATGGAATGTGGGACGCGTCCGACGCCGAAAAAGAATTTCGCCGCGCCCTCGAACTCGATCCCAGCAATGCCAATGCCCACCACTGGCTGGCAACCTTTCTGCATACCGTTGGTCGCCACCAGGAAGCCCTGGCGGAAATTGAAATCGCCCGCAAACTTGCCCCTGACTCGCCATCGGTGCTGGCCGACAAAGGCGAGTTGCAATGGGCCGCCGGACAGCACGAGCAAGCCCTGCAACTGCTCAAACAACTCGAGGCGGCCGACCCGGATTTCATTTCGCCTCACCGTTACTTGAAATTCTGTTATTTCGACACCGGCGACTATGCCAACTACATCGCGGAATTGAAGAAAGAAGCGCTGCTGATGCACGACGCCGCGCAATCCTCAGTGGCTGACGCGGCGGCGAAAGGCTTCGCCCGCGGCGGCGAACGCGGCTTGTTGGAAGCTCAACTTTCGGAACAAATGAAGCAGGCGGAACGGGGAAAGTTGTCGCCCTATCTTGCCGCCGAGACCGAAGCTCGCCTCGGCCACACCCGCGAAGCCCTCAAGTACCTGAGCCTCTGCGTCCGTTCGCATGATCAGATGCTGCTTAATCTGGACGATGACCAGTCGTTCGCCACCCTCTACCGCGACCCGGCCTTCAGGCAGTTGCTCGCCCAAGTCGGCCTGCCCGTCCACTAAAGGGTCGCTCTTTCACCACCCGTGCCGTCTCGTCTCTTTTTCGTCAGGTGGATTAGCGTCGGCGAGGGAGTCCCTTTGCCGAGGCCTCGGATCCAGGTGGTTCACGGAACGGTTCCACAGAAATGCGCTCGTAACGCACTTCCAGCACGGTCAGGTGTTCTGTACCGCCCGGCAATTGAAGGACTACGCTGTCACCCGCTGCCGACTTCATCAACGCGCGCCCCAGAGGTGACACCCAACTGATGTGGTTGCGGTCGAGATCGACTTCGTCGGTGCCCACGATGCTCACCACTCGCGATACTCCCGCGGCATTGGCATAGCGCACGGTCGCTCCGAAGAATGCCCTCGTCGCCGCCTGCCCCGCTCTCGGAGCTTCCGGGTCCACCACTTCCGCGGCTTCGATTCGCTTGGTGAGAAAGCGAATCCGCCCATCGATCTGCCGCAGCCGCCGCTTGCCGTACTGATAGTCGGCGTTTTCACTGCGATCGCCGTTGCTGGCAGCCCACGCCACCACCTCCGTCACGGCCGGGCGTTCCCTGGTGAGCAGAAACCGGTGCTCATCTTTGAGGCGCTGCAAGCCCGCTCGGCGTGATGTAGTTCTTGACTGGCGTCGCGGGCTCGTCCGCTTGTGGTTTTCTCGTAAACCCTTTTCGCATCTCGTAGGTCTTCCCCGGGCGAATCTGCCGCAGATGCCATAGCTTACACTCAAACCACATGCTCAACCGGGGCCATGCCTATACCACAATCATCATCAGCAAATATCACGGACGAACCGTGCTCTCCCACCTGGCAAGCCTTTACCCACACTCAACCCCACAAGCCTGGCAACAAAGACTGGACAATTGCGAAGTCACCGTCAACGGCGTCATCGCGACCGGAAGCGAATCGCTTATTTCAGGCCAAACCCTTGTCTGGAACCGTCCACCCTGGATCGAACCGGACGCTCCTCAGCACTTCGAAGTGCTGTTTGATGACCCCCATTTGTTGGCCGTCAACAAACCTGGCGGACTGCCAACCCTCCCGGGCGGCGGCTTCATGGAAAACACCCTTCTGCGCCTGGTGCAAAAGCAGACCCCCAACGCAAACCCTGTCCACCGGTTAGGCCGAGCCACTACCGGCATCGTTCTCTTCGCCAAAACAGCGCAGGCCGCCGCTAAACTAAGCGCAGACTGGAACACACCCAGAATTCAAAAAGTCTATTGGGCGCTGGCTCAAAACGTTGCACAGCACGACGCCTACGAAATCCTCACACCCATCGGCCTTGTACCGCACCCGCGCATCGGTTCGGTGTGGGCCGCCAACCCGAATGGCAAGCCGTCAAAGTCATTGGCGAAGGTGATCTCACGCAGCGCACGCACCACAACATTTGAGGTAAGCCTGAATTCGGGGCGCCCTCATCAAATCAGAATCCATCTGGCATCCATCGGCCATCCCCTGGTAGGCGATCCTCTGTACGGTTTATCCGGCCAGCCTCTTGAAAATCTCCCCGGCCTCCCGGGCGATGGAGGATATTTCCTGCACGCCCGATTTCTAAAATTCCACCACCCCATCACCGGCGAACCAATCAATCTTGAGGCAGCTTTGCCGTCTGGATTCGCATTGCATCAGTAGGCTCATGGCGAACAGAAACTCAATCGGCAAGATATTGTGATCACGCTTGCAGCGCTAGGCCGTCTAAGATAGTCGGCCGACATGTTCGCTCTCACTATTTGGGACGAGACGTCTCATCCTGAGTCTGCGTGGGCCCGGCAGCGGAAAGAAGGAGTTACAGCATGGGAAATATTAGCCGTCGCGATTTTCTGGCTATGGCTGCGGTGCTTGGTGCGGAAGCGGCTTGGGGTCGATCATCCTCGACTCCCTCGAAGATTTCCTGGCGCGAGCGTCGCGACCTTTTCCCGGAAGGGGTAGCCTCCGGCGATCCAGACAGCAACAGCGTATTGTTATGGACCCGGCGGGCTCCGCAGTCCGAACCGCAGCCTAAACCGGCCCAGGAACTGATCGTCGAAGTGGCGCTCGACCAGACGTTTCCAGCGTGTGATCGCAACTCAGAGAGTGTCGATTTCGGCGGAGGCGGATTGGACCTGTCGTGTGTTGGTCGGAGGACTGAAGCCGGCCCAGGTCTATTGGTATCGCTTTACCGATCCTGAGGGTTCCGGCAGCCGCCTCGGCCGCACCATCACCGCGCCTGCCGATGGTGATTCCCGGCCGGTACACTTCGCGTTCGTCAGTTGTCAGAACGCAAACCTCGGAGCGCAGAACGCGTACCGAAGAATGATCTTCGAGGATGAGCACGCTTCTGAGCAGGACCGGCTCAGCTTTGTACTGCACCTGGGCGACTTCATCTACGAGCTGGTCTGGTATCCGGAGGACCGCGCCACTTATTACGACCGCAAGGTCAGGGAAATCGTTCGTTATCCGCAAGGAGAGAAAATTGACGACTTCCACATCCCGGTCAACGTGGTGACTACCGTGCTGTGTATCGTGCCTACCTGCATGATCCCGACCTGCAGGACGCTGATCTTGCC
>CAWJAA010000025.1:0-59519 GCA_963840615.1 Terriglobia bacterium
ACGGGTTATTAAATCCGATCCTTCGATACACCGGCTCTCCCATGACCGAGGCCTGCAGGTTGGCAAAAGTGCAGCCCCTGTTCCTTCCGGCAACCAGAGATTCGGCGGTTATTGCTTTTCCGAAACCATGGTTTCGGAATCTGTCAAGAGTCGCCACCCAGTAGATCCCGGCAACAGGGCCGGTCTTGATCAACATTGAAGTGCAGGCCGGCTGGTTGTCGGCATACCCAACGAACAGTTCAGTATCTGGCAGGTTTAATATTCGCTCCGTGACGACGAAAGGACCGGAGCCTTCGGGAAGAGAATAACTTTTTTCGACGATCTCCTGAAAATGGACCAATTCCGCAGCACTCGAAACCCGCCTAATGTCCAAATCCCCCTGGAAGACGTTTTTATCCGGAAGATCCAACAGGGTCATGACCGCTTGGGGGCGATTTTCCTTATATCCTCTTTCAGACAGCAGAGGTAAAAAGTCCGTTTCCAGGCCGTTTCTGAACGCGATGCGGAAAGGCAGTTTCCTTGATTCAAAAAACTGCTCGCCTTTCTGTAATAGCTTCAGCGGATTCGACGTCTTCTCCTGAACGAAGAAGACATTAAACTGTCTGTTTGGGAAACCGGTGTTGAAAATGCTGAATTTGTAACTGTTAAAGAATTCACCGCTGATGGTATTGGAGATTAATAACCCCATACATAAGACATAATTGTAATCGGCTAACTCCTGTTTGGCTCTATCCAAGTTCATGGTCTTACTCTACTCATGTCAACAGTTTACCTATGTCTCCCTTGCGTTGTGCGTCGGGGTTATTCAACGAGGATATCGGTGATGTCTCTTTCCTTTAAAACACTCCTCTTCCATCTATTGATCTGCGGGATGATATAGGGAAGGAGCCTCATCGAGTAATATGGCGGAAGCAGGGGCAGTCCCGTGAGGTCTCCGAAAATCACAAGGATAAAGAGGTTGTTGATATACCCCTTCTCTTTCTGTAATTCGCGATCAAGTTCGTAGCCGGTGAACCCGTAGAGAACTTGCCGGATTACCTTCAGATAGACCGTTGCTTTCTTGCAGAGACTGCTCATCAGGGCATTCATTCTGTACTACCTCTTTTTGCCTTCAAATTCCTCGAGATACCGCAGCCTCCTTAACCTAATAATTACACAAGCCTCCTGGCAAATGTCAACGATCGATGGGAGAACATCACGGCTTTCTCTTTTGACATTCATATCCTTCCTCACAGCGTCCAGTTCATGGTTTCACGAAATGGCCGATGCCTGAGCTCAGCGGCTCGCTGAATTTTGTGGGTCCGCTGGAGCGACTTGGGCCATGGAGTCTTGCGCAGCTTCGGCATGCAGTTGGAGACCCAGTGCACCGACTACTTTGAGGATAGTATCAAAGCCGGGACTGCGATCACCGGAGAGAGCTTTATAAAGGCTTTCTCGTGACAGCCCGGCATCACGTGCCACTTGGGTCATTCCCTTCGCACGAGCAATATCGCCCAGAGCTTTGGCGATAAATGCAGCGTCACCTCCCGCCTCCTCAAGGCAAGCTTCCAAATAGGCGGCCATCTCCTCCGGCGTTCGGAGATGTTCGGCAACATCGTATCGAGTGGTGATGGTTTTTCTCATGGGTGACTCTCCTATAAGTTATCTGCGAGGCGCTGGGCAATTCTGATATCATTGGCTTGGGTGTGCTTGTCGCCTCCCGCCAACAGAATAACCACTGTACGCCCACGCTTGGTGAAATAGACTCTGTACCCCGGACCGTAATCGATTCGCAATTCAGAGACACCCTCCCCAACTGCTTTCACATCTCCGGCATTTCCGGCGGCAAGACGTTCTATTCTCACCTGAATTCGTGCTCTTGCACGGAGATCACGCAACCCGTCAAGCCACTGAGCGAAAGTCTCGGTTTTGCGAATTTCGGCCATGAGGTATAGTAGCCTATAGGCTACACCTTGTCAATGCCTTTTTGCGGCGGCGGAGTTATGAAGTCCAACGTTAGAGGTGAGCGGCGGCGCACCAATGTTTCAGGAAACAAGACAGCTTATAAACCGTCCGCTCGACTGAAGGGTTGGGCATCGTGCTTGAAGTCAGAGAGTTTGTTCCCGCGACTCAACCACGCCAACCCGAGAAACAGCACGAGCCATACGACGGTTCGGAGGATCATTGCGCGAAGACTCTCAATGGCAACAGCACTCCCCGCCGCATAAAGGTAGCTGATTGTTCCTAGCACGAGGAAATTGAGAACGAAGATCGTAGCCGCCGCATACTTGCCTCGGACGAGGTCGCGCCATGCGATGACGCCTGCCGCCACGTATGCTATTCCCATCGCTGCGTTGTAGATCAGCAGCGGCCGAAACACGATGTATCCCGGATTGGAGCCAGCAAGGACACGAGCACCCACGACAATCGTTGCAAGGCCGAATAAAGCTGCCACGAGCGCCAAGCCCCTTTGGATGATTCTCACATATCGCGATCGATTCAACTCAGTCTCCAATAAGATACCGAACGCCATGATCAGCCGCGTGTCACGAGTCGGCTGAATTTATTTGTTGGCCATTTTCAATTTCCTGGGAAAATACTTCACACTGCTTATATTTTGAAAATCTGCATCTTGAGTCCATATTATGGCCTTGTATTCTTGAGCTGTTGCGAGAATGATACTGTCCGCCATGGGAAGATTATACTCAATGCTTAGCTTTGAAGCGGCAATGGCCAATGATGCATTCAGCTCCACAAGCCGTCCTTTTTGCATAGCAACAACAGCCTGCAGAGCTTCATTCTCACTGGATTCACGAAGAATGACCTTGAAGACCTCGTATATCGTTATCGTCGGGACAACAAGCAAAGTCGAATCGTTCAGAGGGGCAAGAAAATGCTTGGCATTAGGCTCATCTGCGAAGTATGATAGCCAACCGGACGAATCTACGATATTCATACTCTATCTGCCTCTCGTTTGAATTCAGTGTTGATTCCCTTGAGAAATCCGCGGAGTTCCTTGATATCGCGTTCTGGTATAAGTTCAATACGGCCGGCATATCCAACAATTTGCATTTTTTGGCCCGGACGAAGCTTCAACGCCTCACGTACCGTTTTTGGTATAACGATTTGATATTTCGGTGATACGGTTACTAATTGCATGCCAAAACCTCCATCGATCAATTTTGTAATACGATATCATGAACGATATGGTTTTGTCAATTAGGTTGATGGCCAACCGTCTGCCATAACCGACAGTGAAAAGCGAGGCGACGAAGGCGCCGCTTTTCACTGTCCGTGTTGATGGCGTGGTTCTCTCTATTCATGTGGTCGTCGCGGGAGATCCTTCCAAAGGACACGCCAGCTCCAAGCGTCGAGGGTTTCCGGTGCTTCCTGGAATCTCTGTATCCATGGTCCGACGTTGTGGGCAAACCATGCACCCCAGGTCGAGGCGTCGTTTTCGTCCAGATAATACAGGGCGTAGTTTGGAAGACGCGGTTCTGTTCATGAAAGAGGTCATCAAGAAGTTTCCCAACAGCAAGTGGGCGGACCTTGCCGCGTTTCATCTGATTGAGAACAAATTATGCGGCGACTGGCAAGGGGACCCGAAGTGCCCGGCAAAAGAAGCGGAGATTTACGAAAAGTATGCGAACGAGCATCCGCAATCTCCAGCCGCTCCGGAAGCTCTCTATGACGCGGCATCGCGATATTCTGC
Organism: Terriglobia bacterium; assembly: GCA_963840615.1. Lineage (GTDB taxonomy): Bacteria > Acidobacteriota > Terriglobia > Terriglobales > Acidobacteriaceae > DATFTE01. Next base: position 3,692 of record CAWJAA010000025.1, read on the forward strand.
GCTGATCGAAATGTACAAAACCGACGAACAACCGAAGAAGTCGGAGGAATCGAAAACCAAAGCCATGGCGATTGCGCAACGAGTTGTCACCCGATTTCCCCAATCGGATTGGGGCGCGCGGGCGCAAAGGATTTTGTATTTGATCCAACAGGGCATTCCCACCTACGGCAACGCGGTCGAGTAAGATCGCTCCCCTCGGCTGCTACTTTCTGCTCCCGCGGTTTTCTGCGATACTTGCCCACTCACCCTATGGAGGAAGCGTGAACGATTACCTGCTTTCCGTGGTGTTGGGCATCATTGAAGGGCTCACGGAATTTCTGCCGGTCAGTTCCACCGCACATCTGAGGATCGCCGAGGCGCTGTTTCATATCAGCCTGGGCGACGGCTACTGGAAGATGTACACCATCGTCATCCAGTTGGGCGCGATCCTGTGCCTGCCGGTGTACTTCCGCGAGCGGATTGCCAAGTTTCTTTCGACCTTTCCGCAGGGCGAAAAGGGCGACCGCACGGTGCTGACCCACCCGCTCAGCCTGACCATCGATTGCTTTCGTGGTCACCGCAATTCCCGCTTTTCTGCTGACCAAGGTTATCGGCAAGCATCTCGAGGATCTGACCATCATGGGCAGCGTTCCCTGCTGGTCGGCGGGATCGTCATGTGGATGGTGGACGCGATGAACGCGAAGTCGGAGGCCGCCGGGCCGGGCGCGCCGGCAGCCGCATTCATACCTGGAAGATGGAGGCCATGAGCCTGGGCCAGGCGATCTGGATTGGCGCCTGCCAGATCCTCTCGGCGGTATTTCCCGGAACCTCGCGCTCCATGGCGACCATCGCCGCCGGGCAACTGGCAGGCATGTCGCGGGCGTCCGCGCTGGAGTTTTCTTTCTTTCTTGTCCATCCCCACGATGGTCGTCGCCACGGGCTATGACCTGCTGAAATCGCTGCGGGGAAAGGGCGAGAATCCGATCGGGGTGCTCGCAGATCGACGCGCACGGCTGGATCGTGCTGGCCATCGGCTTCGTGGTGTCGTTCATCGTCGCCTACGGATCGGTCGCGTGGTTCATGGCCTGGGTTCGCAAACGCGGGTTCGTGCCGTTTGCCATCTATCGCATCGTTCTGGGCATTTTTGTATTGGCATTTCTAGCCCGGATGGCCAGTTAACTTCCGGAGGATGCGGGAGTTCGCCGAAGAGCGTGCAGGCGGAAACTAACTCGACAACTTTCACCATTGTGGGGTAGCCCGGTTCTTGGCATAATCATGGGGCTCTGGCCAGTTCTGCCACGGGAGGACGATTTTTGTCCTTAGCCTGGCGCGAACCTGCCCAATGACGTATCTCAATAAGATTTTTGCCCCGACCAGCAACCGGCGGCTCAATGAGCTGATCGGATTCTTGTTGTGCGTCTCCGCGCTCCTCCTTTTTCTCGCGCTTATTTCCTATTCGCCGCTGGATCCATCGCTCAACAGCGCCTCGGTGCTGACGGGTTCGCGAGTTGCCCGCAACTGGATTGGCGTAGTCGGCGCGCTGATCGCCGACCTGGTGCTGCAGGGCTTCGGCATTGGAGCTTTCCTGCTGCCGGTATTTCCCGCGGTGCTGGGCATGCGCTGGTTTCGCTCGCGCAAGGTGGCCTCGCCACTGGCCAAAACGCTGGGGGGGGTCTGGCTGATTGTGTTTGTTCCGGCGCTGCTGGCGCTGCTTCCGGGTCATGCCCGCTGGCTGGGGGCAGTCCCCATTGAAGGTTTGATCGGAAGAGTGGTGGGCGACGTGCTCATCCACTACTTAAACCTGGCCGGGGCCTATATTGTTTGCGCCAGCGTGCTGGCGGTGGCACTTTATCTCTCGACGGCTTTTTCTTTCTCGTCGCTGCAGCTTTGGGCGCCCACTCGCTTCGCCTTCGTGATCGCCCTGTGGAACCGCTACCAGGACTGGCAACAGGAACGCGCGAAGAAGCAGATGCAGAAAGATCTGGACCAGCGTCGCGCCTCCAAGCCCACGATCACCACCCAGATGGTCGCAGCCAAGCCAGCGCCTCCGGTTCCACCGCGGGTCATGGAACCGGTCAGAACCGGGATCGACCGCATGGCTGCCGAGGAACCAGCGGAGACGCCGCAAGCGCAGGCAGTGGCGGCCGCTCCCGACGTGGAAGTCACGGAACGTGCCGACAGCGGGCAAAAGGCAAAGACGACCCTTCCGCGAATTGCAGGTGGCTTCAAACTGCCTCCCAGCAGCCTGTTGCAGCGCTCGGACGAGCAGCAAGCGGTGGACGCCGAGGAACTGAAGCACCTGGCCCAGGTGTTAACGGAGAAATACGCCGAGTTTGACGTCCACGGCCAGATTACGCAGATCAATCCCGGGCCGGTGGTGACGACGTTCGAGTTCAAGCCCGAAGCGGGCATCAAGTACAGCCGCATTACCAACCTGACGGACGATCTGTGCCTGGCATTGAAAGCCGAGAGCATTCTGATCGAGCGCATGGCAGGCAAGTCGACGGTCGGAATTCAAGTACCCAACCGCGAGCGCGAAATCATATGGTTGCGGGAGAACCTCGAGTCGCAGGAGTTCATGGGCTCGAAATCGAAGCTCACGCTGGCCCTGGGCAAAGATATCAATGGGCGCATCGTGACCGCCGATCTCGCCGGAATGCCTCACCTGCTGATTGCAGGTTCCACGGGAGCCGGCAAGAGCGTGGCGATCAATGCCATGATCATGTCGATCCTGTACAAGTCGACTCCCGACCAGGTGCGCCTGATCCTGGTGGATCCGAAGCGGCTGGAACTGGGGAATTACGAGGGTGTTCCCCATCTGTTCACGCCCATCATCACCGAGCCGAAACTTGCCGCCAATGCGCTGCGCAATGCGGTGCGGGAGATGGAACGCCGTCTGAAACTGCTGGCCGAAAAAGGCGTCCGCAATATTGATCAGTACAACCGGCTGTGGGACGACGAGCCCACGCCCAGTCTGTTCGGTGAGAACGCGGACGATGGCCCCATTCCCTATATTGTGATCATCATCGACGAATTGGCCGACTTGATGATGCTCGACTCCGGCAATGTGGAAGAGTCGGTGACCCGGCTGGCCCAGATGGCCCGCGCGGTGGGCATCCACCTGGTGCTCGCCACCCAGCGGCCCTCGGTGGACGTGATTACCGGCTTAATCAAAGCCAACTTCCCTGCCCGCATTTCGTTCCGGGTGGCGACCAAAGTGGACTCGCGCACGATTCTTGACGCCAACGGCGCCGAAGCCCTGCTGGGCAAGGGCGACATGCTCTACCTGCCCTCGGGCTCGGCCCGGGTACATCGCCTGCACGCACCTTTCGTCACCGAGAAGGAAATTGCCGCGGTGGTGGAGTTCTGGCGCTCGCAAGGGACGGCTGAGTACGAAGAGAAGTTCCTGCAAGCTCCCCGGGAAGAACGGGAGGCTGGTGAGGCTGGCAGTGGCGACGGCGGCGAGGAAATCAACGATCCGCTTTACGGAGACGCGGTGCGACTGGTGGTGGAATTCGGCAAAGCGTCTACTTCCCTGCTACAGCGCCGGCTGCGCATTGGTTATGGCCGGGCCGCGCACCTGATCGACCTGATGGAGCAGGACGGCATTGTGGGCGCCGCCGACGGCCCCAAACCCCGCGAAGTGTTGAAACGGCCAGACTGGATCAGTGAAGTCGAAGAGACCATGCGTTAACCTTCCGCCTGGTTCACTGGTCACAGGCCGCAGCTTTCAAACTACCGATATACTTCTTGCTTGCCCTCTGAAATCAATCTGCTCGAACCGCTGCGCCGCTACTGGGGATATGATTCGTTCCGTCCGATGCAGGAACGGATTGTCGGCAGCCTGCTCGAAGGCCACGACATCTGCGTAGTGATGCCGACCGGCGGGGGAAAGTCGCTCTGCTATCAACTGCCCGCGGTGGTTTCCGACAAGACCACGGTGGTGATCTCACCACTCATCGCGCTGATGCAGGATCAAGTCGCGCAACTTGGACAGATGGGCATCCCTGCCGCGTTGCTCAATAGCACGGTGGAGTCTGGTGAACAGTCTCGCGTGATGCGCCAGGCGCGCGACGGCCGGTACAGGCTGCTCTATCTGTCACCGGAGCGGCTGGCGAGAACTGACACCATCGCATGGCTGCAGCAGGTACCGGTCGCGTTCTTTGCCATTGATGAGGCCCACTGCATCTCAGAATGGGGACACGAATTCCGCCCGGAATACCGGCAGCTAAGCCGGTTGCGGGCTCACTTTCCCGACCGCCCGATCGCGGCGTTCACGGCCAGCGCCACCAGGCGGGTGCGTCACGACATTTTGCATCAGCTGCAGTTGCGCGACGCCCACAAGTATATTGCCAGCTTCCACCGTTCGAATTTGCGCTATGTGGTGAAGCAGTGCGATGCGGTCTCGCAACCGCAATTGTTGGAGCGGGCTTTGCGAAATTATTGCGAGGGCAACGTCATCGTCTATGCCCCTACCATTGTGCGAGTGGAAGAGACCGTGGATGCGCTCGAAGAGCTGGGCATTTCGGCGGTTGCCTACCACGGCAAGATGGAAGCCAACGAGCGCCGGCGCAACCAGGAGCGCTGGATGTCGGACGAAGTGCGGGTGCTGGTGGGCACGATCGCCTTCGGCCTGGGCATCAACAAAGCCTCGGTGCGGGCCGTGATTCATCTCTCTTTGCCGAAATCGGTGGAGCAGTATTACCAGGAAGCAGGCCGGGCCGGCCGCGACGGCAAGCCGGCGGATTGCATCTTGCTGTGGCAAAAGCGGGATGCGGGACTGCTGGCGCATTTTATTGAGCAGGTCAGCGATGCGGCTGAAAAGGAGCGGGCGTGGCAGCGTTACCACGAAGTGCGGCGGTTTGCCGAAGCGAGCCAATGCCGGCATCGCCAGATCTGCCTGCACTTCGGAGAAACTCCGAAATGGAGCGCCTGCAACGCTTGCGATGTCTGCGGCTCCCAGCCCGGGTGGCTCACGGTGGCAACGCAAACCACGCGGCGGAAGCGGATGCGGGTGACATTAAACCCCGAGATCGTCGCGCGGACGCAAGAGGTGGAGCCGCGTCGATCGGATGCGGCTTCAGAGTTGCGAGATTTTCTGCGCCAGTGGCGGCGCAACACGGCCAAGGAGCAGCAGGTCCCTGCCTTCGTGGTCATGCATGACACTTCACTCGAAGAACTCTGCCAGTCGCCTCCCGGAAGCCTGTCCGATATTCTGGAAATCACCGGCTTCGGCCAGCGCAAGGTTGAGATGTATGGAAAGCAGATCTTGCGGGCGCTCGAAGAGTTCCGCCAGGGCGCACGGGCTTCCGCCAACCCTGAGAGAAAGATTCCACCGGCCGTGGAAACCATCCGCTTGCTTCAGGAAGGCCGTAGTTTTGAGGACATCGCGAAATTGCGCGGGCGGCTGTTGTCCACGGTGGTCAGTACGGTTGCGACGCTGGTAGAAACCGGGGAGTTGGAGTTTTGCCCGCAGTGGCTGAACCCGGAAAAGCAAACCCAGATCGAAGGCGCTTGCGCGCGCCTGGGCCTGGCCGCGCTGCGACCGCTGAAAGACGCGCTACCGGCGGAAATTACCTATGAGGAGATCAAACTGGTGGTGGCACGGATGCGCTGGGAGGCCGCGAAAGCCTCCGCTCCCAAGACAGCCTAGGCCGGCCCGGTTAACGGACGCCGGGTTCTGTAGTAGAATCGCGCCACTCCCGGGGGGCTTGGCCCCGAGTTCTCAAAAACAACCTTGGACCAACTGCTCTTTTTCGGCGCTGTCATCGTTGTGGTTGTGCTCTTCGGTCCCTGGGTTCTGCTGTGGCGCAGCCATCGCAAACGCTCGCTCGAGCGCGAGCAGGATCAGACTCGCTGGGGAGAACTCACCGCTCGCATCTTCGCGCTTGAGCAACTTGTCGAAAAGCTGAAGGGATCAAGTCCGGCTGCGGTTACGACGGTGGAACGGCCGGCAGCGGTGAGCGCGCCACCGCCTACGGTCGCACCGCCGGTTCGGGTATCCCCGGAGCCGGAACCCTCCCCACCGCGAACTCGCCGCCAGAGATTGGGTGAAGCCGCCAGTAGCCGGTCCCGTGGTTCCCGCGCCGCCGAGTTTGCGCAGCGTCAAGCCGTCTTTCGCCGATCGCTTCAAGTCAGCGCTCGATATTGAAGAGGCCTTGGGAACGAATTGGCTCAACAAGCTGGGCGTCAGCATCCTGGTGCTGGGTGTCGCCTTTTTCCTGGCCTATCAACTGAAGACGCTGGGACCTGCGGGAAAAGTGCTGGTGGGATATGTGGTGAGCGGGGTTTTGTTGGGCGCCGGAATCTGGTTCGAGAGAAATAACCGATACCGCATTCTGGCGCGAGCCGGCGTCGGCGGCGGGTGGGCTCTGCTTTACTTCACCACTTACGCGATCTACCACGTGCCGGCGGCGCACGTGCTTGCGTCGCAGCCACTGGACCTGCTGTTGATGCTCGCGGTGGCTGCGGGGATGGTGTGGCACACGTTGCGCTATCGCTCGCAGGTGGTGACCGGGCTGGCATTTCTGCTGGCCTTACTTACCGTCACCATCAGCCATTCCAATGTCTACAGCCTCTCGGCCGGGGTGGTTCTGGCCGCGGGGCTGGTGGTGATCGTGGGACGCATGCAGTGGTTCGAACTGGAGATTTTCGGGATCCTCGCCAGTTATCTGAATCACTATCTGTGGCTGCGTCCGATCATCGAACCGATGCAGGGAAAGCGGCATCCGTTTCCGGAGTTCGCCGCCAGCGCGGGAATGCTGGTGCTGTACTGGGTGATCTTCCGCCTCTCCTACGTTTTGCGAAAGCCCGCGAGTGCATATCAGGAGCGGATTTCGAGCGCGGCGGCATTGCTGAATACGGTTCTTCTTCTATTGCTCTTCAAGTACCAAGCCACCCATCCGGAATGGGCTTTCTGGGCACTGCTCGCGATCGGCGCGGTGGAGACCCTGCTCGGACAATTGCCGGTCACGCGGCGGCGGCGAAGCGCGGTGATGGTTCTTTCCACGCTGGGCGTGGTTCTGCTGGTGGCCGCATTCCCCTTCCGTTATTCGGGAAGCCAGCTATCCGTATTGTGGCTGCTCGAGGCCGAAGCCCTGCTGTTGATTGGCGTCTGGACGCGAGAGATGGTGTTTCGACGGCTTGGACTGCTGGCTTCGGCGCTGGTTGCGGGGCAGATGATCAGCGTGGATGCGGCGCGGGTCTGCGGCGTGCGCATGGATGACGCCGACCTTCGCAGCAACTGGCCGCTGGCATTGATCTTCGCGATTGCCGCTGCGCTCTTTTATGCGAACTCCCATTGGTTGACCCGGCGCTGGCGCGAGCTTTTCGCCAGCGAGATGGATCAGCGGATCGCGCGACGGCTCTCGGATATCGCGGCTCTCATGGCGGTGGCCGGACTCTGGATCGCGTATCCGGAGGCCTGGACGGCGGTGGCGTGGTGCACGCTGGGATTGGCCCTGGCGATCGCCGGACGACGGTTTGCGATTCGAGCCCTCGGGTATCAGGCCAACATCGTGGCCGTCGCCGCCATGGTTCGGGTGCTGGCCATCAACCTGGAAACAACTACGCTCTCTCATGGCATTTCGCTCCGGCTGCTTACCACCGGGCTGGTGGCCGTGCTGCTGTATGCGACCGCGCGCTGGAGCGGTGAAGAGCCAGGCGGGCCGGAGGCCGCGTCCTATTTTTCCAATTGGCCTCTGGTCATCCACGATGCCTACACCTGGGCAGCATCGTTTCTGCTTGGGCTGCTGGCATGGTACGAGTTGCGCCCGGTAGGAGTCGCAGTAGCCTGGTCCCTGGGCGGCCTGGTCTTACTTGAGTCAGGACTAACTCGCAAATCGCCGGCTTTGCGTCTGCAAGCCTATGTCGCGCTTCTGGCTGCCTTCACCCGCATTTTCTTCGTGAATCTGAATGCGTCCGGCGCTCCCGGCGAAGTCAGTCCCCGTTTCTATACCCTGGTGCCGCTGGCATTGGTCTTCTTCTACGGGTATTGGAGGCTGGGGGAAGCGGCTGACGGCATCACCCAATTGGAAAGAAAGCTGCATGCGGGGGACCTGTGCAGCTACCTGGGGACCCTCACCATCGCCGCCCTGATGCGCTTCGAACTGGAAGCCGACTGGGTTGCGGCGGCGTGGGCGGCGCTAGCGTTGGTTTTGCTCGCCATCGCATGGAGAGCGGGCCGCCGCGTCTTCCTGCACCAGTCGCTTCTGGTCGCCGTCGGAGTCTCGTTCCGCGCCAGTCTTCATAACTTCTATGAGAGAAGCTATTTCCCGGCCCCGTTCTGGGAGAGCCGTTCGGTCTGCGTGGGTGTGGTGATCGCAACCCTGTTCGCCGCCCTGCCGCTCGCCATGCGGCTTCGACAAAAAGACGGAGCCGAGAGCGACGGCGTACTGAAGCGCATTCTGCTTGCGTTTGGACGGCGGCCCGAACAGGTTCTGTTCTTCATCGCAGTCGGGCTTCTGACGGTTCTGCTGGCGCTGGAGATGAGGCACGGCATGGTCACGCTGTCATGGGGGATCGAAGGAGTTGCCGTGTTCCTGCTGGCGCTGTGGCTGGCCGAACGCAGTTTCCGGCTCACGGGCCTGGGCCTGCTGTTGCTTTGTGTAGGGAAAATTCTGCTGGTGGACGTCTGGCACTTGAACCCGCGCGATCGTTACCTGACGTTCATCGTACTGGGTGCGGCGCTGTTGCTGGTGTCATTTCTGTATACGCGGAATCGCGAAGCCTTGCGGCAATACCTATGAAGCATTGGATCGCAGTGTCGGGAATTGTGCTGTTGGGTCTGGCGGCAATTTGGGTAAGCGAGCGGCGCAAAGTGGACGTGGCTCCGGGCCCGGCTGCCCTGCTCTACCTGGTGGCCGATACCGAGCAGGAACTGACTCGCATGCCGGTGCGCTTCACCCGTATGTCGGACGAGGAGGAAATCGGCACCGGCGACGAGCTCGCAAAGGCGTACAGCTGGAATGGGTCAGCCGAGAGCTTTCCGGAATTCAAAGAGGTCGAGGCCTATCTGACGAAGGTGGGCGCGCGCCTGGCGCCGCAAGCGCACCGTAAACTGCCCTACAAGTTCCACTACCTTCCGGACCGGTCTCTGGTGAATGCGTTCGCCTTGCCCGGCGGACATGTGTTCGTGGGTGGTGGGCTGCTCGCTCAGATGGACAGCGAGGACGAACTGGCAGCGGTGATGGGACACGAGATCGAGCACATTGATCACTATCACTGTGCGGAGCGAGTGCAGCGGGAGCAGGCCCTGAGAAGAATCCCGCTGGGCCGTCTGATTGAAATGCCGGTGGAGGTCTTCGAAGCGGGTTACAGCAAGGACCAGGAACTGGAAGCCGATCGCGAGGGCACGCGCCTGGCGGTCGAGGCGGGATACTCGGCCAATGGCGCCATCCGCATGTTTGAAGCCTTTCAGCGTCTCTATCAGGAATACCAGGCGCGGGCCAAGACGCCGCAGGAAGAATTGTCGGATGTGGCCCAGCAGACCATCGCCGGCTATTTCCGATCACATCCGCTGCCATCCGAGAGAATCGAACAAATCAACCGGTTGATCGCCAGCGAACACTGGGAACTCAAGCCGGAACGGGATCTGGGCGTCGCTTATGTTTTCTGGGCGGCCAAGGCGAACGTTGCTTTCGAAAATCACCGTTATCGCGATGCCGAGCAGCTTGCCGAACGCTCGCTGAAGATCCGGGGAGAGCAACCGAGGGCTCTGCAAGTGTTGGCGCAGGCGCAATTTGCGCAGGCGGAGTTTGCGGCTTCGGCGGCATCGTATCGCAAGCTCTTAGACATCACTGCCTCGAACATGGAGGTGGTGAACTGGTTCGCTGCGGCCCTTGCCGCCGGCAACCGACAACAAGCTGCTGAGGCGTTCCGCCAATGGACGGACTCGATCAAGGGTGGGCCTTCCTTTGAACTGCAAGTTCCCGCTGCCGGCCTTGAATTGCTGGCGGGAAACGCTGGTCCGGCCAAGAAACTACAACTCGAACTGACGGAAACGGGCAGCGGCAGCGAACTGAGGGGGCAACTGGGGTGGTGGTATTACCAGGCCGGAGACTATCCGTCGGCAGCCCAGCTTCTCGAAGAAGCGGTGCAGAGGCTTCCCGGGAGTACTGCGCTGCGAGTACAACTCGCCTGGGCACAAATTGAACTCAGTCGACTGAGCGACGCACTGGAAACCTTGAACGCGGCGTATCAGGAAAACCCGGCAAGACCTGACCGAGACATGGCACGTGCGGTCGCAGAATGGCAGGGCAAACAGCCTGACCAGGCGCTCAGTGACTTTGAGGCCGCATTCTTCAGCCAGCCAGAGTGGGGAAATCCCCGGTGGGTCCGGGCACTCTATTCGCCCCGGGTTGCCGGTAGCCTGGAGGAAATGCAGGCCGAACGGGAGAAGCGTCGGAAGGCGCAGCTGGCCCGCTCCCACTAGACGGCTCAGCTCACAGCGGCGAATCGCAACACCTGCATCTGCAACGATCCAAAGCGAGCAACTCCCGTTACTTCACACACTTGCCCGACGTAACTCACGCTGCTGCGTGACTTGCATCACAGCACGCTTATCCCACTTCGTTGAAACTTGTCTCAGATTCCAGGTAGCAACTGCTGAACTTTGCTACAGGTACGTTCTCAGGAGGTTTGCCGGTGGTCAGTTTTGCAACAGTCAGTCTCTGGGGCAACGAAGGCCACGGCGTTCATCAGTCCGCAAAAATTCTACTAAGAGGAAAGCAATCATGAAGATGACGAAGCTCGCGATGTTAATCCTGACGATCGCAGTGGCCCTGTTCATACTGATCCCCAGCCTATCTTGGGCGGCGGATGACGGAGCAACCCTTTACAAGACGAAATGCGCAGCCTGCCACGGAGTCGATGGCGCCGGAAAACCAGCGGCCAAGATTCCGAGTCTGATTGGCGACGATGCCAAGAAGATGGCAGATGCCGATCTGGATAAGGCGATCACCGAGAAGCCGAAGCATGCGGGCGTAGCCAAGAGCTTGACTCCGGACCAGGTGAAGATGCTGGTCAGCTACATTCGCAGCATCCAGAAGTAGATTGGCGTTCCCAATTGCGCACCGGCGTTGCCAGGGAGCAACCTGCCCCGGCAGCGACGGAGGAAGCCTGAGGGCGTGTCATGAGACGGACTGGCATAACTCGGCGGGTGGAAAGAAGCAGCGGCCGACCAGAAGCCAACCGGCAAACCCCTCGTCCCTGCGCGTTCAACACGGGAACCGCCCGCCCGGGTGCTGGTGAGAACTCTCCCAGGCCCGGGTACTTTTTTCTCGTCGCTCCGTCTACGACGGTCTGCGCCATTGCTGACTGCTTTCGCCGGCGGCCCTCTTTTATTTCAGTATTGATGCCGCGGGAACGCAAGTCTCGTGCGGGCGCGACCGGGAGACAATTCCATGAGCAAGGCGTTGCTGTATGACGCAACCATCTGCATCGGCTGCAAGCAGTGTGAGCAGGCGTGCGCGGAGAAGAACCAGCTTGGGTATAGCGAGACGGTAGCCGCGGAAGAGCGGCAATCGGATCACAAATACACGGTAGTGCTCACCAAGGGCGAGAAGTTCATGCGCCGCCTGTGCATGAACTGCCAGGAACCCGCCTGCGCTTCGGTTTGTCCCGTGGGCGCCTTGCGCAAGACGGCTGATGGTCCGGTCATCTACGACGAAAACAAGTGTATGGGCTGCCGCTATTGCATGGTGGCTTGTCCGTTCGGCGTGCCCAAGTACGAATGGAGCAAGGTTCTGCCCAAGGTTCAGAAGTGCACCATGTGCGCGGACCGGGTGGCAGCGGGAAAGGCAACGGCCTGCGCCGAGATTTGCCCCACCGGCGCGACCAAGTTTGGCGATCGCGACGAGCTGATTCTTGAGGCTCAGCAGCGCATCCGCGACAACCCCGGCCAGTACGTGAATCACATCTACGGCCTGACCGAAGTTGGCGGGACCTCGGTGCTTCTGCTCTCCAGCGTGCCCTTTGAAGAATTCGGGTACCGCACCGATCTGTCGAAAGATCCGCTGCCCCTGCTGACGTACCGGGTTCTGTCGCGCATTCCAGACTTTGTGCCTCTGGGCGGAGTCCTGCTGGGTGGCGTCTGGTGGATTACTCATCGCCGCGAAGAAGTGGCAGCAGCGGAAGCTTCCGGCCCGCAGCGGGGACGAGATGACCAGAAAGGGAGGACGCCATGAAGATCAAATTCACTTTCTGGAAGCTGGTGTTTCTGGCGCTGCTGGCGGCAGGATTCTACGCCACGGTGGTGCGCTTCACCCAGGGACTGGGACAGTCCACGAACCTGAGCGATCAGTTTCCCTGGGGGATCTGGGTTGGTTTCGATGTGCTCTGCGGTGTGATGCTGGCGGCGGGCGGTTTCACTTTGACGGCGGCGGTACACATCTTCAACATCAAGCGTCTGCAGCCGATCGTCCGGCCTACGGTGCTCACGGCGTTCCTGGGATACCTGCTGGTGTCGGTCGCGCTCATGTTCGACCTGGGGAGGCCCTACCGCATCTGGCACCCGCTGGTCATGCGCAATCCCCATTCGGTGATGTTCGAAGTGGCGTACTGCGTGATGCTGTACACCACGGTGCTGTCGCTGGAGTTTGCGCCGATCGTGTTCGAGCGCTTCAACCTGCAGAAGCCGTTGAAAATTATTCGAGCGGTACTGATACCGACCGTGATCCTGGGAGTGATTCTCTCTACCCTGCACCAGTCTTCGCTGGGCACGCTCTACCTGATCATGCCGGAGAAGCTGCACCCCTTCTGGTACAGCCCGCTGTTGCCGGCCTTCTTCTTCATTTCCGCCATCGCAGTGGGCCTGGCGATGACGATCTTCGAGTCGTCCATGAGTTCGAGACACTTCGGACGCCAACTGGAATTGCCCATCCTGCAGGAACTGGGACGGGTGCTGGTGGTGGTGCTGTCGGTGTACGGGATTCTGCGCTTCGAAGATCTGCTGCACCGCGGCGTGATGCAACTTGCGCTGGTGCCGGGCTACGAGATGTATCTGTTCTGGCTGGAGATCTCGCTCAGCCTGGTGCTGCCGCTCATCCTGCTTTCGCAACGCAAGATTCGTGCCAGCGCGGGCGGACTGTACGTGGCCGCGGTGTTGGTGGTGCTGGGTTTCATTACCAACCGGTTGAACGTCAGCATCACCGGACTGGAATCTGCCGCCGGGCTGCACTACGTTCCCAAGTGGACGGAGATCGCGGTGACCGGCGCGATCATTGCGGTGGGATTCGCCCTGTTTGGCCTGGCGGTGAAATATCTGCCCATCTTCCCAGCTGAGGACCAGCACCCGGTCGCGCGGATTGAGTCCACAGAGTCCCCAGCCACGGTGTTAAGCCATGCCGGAGACTGACCCAGGTCAGAGCCGGTGGACGCGCCTCACCTACAGCGTGAGCAGCAAGCTGATCATGCTGTTGCTGGCCGCCATGGTGGGCATCTTTTCCCTGCTTGGGTATCTGACCATCCGTCTGCACCGGCACGATCTGGAGGCGTCGGTACTGGCCAGTGCCGAGCGGGTGAGTGACGTCATCAAGCGCAGCGCGACCTACTCCATGATGCGCAACGACCGCGAAGGCCTGTATCACGTGATGCAGACCATCGGGGGCGAGCCGGGCATGGTGAAAGTGCGCATCTTTGATCCGGAAGGCAGGGTCAGCTACTCCACCGATGCCACTGAGGTGGGCCGTAGCGTGGATAAGGGGGCGGAGGCCTGCTACGGATGTCATGCCCAGTCGCAACCGCTGGTCCGGCTGAATCGTCCGGACCGGCTCCGTATTTATCGCCTGGGCACGGGGCCACGGGTACTGGGGATCATCACACCCATCGAGAATCAGCCGGCCTGCTCGAATGCCGCCTGTCACGCGCACCCCGCCAGCCAGCAAGTCCTGGGGGTGCTCGACACCAATATTTCTCTCGCCAAGACCGACGCACAACTTGCCGCCGGAAGTCGTGAGTTGATCTCCTACACCCTGTTTGCTGTGCTGGCCATTGCCTTGCTGAGCTGGCTGTTTGTGTGGCGGGTCGTGGGGGAACCTATTCGGCGGCTGGAAGACGGCACCGAACGCCTGGCCAAGGGCGATCTCGGCTATCAGATCCAAGTCAGATCGCGCGATGAAGTCGGCGACCTGGCGCAATCCTTCAACGGCATGAGCCTGCAATTGCGGGCGGCCAATGAAGAGATCGTCGCCTGGGCACAGACACTGGAAGACCGGGTCGAACAGAAGACGCGCGAACTAAAACGCGCTCACGACCACGTCTTGCAGGTCGAGAAAATGGCGACCATCGGGAAGATGGCGGCGGTGGTGGCACACGAGATCAACAACCCGTTGTCGGGAATTCTGACCTACGCCAAGCTGCTGCGAAAGTGGCTCGACCGGGGCGACGCGGCAGGCGACAAGCGGCAGGAATCTTTGGACTGTCTGGAACTGATTGCCGCCGAAAGCCGCCGTTGCGGAGAGTTGGTCAAGAACCTGCTTACCTTCTCGCGAACTCCGCCCATGAATGTGCAGACCACCGACTTGAATGCGGTGGTGGAGCGCAGTGTTCGGGTGGTGCAGCACCAGTTTGATCTCAACGCGATCCAGTTGCAGCTTGCCCTGGCCCCGGACCTGGCCATGGTGCAATGCGATGCATCGCAGATCGAACAAGTACTGCTGGCACTGATGATGAACGCCATCGACGCCATGCCGCGTGGCGGGAATCTGTGGATCAAGACCACCCTCGCCGGCGCCTCCGACTCGGTCGAGATCACGGTGCGTGACGATGGCATGGGCATCCCCGCGGATGTTCTCCCCAACATCTTCGAGCCCTTCCTGACCACGAAAGAAAGCGGCGTAGGGCTGGGGTTGGCCATCAGCCACGGGATCATCGAACGGCACAACGGACGGATTGGTGTGTCTTCCGAGCGAGGAAAGGGTACGACTTTCACAATCACGCTGCCGGTAGAGGCAGCGACCGCGCTGGCCGCAGCCGGCAGCGGGGCAGCTATGAACGCGAGGTGAGGAGTGTGAGCGCACAAGGAAAATTGCTGATCGTTGACGATGAACTCAGCGTGCGCGATTCGCTGGGCAAATGGTTTCATGAAGAAGGCTACGAGGTGGGGACGGCGGAAAATGCCAATGACGCCCTCACCCGTTTGGCGGAACAAAACTGGGACGTGGCGCTGCTCGACATCAAGATGCGCGGGACCGATGGCATCGAACTGCAGCGGCGGATTCACGAAATCGACCCGGAGTTGATTGTCATTATGATGACCGGATACGCGTCGGTCGATACCGCGGTGGCCGCGCTGAAAAACGGGGCTTATGACTATGTGACCAAGCCGCTCGATCCCGACGAGATGGCGCACCTGGTAAAGAAGGCTCTGTCGCATAAGCGCACCGAAAAAGAGAACGTACTGTTGCGCGAGACGGTAGCGGAAGTGGCGCGGCCCGAAGACATTGTGGGCCAGAGTTCGGCCATGGCAAAGGTGTTCGACGCGATCGAAACCGTGGGGCCGACGGACGCGACCGTGCTTATTACCGGCGAAAGCGGAACCGGCAAGGAACTGGTGGCGCGGGCGATCCACCATGCCAGTCCGCGGCGGTTCCATCCCCTGGTCGTCATTCACTGCGGCGCCTTGACCGAGTCACTGCTGGAGAGCGAACTGTTTGGCCACGAAAAGGGCGCGTTCACGGGCGCCCAATATCGCAAGAAAGGCAAGTTTGAGATTGCGGAGGGCGGCACGGTGTTTCTGGATGAGATCGGCGACATCAGCCTGAAAACCCAAACCGATCTGCTGCGGGTTCTGCAGGAACACGAGATCGTCCGGGTGGGCAGCAACCAGCCGATCAAGGTTGATTTTCGCTGTGTCGCGGCCACCAATAAAGACCTGGAGAAGCTGATCGAAGCAGGCAGCTTTCGCCCTGATCTGTTCTACCGCTTGAACATTTTTCGCATCGAACTGCCCCCGTTGCGCGAGCGCCGCGATGACATTCCGCTGCTGGTAAACAGCTTCGTGCACAAGTTCTCGCTGCAGATGAACAAGAAGATCACCCGGGTCGCTCCCGGCGCGATGAACTTGCTGCAGCAACAGCCATGGGTCGGGCAATGTCCGCGAACTGGAAAATGCGGTGGAGCGCGCCATGGTGGTGGCCCAGGAACCGGAGATCCGGGAACAGGATTTCGTCTTCAAGTCGACGGCGCCGAACGGCACCTCGAAGAGTCTGGACGAGATCGAGAAGGCGTATATTCTGCGGGTGCTGGAGTCGTGCAACTGGAACCGGACGCGGGCAGCGGAGGTTCTGGAAATTGACCGGGTTACGCTGCACCACAAGATCAAGAAGTACGGCTGGAGCAAACCGACTGTTGAAACTCGATGAAGCTTCTGCAACTGCTGCCGATCGGGAATCTGGATGGCCGGCTGCTCATGGAACTGGGACCCGCCATCGCGGATGCCTTTCACCTGCCGTGCGAGGTGATTCCGCGCCCGCTCGATCCTGAAATCGCCTTTCATGGGGAGCGGCAGCAGTATCATTCATCGGAACTTCTGCAGCGTATGCAGCGCTTCCTGACTCGCGACTCGTGGCGCATGTTAGGCGTCACCAGTGTTGATCTTTACATCCCAATTCTGACCTTTGTGTTTGGGGAAGCGCAGATCGGGGGGCCCTGCGCCATTGTTTCCGCTCACCGCCTGCGGCAGGAGTTTTACGGACTGGCCTGCGATCCGGAAGTTCTGCGGCAGCGGCTTCTGAAGGAATCGGTTCATGAACTTGGACACACCTTGAACCTGACGCACTGTGACGACTACGCCTGCGCCATGGCGCCATCCCATGCCGTGGAATGGATTGATCTCAAGGACAGCGCACTGTGCGCCGCGTGCCGCTCGCAGATCTTCGACGCCGCCACCTAGATTCCGCAGGGCTGACAAAAACGCGAGAGCCGAGTTGACTCTCGCGTTCCACCGGTCAGCCCGTAGCCGCTTCAGGTCAGGCAGCCTTAACGTTATCGTAGGGAGCCTGCAGGATGGGGGGGACGTTGAGGGACCAATAGCAAGGTTTTTTGGTGCACGGTATGGGCACGTTTGGCAGTTGCATGGCGAGCACTTTGGTTTCCGCTGTGGCGGGTGGCATTCCGATATTTGTGTAGAGTTGATTCTCCAAGTCCTTAAAAAGCTGCTCGAGACCGGTGTTCTTCTTGAGCGCCGCCTGCAACATTTCGACCTCGAATTTGCTTAAGCGGAAGCCGTACTTTTCGGCGACTCCCAGCGGGTCGTCCATCAGCAGCGTGCGGAATTTGTAATCGACGACAGCGTTCCCAATGATGATCAGTAAATTCATAATGTCCTCTCTGTCGAATCGTTTTGTGAATCGTGGGGGCCCTGCTGTTACAGCTGGTGGTGGTTGAGTTCTGGCTGGTCGCGGGTCAATTCCGCGAGCAGGCGTTTGGCGTCCCCAAGCAACGGGGTTTGATCGGCGTGTTGCCACATGCGCAGCAGTTCCTGGCAGTGCCGGATAGCCAGATCGCGGCGGTTCAACTGCTGGTAACTCTGTGCGAGTCGAAAGTGTGCGAGGGCCAGGTCGGGGGGGAAATCGTTTTGCAGGATCTCGCCCCGGGCGAGGAGAACTTTCTCCCACTCCTCGGCGCCCGCGGTCCAGTTCCCTTGCCCGTGATAGAGGCGTGCCAGCCCTATGTGGGAAAGCACCTGGGGAGACTCGCGCACCGCAGAGGTAAAGGATTTTTCGGCCTCGACGGGCCTGGCTTGCGCGGTGTAGATCTCACCTTCGAGATTGTGAAAGCTGGACTGGGCCCAACTGTTCGGCGCTGAGGCCCGCAACTGGTCCAAGCGTTTCAACACTGTGCGCGCTCTTCTGAGATCGCCGGCGCGCGCATAAAGGACTCCGGCTTGCAGCAGATCGTTGGTTTGCAGAGTTGAGCTTGGAGAACGGAGCATTCGATCCGCTTCCAGCACCGCTTCGCGCTTCTTATTCTGGTCGAGCAAGATACGTCCGATCAGATAACTACGGACGAGTTTGAGACCCTCACTCTCGGGCGGCGCGGAGTCGCTCTGGCGGCGAAGCTTGGTAGCGGCGGATTGCAGCTTTCCTTCGTAGAGATCGGAAACCGCCAGGTAGAGTTCTTTGAGTTCCTGGTCTGCCGGCGGTCCTTCACCCAAGCGCACAAACTCTTCCCTTGCCCGCGAAATGTCTCCCTGACTGAGATAGGCGAGCCCCAGCCCCCAGTGCAATTCGGGCGCCTTGATGCCGCGCTGTTCGGCTTCATGGAAGGCAGCGAGGGCTTCCTGGTATGCGCCCTTCCGCGCCAGGTAGAGAACCGTATTCCGGTAGGCGAGCGCTGAAAACGGGTCGAGGCGGAGGACCTGTCTGAGTTCGGCGATGGCGGCGTCAAGTTGTCCCAGGTTGAAGTAGGCACTGGCCAATTCCTCGTGAGCTTCAGCATCATCGGGGTAGAGGCCGACCAGGACGCTCAAAGACTGGGCAGCCTCGTCGTAGCGTTCCAGGGCGGAGTAGTAAAAAGCTTCGATCCTGCGCCGCTCGCGATCCGTGCCTCCCTCGCGCAGTTCATAGGCACGCTCAAACTCTGCCAGAGCCCGGCGGTTCTTGCCGACCAGCCAGGAATAGTAGGTTCCCAGGAGCATATGGGCCATGGCGAAATTGGGATCGAACTTGAGAGCCCCCTGCAGCAGGGCCGGCACCCGATCGAGATTCCCCTGAGCCATCGCGTCCACTCCCTGGGAATAGAGTTGGAGCGCTTCGATCGAGGCGGTGCTCACTTTGGCGAGAGGGCGGCTCCTGTTCTGGATGCCAACCAGAGATTCGCCCAGATCTTCGCGCACCCGCTTGGCGATGGCATCGGCCCGGTCGAGAAACTGGTCGCGGCGATCAAAGCGCTCCTGCTCGGCAAAAAGCAAGTTTCCCTGGACCGGGTTCAGGGCTCGTACCGTGATCTGAAAGACATTGCTGACCTGCTCGATGCTGCCGGTCATCAGGACCTGCAAGTTCTCACGCTGACAGATCTCGCGGCCAAGACTTTCGTCAATCCGGGTTACTTCCGGCTTTTTCATGCGCTGCAACACGTCGTAGATCCGCGTCCTGGGAAAAACGTTTACATAGCGCGACTGCTGCAACGCGATGGTCAGGCCTTCGCGGATGCCCTCGTCAGGAATCAATTCATCGCCCCGGGTCTCGAAATCGCTGACCAGCACCCAGCCGCGCTCCGCCAGGACAGGCGGCGGGTGGAGATACCGGTAGAGCAGGGCCGCCGCGACGCTCAGAAGCAACGAGGCAGTGACCATAACGATCCATGGCGGAATCCTGCGCGGTTTCCGGCGGGACTCATCCACGGGCGCGGTCCCGGGACCCTGCCCAGCCTGTACCAGACGGAGATCCTGGAGCAGCTCGCGGGCGCTGGCGTAGCGTTGCTGGGGATCTTTTGCCATGGCCCGGCCGACGATGCTCTCTAATTCCCTGGGGACCTGCGAATTGAAAATTCGAATGGGGGTTGGCGTTTCCTTGCGGATACGATCGATGGTGGCGATAAAACTACCGGCGAGAAAGGGATGGTGTCCGGACAACATCTCATAGAACATCACTCCCAGGGAAAACACGTCGGAGCGGCCATCCGGGACTCTTTGCAACAGAACTTCGGGCGACATGTAGGCGGGAGTGCCGGCGAGAGTTGTGGAGCTTTCCAGGGTGGAACTCTGGTCCGAGCGCGGCAGGTGTTTTGCCAGGCCAAAGTCCAGGATCTTGACCTGATCGCTGGCCGTCAGCATGATGTTTTCGGGCTTCACATCGCAGTGAATGATCCCCAGTTCGTGGGCGGCAGCGAGCGCCTCCGCACATTGCAGGGCGATGCCCATAAACTGCTCAAGGGTCAGAGGCGATGCCATGCGTTTCCGCAGGGTCTGGCCTTCGACGTACTCCATGACGAGAAGCATCTCGTCTTGATCTTCCAGTACGTCATAAAGGGCGGCGACGTGCGCGTCGCTAAAGCGGGAGACTTGCTCCGCTTCCTCCTGGAAACGACGGCGGTAGGTTTGATCAGAATGGAGATCAGCGGCCAGACGCTTCAGCGCGACCACGCGTTTGAGCTTGGTGTCTTCGGCACGATACACTTCACCCGTCGCGCCCCTCCCCAGACGCTCCCCGATGCGGAAACGCCCCACCGTTGATCCGGGATGGAAGTCGGCACGTGGCGATAAGTTCGCAGCTGACCCAAGCGTTGCCATGGGCGGATACCCCGGAGATCCAGGCTAGAATGCAAATGACTCCGTGATTGTTCTTGAGGCCGCCCGACTGCAAGTCCATCGTACGCTCGGAACCAGGGAGGGGATCCTGCCGGATCCGGGTAAATTGAGCGGGGCCCCGCCCAAATTGGGAATACATGGCTCCGGTGGGGACGAAGAGGAGCGCTACTCCAGGACTGCTTTCATGCAGAAGGCGCTGCCACCGGATTTCTCAAACTCTGAAGTATCCACGATCACGGGGGTCAGGCTCTCCTGTTGCAGAATCCGGTTCAGGTTTGGAGTTACGCGAGGAGTAATGTAGCGCCCGTTGGCCACGACTCCGTTGGCGAGGAACGCGACCGCCTCATCACGAGAGAGTTGGTGAATTCTGGTCCAGCCCTGACGGATCGAGTCCATCGCGTGGGACGAGAAAGCCCCGGGATAAATCAGCACCGCGTCATGATTGAGCGGGCAAAAACAAGTATCGAGGTGATAGCAATGTTCGTCCGTCAACTGCAGAGGGATTACCGGGAATTCGAGATGGTTCATGGCGGAGGCGAATTTTTCGATGCCGCCGCGGGTTGACCGGAACCCGTAGCCCGCCCAAATCTTCGAGTGATCAGGGTGCCAGATCAGGTCGCCATGCCCCTCCAGGCATTCGCCTTTCAGATCAAGCGCGATGACCCGGTAGTCACGTTCGCGAAACCATTCGACGTAGTACGGGACTTCCTTCTGGCGAATGAGGTGACGCATTTCGCTGGGGACGATGAAGGGGCCGATCTTGTGGCTGTGTCCGACGAACACCTGATTGGCGGCAAAGACCATGTCCTCCAGGTCCTTGACCGGATGGATGATTTCCACCTCGATCCCTGCCTCTTTGAATGTGCGGCACAGGGTATCCCACTGCTGTTGTGCCCGGGCGCGGTCGATCGGAAGACGCATGTGCGGGTTCTTGAGCTGGCGGACGTCAAAGAATGTCGGCGGGCACATGAGGATGCGTCGGGTCATTGCTTGGCATGATAACGGCTGGGAGGGAAGGTTAAAAGACTCGGGGACAGCCGGGGCGGCTGTCCCCAGGCGTGCCGTCTAATGCGCTTCGATGACCTTGCGGATGCGCGCGAAGGCCCAATCGATCTCTTCGCGTGTGATCACCAGGGGTGGAGCGATGCGGATCACATGGTCGTGAGTTTCCTTGCAGAGGATGCCTTCCCGCTTCAAAGCCTCACAGTAGGGCCGGGCGGGACTCTTGAGTTCGACCCCGATCCACAGTCCCTTGCCGCGAACTTCTTTCAGGTCGGGACTACGCAAGGTTTGGAGTAGTTGCAGGAAATAGGCACCCAACTCCGCCGAACGCTCGACCAACTTCTCTTCGACCAGAACGCGCAGCGCGGTTCGGGCAACGGCACAGCCCAGCGGGTTGCCGCCGAAGGTGCTGCCGTGGTCGCCGGGTTTGTACACGCCGAGGACTTCTTTGGAGGCCAGCACGGCCGAAACCGGATAGAAGCCACCGGCCAGGGCCTTGCCGACGATCAGCAAGTCGGGCGTGATGCCCTCATGCATGTAGGCGAAGAGCTTGCCGGTGCGGCCCAGCCCGGATTGAATCTCGTCTACCATCAGCAGAACCCGGTTCTGGCGGCAGATCTCGGAAGCTTGCTTGAGGAATCCTTGCGGCGGAATGACGATTCCGGCCTCGCCTTGAATCGGTTCCACCAGGAAGGCGCAGGTGTTGGGAGTGATGGCGGCGCGCAAAGCGTTGGCATCGCCGAAGGGGATGATTTTGAATCCCGGAGTGAAGGGTCCAAAGCCGTCGCGGTATTGCTCATCGGTGGAGAAGCTGACGATGGTCACGGTTCGGCCATGGAAGTTATTCGCGCAAACGATGATCTCGGCCTTCCCTTCCGGAATGCCTTTGACCTTGTATCCCCACTTGCGCGCGGTTTTCACGGCGGTCTCGACCGCTTCGGCGCCGGAGTTCATGGGTAGCGCCATATCCATGCCGCTCAGGTCATGCAGTTCCTTGTAGAGCAAAGGAAGCTGGTCGTTGCGAAATGCCCGCGAGGTCAGCGTGACCTTATGCGCCTGGTCGGTCAGCGTGCGCAGAATCTTAGGATGGCAGTGACCCTGGTTCACCGCGGAGTAGGCGGCCAGGCAATCCAAGTAACGCTTTCCGTCAACGTCGTACACCCACACGCCTTCAGCGCGCTCGATCACCACGTCGAGCGGATGGTAGTTATGAGCTCCGTATTGATTTTCAAGGTCGACGTAATCCTGGGTTTGCAGAAGTTCTTCGGTAACGGGCATAGGTTCCTCTCTCATTGCGGTAGTCGAAAATAGCGCCCGGGCTGCATGGTCAGCGACCAGGCAGGGTTTCACTCTTTCTCCAAAACCATGGTTAACAGCGCCATGCGAACGTACAAACCGTTGACGGCCTGCTTGAAATAGAGGGCGCGGGGATCGTCGTCGACCGTCTTGTCCAGTTCCACGGTCCGCGGGAGCGGGTGCAGGATCATCGCATCCTTCTTCATCTTGCGCAGAACCGCCGAATCGATGGCGTAGCGCTTCAGGCCGCAAGTGTCGGCGACCCGCTCGGGACGAATGCGAGTCTGATAGACGACGTCCACTTCCCCGATCACCCGATCAATCTCCGACTCGAGTTGGTACTGCACACCGTGTTCGTCGAGATATTCCAGGATGTCGGGCTTCATCTGCAGCTCGGGAGGGCTGACGAAGAAAAGTTTCACGCGCTCGAACTTGGCCAACAGATAGGCGAGCGAGCGAGCGGTGCGTCCTTTGTCGAGTTCGCCGATGATGGCCACGCTCAGCCCGTCCAAGGGACGTTCGCGATAGATGGTGTAGAGATCGAGCAACGCCTGGGTGGGATGCTGTCCGCCGTTGCCGTCGCCCGCGTTGATGACCGGCACGGGAGAAACTTGTGCCGCCCGCGCCGCCCCGCCTTCTTCGTGGTGGCGAATCACGATCACATCGCTGTAGTTGCCAATGATGCGGATGGAGTCCTCCACCTGCTCGGCCTCAATCTCGGACGAAAACGCGCGGGCATGCTCGGTGGAAAGCACCCGTCCGCCCAGGCGGTGCATGGCCGCCTCGAAAGAAAAGCGGGTGCGGGTGGAAGGCTGGTAGAAGAGCGTCGCCAGGATACGGTTCTGGTAGTCGAGGGTTCCACCCCGCGCGACCACCCGTTCCATTCCTCGCGAGCGGTTGAACAATTCCATCAGCAGAGGAACCGTGAATTGCTGCGACTCGACTACGTGTTTCAGCCTGGACCCGCGCAACCCGAGGGGGTTTTCGCCGGGATGCTGGAACTCGTCGGTGCCGAGGGTGGGAAACATGGTTTCGCGCATGAGCTATCGTCCTCCCACTGGAATTTGGTCGCGGATCGTGGTCTTCCCCGGCATTTCCTCACCATCCGGAAGCACGTGAGTACCGGCGGTTCCGGCAACCGCCGTGGTGAGATATTCGTAGGAGGTGATGATCGCCTCTTGCCCTCCCGCTCTCAGGAAGCGCAGGACAGATTCGATTTTTGGACCCATATTTCCCGGCGGAAATTGTCCCGCCTTCAGATGCGCTTCGAGCTCTCTGGCAGTCACCGAGGTGAGAGCGCGCTGCCCTGGTTTCTTGTAATCCAGGTAGACGTAGTCGGTATCGGTGGAAATGACGAAGAGATCGGCCTCCAATTCGGCGGCCAGCAGAGCCGAGGCACGGTCCTTGTCAATGACCGCTTCTACGCCGAACAGCGCTCCCTGACGCTTCACCACCGGAATCCCACCGCCGCCGCAGGCGACCACCAGTACTCCGTGTCCGACCAGATCGCGAATCACGTCCAGCTCCACGATCGCGACGGGATCGGGAGACGGCACAATGCGGCGATACCCGCGGGAAGCATCTTCCACGATCTGCCATCCCAGAGCCTGCTTGCGTTCCTCGGCTTCCTGGCGCGAATAGAAGGGTCCAATCGGCTTGCTGGGATGCTGCATCGCGGGATCGTCCTCGGAGACGACGCTTTGCGTCAGCACGGCGATGACGGGGGTGTCCAGTCCCGACTTGCGCAGTTCGTTAAGCAACGCTTGCTCCAGCAGATAGCCGATCTCCCCTTGCGAACACGCCCCGCACACGTCGAGGGGTTGGCCCGGCACCTGGGTGGCCGCCCGCTCCGACCGAAGCAGGGCGGCGCCCACCTGGGGACCGTTTCCGTGGGTGATGACGAGGTGATATCCCTGGCGGATTAAAGCGACGATCTCAGCCGCGGTGCGGCGCGCGTTGGCCAGTTGCTCGGCAGCGGTGCCCTTCTCACCGGCGCGGATGAGCGAGTTGCCACCAACGGCAAGAAGAATAGTCTTCATAAGAACGAGTAACTGGTAAGCCAGGGGCCAGCCGGCAGCCTCACTTGCTGGCAGACCATGATCTGAGCCCCGAGACCACACGACCGCGCGTCGCCATTTGCGCGAGTGATTCCGAACCGTTCTCTACCGACAACCAACCAGCGGCTAACGACCAGCTACCAACTCTTGCATTCCCGCAACCTCGGGCACCATAACGGTCGCGTCCTTCATGAGCTCCACGAGAATGGCCTTTTGCGCGTGCAGCCGGTTTTCGGCCTGCTGGAAAACCACCGAACGTGGGGAGTCGATGACGTCGTCGGTGACTTCCAGGCCGCGGTGTGCGGGCAGACAGTGCATGAAAATCGCATCGCGCGCGGCCTGCCCGAAAAGCCTGGCATTGACCTGGTACGGGCGGAAGATCTGCCGCCGGGTTTCGGCCTCGGCTTCCTGACCCATGCTCGCCCAAACGTCGGTGTACACCACATCGGCGCCAGCGGCGGCTTCTGCAGGGTCATTGGTCACGATGCAACTCCCGCCGGTCTCCGCACTTCTATCCAGCGCCCACAGGATGGCATCGGCTTTCGGCTCGTAGCCGGGTGGGGTCGCGATCCATAGGTTGGCACCCAGTTGGGCGCCGGCAAACATCAGGGAATGGGCGACGTTGTTGCCATCGCCGAGGTAGGCAACTTTGAGCCCGCTCACTCTCCCCTTGTTCTCCCACATGGTGAGGTAGTCGGCCATGGCCTGACAGGGATGGCTGTAGTCGGTGAGGCCGTTGATGATAGGAATCGCCGCATAAGCAGCCATTTCTTCCACGATCTGGTGAGCAAAGGTGCGAATCATGATGCCTTGCACCATCCGCTCCAGATTCTTGGCTACGTCATAGACGGATTCGCGTTTTCCCAGGCTGATTTCTGCCGGGGAAAGATAGAGGGCGAAGCCGCCCAGTTGGTGAACCCCGACATCGAAGCTTACGCGTGTGCGCAGAGAGGGTTTCTCAAAGATCAGCGCCAGCGTCTTACCCTTTAAGGACTGGCCGTAAGCTCCGGGCCTGGCCTTGACCTGGCGCGCGAGGGCCAGCAGAAAGCGGATCTGCAGCGGGCTGAAGTCCCGTATGGAAAGAAAATCTTGAGGCATCATCTGTGGGCTCCGGCGGGGACCAATTGATGTTGTTCGGTGAACTTGCCGAGAGCGGCAACCAGTCCGGGGGTAGTGAGTTCTTCTACCTCATAGGTGACGCGCAGGCTGGGTTTGTCGATCTTGATGACACGGGCCAGATCGATGGGCGTCGCCACCAGAACCAGGTCGCAGGGGATCTGGTTAATGGTCTGTTCCAGTTCGTGGCGCTGCATGGCGCTGTAGCCCATGGCGGGCAACAGCGTGGTCATGTGGGGATAGCGCTCGTAGGTGCCACGAATGGAACCCACGGCAAAGGGTCGCGGATCGACCAGTTCGCTGGCGCCACAAAGTCTGGCCGCCACGACTCCGGCGCCGTAGGGCATCTCGCCGTGAGTGAGGGTTGGCCCGTCTTCGACGACCAGAACTCTTTTACCTTTTACGGTTTCCGGCGAGCTCACCGAGACGCGGCAGGCCATGTCTACGATGGTGGCTTTCGGATTGTGCCGCCGCACGTTCTCACGCACCGTCTGCACATCGGCGGGAGCGGCAGTATCGACCTTGTTGATAACCACGATCTGGGCGCGGCGCATGTTCACTTCGCCGGGGAAGTATCCCAGTTCGTGCCCGGGACGATGGGGATCGGCAACCACGATCTCCAGGTCGGATTTGTAGAAGGAGGTGTCGTTGTTGCCGCCGTCCCACAAGATGACATCCGCCTCTTTTTCGGCCTGGCGCAGAATTTTCTCGTAGTCGACGCCGGCGTAGACCACGGTGCCTTTGCTGATGTGGGGCTCGTACTCTTCCCGCTCCTCGATCGTGCACTGGTGTTTTTCCAGATCCTGCAAGGTGGCAAAGCGCTGCACGGCCTGGATGGCGAGATCGCCGTACGGCATGGGATGACGAATGACCACGGGCTTCCATCCCAAAGCACGCAGCTTGGAAGCCACCATGCGGGAGAGGGGACTCTTACCGCAACCGGTGCGGACCGCGCAAATTGAAATCACCGGCAGCGAAGACCGAATCTGGGTATGTTCGGTACCCAGCAGCCAGAAATCGACACCTGCGGCGACGGCTCGCGAGGCCAAATGCATCAGGTTGGGATGGGAGATGTCACTGTAGGAAAACACCACAGCGTCAACCCCAAGTTCCTTGACGACCCTCTCCATGTCCTTCTCTTCAAAGATGGGAATTCCATCGGGATAGAGAGGACCGGCGAGTTCCGGGGGATAGCGCCGGCCGGCGATATCGGGAATTTGCGTGGCCGTAAAACCGACGACCTGGGAGTCAGCGTCGTCACGAAATACTACGTTGAAGTTATGGAAATCGCGCCCTGCCGCGCCCAGGATGAGCAGTTTCTTCATGGTTGCGCCCCCGCACAAGCAATCGTCTTACCTTGTATGTTCGCCGGATGATGGGCATTGAGGCTGTGCTCTTGGTCACTTTGCCTTGTGACGCGTGTTCCGGGATAGCCACAGTTGCGCAACTGCTTGCGGGAGGAGAGGTTTAGGGGCAACAGCAGCCAGGGCGCGCAGTGCCGAGCGCCGGTCGCGGCTGCCGAAGCGTCGTCACTTTCGATTCGGGAAAGGAAGACGCAACCGCGAAATTCGGGCGGAATGCCCGCCAATCCGAGGTTTCGGGCCTGAGCATTCGGGCGCTGCTTCGGCCTCTCAGATGCAGGTGAACGATTCACGTGGAATTACAACCGAAAACGGGTGTCTCGCATGCTTCACAAATGCGCCAATCAAGATTGCTCCAGCCTCTTTCGCCGCATGACGGAAGGCAAGTTATTCGTCGTACAGATGGATTCACCCCGTCTGCTGCTGACTGACCTCGAGGGTAAGACGCGAAGGTCGAAACCTCCTCGCCGGCTTGAATACCGCTGGCTATGCAATGACTGCTCCCGCTATCTCACGATTGCTTTTGAAAGAGGACGGGGAACGATCACTGTGCCCCTGCTGGATGTGACGGTTAAGAAGCCGGCCGCGGCCGTATTGCGGCCCGTGGAATGGAGCCGTGGTCCTCTGGGCGCCAGCGGTGAACGCACGCAGCCGTAAAGGAGGAGCAATGCAGCAGGCACGAATTCCTGAATGTGCAGTTTGTGGAAGGGAGAGAACCGTCGAGGACGGATGGTTTCTGATGGTGGCCAGCCGCTGGCAGGATAAAGTCAAGATTCTGCAGTGGCACGATCAGTTGGCTCCGCAAGCGGGCATTCACCCGGTGTGCGGTCCGGCACACGCCCAGGAACTGGTAGTGCACTGGATGACGACGGGAAGTCTGGACTATCCATTCGCGCGAACCAGACTACGGACCAGCCCCAGCCGGCGCGGCCCTCGGATGAGCGAAGTTGCAGAGGTGGATACCCGCATCGGCTGCCAGATCGGGGAGCTGGCGATTCATCGCGAGAGCATCCAGCGGCTTCTGCTTGAGAGTCCTCACTCGTTGACGGCGATACTCGATGCCCTGCTGGCCGCTCTGGAACCCGATGGGCCGCGGATCGAGCCGGTCGCGGCCCAACCGCGAGAAGAACTGTGCGGGGTGGGGCAGGAAGTGGTTTAGAGAGCCTCCATCATTCCCTGATGGGTAAGACGGAGGTCAGACTCGGCCGCCGCGCGATGGCGTGCCAACCATGCGTTGAATCTTCGGGTTGTCTTGCGTTCACGACGGTCCGGGCCGTCATGCTTCCGAGATGAAACGAACCCGAGAACTCATCCGCTTACCACGCCAAGCATGCAAGAGAAGGTCTGCGATGGCTGACACTTGGGGGACGGCGTGCCGTCACCAGTCATGAGAGCAACCACCGCGTTCCAGATCGACTTTCCGAGCGGCTTAGTTAGCGTAGAACTTGGCATTCACGTCAGCGAATTGCTTTAGCTCCTCGGGCAAGTCTTCCAGCGGTTGGATCGAATCCGAGGTGCAGACCGGAACACAGGCTCCGCAATCAATGCAGCCCGCGGGATCGACATACAGCTGCCCTACACTCTCAAACGCCGGTTCGTCCTTCTTGGGATGAATGCAGTCGGTGGGACAGACGTCCACGCACAATAGATCCTTAATGCAGGTGTTGGTGATTACATAAGCCATGCGCTATCTCCAGAGGAAAGATTCCACTGCCAGCTTACGCGCCGCGGTTTGCCCGGAACTGTGACCGGGATCACGGCGAGAGGGTGAGCGACACCGGGAGCAGGGGGTGCGGGCGGGTGGTTTGAAAGTCACATAGAAATGTGACCCCTGTCACAGAAGGGGCGGTCGCAATCCGGTAAGAATGCAGCAATAGCAAAACGGGACCTCATAAACCCAGAAGATAGCCCGGCCCTTCAAAACCCCACATTGCCGCACCCAGCGGCGGGGCCGGGTTTTCCAAAGCCCGCCAGGAAGCTCTCGGCACCGTGTCATCCGGGACACAGCGTCTATACAAGCAGACAGATTTCCTGCCCACCACGGACCGTACAAGCCATTTAATCAGTTAGATAGCGATTGGCTCTCAGGCTGCCCTTCAGGTCCGCGCACAGCGAGGCAGCCATGAAAGCCAACCGATTCCCACTCAGGCCAGGCAGACGACAGGATGGCCAGGCCCGTGGTTGGCACTGTTCGTGACTGCTCCGGCGCTGGCCGAGGGCGGTTCGCAGACCGCAATCCGCCGGCGGGCAGTAAGGAACCGGAATTCATCGGAGGACATCATGCAACTCGCAATCACCGCTATCGCCGTACTCGCCGGTCTGGTTTTCTCGCTGGCGATCGCACTCCTGGTCGAAGAGTTGATCTTCGGGAAAGTCTTCCGCCTGTTCTTTGCCCGGCAGGCGGGGATTCGGATTCGGTCCGGGCACCAGCGCTAAGCGCAAAGGAGGATGTCATGCTGTTCCTGAAGTATTTGCTTATGTGGGGCGGCATCGGGATGATGCTGGTGGCCGCCGGAATTCTGCTCTACGACCTCTACCAGGAAATGCAGTACCGGCAGGCGGTGGCGGCAGCCGGACCCAATCCACTGCCGCCGGTACCTCAAGTTCGCTGGCGTGGAGCGCTGGCGCTTGCCCTGCTGGGCTGGGGACCGATGTTGATCGCCTTCGGCATGGTGGTGGTTCCGAGCGGCATGGCGGGGGTGCGCGTCAGCCAGACCAAAGGCACGCTGGCCGGCACGTTGTATCCGGGGATTCACTTCGTCACGCCGCTGGCGGAGAACGTCGCACTGTTCGACACGCGCGATCAGTTATTCACGACGGGCGCGCTCGAAGAGTCCGGCAAATTGCCGGCCAGCGGCCAGAGATCGACATTGCTGCAGGTGCAGGCCAAGGAAGGTCTGACGCTAGGGCTGGCGATCACCGTGCGTTACCGGCTGGATCCCAAGCGTCTGGATTACATCCAGGCCAACCTGCCCCAGCCCGTAGAAAAGGAGATTGTGCCGGCGGTGGTGGCCAGCGCCTGGCGTGAACTGGTTCCCAATTACACGGTGCGCGACGTCTTCGCCGCCAAGCGCGAGGAAGTCCGCAAACGCGCCGCTGACGTGATTGCACAGAAACTGGGGTTGGATGGAGTCGTGGTGAAGGAAGTCATGTTGCGTGACATCCAGCTTCCTCCGGAATACGCCAAGGGCCTGGAGACCCTGCTGCTGAAAGAACAGGAAAACGATCGCATGGGAGTGCAGACGGAGATCCAGCAGAAGCAGGTGCGGCTCTCTGAACTGGAAGCCGAAGCGGCCAAGGTGCAACAGGTAAAGCAGGCGGAGGGCCAGGCCCAGGTGCACGTGCTGGAGGCCAAAGGGGAAGCGGACGCGATGCAGTACACGTTGCCGTTGAAGGAAAAGCAAATCCAGCAATCGCGTCTGGAGGCCCAGGCTCGCAAGGAGGCCACGGTGAAGAATGCGGAAGCGCTGGCAGAGGCGAAAGTGATTGACAGTAAGGCCGAAATGGAGCGGCGCAAACTGCTGGCCGAGGCCGAAGCGGACCGCATCCGGGTAACGGCGGTGGCCGACGCGGAACGGATGAAGAGCGAGGGTGAAATCCTGAAGCAGAACCCGCTGCTGATCAACAAGATTGTCGCCGAACGGCTATCGGACAAGCTGCAAATCATGATGGTGCCATCCGACGGCAAGTTTTTCTTCGCCAATGACGTGTTGCGAAGCATGAACATGACCAACCACGCGAGCCAGGCAGAAGCGGAAGACCCGCCCCAAAAGTAGAGATTGATAGCTACCCTGGGCGGCTGCGGTGTCTGAGTTAACAGGGCCGCCCAGCGCCGCTTGGAGACGACTCCACTCAGTACCGGGGCGAGGTCCAAAGACATGGCAAACCCGGTTTATAATTCGGCGATCCCGTACATGCCGATCTCGCCGTCACGCTGGCTGCGCTTCACCGGTTTCCTGCTCATTCTCACTCTATTGAGCACCGCTTCCAGGGCGGGCGATTGGACCGCGGCCGAGGAACAACTGGCGCGCAAGATTGTGGCGGCCACCGGTCCGGGCGCAGTTGCGCTCGACATTACAAACCGCTCTTCCCTGAGCCGATCTGATTTTGACGACATTCGCCGAGGCCTGACAACCGAGCTTGCCGCCCTGGGACTGCGCTTTGTGAATACGGAACAAGCGGCAGGAACCGTCCAGATCTCGCTTTCCGAGGATCTGCAAAACTACGTGTGGGTGGCCGAAGTTCACCAGGGTAACAATGAGACTTCGGTGGCGATGGTCGCTTTGCCAAGGCCCGAAGCGGCCGTGGTGGCTCACGATGCTGCCGCGATGACGATCCGTAAGACACTTCTCTGGGCTCAGGAGGATCGCATGCTTGACGCCGCCGTGCTTGACGGCAACCCCGCACAGCTTGCGGTTTTGAATTCCGATAAACTGGCGCTCTACAGTTTTCGCGACGGCCGCTGGCAGCCGGAGCAGTCTTTCCCGCTCACTCACGCGCATCCCTGGCCCCGGGACCTGCGCGGCCGGCTGATCTTGCGCCAGGATCATCTCTTTGATGCGCACCTGCCAGGAGTTTTCTGCAGCAGCACGACCACCGCTCCCCTGAGCATGTCGTGTCGCGAGAGTGACGACCCGTGGCCAGTGGGAAGTGACCAGTTTCAGCTGAACGCATTCTTTGCTTCCACGCGAAATTTCTTTACCGGCGTTCTGGTACCGGGTGTCGGCAGACAGACGGCCGCTCCCGCGTTCTATTCGGCCGCAACGGTTCCCCGGGACAAATACACGCTGGCGCTGCTCGCCGGGCGAGACGGCCAGGTTCACATGCTGGACGGCGTCAGCGATCGCATTGCGGGAAAACTGGGATGGGGCAGCGATATCGCGAGTCTTCATACGGAATGTGGATCTGGCTGGCAAGTCCTCGCAACCCAAGCGGGAAGCGGTCCGCGTGATTGGGTACGGGCCTATGAGATTCGCGACCGCGAACCGGTTCTGGTCAGCCAAGCGTTGGAGTTCGGCGGAACCATCACCGCGCTGTGGGCCGAGTCGAACGGCAATACCGCGGTGGCGGTATCCCGCAATTCGGAAACGGGGAGATATGAGGCGTATCGTCTTACTATGGCTTGTGGCCGGTAGCATTGCCGGCATGGCGGCCACCCGCCCGCACTACGGCGGAACCCTGCGTATCGCCTTGCGCATGGCCCCTGTCTCGCTCGACCCCGCGGGACCGGGTCAAGGCGACTCGGTGGGCAGCCGCAACCTCTCTCGTCTTGTGTTTGATACGCTGGTCATCCTCAATGACCGTGGTTCACTCGCGCCCGCGCTGGCTACTTCATGGCAAGCGGAGCCTGGGAACCAGCGCTGGCATTTCTACTTGCGCAAAGACGTCAGCTTTCAGGACGGGACTGCTCTGACCTCCGATTTAGTCGCCGCTTCCCTGCGAACTGCGGATTCCAACTGGAAAGTATTTCCCGCGGGCGATTCCGTGGTGGTGGAAACGGATTCCCCGGTCCCCAGCCTTCCGACCGAATTGACGTTAACCCGTTATGCAATCGCCAGGCGCAGCGGGGGCAAAGTGGCGGGAACCGGTCCTTATGCGATCGCGCAATGGGACCCGGGGAAGAAACTCATCCTGGCCGCCCGGGAGGACTACTGGAACGGACGCCCGTTCGTGGACACGATAGAACTCGAGTTGGGAAAGAATCTTCGTGACCAGATGATCTCCCTCGACGTGGGCAAAGCCGATCTCATCGAAGTTGCTGCAGAGCAGGCGCACCACGCGGGCCTGGAGAATCGCCGCATTGAACTCTCCAGCCCTTCCGAACTGCTGGCGCTGGTTTTTGCTCGCGATCCCGAATCTGCAGACAATGCCCGCCTGCGGCAAGCGCTGGCCGCAAGCATCGATCGAGGGGCTTTGAGCAACGTGCTTTTTCAAGGCGGGGCCGAACCTGCCGGCGGTCTGCTTCCGAATTGGATGGCGGGCTATGAATTTCTGTTTCCCACGAATGTGGACATGGCCCGCGCCCGCCAGGTTCGCGGCGACGTCCGTCAGGCTTCTGCCTTTACTTTGACCTACGACGCGGCCGACCCGCGTTGCGGGTGTGGTCGCGGAGCGTATTGCGTTGAATGCTCGCGACCTCGGTCTGATGCTGCAAACGACCGCTTCCGGCGTGGGAGATATCCGGCTCGCCCGCATCCCGTGTGCATCTCTAGATCAACATGTCGCACTCGCAAGACTCGCAGCCGCAGCCGGTCTGGCGCCGCCGAAATTCTCGGGAGACTCGATTGAGGAACTGTACAGCGCAGAGAGCTCGCTTCTGAACAGCCAGCGAGTCATTCCTTTACTTCATATTCGTACGGCCGTCGGGATTGCTCCCGGGGTGAGAAACTGGTCCGCGAACCGGGTTGGACTTTGGCAATTGCCAGATGTATGGCTGGGAACGGAGAAGCCGTGAGCTTCCGGCGGAAACTTCTGCTCATGTTCGCCCTGGCGGTCACACTGTCGGTGGCGGCGGTGACGTGGACGGTTTCTGCGATGGCACGCCGCGCGTTCGAACAAGCCGACGACCAGCGGACTGCGGCCCTGGTCTCTGAATTTCGCAATGAGTTCCACCGTCGCGGCGAGGAGGTAGTCCGGCGGGTGGAGACCATTGCAGCCGGTGAACCTGCGACCCGAATGGCTTTGTCCCTGAGCGGCGAATCTCCCGACTATGGGGTATATCTCAACCAGGCAAAAACTCTCGCCGACAGCCAGCAACTGGATTTTCTGGAATTCACCGACAACCAGGGAACCATCATTTCTTCCGCGCAATGGCCGGCGAAGTTCGGATACAAAGACAGCTTGATGCTGACCGGCCAGCCCCCGCCAAAGGATGCCTTCCTGCAGCAGGAGCAGATTCCGGGAGGGGCGGCCCTGGGTTTATCGGCGATTCGGGAGATCAACGGAGGCGACAAGCCACTGTACGTCATTGCCGGACGGCGGGTGGATCAGACCTTTCTGGCCAGCCTTGACCTTCCAGCGGGCATGCGGGCCATGCTGTACCAGTACCTCACGCCGGAGTTTTCCGCGCAGCAACTCGAAGCCGCTTCTGGAACCATCGCGCACGGCGATCGCCTGGCTCCACTGATCCAGCAAGTCCAAGAGCAGAAGAAAGAGATGGCAGAACTGGTTCACTGGTCTTCAACGGCGGCCGAAGATGAGACGGTGCACGCGATTCCACTGACCGGGCGCAACAACGAATTACTGGGGATCCTGCTGATTGGCAACTCCCGCCGTCCCTATGTCGAACTGCGGCAGCGGATCCGGACGGCTGCGTTGCTGGTCGGAAGCGGGGGAATCCTGCTGGCGATTCTGTTGAGCAGTTGGGCTGCCGCCCGGGTTACTCGCCCCGTGGAACGACTCGCCGAGGCCGCCCGCGAAGTTGCCGGGGGAAACTGGAATACGCAGGTCGAAGTGACGTCTTCCGACGAACTTGGCGAACTGGCGCAGGCTTTCAATCGCATGACGCATGAATTGACCGAGCAGAGAGCAACGCTGGTACAGACGGAACGAGTCGCGGCATGGCGGGAATTGGCGCGCCGGCTGGCGCACGAGTTGAAGAACCCGCTCTTCCCTCTGCAATTGACGGTCGAAAATCTGATTCGGGCACGGGAACAGAGTCCAGAAGTTTTTGAAGAAATACTGAAGGAAAGCTCTTCCACGCTGCTGGCGGAAATCGCGAATCTGAAGAACATCATTTCCCGGTTCAGCGAATTTTCCAAAATGCCGCAGCCGCAATTTCACCCGGTTGATGTCAACCAGACGGTTCAGAATGTGTTCCGGTTGTTCCAGGCTCAACTCCGCGGTCCGGACCGTCCCCCCATCGAGTGCCAGTTAGACCTCGGCTCCGATATGCCGACCATCGCAGCAGATCCCGAACTTCTGCATCGCGCCATCTCGAATCTTGTACTCAACGCCATGGATGCGATGTCGAAGGGAGGGACGCTGACGTTACGAACGCGAGCGGACGGGGACCACGTCACGCTTGCCATCTCTGACACCGGAAGCGGCCTTACTCCCGAAGAGTGCGAACGCCTGTTTACTCCCTACTACACCAGCAAGGCGTACGGAACCGGTCTGGGATTAGCGATCGTGCAGTCGGTAGTGAGTGATCACGGCGGTAAAATCAGCGTGCGCAGCGAGCCCGGCCGTGGGGCTACGTTTCTGATCGAACTACCGGGGAATCTGGACAAACTGGGCGAAGCATCGCGCCCGGCGTCGCAGACGCTCTTGTAAGGAGAATCTTGTGCCCCAGAAAGCACACCTGCTGATCGTCGACGACGAACCAAACACTCTGGCCTCGCTGGCCCGCGCCTTTCGACTCGCGGGGCACGATGCGACCGTGTGCGACAACGCGGCCAAAGCTCTTGAGCTGGCAAAATCCCAGCGTTTCGACCTGATTCTCTCGGATGTGGTCATGCCGGGGAAAGACGGGCTCGGCTTGCTTGAGGATCTTAAAACTCAAGAGGTTGCCACTCCGGTAGTCATGATGTCGGGACAGGCTCATATCGACATGGCGGTGCGGGCCACCAAACTCGGAGCCCTCGATTTCCTGGAGAAACCGATCTCCACCGATAAGCTTCTGCTGACGGTCGAGAACGCACTTAAGCTGCAGCGCCTGGAGTCAGAGAACCGGCAACTGCGGCAGCGTCTGGGCAAGCACGAAATCATCTCGACTGGCGAGACCATGGGCAAACTTATGGCACAAGTGGAGCGGGTCGCGGCCAGTGAGACGCGGGTCTGCATCCTGGGAGAAACCGGTACGGGGAAGGAACTGGTCGCGCGCACATTGCACCAGCGCAGTCCCCGCTCGGCTGGCCCTTTCGTGGCGGTAAATTGCGCCGCGGTTCCGGCGGAATCGATCGAGTCAGAGTTATTCGGACATGAGAAGGGTTCGTTCACCGGCGCTGCCGGACGACACGTTGGAAAATTTGAGCAGGCGGAACGCGGCACACTGTTTCTCGACGAGATCGGCGACATGCCGCTGGCGATGCAAAGCAAACTGCTGCGCGCTCTGGAGGAGGGTGAAATCGAGCGCATCGGCGGTGACAAGGCGGTGGCGGTGGACGTGAGAGTCGTGGTCGCCACCCACCGGAATCTGGAAGGACTGGTTCGCGAAGGCAAGTTCCGCCAGGACCTGTTCCACCGCGTCTATGTATTTCCCATCCTGCTACCCGCGCTTCGGGACCGCAGAGAAGATATCCCTGCGCTGGTCGGGCATTTTGCTCTCCAGGTGTGCGAACAGAATAACTGGAAGGCCATTCCTTTTGCGCCGGAGGCGATCGAAGCCCTGCAGCAGCATGCCTGGCCAGGAAACGTGCGCGAGTTACGAAACGTTGTCGAGCGGCTCATGCTGTCGGCAAGCGAGGGAGTTGTCGATCTCTCGACGGTACGATCGGCGTTGCCCGCCAGTTCCAGCCCTTCGGAGACAACCTGCGGGTCGGGACCGCTCACCGACCGGGTACAGGCGTTCGAGCGCGAAGTACTTCTTAGCGAACTCAAGCGCCATCACAATAATGTCACGAACGCTGCCAAGAGCCTGGGCTTGGAACGCAGCTATCTTTACAAAAAAGCCGAGCAGCTGGGAATTGACCTGCGTGCCCTGCGCCAGGAAATAAATTCCCATGACGACTAGACGACTTCATCTCACACTTGGACAAACAAGCGTAGAGCATTGATGGCGCGCAGGTTATCTACCGCACCAGAGCCGAACATCCACGCATGAGGGGAACAACCAGGGGGCTGAGCGTTCCATCCCAAACCCTGGGCCGGAAGATTTCCAGAGAAAAATCTTCGATTGGTGAAACCAAAGCTTTCGTTCCCTTCATCCAGTGCGATATCCATTGCAAGGAGCCTGAAATGCCCATCCTGCGCTTGCTGAGAATTGGTGGTGCGACTTGGTTTTTGCGCGACACATTTCCGCCGGGTGCGGCCTCCGCCGGTCGCCATTGATTCGACTTGCTGAACTGTAACCTTCCGCATTGCGATTTCCAGACGGGTTCCCGATGAGTGGTTCGAACCTTTTGTGCTTCATCGAACACTGCCAGCCCTGCAAGCTGCGGAGCGAGAGTGCGTTCTGTAATTTGTCTCTGGGAGCACTGCACGCCCTCGATCAAATCAGTTACGCCGTGGCCTACCCCGACCACGCGGTAATCTTCACCGCCGATTCGCCGTGTCAGGGAGTGTTCCTGCTGTGCGCCGGCCGAGCCAAGCTCTCGACGGCATCGCGAGAGGATAAGAAAGTTATGCTGCAGGTGGCGGCTGCCGGAGAGGTTCTGGGGCTGAGTTCCGTGCTCGCGGGTTCGCATTACGAAGTAACCGCTGAAACGCTTTCTCCCGCGGTCATTCGGCTGATGAAGCGCGACGATTTTATCGAGTTCCTGCGAAGATTTCCGGAATGTTCTTTGCGGTTGCTGCAGGCACTCGGTCAGGAGTATGAAGGGGCTCTGCACAGCCTGCGCTCGCTGGGGTGGTTCCCGACCGCGACCGCGCGGGTGGCTCAGCTTCTGCTGCACATTTGTGAAGGCGAGGATGCACGGGAGCACCAGGCGAAGGTCAAACTGCGGCTGACCCAGGAGCAGATCGCCCAAATGACCGCGACCTCGCGCGAAACCGGTCACCCGCCTGCTCAGCCAGTTGCGCCGCAAACGCATCATCAGCCTGCGGGGATCGGACCTGATGATTCGCAATCGCGCCGCGCTGGAACGGCTGGCGGGTTGAACGGGCGCGTGATTTCTTGTGATCTACGTCACATAACAAGCGTGATGCACATCACATACGGTTGTGACGAAAAACGCCACCCTCAAGCGAGTAGGATACTTGCGATGGCAAGATTCACGCGGCATCCCTTCCTGCGCGCCGGCACACCGAGGTCTCTCCTCGCGGGCCGAATTCCTGGCCGATCGCTTTCGTCTTCCGTAACCCACTCCAACCTTCACGATTTGCACCTGCCGGAGGAAGCTCATGCAGAACCGAAGCAGTTCATTGATACAGATTGATAGCGACGACGTGGTCCGCCAGCGGCTGGAGGCGGAAAGAGAACGGCTGAAGAAACAGTTCGGCTTGTCTACGCCGGACCACTTCCGGCGGCCCGCGGAGCGCGCTTTCACCGCGGAAGAACGCGAGCACGTGACCATTTTATTCGGCGGATTCACGTGGAAGCATGAGGATCTGATCCGAGCGGTGTTTCAGGGTTCCGGCTACAGCTGCGAGAAGTTACCGGTGCCGAACACGGCGGCTTTCCAGATCGGCAAGGAATACGGCAACAACGGCCAGTGCAATCCCACTTACTTTACGGTTGGGAACCTGGTGCAGTATCTGCAGTTCCTGGAGTCGCAGGGAATCCCGCGCCAGCAGATTCTCGACAACTACGTCTTCTTCACCGCCGGATCCTGCGGTCCCTGCCGCTTCGGCATGTATGAAGCGGAGTACCGCTTTGCGCTGAAGAATGCGGGCTTCGACGGCTTCCGCGTTCTCTTGTTCAAAGACAGCGACGGCATCAAAGCCGCCTC
This sequence comes from Terriglobia bacterium, assembly GCA_963840615.1. Lineage (GTDB taxonomy): Bacteria > Acidobacteriota > Terriglobia > Terriglobales > Acidobacteriaceae > DATFTE01. The sequence continues at coordinate 42,300 of CAWJAA010000025.1, forward strand.
CGGCGAGCCGGGCCTGAAGTTCACGATCGATTTCGGTTTTGGCATGCTCAATGCCATGCACCTGGGCGACGTACTCAACGACCTCATCCACCAGATCCGCCCCTTCGAACTGAACAAGGGCGAGACCGATCGCATTTTCCATGAAGCCGTCGATGGACTGGGCGAGGACCTCAGGAACCGCACCGCGTTCGAGATCGAGGAATGCGCGCCCGATTGGGCCAAGCCTAAATTCAAGAGCAACAAGATTCTGCGCAATACTTTCAATGTGTTTGGCAAGTGGCATGAGCACATGTGGGGGAAGGATTACCTTGCTGCTCTCGATGCCGCCACCGAGAAGCTGAACCGCATTGCAGTGGACCGGACCAAAGTGAAGCCGGTGGTGAAGATTACCGGCGAGTTCTGGGCGCAAATCACCGAAGGCGACGGCAACTTCAATATGTTCAATTTCCTCGAGCGCGAGGGAGCGCAGGTGACGGTCGGAACCGATCGCCACCTGGGTCGCCTATCTCCTGTACCAGGCGAAAGCGCACGCCAAGGCCAAGTGGCCGGTGAACCGTCCGTACCACAATCCCAAGTGGCACGAACTGAAGAAGCACCTGGCGAATGATCTCGGCCTGCGCAAGAAGCTGGTGGGCATCGCAGCCGGGGAGCGCATGTGGAACTTCTTCTATCACCGCACCATCAAGCATCTTGGGGGCATCACCCATCACCTGGTCCCGCAAACCGAGCTGGCGGAGATGGCACATCCCTTCTACAACCAGTTCGCGCGCGGCGGCGAGGGTCACCTGGAGGTGGGCAAGAACGTCTACTACACCGTCCATCGCCTCTGCCACATGGTGCTGGCGCTCAAGCCTTTCGGCTGCATGCCGTCATCGCAATCCGACGGAGTGCAATCGGCGGTGGTGAACAAGTTCAAGGACATGATTTTTCTGCCGATCGAGACCTCCGGTGAAGGCGAAGTGAATGCTCACAGCCGGGTGCAGATGGCGCTGGGCGAGGCCAAGGTGAAAGCCAAGGCGGAGTTTGAGCAAGTGCTGCAGTCCACGGGCAAGAGCCTGGAGGAGATCCGCGAGTACGTCGAGGAGCATCCCGAGCTGAAGCGGCCTTTCTACAAGGTGCCGCATCGGGAAGGAATCGCCGGCACCGCGGCACAGTTCGTGTCTGCACGTCAGCGACCGCATCGACAACCGCACGCGCTTCTGGAAGCGCTCACGAGTCACGGGAATTGCGGTTCCCGCAACCGCCAGCGGCGACTGAACGCAAAGAACCGGGAACGGGTTCACCATCGAAACGCTTCCACCGGCACCACCCGTCAGGAGTGAGGAATGCACGATCATCCGATTCACGGCCATGACCAGCAGAGTCGCTACATGGTTGGCCTCGACGTAGGTTCAACCACGGTGAAAGCCGTGGTGATTGACGCAGCGAGCGATCAGATTCTGTGGCAGGACTACCAGCGGCACGAAACCAAGCAACCGGAGAAGACCCTCGATTTCCTGCACCGGATGGAAGCCGAAGCCGGCATCAGCAAACACAATACCCGCATGTTCATGACTGGATCTGGCGGGGGCTCGATCGCGGAGCAGATCGGCGCCAAGTTCGTGCAGGAAGTGACGGCAGTTGCACTGGCCGTCGAGAAGCTTCATCCCGAGGTGTATTCGGTCGTGGAACTGGGCGGGCAGGACGCCAAGATTATCGTCTTCAAAGACGACGATGAGAGTGGGCGGAAGAAAAAGATTCCCTCGATGAACGACAAGTGCGCCGGAGGCACGGGCGCGGTGATCGACAAAATCAACGCCAAGCTGAAGATCCCGGCGTTGGAACTGTGCGATCAGGGATACCACGGCATCAAATTACATCGCGTCGCCGGTAAGTGTGGCGTGTTTGCCGAGACCGACATCAACAGCCTGCAGAAAGTGGGAACGCCGCCGGACGAACTCATGGCTTCCCTGTTTGACGCCATTGTTCTGCAGAACCTGAGCGTGCTCACTCGCGGCCATACTCTCCGGCCCCACGTGCTGCTGCTGGGCGGACCGAACAGCTTCATTCGCGGCATGCGCGAGGCCTGGCAGGCCAACATCCCCCGCATGTGGGAGGAACGGAAGGTCGAAATACCCGCCGGGAGCAGGCCCGAAGACCTGATCAAGGTTCCACAGAATGCCCAGTATTTCGCCGCGCTCGGCGCCATCGAATTCGGCAAGGGAGAAGAGGATTGCATCGGCTGCTATCGCGGCTTCGACCAACTGATGCATTACATCGAATACGGTCGCGCGGAGGAAAAGGCCAAGTCCGGAGGCAAGGGACTGGTCACCAATCCCGCCGAGTTCGATATCTTTAAGGACGCCTACCGCCGCAAACAATTCACGCCAGCGAGGTTCCAGAAGAACCAGACGGTCGCCGGGTTTGTGGGCGTAGATGGCGGATCAACTTCCACCAAGGCGGTCCTGCTCGATGAAAACGGCGACATCCTCTGCAAGGCCTATCAACTCTCGAACGGGAATCCGATCCAGGACACCATTGAGATGTTCGAGAACCTGCGCGGGCCAGGTCGAGAAGCAAAACGCGAAACTGGAGGTGCTGGGCGTGGCCACCACCGGCTATGCCAAGGACATTCTGAAAGACGTCCTCAAAGCCGATGTTGCCCTGGTAGAGACGGTCGCTCACACCGAATCCGCCTTGAAGTTCTATGACGATCCGCACGTTATCGTGGATGTCGGCGGTCAGGACATCAAGCTGATCATCCTGCACAACGGGCGGGTGAAAGATTTCAAGCTGAACACGCAATGTTCGGCGGGCAACGGCTATTTCCTGCAATCCACGGCCGAAGGTTTCGGACTGAAAGTCGAAGACTACGCGGACCTGGCCTTTTCCGCGCAGGCGATGCCGGTGTTCGGTTACGGTTGCGCGGTGTTCATGCAGTCCGACATCGTGAACTTCCAGCGCCAGGGCTGGCGAGCGGAAGAGATCCTCGCGGGACTGGCCGCAGTCCTGCCCAAGAACGTTTTTCTCTATGTCGCCAGCATTCCCAATCTTGCCGCACTGGGGTCGCGCTTTGTCTTGCAAGGTGGGACCCAGAACAACCTGGCGGTGGTGAAAGCGGAGGTGGATTTCATTCACAACAGCTTCCGCGCCGCCGGTAAGAAGCCGGAAATCATCGTGCACGAGCATTGCGGCGAATCGGGCGCGATCGGCGCGGCGGTCGAGTCTTTGCGTTTGTGGCGCCGCGGGCAGCAGACCACCTTTGTGGGGCTGGACGCCGTACGCCGCATCGAATACCGCAGCACGCGCAACGAAGACACGCGCTGCAATTTCTGCAAGAACACCTGCCTGCGCACCTTCATTGACATCAAGACCACCGGCACCACCGCAGAACTTCGTGCCCATCAAGAAGGTCACCAAGGTTCCGCTGATGGAAGGCGAGCAGCGTCTCATCATCGCCACCTGCGAAAAGGGCGCGGTCGAAGATATCAACGAGATGAAGCAGATCAAGGCGGGCATCGAATCATTTGAAAGATGCCCATCCCAACTTTGTCGATATCGCTTCCAAGGAAGTCTTCCGCCCGCGCAGGCCCGAAGCTGGTCGCTGACCCGTTGCCGGCGCGCGCCTGGACGCAAGTCCGCCCGGGAACGCGTCGCTCTCATGGAGAGCCGCAAGAAGATCCGCATCGGCATTCCGCGGGTGCTGAATGCCTACGCCTATGCTCCGCTTTTCAACGGCTACCTCGAAAGCCTCGGGGTGCAGCCGGAGAACATCATCTACTCCGACTACACCAGCGCCGGAACTGTACCGGGCGGGCTCCAGCCGCGGGCGCGATTGATCCTTGCTTCCCGGCGAAGGTCGGCATTTCGCATGTTTACAACCTGATCCAGGAAAAGCACCGGAAGAAGCCGCTCAACGTGATCTTCTTCCCCATGTATGACGTGCTCACCACGCCGCTGACTCAAGGTGGTCGGCAACAACGCCTGCCCCACGGTGACGGCCACGCCCGAGACCGTGAAGGCCGCATTCACCAAGGAAACCGATGTCTTCGCCGAGCACCATGTCACCTACCTCGACCCGATCCTGAACTTCGCGGACCGGAAGCTGTTCGCCTACCAGATGTTGCAAGCGTGGAAGCCCCTGCTCGGGCTGTCCGAAGAAGAAAACGATCGCGCCGTCGAGGCCGGGCTATCAGTGTCTGAAAGACTACGAGACCAGTATCCGCAAGCGCGCGCGCGAAGTCCTCGACCGGCTCGAACGGGAAGACCGCATCGGCATCGTGATGCTGGGCCGTGTCTATCACCACGATCCCGGCCTGAACCACGAAATCATGGACGAGTTCCAGAAACTGGGCTACCCGATCTTCTCGCAGAGCACGCTGCCCCTGGATGAAGATCTGCTGGATCGTCTGTTCGGCGAAGAAGTCCGCGCCGGCCTGATCAGCAGCCCGCTGGACATCACGGATGCCTGGAAAAACTCATACTCCTGCAGCACCAACCACAAGGTGTGGGCAGCCAAGTTCACCGCACGCCATCCCAACCTGGTGGCGCTGGAGATGTCCAGCTTCAAGTGCGGCCACGACGCCCCCATTTATGGAGTGATCGAGGGCATTATTGAGCAGTCGGGAACCCCATATTTCTGCTTCAAGGATCTCGACGAAAATAAACCGACGGGCTCGATCAGGATCCGGGTGGAAACCATCGATTACTTCCTCCGCCGCTACCGCGACACCATCATCGAGCGCCGCCAGGCGAACGATCAGATCCGGACGCAACTGGCCGCCTACGAGGCCCAGTTACGCCAGCAACTGCAGAACCAACTACAGGGGATGGCTGCTGACTAGGCAGTTATCCCCCTCAAGCGGTGGTCTAACCACTCGACCTGCTCGAATTACAGCGAAAGCTGTATTGGACATAGTTCCGGCGCAGGATAAGGTGGTTTCCCTCGCAACGTGTGGGGGGATCGTGTCATGCTGGCTCACTGTGTCAACCCAGATTGTGGTGTAGCCCTGCGGTCATTCAGCGAAGGCCGCCTCTTCCAGTTCGAAGTAGTGTCGATCTCGGTTGCCGCTAGTGACGAAACGGGTCTGCCCTTCGACGAAAAGCCCAAGCGACAAACCTCCCACTTCTGGCTCTGCGGAAACTGCTCCGCCCAAATGTCCATCAGGATGGAGCCCGCACTGGGTCTCAAGTTGATTCCGTTGGGTTGCGGGGACAAAGAATCCGCAGAGGCGGGTCACGTATCCCAGAATAATTCCCGGGTCCGCCAACCTAACCCGTCCTAGAGTCGCGCGCGCGACCGTCCTGCGTAAGAATTACACGTCTCCCGAGAACGAGTCATCTCCAAGTACAGGAAATTTAACAACTCACGAGTTTGGCAACCATGATGCATAAGTAAGGGCACGCACGTCGGTTGGACCCAGGTTCGGTGAGTGCGGGACTTCGGCGGTCAACGCCGATGGTGGGATCTGCTCTGGGAAGAATACTGAACGCAATGATGCGATTCCGGAGGTGACCCTTGGCATTTCGCATTTTTATCGCAGATGATCACGAAGTTGTGCGCAAAGGGCTGATCTCGCTGCTTCAGGCACAGCCCGATTGGCAAGTGTGCGGCGAAGCAGCGGATGGCCGCGAGGCGGTGGAGAAGGCCTCTGAACTGAAGCCCGATATCGTCATCCTCGACGTGGGCATGCCTAGCCTGAACGGACTCGAAGCCACTCGACAGATTCTCAAAAGCAATCCGGCTGCGAGAATTCTGATCTTGACTCTGCACGATTCCGATTCCGTGGTGCGCGAAGTGCTCAGCGCGGGCGCTCGTGGATTCCTGCTGAAATCTGACGCAGCCCGCGACTTGGTCGCCGCGGTGGAAGCACTGCGGCGCGACAAAACCTACTTCACATCGAAAGTGGCCGCCATGGTGCTGGAAGGCTATCTCAAGGGGGGAACCGTTCCCAGTCCGGCGCCGATTGGCCGTAATCGTTTGACTCCACGCGAGCGTGAAATCGTGCAATTGCTGGCGGAAGGAAAGAGCACGAAAGAGGTTGCCGTCGCCCTGGGCTTGAGTGTAAAGACCGCGGAAACTCATCGCTCGAATATCATGCGCAAATTACAGATCCATTCGGTGAGCGACCTGGTGCTTTACGCGGTGCGCAACAACATCGTCCAAATCGTGCAACCCGCGCTCGAATAACTTCGCTTTCTCGGTCGACCCGCTGGGTCCGGCGGGCGAGGATTCTGTCTTCGCAGCCGGACACAGCGGGGTTCCAATGCCTGCTTATTTTTCGCCGCTTCGGGTTCGCACACCGGTACAGCAAATCCAAGGGCCCCCTACATGCAGCACCGGATGGACCCGGGGAGCCACTCAGCCTACGCTCGATATGCCGGGGTTCCCGGCCGGTTGCGGGTTGCCGGCAACGCTTTCGCCGGGAGACCTTGATAAGGAGAACGAGTGAACGCGAACGACAAGACTGTGCCTCCTACTTCAGATCTGGATCTTATCCAACGAGTTCAACGCGGAGACTCCGATGCCTTCGCAGCCCTCTTTTATGCGCACAAACCGCGGATCTACTCGGTGTGTTTGCGCATGACGAACAACGCTGCGGAAGCAGAGGATCTTACGCAGGATGCGTTCCTCCAGGTCTTTCGAAAACTCGCGGCCTTTCGCGGTGACTCCGCGCTTTCGACATGGCTCTACCGGGTCGCGGTGAATACCGTTCTGATGCATTTCCGGAAGAAAACCTTACGGCAGATCTCGCTCGATGAACCCCATCGTCAGAAGGATGGCCGGGAAGCACGCCGCGAGTACGGAATCCGGGACGAGCGACTCACCGGCTCGGTCGATCGGATCGCGTTGGCGCGCGCCATTCGAGAGCTACCGGCCGGCTACCGCACGATCTTCCTTCTGCATGAGATTCAGGGATATCAGCACCAGGAGATTGCGCAGTTACTTGACTGCTCCGTGGGCAACTCGAAATCGCAACTGCACAAGGCCAAGCAAAGGATTCAGGAACTGCTCTCCGGGTCAGGGGATCGGCCATCCCGAGGGAGGCGCAAGGTCGCACGGGAGCGGGCGAAACGGAAAGTCAGGAGCCTGGACACGAAGTGGAAAAAGCCGGCGACGATCAAGAATCCATGGTCACAAGACGCGGTGTTGACCAACATCGCGGACGCAGTCGCAGGGACGGGCCAGCAGCTTGAGGCAATCGTCTAAACGTGTCAGGTTTTCTCTTTAGCACGTTCGTGCCACCAATTTGCACTCCGGGGCCATTGAGGGATCATCCTGGGGACGTTAGCTTAACTGGCGGAGCGATGGTCCGGTGGATATTGAAGCCGCGTCGTGTTCGCACACAAAGTCCACTAGCCTTTTTCTCTGGCCGGCTGCAGGCGGACTTCGTGGCGAATCATCCAGCTCCACTCTGACGTGTGAATCTGGCGAGCCCGATAATGAAGACAGAAGCGGTCAAATCGCCCACTGTGGCCAGGAGGCAGGTCCGCATTCTCATCGCCGACGACCATGAAGTGATGCGGATGGGTATCCGCAACCTGTTGGAGTCACAGCCTAACTGGACGGTCTGTGCGGAAGCACGGGATGGGCGCGAAGCGGTTGCGAAAGCGCTTCAGTTTCACCCCGACATCGTCATCATGGACCTGACCATGCCGTCTATGAACGGACTGGAAGCTGCCAACGACATCGCGCGCTCCAACCTAGACATCCCCGTTATTTTGTTTTCCCTGCACTTGTCACAGGACTTGATCAGCCATTTCACAGGGGGCAGCATTCGCGGAGCAGTCAGTAAAGGTAGTGCAGCACGCGACCTGATGGAAGCGGTGGAGACGGTGTTGAAGGGTGGGACCTTTTTCCTGGGCGCCAACCGAGTTTTTCCGGAGAAGACATCCAGTAGCCAACGGTAGAGGGTAGGAAGAGGTACGCTCCTGCTCAGATTCTGGTTGAGCATCCCTGGGCAGGTTCGCCCACTCACAAATGAAAAAAGCTGCCGGCACGGGAGACAAGTGGGAGAAGCATCCCGTTTCCGGCAGCCTGCACTTCGGTGTAGTTCAGGCAGCTTTTTTTTGTGCCCGAAACTTCGCCCACCGCGCTTTCTGGGCTGCCGCAATCCGCTTGCGTGCCGCCACCGAAAGACGCCGCCGAGGTCTGGAAACGGACGAAATATTTCGTCCACCCCCATTCATTCCTCGCAACGCGGCGATCGCGGCATCTACGTTGTGCAGCTCGCCTTGCAAACGCCGCTGTTCTTTCGTCAACGCGGCTAGTACTTTTACTAGGTTTGGCATATAGTCCCCCTCGGATTGTGATTCTAGCAAAGCCCAACGCGAACAGTTACTGAATTATTAAGTTCTTCGCCGCAGTTATTTCAACCCACAGCCAGGAATGATTCTCGACCGAAGGGCAGGCATGGCCGCTCCGAGTTCCGTCCCTGTCTGGACGGCGCTCGCTGCCAGGGTTAGAATTTGGTAACGGTGTTCGAGCCTAGCATCATCGGGGACCGCTGGCTGCGAACCTTGGCTACTGCCTGCTTACACCATTGCGCACTTCTTCCGAGGTGAGTGGTTGGGATGGAGCGATAAACACGAGTGACTCTGACGGGAGCATTGCTACTGGTTGCGGTCGCCGGACTGGTCGCCTGCACAGTTTTTTTAGCACTAGTCATCATTGCCGCCCGGCGTCACCTTGGGCGCCGGTATCCGCCGGCCATTCCCGAAACCGAATTCCCCGCGGTTACGTTGTTGAAGCCGCTTTATGGCTTGGAACCCAACCTAGAGGCCAATCTCCGGAGCTTTTTCGTTCAGGACTACCCCGAGTATGAAATCATCTTTGGGGCGCGGGACCGCAACGACCCAGCGTTGGAGCTGGTCCGCAAACTGCACCAGCAGTACCCTGAGGTGAAAGCCAAGATTGTCGGCTCCGGCGAGCCGGATCGTGCTAATGCGAAGATTTGCTCGCTGGAAAAGATGTACGCCACGGCATCCACGCCCTATCTCGTGATCAGCGACTCTGACGTGCGCGTCGATCCCCATTACCTGCGAGACGTGGTTCGCCCACTGCTCGATCCGAAGGTTGGCCTGGTCACATGCTTGTATCGCGGCGTGCCGACTGGGGGAGCATGGTCAGCGCTCGAAGCCATGGGTATGTCGGTGGAGATGACTTCCGGGGTCATTGTGGCTGACATGCTGGAAGGTATGCGCTTTGCCCTTGGCCCCACGATGGCAGTGCGCCGCGACGCTTTGGAAAAGGCCGGGGGTATCGGCACGCTCGCCAACTACCTTGCCGACGATTACGTATTGGGGAAAAGAGTGTTCGAAGCTGATTACGGGGTAGTCCTGTCGGAACATGTCATCGATCACTTCGTCATCGGCCGCAGCCTGAGAGCCTCGATATCTCATCAAATCCGGTGGATGAAGAGCACGCGCTTCTCGCGTCCGGCAGGCCATATTGGCGCCGGGCTCACCTACGCGATGCCTTTCGGACTGCTGGGGATGATTACAGCGCTGGCAGCGCATCGCCCGACGCTAGCCGCGGGTTTGTTGGGCTGGGCGGTTTTGAACCGCGTGATCCTGGCGGTGACCTCAGGCTGGTTTGTGGTGCGCGATCCCAAGGCGCTGCAGTACTGCTGGCTGTATCCCATCCGCGACTTCACCGGCTTTTGTTTCTGGTGCGCCAGTTTCCTTGGCAATACCATCGTGTGGCGGGCCGGGGAGCGCTATCGCCTGGAGCACGACGGGAAGATGGCGCGGGTGGGCGGTCCGCTGGCCGAGCAATCCTCCTCAGGGCCGGTTACTGTAGACAATCTTGCCTGAACTTTCCGCAGCGATGAACTTTTGCGAGCTGATCAACGAATCCACTTTCGCCCGCTCATAAGCGGGAACCAGCAAAAACACGCGGGCCGGCGAATTCCACGCCGCCAGCAGATCTTGATCCTCAAGAAAAATCTTCGGAGCATCGGGATAGGTGGAACCGAACCACATGGACGTAGTGCGTCCGTTGACTAGCTCGATCGGCCGTCGCAAGTAGAAGAGCAAAGAAGACCCAAATGCCTGGTCTCCGTAAATCATGATCTGGTCGGAGGGGCGGGCTTGTTGCGCGATGCGGTCCGCCAAGACCTTCGAAGACAGATAAGGATCAAACCGGTTCAGGGCAATATGGGCAGCCACCAGGAATAGTCCCATGGTGAATGCCAATGCCAGCGTTGCCGCGAAATGTCTTCGTCGCAGGCGAAACCCAAGGCTGGCCATGGGACCAAAGATGAGCGCGATGACGGCCAGAATTGCCGGCAGACGCAGCGCGGCAAACGATTCCCCGGTAAGGTCCAGCATGTGAGACATGGATAGCGTATCTTCCGCCATATCATGCTTGGCCAAAACCGTTCCGATATCAGAAACAAAAGGCAGGTTCCGAGAGGTCCAGAGGCCTCCGATCAAAGCGGTCGCGGCCAGCAGGCAAAGCACCGCGGTCACGCTCGCGATTCCAGTCAGCCATGGACCCCGATGCGAGAGCTCTTCCTCTTCCGCGGTCGCCGCGGCCAGCAATAGAATGAGCGGGAAATACGCGGGAAACGTGTAGTACTCCTGGCTGGTTGAAAAGGCGAAAAAGGTAAGGACTACACCCGCCCAGATCCAGCAGATGACACGCGTGCGCACCGCGAAGCGATCTGCCGGTGCCGGCTCTCGCAGTCTCCTGAAATCGCGACGCAGGTTGCGAAAAGCGAGTGGGAAATACAAGCTCCAGGGAAATAACCAAACCAGGTGCAAACCCCAATAAAGGGCGGCAGGAACTTTGTTGTAGTCGACTGGGTAGCGCTTCCCCAGGAAGCGCAGAAAGTGCTCGTTGACGAAGTAAAACCAGAAAAAGTGTGGATTGCGAATTCCCGCCAGGATGTGCCATGGAGCCGCAATCAGGAAGAACAAAAGCAGGCCGGAAGGAATGCGGAATTCCCGCCACTTGCGCCATTCGCCCGTGATCGTCACATAGAGGACGGCTGTGATTCCAACGAACACCAGAGGGATCAAACCCTTGGTGAGTACCGCCAAGGCCAGACAGGCATAGCCGCCGTACCAGCGCCAGGGCCGGCCAGAATCGTCCAACGCGGTGGAAAACAAATAGAAGGATGCAGCGATCAACAAGCTCAGCAGCGCTTCCGGAATCAATATCCGGGTAAACAGATAAAATCCGGCGGCGGTGGTCGCGAACAGCCCGGCATAAGCGCCCGCACGCCCACCGAAAGCCCGGGTTCCCCACCGCACCGCCAACCCCACGAGCAAACCCATCGCGAGCAAGGTCGGGAAACGTGCGGCAAACTCGTTGATGCCAAAAATTCGGAAGCTGAAGGCCACGAGCCAGTAGATGAGAGGCGCCTTCTCAAGGTAACGCACCCCGTTCACATGCAAGGTGACGTAGTCTCCGGTCACGAACATTTCCCGCGCCGCTTCTGCGTGGGTGGAGTCTGCGTCATCCTGCAGGGCCGGGGAAAAGCTTGAGCCTAGATACACGGCGGCGAAAATAAGCAGGACCGCCGCCCAGGTGCGGGCCGCCGGTATCGACGCCGGAGAACTGTTTACCGGTTGGACAGGTGAGGCAATAGTCAAAGGGTGACGTTCCTGGCCATGACGGCCTCCAGTTCCAGGCAGGAAGATGGGTTCAATCTGATGAAAGTTTACACGATCATGGCAGCAGGGCCAACGCCTGCGAATGGCACTCTCTCTCCCAGAGAGCAGGATGTATCAGTGGCTAGTGCTCCCCAAAAGTGTAGCCAATGGTCACGCCGTAGCGAGTCAGATGGTTCGAATTGAATTCCACGTTGTTGTGGATGAGATAGAACCGCGCTTCGGGGCGAACGAAGAAATTGCCGTGCGGATAAAAACGAATCCCGCCTCCGAAGTCTCCCATGAAGTGGTTGCTGCTGGTGTAGTTGGTACAGCCGGTGATGTAACTGCAAGTGTAGTAATTGTTGTAGAAGCGGATGCTTTCGACGCCAATTCCAGCTTGCAGTTCTCCGGTCACGTGTTTGGCCAGATGCGGCAACCATATGCCATTGAAGTCCCAAAACAACGGCCGGTAAGGTTGATATCCGTTATAGATGGCTTGGGTGGCGCGCCAATTAATCTCGCCCCCGACGCCGAAATTTTTCTTCAGCAAGAAATCGCCGTTGAAACCGAGGTAGACACCGCCACCTTGGGAGGGGGCCGAGAAAACGGAAGTCGAGCCGGTAGAGGGCGAGTGGATGCCGCTAAGACCGAAGCCGATGTCGATCTGCTGCGCGTGCGCCAGGTTCAGCAGGAAACATAGAGCAAAGACCGAAATGACAGAGAACTTTCTCAAATAGATCCTCCGCAACTTCGCGAGATTGGATTTCAAATTGAGGTAAAGAAGCCACCACTCAAGAAAGATGCAAGTCGCGGGGCCAGAGTTGGCCTGCCGTAACTCTGTTTCGGGACCAAAACCATTACCGTAGGGCAATTGCGTACCGGCCCGTATACAATTACAGTGTCCTTGTCATCCGGGACAGATTACGCAAGTAAATCATTGGGAGGCTGCTGGTCCAGCGGAGGCGGCGCTCCAGCGAATGACCTTGGGGGCGGCGGAGTGAAGATCTCGCAGAAGGGACTGTACGCGCTGCAGGCAACCATGATGCTTGCCCGCCACTACCAGCAGGGTGCGATCAAGATCCGGGATATAGCGTACGAAGAAGACTTGCCGGAGAAATTTCTGGAGTTAATCCTTCTGGAGTTGAAAAACGCCCGCATCGTGGAGAGCGCCCGCGGCGCCAAGGGAGGCTACCAGCTGCGGCGTCCGCCGTCGGAGATTCATCTGAGTGAGATCGTCCGGCTTATCGACGGACCGCTGGCCCCGTTCGGCGATGCCGGGCAGTTGCGCAGCCTGATTGACAAGGACGCGGAACACCGGGCGTTGTACCAGGTATTTCTCGAAGTGCGCGACGCGGCGGCGCGCATCCTGGAGAACACCAGCATCGCCGACATCATCAAGACACCGAGTGGGAATTCCAAAGGTCAGGCAAAGGAACGCAAGAAGATTCAAAAGGCAAATGCCCCTCCGCTCGCGACCCGGCAAAACCTCTGACCGCGTTGAGGACGATTTACGTGGTCGTTCGCAGTGCCGCTCCAACCCATCGCAGCAACGCCGAACCTCAGCCCTGGAGACTGGATGACGATTTTCACCTTTACGATTCTGGTATGGTTGGGATCCCTGCTCGCCGGGTTGCTGGGATCACTAACCGGGCTGGGTGGCGGAGTCGTGCTGGTTCCTCTTTTAACGCTTTTTTTCAAAGTCGACATCCGCTATGCAATCGGGGCTTCCCTGGTTTCCGTGATTGCCACCTCTTCCGGGGCGGCGGCCGCTTATGTAAAAGAGGGGTTCTCCAATATCCGGATCGGCATGTTCTTGGAGATCGCCACCACCCTGGGGGCCTTGCTGGGAGCATTTATCGCAACCAGCGTTCCCACCCGCGCGATTGCCATTACCTTTGGAGTTGTTCTGATCTACTCGGCCTACATGTCCCGTCGCCCGCGGCCCAAGTCGGAGTGGGGCAATCCCCCGGATCCGTTGGCGACGCGTCTCCGCTTGAACGGCAGTTTCCCCACTCCAGAGGGTTTACGCCACTACAATCCGGTCCGCGTTCCTACCGGTTTCAGTTTGATGTTCGGAGCGGGCACGCTATCCGGCTTGCTGGGAATCGGTTCTGGGGCGGTCAAGGTGCTGGCGATGGATCAGGCCATGAAAATTCCTTTCAAGGTCTCGACCACAACCAGCAACTTCATGATTGGAGTGACGGCTGCGGCCAGCGCCGGGGTGTACCTGAACCGGGGCTATGTCGATCCGGGTATCTCCATGCCGGTGATGCTGGGCGTGCTTGTCGGTTCTCTGCTGGGTACGCGCATTCTGATCAAGGCGGAGACCAAGCTGCTGCGAATCATTTTTAGCCTGGTGATCGTGTTCCTCGGGCTGCAAATGATTTATCAGGGGATTGCGGGGAGAATCTGAAAATGCCGATGGTGCCCAAATGGACGGACCAGAAGGTCGAAAACATCATCGGGAATCTGCTGCGCACTGGCGTGGCGCTCTCGGCGGCCGTGGTGTTTCTGGGGGCAGTCATTTACCTTGCTCGCCACGGCGCTGCGCCCGCCGATTACAAGGTATTCCAAGGTGAACCGAACGACTTGCGCAGCCTGCGCGGCATCGTGGGCCGTTCCATTCATTTCAGTGGACGCGGCATTATTCAATTGGGATTGTTGCTTCTAATCGCCACTCCAGTCGCACGCGTAGCTTTCGCCATCTATGGCTTCGCCGAGGAAGGCGATCGTCTTTACGTGGGGTTCACCATTATTGTGCTCGCCGTCCTGCTGTATAGCCTGATCGGCAGTGCCTGAGTCTTCCTTGCGATTCCATCGATAAGGTGTCTATCGCCAGGTTTGACAGTTCCCTGCCCGCCAAATACGATTTGTGGTTCATCCAGGGAGTTTCATGTCAGTCTCGACGTCCCTTCGCCATTTTCGGTCGCGAAAGCAACGCATCGCCCGACGAACGGTCCTGTTCCTTGTCACCTTCGCATTGCTGGCGAGGGCGACTCCGACAACGCCGGGACCTGCCGATGCCGAGCGTTACCTCAACGACATCAAGACGCTCGCAAGTCCAGCGATGGAAGGTCGTGGCGCCGGCACCAAAGGACTGGACAAAGCCGCTCGTCTGCTGGAGAAGGATTACAAAAGCCTGGGGTTGAAACCAGCGGGGAGCGCGTCCTACTTTGAGCCGTTTTCAGTGATCACGGGCGCACGGCTCAAGTCGAACAATCACCTGATCGTCGAGAACGGGGCTGCGAAGAAAGATTTAAAGCCGAGCCAGGATTATGTTCCCTTCAGTTTCTCAGCATCCGGTTCGGCCAATGGACCGCTGGTGTTCGCCGGTTACGGCGCGACCGCTGACGAGTTTCAGTACGATGACTACTCTGGCGCCGACGTCAAAGGCAAGATCGTAGTCGTGCTTCGCTACGAACCCAGTGGATTTGCCGCCAGGAGCGGGAATGCCGGCCTCACACCGCATTCCCAGTTGATTACCAAGGCCATCAACGCCAGGAACCATGGGGCCAAGGCGATTGTGCTGGTCAACGGGAAGTTGGGAGATGGCGAAGAAGACCTGCTGACTCGATTCGGCACTGTGAGCGGGCCTGAAAATGTCGGTATCCTGTTCGTGCAGGTAAAAAACACGGTCGCCGAAGGCTGGTTCCAGGCTGCAGGAAAATCTCTGGCCGATATTCAGAATCAGATCAACTCCTCCGACAAGCCGGCATCGTTCGCTTTTCCCGATAGCCTTCGCCTGGCAGTGAACGTGAGCATCGAAAACACGCGGGCCACGGTCAAGGACGTGCTGGCCTACCTTCCGGGCAAGACAGACGAATACGTCATCATTGGTGCGCACTACGACCACTTAGGACGGGGTAACATCGATTCGCTCGCGCCTTCACAGATCGGTCAAATCCACCCCGGCGCAGACGACAACGCTTCCGGAACCGCCGGAGTCCTGGAATTGGCTCGTTTGCTGGCGCCGATGCGAGGGCAACTGGAGCGCGGAATTCTGTTTGCCTCGTTTGCCGGCGAAGAACTGGGATTGCTCGGTTCGGCCGAATGGGTCAAGGAACCGACGCTACCTCTGGACAAAGCAGTCGCCATGCTCAACATGGACATGATCGGACGCATTAAAGACGACAAGGTCTACATTGGAGGAGTGGGCACCGGTTCGACCTTCAAGGCTTTGCTGGAGCAAGCGCAAAGCAAATCAGGCTTCAAGATCGAATACTCCGCGGGCGGTTACGCAGCCAGTGACCACACGTCGTTCGTAGGCAAGCACATCCCGGTTCTATTCTTCTTTTCAGGGCTTCATTCGGACTATCACAAGCCGTCGGACACATGGGACAAAATCAACTCGGCGGCGGCAGCCCGTCTGCTCAATTTGGTCGCAGACGTGGCGGTACAAATCGCCAACGCTCCGGAACGTCCCGCCTTTGTTACTGTGGCGGAAGAAAGGCCTGCAGGCGGCGGTGGCGGACGGGGATATGGACCTTACTTCGGCTCGATTCCCGACTTCGGTCAGACGGAAAACGGGGTGAAGTTCTCAGACGTGCGGCCCGGCTCTCCCGCGGAAAAGTCCGGACTCAAGGCTGGGGACGTGCTGGTGCAGTTCGGTGACAAACCCATCAATAATCTCTACGACTTCACCGACGCGCTTCGCCGCAGCAAGGTGGGGGATGTCGTTCAAGTCAAGGTGTTGCGCGATGGCAAACCCTTCACGGCTTCGGTAAAGCTTGAGCAGCGCAAGTAGGTAGTATTCACGGGAGTTCGAACTCGCGTCGCATGTCATTCATCCGCACCGATCATCTCCCACTCGGTGAGCGTGACCGGAATCATCCCCGCCGCCAGGAACTGGTCGTGAAAGGCGCCCAGTTGGAACTTGCCGCCCAGTTGCTGTGCGCGCCTCGAGAGCAATTCTTCGATCTGCTGCTTGCCGGCAATGTAGTTCATGCCATAGCCGGGCTGCCGGAAGTAAATCTCCAGATCGTAGCGCGCCAGATTGGGATCGATGAACGGCACGGTCTTGACCATGAACTGCACCGCATCATTCAGAGAAGCTCTCCCCTCTGAATTTTGAGCTCCGCGGGGATGCGTGCGGCTCTGGCTAATTGCGCGATGTAGAACAACTCTCGCGTCCGTGGACGCTGTTTGAGTATGCCCGCCTGCAGCATCATTTCTTCGCAATAGAAACCCCAGCCCTCGATGCGTCCGCTGTCGGTATAGGTTGAACGAATGGGGCGGGTGTCATGTTGGTGCAGCAGAAAATCGAAGCGGTGCCCGGGAATGGAGGCGTGAATATGGTCGACCAGAGGATCGCGATACTGAATTTCTTCCCAGAAATGCCGCTGGCTGCTCGGGACGCTCAATCCAGAACGCGTCGGTTTTCTGCGGGCCGATGTAGTCAGGAATGGTAAGGAGACTGATTTTCCTGAATGAAGCTGCGTATTAATCTCTCGGCGTCTTCCACGCTCGCGTAGCATTCGGCGCGGTCCTGGCCGGCTGCAACTCTGGAAAAAGTCGCGGTTCTTCATCTCTTCGATTTTCAGGAAGGTACGGGCGCGGTCCTTAGCTCCGTATCACCCAGCACCTTCAGGTCTTCGGCGGAATATGGCATCAGCCGCACGTGCTTGAGGAACCAGTTGTAGT
>CAWJAA010000026.1:0-104962 GCA_963840615.1 Terriglobia bacterium
TCCCTTGCGCCCGAAGCGAAGACCCGATGCCGGTAATGCCGCCGCAAGAGCGACATCTTCTCGCTGTCGGACGCCTCGGAGGAAGCGACATATGCGAACACCGGATCGCGCTCCGATCGGGTTTGACCCAAGGGACTGTCAAACAGGTAGCCGCTGCCCGCGGGAACCGACAGCTTCGGCAGCTCGGCAAGAGTGGCGATCTCTTGGGGATGCCGGATCAGAATATCGGTGAGATAGTCGCTGGCTTCAAACAATGCCAGGGCACGCGGCACCGCCTCAGGGTGGCGCAGCACGGCCGCATAACGCTCGGAGCCGGTCAAGGCCGAAGTAAGAAAGCGGAACAGATTCCTGCTGGTGTGCGGACTCAGGTCCTGGCGGATGGCAACCTGGTAGAGCGCGGGGGAATCGGCGACCAGGCGGCGCAGGATGTCCTGGTTTGATGGATCAGGCGTGGTCCATGCGGGGACGCTCTGCAGTTCATAGCCGGCATCGGCCACATCGTGGCGCGCCCGTCCCTGCTGCTGGATGATCCGATGATAGATACTGGCCACCGCCGCCATGCGCTGGCGCACCAGACTCAGGAACTCGTCGGTGCGGACTTGATCGGCAGTGGCATCCAGCGAACGCTGCAGGATTCGCAACTCGGCTTCCGACCCCGGCAGGCGATGGGTTTGCTGGCCCTGGCGCAACTGCAGGCGATGCTCCAGGTGGCGCAGGAAGACGTAGGTATGGTCGAGTTCCTGAAAGTCCCGGCCGGCGATGTGTCGCTTGTCATGCAGCTTCTGCAGCGAAAACAGGGTGCCGCCGGAGCGCAACCAGGGTTCCGACCCTCCGTAGACCCGCTGCAAACACTGCACCAGAAACTCGATGTCGCGAATGCCACCGCGATCGAGTTTGACGTCGATGCTCTGCGCCTGCCGGCTGTCGGGGCCGAAGTGGCGCCGGCGGTGACCCATTCTCTCGCGGGCCTCGATCGCCGTACCAATGGCCGCGAGGTTGATGTCCTGGGTGTAAATGTGAGGCTCGACCGCGTGCATGAACTCGCGCGCCAGGGTCACGTCTCCCGCCGAGCAACGCAGCTTGATCAATGCCTGGCGTTCCCAGTCGTGCGCTGCGGTTGCGTAGTATTGCAGCGCGTGCGCGAGGCTGACCGCGAGTTCGCCCTGGCTGCCTTGCGGACGGAGCCGCATGTCGATGCGAAACACGGCGCCTTCCCGAGTCACGCGGGAAAGGATCTCGGTCAGATGCTGCGCCAGGCGGATGAAATATTCGCGATTCGAAATGGTGGCGTCCGGCGGCTCATGGCCGTCGCCGAAAAGGTAGAGCAGATCCACATCGGAACTGTAGTTCAGTTCGTTTCCGCCGAGTTTGCCCAGCGCCAGGACAGAAAAAGGCGTGGTCACCGGCCGCCCGCCCGGACCCAGGTGTTGAGGGACTGGATAGCGTGCATGCAGGCGGCGCGCCGCTTCTTCAAGGGCAGCCTCGATCAGCACATCGGCCAAAGCGGAGATCTCGGCCGTGGTTTCCGCGAGGGGCGCGATTCCGAGCACATCGCGGAGCATGATGCGGACATATTCGCGACGCTTGAAGCGCGCGAGCCGGATGGAAATGTCGGCTTCCGGGCTACCGGATTGCAATCGCGCCAGCGCCTCCCGGTACTCATCCGCGGAGAAGGTTTGATCGATATTTTTCTCCTGCAGCAGAGACGCCAGCAGATCGGGATTCTGCAACAGGGTTTCACCCAGAAAACGGCTGTAGCCGAACACCACCAGGGCGTAGTGCGCCAAAGGTGGGTGCGCTTCCAGCAGGCTCACCACCTGCGGGGATGAATCGCTGATCAAACGGTCGAACAGCAGGAGTGCGGAGTCGGGATCGGGAGAATCGGCCAGCAGAGACGGCAGGGCGTCGGCGAGCTTCGCAGAAACCCGGGCTCCGACTCGCGAGAGCGTCTGCTGCGCATTGGCGGCATCTTGAAAAGGGATGCGAACCGCACCCTTGCTTAGAGTCGTGGGCCCGGCGAGCGCGGCGGAATCTCTTGGCGGACCAGGGTTTGGCAAGATAGCGTCAATTTAGCATGGGCCGTGCTTCGAAGTTGCGCGCCATATCCTTCGCGCTGCGGGCTCCGGAGCCCGGCCTCGCTTGGCTGGGTGGACAGCCGAAGGCGGCTGTCACCACGTAAAGTTCCTCACCACACTCTGCACTGTTGCGGCCGAACCATGGGTTGATCGGGAGCACAGTGGAAAGCCTTCTGAAATTCCGGCAGGTTCGATAC
Organism: Terriglobia bacterium; assembly: GCA_963840615.1. Classification (GTDB taxonomy): domain Bacteria; phylum Acidobacteriota; class Terriglobia; order Terriglobales; family Acidobacteriaceae; genus DATFTE01. Next base: position 2,273 of record CAWJAA010000026.1, read on the forward strand.
CACACCATTGGCGCGATATTTCTCGGGCGAGTGTGGGTTGGTGACCGCGTTCATGCGCAGTCTTTCCGGCGTTTCGTTGGTACACCATCCCTGTCCATAACCGATGAAGAAACGCTGCTCGGGAGTGAAACCGTCGATGGGCACGAGATTCTGCTTCGCGGTCTCGTTCCGCCATGCCTGGTAAGCCAGCATCAGCCCGCCGAGGTCTGCGACATCCTCGCCCAGAGTGAGTTTGCCGTTGATCTTAATGTTGTCCACCACGGTGTAGCTGGAGTACTGGCTCAGATATGCAACTGGCGCGCTTCTCGAATTCGGCGGCGTCGGCCGGGGTCCACCAGTCACGCAAGTTTCCGTTCCCGTCGAACTGGCGGCCTTCGTCATCGAAGGCATGGGTCAGTTCGTGTCCCACCACTCCGCCGATATCCCCGTAGTTCACGGCATCGTCCATCTTTTTATCGAAGAATGGAGGCTGCAGAATGCCGGCGGGGAAATTGATGTCGTTCATCTGCGGATTGTAGTAAGCGTCGACGGTGACCGGAGTGATCAGCCATTCGCCGCGATCGACGGGCTTGCCGATCTTGCCCAGTTGCCGGTGGAACCCGAAGCTGACCGAGCGCTGCACGTTGCCCAGCAAATCGGACTTGTCGATTGCAACCGGGCCGTAATCGCGCCAGTGGTCGGGATATCCGATCTTGTTGCGGATCAAGTGCAGCTTTTCGAGCGCCGCCTGCCGGGTCGCGTCCGACATCCAGGGCAACTGGTGGAGGTCCTGCTCCATGGCCGCTTCGATCTGCTCCACCATCTTCAGGGTTCGCTGCTTGTCTTCCGGGCTGAAGGTTTTTTCCACGTAGGCCTGGCTGAGGGCTTCTCCCAAATCGCGATCGACAAAGCGCACGCAGCGTTTCCAGCGCGGCTGCAGCGCCTGCTGTCCGGTAAGGACCGCGCCGAAGAATCCGAAGTCCAGGTCCACGAATTGGTCCGGCAGATAACGGGCGTTGGAGTGCACCAGATGCCAGCGCAGATACGACTTCCAGCTCTCCAGGGGTTCAGTGGTAAGTTCGGTTTCGAGGGCCTTGAAAAAATCGGGGACCACCACATTGAAAGACTGGGCGCCCGGCAACCCGACGCCTGACAGATATGTGTTCCAGTCAAAGGAAGGGGTCAGGGCCTGCAGTTGGGCGCGGCTCATCTTGTGATAGAGAGCCGAGGGGTCGCGCCGTTGCACGCGAGTGAGCGACGCCTTCGCCAACGCGGTTTCGATATAGAGCGATGCCTGGGCATTTTCGGCGGCGGCCAGGGGCTTGTCGCCCAGCAGCACGAACATCTTCTGCATGTGTTCGAGATATTTCTGGCGCAGGTCCGCGGATTTCGCGTCATCTTTGAGGTAGTAGTCGCGGTCGGGCAGACCCAATCCTCCCTGATCGGCTTCGGGAATATATTGTTGTGAGTTCTTGAAATCCTGATCCGCGGTGAAAGAAAAAATCGTCGCGGTCGGCAGGACGGTGAACACATCGCGGGCATGGAAGCTGGCCAGGTATGCGGCGATTTCGCGTATCGACCTCAACTTGGCGATCCGCCGCAAGTCGGGATCGAGCGGCTTGAGTCCCGCCTTCTCGACCGCGGCTTCGTCCATGCACGCCCCGTAGTAGTCGCCGATTTTCTGCTCGACCGCGGTGCGTTTGGGATCGGGTTTGGCGGCCGTCTCCAGGATCTGGCGCAGCAAGACCCGGTTCTCATCCTGCAGCTTGGTGGCGACTCCCCAGAGCGTCTGGTCGGGAGGGATAGGGTTGTTCCTGAGCCAGCCGCCACAGGAAAACTGGTAAAAATCGAAGCAAGGGTCGGCACCGCGGTCGAGCGATGCCGGATCCAGTCCGGGAGTGTACCCGGTTGCGGTTTGTCCCGGCATGCGGGCGGTCAACAGCAACAGACAAAGCGCGAGCGCGAGCAGGAAACGGGAAACCCAACCCAGACGCATTAATACCTCCGCTGGCCAAAATACTTTCGCACCCCGATGGCATTGTACCGGCCCCAAGGCCCATTGGGCCCCAGATCAGCCGTGCCCAGGTATTGGTCCCGGGCGCCGAATCGTTGAAACAGGAAGTGTTGTGTGATGCGCAGTTCAAAACCCTTACCCATGTAGATGCCCGCTCCCCAGGAACGCTCCCAGCCGATCCCCGGCCGGCGACCAGGTGTAGAAGGCCTGAGGCACATTTTTTCCAAACAGGAAGCGAGGTTCACCGAAGAGAAAAAAACGGCGCAGTGCGGTGCGTCCGAAGGGACGCACTTCCACGTAACCAGAGAGCATGTAGCGGGCAAAGGCGTTGCAGGGTGCGTTGGCACCCCCGAAGTCCTTGGCATCGGCCGCGCAGATGTTGGGATCGATCTCGTTGTGCGGAGGAGCCAGGTCGAACTGCCCGTATCCCCAGAACGTATCGCTGGGAAAGAACATGCGGTCCTTACTTCCGAAAGCTGAAGCCGGAGCGTTCTGCGCCACCGCCACTCCGCACAACGCCAGACATGCCAACATCCACAGGAACCGGTTCATTGGGCCTCCGCACCAGGAACTTCGGGTTCGTCTCCGCGAAGCATGGTGTGGAGTCCGGCCCGCAGCAAGTCAGTCGACTGCGGAAGAACGCCAGCACCAAAGAGGAGAACGGCGCACATTGTACTCCCCAACCGATTCGCATCTGCCTACGAGACGCAGTTCGGCTGCGTCTCGCCGCTCCAGCGGTTCCCCCTACGGGATGCAGCACGGGTGGAGTCCTTCCCGCGATTTGGCCTCTAGATGTCGTAGTACAGCGCGAACTCGAAGGGATGGGGCCGTAACCTCACGGCGTCCACTTCTTTAGTGCGCTTGTATTGGACGTAGGTGCTCAGCAACTCTTCGGTAAAGACGTCGCCTTTTAACAGGAACGCATGGTCTCTCTCCAGGGCGTCGAGAGCGTCTTCCAGCGACCCGGGCATGGATGGAACCTTGGCCAGCTCTTCGTGACCGAGGTCATAGATGTCTTTATCCAGCGGCTGCCCGGGATCGATCTTGTTCTCGATTCCGTCCAGGCCCGCCATCATCATCGCGGCAAACGCCATGTAGGGATTGCAACTCGGATCGGGCGGACGAAATTCCACCCGCTTGGCCTTGGGCGATGCCGAGTACATGGGGATTCGGCAGGCGGCGGAGCGGTTCCGCCGCGAGTACGCGAGGTTCACGGGAGCTTCAAAACCAGGGACCAGGCGCTTGTAGGAGTTGGTGGTCGGAGCAATGATGGCCGACAGCGCAGGGCCGTGCTTAATCAATCCCCCGATGTACCAGAGAGCCATCTGCGACATGCCGGCGTAACCATCGCCGGCAAACAGCGGCTTGCCATGTTTCCACAGCGATTGGTGGGTATGCATGCCGCTGCCGTTGTCCTGAAAGATGGGCTTGGGCATGAAAGTCGCTGTCTTTCCATACTGATTCGCGACATTCTTCACGATGTACTTGTAGAGCATCATGTGGTCGGCGGAGCGCACCAGGGAATCGAATTTCAGGTCAATTTCGGTTTGACCGCCGGTGGCCACTTCGTGATGGTGACACTCGACTTCGAGGCCGCAGTCTTGCATGGTCATCACCATTTCGCTGCGCAGGTCCTGATAGTGGTCGGTGGGCGGGACCGGGAAATAGCCCTCTTTGTAGCGCGGGCGATAGCCGAGATTGTGCTCTTTGCGGCCTGAGTTCCAGCGTCCCTCTTCGGCGTCAATGAAATAAAAGCCGTGCTGCTCGCGCTGGTCAAAGCGGACATTATCGAAGATGAAGAACTCGGCTTCGGCGCCGAAGTAGGCGGTATCGGCTAATCCCGTGGACGCCAGGTAGAGTTCCGCTTTGCGGGCGATGTATCGCGGATCGCGGTCATAGCGCTGCTTGGTCACCGGGTCGATCACGTCGGCCACCATCACCAGCGTGGGAATGTCGGTAAAGGGGTCGAGCATGCAGGTGCTGGCATCGGGAATCAGCAGCATGTCGCTTTCGTGAATCGCCGCCCAGCCGCGGATGGACGAACCGTCCATGCCAAAGCCTTCTTCGAATGAGGACTCGCTCAACTGACCAATCGGATATGAAATGTGATGCCAGAGTCCCGGCAAGGTCAGTGAAGCGCAGGTCGAGCATTTTCGCTTCGTTCTTCTTCCCGAACTCCAACACCGTCTTCGGTTCCATCTTCGGTTCAGCCATGAATCGCTCCTTTTTTATGAAAAACTGGAATCTGGCGGATGGCGCTGGGGATGGCAGGGGCGGAGAACCAGTGGCAACCTTCCTTCACGTCCACCTGCCGCCGCAGGCACGATTGACGAACAACTCGGGGGGTCCGGGAAATCGCGCCCGCGAAACCATCCGCTTGCAGGAAGTAGTGAATGTAGGGGCTGGCGCTTCCCCGAGGAAATTGATTGTTTTTATGGGTGCGATAACCGCGGATTATGCGGCAAGAAACGGCGCGGTTTCAGGAAGTTGTACGGTGGAAAAATGCGGAGCGACCGCCTCACTGGGCGGCAGCAATGCGATTCTGCCAGTGCGACCAGACGAACCAGGCCAGTCCAGCCAGCAGGGCTACGCCGATGATGGCGTCGAACTGATGAAAGTACTTGCCCAGGGATCGCCAGTTTTCTCCCAACTTCATCCCCAGCCAGGCCAATCCCAGGCACCACGGCCAAGAACCGAGGAAGGTATAGATGTGAAAGCGTCCGCGAGGCATGCGGGCAATTCCCGCGGGCAGCGCGATGAAGGTGCGAACCACCGGCAACAGGCGCGCAATGAAGACGGCCAGGTATCCCCAGCGCTGGAAGAAGCGGTCGGCCCAATCCAGCTCGCGGCGGCTCAGCAGGATCCAGCGTCCATATTTCTCGACCAGCGGCCGGCCCCCGAAATAACCGATCTCGTAGGCCACCAGCGAACCCAGATTGCACCCGATTGCCCCCGCCGTCGCCGCCCACAGCAAATTCATGCTGCCTTCATGAACCAGATATCCGGCGAAGGGCATGATCAATTCAGAGGGTAGCGGGATGCAGGCGGATTCGATGGCCATCAGCAAGGCAATACCGCCGTAGCCGGTAACGCCGATCACCGACTTGATGAACACGAACAGAACCGCGAGGATTTTTTCCGTCATGAAGAAGCAGCTGGAAATTTATTGGTCGAGACGCAGCTCCGCTGCGTCATCTTCAGGATGCATCCTCAGGGTAGCACGAGAGCTAGAACGAACCTTCCTGGGTGAAGGTATAGCCCGGGAGCGAAGCTCCCCAGCGTTCTTGGTGACTTTCACACGCACCGTTGGCGCATCCGGCGCGGTGACCTCGGCGGGGCGCAAAACGGCAAACTGGGAAAACACTTCGCTGTACATCTTGGTGACCAGGTAGTCGTGGCCATCGGCGTCATTGCGCCAGACCTGCCCGAGTTGAATGGACTTAACGGCCATGATTTCCTCAGATTTCAGACTACCTAGGGGTCCCGGCTGAGTCAATTAGAGAGCGTGGTTCGGGAGCATTACCAAAGGGAACCAAGAGCCTCACCACCAACGACACCCGAGAGCCGCGTGCAAATGCTTCTGGTAACATCAGTTTGCTTTTCAGGAGGACGTCCATGGTACGCGGTGTGATTCCCCGCCAACCCGCCAAGACGGGACGCCACGAGGGAGCAAGGAGTGTTCCGCGCGGCCAGCAGAGCCGTGGGAGCTCGCGGCAAACTCGGGTGGGTAAGAAGGCCGTCGCGGCCCGTCCAGGTGCCGCGAAGACCGCAACGACCTCAAGACCTGGCGCCTCTCGTCTCAAGGGCTACAATCCCACCTCTCCCGAGCGGGTGAACGAAATTCTTAAGCGGCTGGACCAGCAATATCCCGATGTCACCTGCGCGCTGCATCACAAGACAGCCTGGGAACTGCTGGTGGCGACCATCCTCTCGGCGCAATCGACCGACGTCAACGTGAACCGCGTCACTCCCGCGCTGTTTCAGAAGTATCCGACGGTGCAGGATTTTGCGGCCCTGAAACCCGAACAACTGGAGCCCGATGTCCGCTCCACCGGATTCTTTCGCAATAAGTCAAAGTCGGTGGTGGGAGCAGCCAGGAAGGTGGTGAGCGATTTTGGCGGCCAGGTACCCGACAATATGGACGATTTGCTCACCCTGCCCGGGGTCGCTCGTAAGACCGCGAACGTCGTCCTGGGCTCGTGGTTCAAAAAGAACCTCGGGGTGGTGGTGGACACCCACGTACACCGCATCTCGCGGCGGCTGGAACTGACGAAGAATAACGATCCCAAGAAGATCGAGCAGGATCTGATGAAGATCATCCCGCAAGAGAAGTGGACGCTGTTCTCGCACCAGATCATCTGGCACGGGCGCGGTCTGTGCATGGCGCGATCCCCCAGGTGCGCGGAATGTCCGCTGGAAAATATCTGCCATGCGGAAGACAAGACGTGGACAACGGTGGAGGTTCACAAGGGCGCGAAAGCGTAGGCTGCCGCGCCGCTCGGTTCCTGTTGTCTGCTTAAGTTTCTAACCCGTCCCGATCCAGACGAATCGACCGAATGAGAATCCCGCGCCAACCGATGGCCGTGGCCGGAGGTGTGGTCACCGGGCACTAGGACCGCCATCACCGCAGCAAGAGACCAGCGGGTGCAGAGTAGTCGGAGGAACTGCGGTGGTGGAGGTAAGCCATGGTTGACGCGCGCTGGGTCTCGCCTCGAAATCTTCCCAAATTGTTAACCATCCCTCTGCTGGGCGTGCTGCTGCTCGCCGGATGCGGAGGCGGAGACGGGTCCAACCGCAATCCGATACCCAGCAACTTGCTCGTCGTCAATTCGCTGGCGGATACGGCGCAACCGCCGGCGGGTACTACGACTCTCAGGGATGCCCTTGCACAGGCGGGCTCAGGAACGACCATTACCTTTGATCCCACTCTGGATGGGAAAACGATCGAGCTCAGCACGGTGGGCGAAGCGCACTCTGTGCTCAAGGGAGAGGTTTACTCGGGCATGACCTTTGCCGGGTACGCGGACCGCGATTACGGCAAGTCCGCTCTCTACGCGCAAAAAGACGTGGTCCTGGATGCCTCCAGCCTGCCGCGCGGCATCACCATCGCTTGGACCGGAGGAGATACGAATCCAGCCCGGGTCCTGGCCGTGTACGGCAACCTCACTTTGAAGAATATAACGATCACCGGCGGGTACTCACTGGCGGAAGTCATCAGTTCAGGATCGCAGCCTTACACCTTGGCTCGCGGCGGCGGGCTGGCCGTGTGGGGGACCGCGATGCTGGAGAACTGCAGTGTGTCGGGAAACCGAATCTCCGGGGATGTGAATGGCAGCCGCGATCGCGGTACCTATGGGGGCGGTATCTACGCCGAACGGCCTGATTCTCACCAACTGTGTGGTGAGCGGGAATTCGGCGATCGGTTATGGCGCGGCGGGCGGCGGCATCTACTCCGTGGGCGGCGCAGACAACACCACCGGGAAGGAAACAACGCCACCCTGTCGGGCTGCACCATCAGCGGGGACCGTGTGACCGCGCAGCATGCCTATGGCGGTGGGCTGTTTACCCTCGCGGGAAGGACCGAACAACCTGGCAACCTTGACCATGACGAATTGCACCGTCGCCCGAAATCTGGTGGAAGACAATTCCGCCTTGCCCGAAAGCGGCCAGTTTTACTACCGCGGGGGCGGCGTTTACATGGGCGGCGGATCGCTGACGCTCACCAGCTCTACCGTCGCCGAAAATGAAGTCAGGGGAATTCCGGCGATCTTCTCGGGCAAGCCTAACCTGGGCGGCGGGGGAGTGGCGGCCACCATTGGCAATGCTCACGTCGTGGAAACGGTGAACCTTTCTCACTCGATGGTGGTGGGCAACAAACTGAACGGAGCCGCCCAGGACTGGTACGCCGGTTCCCTGCTTCAGTTTTACAGCGACGGGTACAACCGGATCGGGAGTATGGATTTCAGCCAGATCCTGGTACCAGTTCCCGCCTGGACGGACTTAAGCCGCAAACATTATCCGAAGGTCGGCGATCTGGAGAGCGTCGCGATCGATCAGGTTCTTTCTCTGGGCGAGACGCAGTATTCCAGTTCCGTGGTCTCGGCGGGAACCGATGCCGGACAGCCGGCGGTTCTGTGGTATTCGCCGGGCGGCAGCGCCGTGGATCAGATTCCCCTTACCCGCTACAGCGTCACCAGCGTACTCGCCGGATACACGGGATACGGTGTGAGCAGCGATGATTTTCTGAACCACGTATTGGAACAGGTACGGACGAACTACGGCGCCACCCTGGGCAGCGACTTCGGATCTGACTTCGGAGACATGACCGGGGTGACCTGGTACGAATCGCCTATGACCTGGCCGTCCGATCCCGCGAACGCTCCCTGGATTACATTCTGGAGAGATCTCGACACTGAAATCGGGACTCAGCTTGGGGCCGCCACCCTTGGCGACAATTTCTGGGGACCTTCCCCAGCGGAAACATGGGGAACGTGATGATGACGGTGCGCTCGACGACACGCTCCGTTCAGTTAACCGGTTCTGATCAACGGGGCCAGCCGCGTCCCCATGGCGCTCTGGGAGACATCGGAGCCATCGAGAGATGAGCATGCGCCACGTTTGGTTTCCGGCAATCGTGGCGCCGGGCGCAAGGGCGAGGGCGGACTCCATATTCTGCTAGACTTTTCCTGCGAGCAATCGCCAATTTCATGCCCACACTGTTCCTTCTTCTTATGGCAATGAGCAGCAGTTTGCTAGCGCAGACCCTTCCGGTTCCCCACGCCATCACCGATCCCAAGCAGGTCACCAGCCAGCCCAACGCCCAGGTCGAGCAGAACCAGCAGAGCCTGTCGATCGACCGCCTCTACATGACGCGTTCGGTGGGCAGCGCGTCGTGGTCGCCGGATGGCAGGACCATTGTTTTTGTCTCCAACATCAGCGGGCGCAACAATCTATGGCTGGTTCCCGCGGAAGGTGGATGGCCCACGCAACTCACGGTGAGCGACCAGCGACAGACTGCGCCCACCTGGTCTCCGGACGGCAAGTGGATCGCCTACATGTCCGACTACGACGGCGACGAACAGTGGGACATTTTCCTGGTTTCGCCGAAGACCGGCATGGTCGTGAACCTGACCAAGACGCGGGAGATTGCCGAGGAATATCCGGTGTGGTCACCCGATGGCCGCTACCTGGCGTACACGGTGAAGCCGAAGACGTCTTCGGTCTACGAAGTCGACGTCTACGACATGCTGATGCGCGAGGTGAAGCATGTCACCACCGGCACCCCGGCAGACAAACTCAACGACCACCCCATCTGGTCGCGCGACGGCCAGTGGATCGTCTACACCCAGGAGCAGGCGAAAGGCACCGATTCCAACATCTTCATTGCCGAAGTGGCCACGGGGAAGTCCACGCTGCTCACTCCGCATGAGGGCGAGAAAATCTATCGCGCTAACCATTTCAGTCCTGACGGAAAGAAACTCCTGATCACGTCGAGTGCCGCGAACGACTACGACAACGTCGGGCTGCTCGATGTCGCCTCGAAAAAAATCAACTGGCTGACCCAGGACAAGTGGCAGATTCAGGGTGGAAACTTCTCTGCTGACGGCAAATCCATTACCTGGACCGCCAACGTCGACGGCTATGTAGAGATCTATCTCCACGACCTGGCCTCGGGAAAGACGACTTCCCTGCCGCTGCCCAAGGGGGTGAACGAGCTGGCGGGATCGGAGTCGGCGTTTACGCGGGATGGCTCGCACCTGCTCTACCACCACAACGGCGCGACCGCCCCCAACGACCTTTGGACTTACGCGCTGGCCACCGGCAAGTCGCGCCAGGTCACACACTCGTTGATGGCGGGTGTTCCCCCCGGGGACATGGTCGAGCCATTGCTGGTCCACTACCCGAGCAAGGATGGCAAATGGACCATCTCCGCTTTCCTGTATGTGCCTTTCAACATGCAGCGCAGTGGCAAGAATGCGGCCATCGTTTATGTGCACGGGGGCCCGGCGTCGCAGAGCGTGAATTCTTTCAACCGCTTCATTCAGCACATGGTCAACCAGGGCTACATGGTGATTGCGCCCAACTATCGCGGCTCCACCGGATACGGCAAGGAATTCAAGCAGGCGAACCTGTTCGACATGGGCGGGGGCGATCTCGAAGACGTTCTGTCGGCCGCGGACTGGATCAAGCAGACCGGGTTCCTCGACCCGAAGAAGGTCATCCTGATGGGCGGCAGCTATGGCGGCTACCTGACCATGATGGGGGTGACCAAGGCAGCGGAGGTATGGGCCGCGGGAGTTCCGATCGTGCCCTTCGTCAACTGGTTCACCGAACTCGAGCACGAAGACCCGGTGCTGCGCGAGTCGGACCTGGCGACCATGGGAGATCCGGTGAAGAACAAGGCCCTGTACGAAGACCGCTCGCCCATTCACTTCATTGACAAGGTGAAGGCGCCGCTGTTCCTGCTGGCCGGCGGACACGATCCGCGCTGCCCCAAGGAAGAAACCGAGCAGGTGGTGGATTCGATCCAGAAGCGCGGCGGGACCGTGGAATACAAGATTTATGAGAACGAAGGCCACGGCTTTGCCCGGGTGGAGAACCAGATTGATGCCTACGGCCGGGTGGCCAGCTTCCTCAAGGCGCATGTGCCTCCGGCAGATTGCGGCTGTTCGCTCAGCGAATAACCGGCACCAATATCTGACCCCATGGTCCATTACCAAAGGGGCTGGTGGTTTGCTGCCCGTCCCGCAGCCTGTTACCATTTTCTGTTTGCTTCTTCGGCCCAAGGTTTATGTAAGCTTTTCATCCTCTGCTCGGAGGCGACATGGCAATCAAAGTAGGCATTAATGGTTTCGGACGCATCGGACGCAATGTCCTGCGGGCCTCGCTCAACGATCCCAACATCGAATTCGTGGCGGTCAACGATCTCACCGATCCCAAGACGCTCGCTCATCTGTTGAAGTACGACTCCATCCTCGGGAACCTGTCACACAAGATCTCGTCGGGCGCCGACAGCATTACCGTCGACAACAAGACGATCAAGGTTTTCGCGGAAAAAGATCCGGCCAAGCTGCCGTGGGAATCGGTAGGGGCGCAGGTGGTGCTCGAGTCGACGGGCCGTTTCACCGATGCCAATGACGCCCGCAAGCACATGCGTGGCACGGTGAAGAAGGTAATCATCTCGGCCCCGGCGAAGAATGAGGACGTCACCATCGTGCTGGGAGTGAACCACCAGGTCTACGATCCGGCGAAGCATCACATCATTTCCAATGCTTCCTGCACCACCAACTGCCTGGCGCCGATCGCGAAAGTGGTTCACGACAACTTCAAAATCGTCAACGGCACCATGACCACGATCCACTCCTACACCAACGATCAGGTGATTCTCGATTTTCCGCACAAGGATTTGCGGCGCGCCCGGGCCGCGGCGGTTTCCATGATCCCGACTTCGACCGGGGCGGCCAAGGCGCTGAAACTCGTCATCCCTGAAATGGCGGCAAACTCGATGGCTTCGCCATGCGCGTGCCCACGCCCAACGTTTCGGTGGTGGACCTGGTGGCATTCGTCGAGAAGAAGACGACGAAAGAAGAAGTAAACGCCGCCTTGAAAAAGGCCTCGGAATCCGGCCCGCTCAAGGGTTATCTGGCATACGAGGAAGAAGAACTGGTGTCGGCGGATTTCAAGGGCAACCCCTATTCTTCGATCGTCGATGCGCTGATGACCCTGGTCGTCGGCGGCAATTGCGTCAAGGTCATCTCCTGGTACGACAATGAGTGGGGATACTCCTGCCGCGTCCGCGACCTGATCAATTACCTGGGCAGCAAAGGGCTCTAAAGCGGCATTCTGCCGGCGCCAGGGAGGGCGTCCCCCGCCCTCCCCACGACCGCATCGAGGCCGTGATGCCGAAACTCAAGAGGACCATCAGCATGTCCAAGCTTTCCATTCGCGACCTTTCCCTCAACGATCACCGCATCTTCATGCGCGTGGACTTTAATGTTCCGCTGGAAGATGGAGCGGGTGATGGACGACACCCGCATCCGCGAAACCTTGCCCTCGATCGAGTATGCCCTGCGTCACGGGGCGCGACTGATTCTGGCGTCGCACCTGGGACGTCCCAAGGGCAAGCCCAACCCCAAGATGAGTCTGAAGCCGGTCGCCGAACGGCTGCGCATGCTGCTCGATCGCGAGCTGGCGCGCGGAGAGAATGTGGGCTTCTGCCCCGACTGCGTCGGCCTGGAAGCCGAAGAGATGGCGGGCAAGCTGGAAAAAGGCCAGACCCTGCTGCTGGAGAATCTGCGCTTCCACGCTGGAAGAAGAAGCCAACGACGAAAAGTTTTCGAAGCAACTGGCGTCGCTCGCCGACTATTACGTGAATGACGCGTTTGGGACGGCCCATCGCGCCCACGCCTCCACCGTCGGCATTACCAGGTTCGTGCAGAAATCTGCCGCCGGGTTGCTGATGGAGAAAGAGTTGGAATACCTGGGCAAGGCGATACAGCACGCCGAGCAGCCTTTCATCGCCATTCTGGGCGGGGCCAAGGTCAGCGACAAGATCGGCGTCATCCAGCACCTGATGCACAAAGTGGACGCGCTCATCATTGGCGGCGGCATGGCTTACACCTTCCTGAAAGCGCAGGGCGAGCCAGTCGGCAAATCGCTGGTGGAAGAAGACAAAATCGAATTGGCCAGGCAACTGCTGCAGGAAGCCAAGACGCGAAAGCTGAAACTCCTTTTGCCGGTGGATCACGTGGTCGCGGAAAGAATCGACGTCAACGCAGTTACGCACATCATCGCCAGCGGGCATGCCATCCCCGCCAACATGATGGCGCTCGATATTGGACCAAAAACCATTGAAATCTTCACTGAGGAGATTTCACGGGCGCGCACCATCGTATGGAACGGGCCCATGGGCGTGTTTGAAGTGTCGCCGTTTTCCAAGGGAACGTTCAAAGTCGCGCATGCGATTGCCGACAACCCGGGAGCGACCTCCATCGTGGGCGGCGGCGATTCGGTGTCGGCGCTGCGCGCAGCCGGAGTGGCCGATCACGTCACTCACATCTCCACCGGCGGAGGCGCGTCGCTGGAATTTCTGGAAGGTAAGAAATTGCCGGGCGTCGAGGCCCTCACTGACAAGCGTTGATCCACCAAACGGCTTGCCGAAAGGATTCCATGCCCCGCACAAAATTAATCGCCGCCAACTGGAAGATGTACAAGACCCCGGATCAAACTCGAGACTTCTTCCAGGCTTTCCTGCCGCTGGTGAAAGATCACGCGCGCGATGAAATTGCGGTCTGCCCGCCTTTTGTCGATCTGGCGGTGGCGATCGAAGCGGCTCAAGGTTGCAATGTGTCCATTGGCGCCCAGGACATGCATTGGGAAACGAGAAGGTGCCTTTACCGGGGAAATCAGTTCGGGCATGTTACTCGCCGTGGGCTGTACCCATGTCATTCTCGGGCACTCCGAACGCCGCCAGTATTTCGGAGAGACCGACGACATCGTGAACCTGAAATTGAAAGTCGCGCTCGAAGCCGGACTCACGCCCATCGTATGCGTGGGAGAAGTGCTGGAAGAACGCGAAGCCGGCCTGACCGAAGATGTGCTGCGCCGGCAGTGCTTGCGGGCGTTCCATGCGGTCTCGGCCAAGAAAGCCGGGAAACTGGTCGTGGCCTACGAGCCGGTCTGGGCCATCGGCACCGGGAAAACCGCCACGCCGCAAATGGCTTCCGATGCGCACCAGTTGATCCGCGGCGAAGCTGCCAAGGCCTTTGGCGATGAATTCGCCGGCGGACTGCGCATCCTGTATGGGGGTTCAGTGAAGCCCGAAAACGCAAAGACGCTGATGGCCGAGGAGGAAATTGACGGAGCTCTGGTCGGAGGAGCCAGTCTCGATCCCAAGTCGTTTTCCGCAATCGTGAAGTACTAGATCGCTCCGGGCCGAAACCCCGGCGCATGGACTCCCCTGAAAGCGGTCACATGATAAGATTATGATCGGCTCCGGAGGCCCGACGGGATATCCCTGCCATTTATTCTGGTCCAAGGCTCGGGGGCATGAAGGCAGTTTTTGACGTGCGGAAGTGGTGGAACTGGCAGACACACCATCTTGAGGGGGTGGCGCCGAAAGGCGTGGGGGTTCAAATCCCCCCTTCCGCACCAATGCACCTATCTGAAACAGGGGGATAGCGGCGTGCCGCCGCATACGGTCCGGTTGGCAGGTGCCGACTGGTCATTTCAAATTTGCCATGATTATTCTGATCACGATTGTCCACATTATCGTCAGCTTCTTCCTGATTATCGTCGTGCTCTTGCAGAGCGGCCAGAGCGGCGACATCTCTGCCGCCTTCGGAGGCATGGGCAGCCAGACCGCGTTCGGTCCGCGCGGCGCGGCCACCGCCATGTCGAAAGCCACCACCTGGTCGGCTATCATTTTCATGGTGACCTCCATCACGCTTTCCATCTACGCTTCGAAGCGAAGCGGTCCCAACTCGGTGTTGCAAGGCATCAAAGCCGCACCCGTAAAGACGCAGCCCGCAGCCCCGGCCACGCCGCCTCCGGCTCCCCAGCAGAAATAGCGTGACTGGTCGTTAGTGGTTGCTCGCCGGCCTGGCGGAGCGAAGAGGCCGGCAACCAGTGACGGGCGACCAGGAACCAACGACCGACTTCCATGATTCACGAAATCCTTCCTGTCGGACCTCTGCAGTGCAACTGCTCGGTGATTGGCGATGAGACCACGCGTGAAGCCATGGTCATCGACCCGGGCGACGATATCGAGGACGTCCTCGAATTGATTCGCCGGCACCATCTCCAGGTCAAGCAGATCGTGATCACCCACGCGCACATTGATCACGTGGGTGGAGCAATGAAACTGCGTGCGGTCACCGGGGCTCCCATCCTGCTGAACCAGAATGACCATGCCCTGCTGAAAATGCTGGATGCGCAGGCAGCCTGGGTTGGAATGAAGCCGCCAGGAAAAGTGGAGATCGACCAGAGCGTGGGGCAAGCCGATACCGTGCAGGCGGGAACCATCAAGGCCACCGTCCTGCATACTCCCGGACACACGGAAGGCAGCGTCTGCCTCTACTTCCCGGCCGAGAAAACGCTGGTGGCGGGCGACACGCTGTTCGCCGGCAGCATTGGTCGCACCGACTTACCCGGTGGCTCGTTCGAGAAGATCATTCAGTCGTTGCACGGAACCGTACTCGCGCTGCCGGATGACACGGTGGTGGTGCCGGGCCACGGACCGCTCACCAGCATCGGCAATGAGCGCGAGACTAACCCGTTTCTGGTGAAGCGCTGAGCCTCCGAGATCTTTGATTCCAACCAAAAGACGTCATCCCGAGAGCCGGCGTATTTCAGCCGGTCGAGGGATCTGGCGTGGAGTACCGAACACTCACACAGCACAGTCGCCGCACGCCAGATCCTTCGCCCTAGCGGGCTCAGGATGACGTCACAACACGTGAAGAGACTATCGAGGCCAGGGCCGAGATCACTGCCCCTAGCCTTTCTTCGCCAACCGGTCCGCCAGCGCATGCAGCACCGACTGAGTTTCCTCGCTCCACCACATGTTGACGATGTCTTCCAGTTCGTTCGCGAAACCGTGCTCCGTGAGCCTGGTCAAGTCGGACCGGGCTTGCTGCCGGGTAGCCGTCATCGCTGCTTCCGGCAGAGCGATCATGCCCTGACACCATTCGATGGCCCGTTCGACCACCTGCGCCGGGGGAACGATTTCATCCACCAGTCCGATGCGCAGCGCTTCGGTGGGGGAAACCAGTAAACCGGCCACCGCCAGCCGTTCCGCCTGATGTGCGCCGATCAAGCGGTGTAGTACCGAGAAGATGATCGGAGGCAAGGTCAGTCCAACCTGTACCTCATTGAGCCCCAGTTTCCAATCGCCCTCGGCAACGATGCGGTAGTCAGCGAACAGCGCCAACACGGTTCCACCGGCGGGAGCGTGGCCGGTGATGGCCGCCGCCAGGGGAACCGGGCAGGCAGCCAGCACGCACATCATGCTGTAAAAGTCGCGCCAGGCCGCGGTCACCGAAGCACGGTCCAGAGTCAGCAGCAAGGGCACATCGAGCCCGCCGCAGAAGCGTCCCGGACTGCCGGAAAGCAGCAGCGCGCGCACCCCGTGTTGGCCGGCGGTGTCGACCGCCCGGGTGATCGCCGAAATCAGTTCCGGGGAGAGAGCGTTCGCCGGAGGACGATTCAGGCGCAGTTCTCTCACCGCCCCATGGTCAATGGTGTCGATCATTGCTTTCTCGGAAGCGGCTGGAAGATGGCAAATACCGCCCGCTGCGGGTCGGCGATGACCGCCATGCGTCCCACCCCTTCCATGGTGGTGGGTGGCAGCAGAAAGCCCGCGCCCAGTTCCCTGGCTTTGGCGGCGGTCATGTCACAATTGGTGACCTGAAAATAGGCTAACCAGTGCGGAGGGATCTTGGAATCGGGCTCGGTGTTGGGCAGGATGCCGCCGACAAAGCCCTCTCCCAGCTTGATGTGCTGGTAGCCCGAGGCTGGGTTGTCGTCATGGTCTGCGGTCATGGTCCAACCCAGCAACTCGCGGTAGAACCTGGCGGCTCGCACCGGATCCGGAGAGCTGAGGTCCGCCCAGCACAGCGTGCCGCCGACCCCGGTGATGCCCGTTCCCATGTTTGCTTTCGGCTCCCAGATGGAAAAGATGGGCCCCGTGGGATCCTGAATCTCAGCCATCTTCCCGAAAGTCGCGACGTCGAACGCCGGCACCAGCACGTTGCCGCCGAGTTCGGCGGCTTTCCTGGTGGTGGCGTCGGCACTCTCTACCGCGATGTACAACATCCAGTGCGCGGGCACGCCCTGGGCGCGTTGCTCTTTGCGTAGCGAGTATGCGGCCGCCGCATCGCGGCCTTCCAGTTGAAACGTGGTATAGAAGTCGCCGGGCGCCATGGGAGCATCGCTGGCGCTCCATCCGAAAAGTGCGCCGTAGAAATTCTTGGCGGCTTTCTGATCGCTGGTGGCCAGTTCAATCCAGCAGAAGGAGCCGGGAGGGTGTTTTTCCACGATTGGCATAGGCGGGCAGTATAAGACGAAGGGCAGGGGAAAACCAATGGCGCGCTAATCCCGCAACGCTTCCAGCACCCGCCCGATTCCCTGCCGGAACACTCCGGGTGGCGTGATCAGGCTCACCACCAGGTATCCATCGGAGGGAAAGTCATAAAAGTGCCCGGGATGCACTACGACCGACATTTTCCGGATCAGGTCGATCGCCAGGTCTTCATCCGGCTGCTTCACCGGGACGCGCAGAACCGCGTACCAGCCGCCCTGCACGTCCAGCCGGGTACAGGTTTTCTGCTTTGCCAGTTGGCGGTCGAGTTCTTCAAGATTGGAGCGTAAGCGGTCGATCAGCAGCGGCTGGACGCTCTTTCGCTGTTCGAGCAGCACCGCAGCCGCCAGCTGAATGGGAGCATTCATCGAGAGATAGGTATCGGCTATCACCTCCAGCCGTCCCATGGCGGCGGTGACTTTTTCTTTGGGGCCGCTGGTCACGATCCATGCCAATTTCATCTGCGGCAAGCCGGAGATCTTCGACAGGCCACTCAGGGTAAAGGTCAGCGCGGGCTGGTTCACGGCAAACGTCGGGCGCGGCGCCCCGTCGTGAGCATAGTCGAGGAACACTTCGTCCACGATCAGCGCGAGATCGTACTGGCGGCAGAAATCGTTCAGGGCGGTCCGTTCCAGGTCTTCGACATAGGATCCCGTGGGATTGTTGGGATGCACCACGACCACGGCGCGGGTGCGGTGGTTCACCGCTTTGTAGAGCGAAGGAAAATCGATCTGCCATCCGTGATCGTAGATCAGCGGATAGGGCACCAGTTTCACGTCCTCGAGATCGGCCAGGAATTCAAACAGCGGGTAGCTCGGCTTGGGCACCAGGATCTCGTCCTCCGCATTGCATAACAGACGGAAAACGTAGGAATAGCCTTCGCTGGTGCTGGTGGTCAGCACCAGCGCCTCGGGATCGACATCGAACTCTTCGTGCTGTTCGCGGTAGTACTTGGCAACGGCTTCGCGCGCGCTGCGCAGCCCCTTGGGTTGAGGGTCGTAATCCATGGCTTCGGGCTGGGCCAGGGCGCCGAGAATGGTTTCCGCATCGTAGTGAAGCTCTGCGCGAACCGGATTCGACACGGTCAGATCGAGCATTTCCGTGCCCGCGGCCAGCACCTCCCGCTGTGCTTCGGTGAAACGATTCGCAGTCAGCTTCCAGTCGGTGCGGTGAGAGAACATGAGCCAGTCACCATGATACCGGAGGGAATTGACGAATTTTCGGATTCCCTGAAACCGCTGGCGCTGCCCAGGCACTCCATACCTCCCGTCACCAACACCTGTGACCCGCATCCCTGACTCGGCTCCAGCGCTGCGAAACAATAGCCTCAGGCCAAGCCAGCCCGGTTGGGGGTATAATGACCACCTTTGCGACTATGGAACCCGCCACACAGTACGAACTCCGCCTGGCCGAGCGCATGTCGCGTCTCGGCACCGAAACCGCCTTTGAAGTTCTGAACAAGGCGCGCGCCCTGGAGCGTCAGGGCAAACAGATTATTCACCTCGAAATTGGCGAACCAGATTTCGATACCCCGGCCAACGTCGTGGAATCCGCCGTCCAGGCACTGCACAAGGGTTGGACGCACTACGGTCCCTCGGCCGGACTGCCAGAGTTGCGCCAGGCCATCGCCGAGGAAGTCAGCCGCACCCGCGGCGTGGAGGTAAAGAGCGACGAAGTGGTAGTCGTCCCCGGCGGCAAGCCAATTATTTTCTTTACGATCCTGGCGTTAGCTGATCCGGGAGATGAAGTCATCTATCCCAATCCCGGCTTCCCCATTTACGAGTCGATGATCAATTATGTGGGCGCTCGTCCGGTGCCCATCCGCCTGCAGGAGAAGAAAGATTTCGGCTTTGACGTGGACGAACTGGCGTCGTTGATCACCGACCGCACCAAGCTCATCATCATCAATTCGCCGCATAATCCGACCGGCGGCGTGCTGACCAGGCAGGACATTCGCGACATCGCCAAAGTCATTGGCGACCGCAACATCATCGTGCTCTCCGACGAAATCTACAGCCGCCTGATTTTTGAGGGTGAGCACTATTCCATCATGTCGGTGCCCGGCTTTAAGGATCGCACCATTCTGCTCGACGGCTTCTCCAAGACCTATGCCATGACCGGCTGGCGAATGGGATACGGCGTCATGCGTCCGGATCTGGCAACCCACATCACCCGGCTGATGACCAACTCCAACTCGTGCACTGCGAGTTTCACGCAGATCGCGGGCATCGAAGCGATCAAGGGGGATCAATCGTCGGTCGAGAAGATGCGCCTGGAGTTCATGCGCCGCCGCGATTCCTTCGTGGCGGGGTTGAACCGCATCAAGGGATTCTCCTGCCGCATGCCGAAGGGCGCGTTCTACGTTTTCCCCAACATCACCGGGACGGGATGGAAGTCGAAAAAGCTGGCAGATGCATTGCTCGAAGACGCCGGAGTGGCGTGCCTTTCGGGCACAGCGTTTGGCGACTATGGCGAAGGTTACCTGCGGTTTAGCGTAGCCAATTCGCTGGAAAACTTGAACAAGGCCCAGCAGCGGATCGAAGACTGGACCAAGCGGAACCTGTAGATCGAGAGGCTGTCCACGGACAACTTACAGAGCAAGCTCTACAAAACGCGCTGGGCGCTGATCGTGGTGTGCCTGGCTGCAGCCGGGTTGTTCCTTGCTTTCGAAAAGCTTTTCCGATAGAGCCTCTCGAACCCGGCAAAGACTTCCAGCGGCTGACAGCGATTTCTACCTGTGTCAACCACCAGGAAAAACTCGGAACCTGAACCTGAGCCGTCCCTACATGCCGGGCTACGGCATTCCCAAAGGCAAGAAAGGCTTGCTGCCCTGGAGTTGGGCGCGGCAGCGGCTGGAAAAATCACACAACTATTGGATCTCCACCGTGCGTCCCGATGGCTCTCCGCACACCATGGTCGTCTGGGGCCTGTGGCTCGACGGCGCTTTCCTGTTCAGCACCGGGAACGAATCCCGCAAAGCCCGCAACCTGACCTTAAATCCCCGTTGCGTAATCGGCACTGAGAAGGCGAATGAAGCGGTGGTCGTCGAAGGGCTGGCGGAGACGACTACCGAGCCCGGTCTGCGTAAGAGATTCGCCAGCCGGTATCAGAAAAAATACAATTTTGACATGTCGGGCTTTGCCGACCCGGTCTACGTGGTGCGGCCCCGCCTTGCCTTCGGACTGTCGGAGGAAGACTTCATGGGCAAGGCCACCCGCTGGCAGTTCTAGGGCAATCGGCCTTCCTGTTCATCGGTCACTCCCGCTTGTGATCTCACTCACTGATTCGCAGGTTGTTCAAGTCTAGGCTCGTTCTGCAGGGACACGCGCGCCCGCTTTTCATGCGCTCCCGCGAGGATGCAGCCCATGGCCATCAAGGATTCCACCAGCGGCACGATCATTCGAGATTACTCGGTCGAAGAACTTAAAGACTCCGCCAAGCTGATGCGCGGATACGATCTGGTCGCCTTGTGCGCCGCGGGCTCCGGCCACGCCGGGGGCACGCTTTCCATCATGGACATCACCGCCGCTCTCTACCTGAAAGTTGCCGACCATGACCCCAAGAACGCCGCCTGGGCCGACCGCGACCGCATCATCTGGTCGACCGGCCATAAGGCTCCCAGCCTCTATCTGGGGCTGGCGTTCGCCGGGTTCTGCCCGGTCGAGGATGTTGCCCTGCTCCGCAAGCTGTGGACTCCCTACCAGGGGCATCCGCACTGGCTCAAGCTGCCCGGCGTTGAAGTCTCCACCGGCTCGCTGGGACAGGGGCTGAGGATCGCCGTGGGCGTCGCCCTGGCGGGCAAGCTGGCCGACAAGAATTACCGGACGTTCTGCATCATGGGCGATGGCGAACAGCAGGAAGGCCAGATCTGGGAAGCCGCCATGGAAGCGTCCCACCACAAGCTGGATAACCTGGTCGGCATTGTGGACTGCAACCGCCTGCAGATCGATGGCAAGGTCTCCGATGTCATGAATGTGGACCCGCTGGACGAAAAATATCGCAGCTTCGGCTGGGACGTTATGCGCATCGACGGACACGACATGCAGCAGGTGGTCGACGCCCTGGAAAAGGCGAAGTCCGGCTGCGGAAAACCGGTGGTCATCCTGGCGGAAACGGTCAAGGGCAAGGGCGTCAGCTTCATGGAGGATCTGGCAGGATGGCATGGCAGGTCTCCCAACCATGAGGAATTACTGAAGGCTCTCGCCGAACTCGAAGTCACCGACAGAATTCCCCATCAGAAAATGCTCGACGTCGCGAAGTTCTACCAGGTCGAAGTGGATCGGCGTCTTGATGCCAAGATGCCCAAGTTCAGCCGCAACTACTGGTGGAACGCGACCGACACCATGAAGGTGAAGATGGAACCGACCCGCAAAGGTTTTGGCCAGTCACTGGCGAAGAACGGTGAAGACGAGCGCGTGGTCTGTCTTGGGCTCGACATTTCCGGTTCCATCACCATCAGCGATTTTTACGCCTCGAAACCCGAGCGCAAGCGCCGCTGGATCAGCATGGGCATTGCCGAGCAATCCGCCACCTCTGCCGCAGCCGGGCTCGCGAAGGAAGGACTGCTGCCGGTGTTCGGCACCTACGGCATCTTCGCAGCCGCGCGCAATCTCGACCAGATCCGCACCTCGGTGTGCTACGGCAATTTCAACGTGATGATTGCCGGAGCCCACGGCGGCGTCTCGGTCGGTCCCGATGGCGCCACCCACCAGGCGCTCGAAGACCTGTTCGCCATGTGCGGCTTGCCCAACATGTCGGTGGTGGTGCCCTGCGACGCCATCGAGACCCGCAAGGCGACCGACCACCTGCTGCTGCAGTACCAGGGACCGAAGTACATTCGCTTCGCCCGCGAAGCCACTCCCATCGTCACCCGCGAAGACACACCTTTCGAGTTCGGGCGGGCCAATGTCATTCGCCTGCGCCGGGAATCGCCGGATTTCCTGGAAGCCTTCGAAACCGTTCTGGCCCGCGACTATCGCAGCGAAAAAGAAGATCTCACCATCATCGCCTGCGGTCCGATGGTGCCGGAGGCCATGCGCGCGGCCTGGATTTTGAAGAAAGATTTTGGCTACGAAACCCGTATCCTCAATCTCCACACCTTGAAGCCGATTGATGCTGCGGCCATCCTGCATGCGGCGCGTGAAACCGGTGTCATCATTACCGCCGAAGAGCACCAGATCGGCGCGCTGGCCTGGCGCGTGAGCAGCGTGATTACAGAGAGTCCAGTTCTTTATGGCGTTCCTGTCATCACCGGCGCGATTGGCGTAAAAGACCGCTTCGGCGACTCCGGCGCCCCCTGGGAACTGATCAAGGAATTCGAAGTCAGCGCCGAACATATCGCCCACAAGGCCGTGGAACTCATGGGCGTAAAGAAAAACGCGCACGAGGCCGAAGGCGTCCTGTCGGTTGGACTGTAAAAGGCTCTCTATTATAGATCCGCGGTACGAATCATCGCTGGCGCTCTACCGCAGCTGCACGGGCGGGGACCCGTCTCTCGGTTGAAGAGCAACTACCGCCGCGAAGTAGTATCATCTTCGTTTGCCCTCGCCTGTGGGATGCGAGAGTGTATCTGCACGTAATCCAACCGAGAGAACCTGATCTGAGACCAGAATGACCAACAAATTTCGCGTCTTTGCTACTGCCGATATCGGGGAATCCCTGCAACTGCTGCGTCAACGAGGTTATGAAGTCGAGGTCTACCCCAGGCCGGAAGCGCCGCCCAAGAGCCTCGTCCTTGAAAAAGTGAAGTCTGGCATCGACGGGTTAATCACCACCCTGCGGGATCAGATCGACGCCGAAGTGTTCGAGGCCGGAAAAGGCAAGCTGAAAGTCGTGGCGCAGATCGCGGTGGGTTTCGACAACATTAACCGTGCCGACGCCAATCGCTATAAAGTTCCCTTCACCCACACCGCCGACGTCCTGACTGAAGCTACGGCGGAATTCGCTTTCTTCATTCTCGGGGCGCTGGCGCGCAGATTATGGACCGCCGAGCACTTGACGCGGGAAAACCAGTGGGGATACTGGCACCCCTACTTGCCTTTCCTGGGCGACGAAGTCACCGGAAAGACCATTGCCATCATCGGCACCGGGCGCATCGGCCTGGCCATGATCAAAAAGTGCACCGGCTTCGACATGAACATGCTGTGCTATGACCCGGCCTACCAGAATCACGCCTACATCAAGGCGATTCAGGAGGTAAAGGACCTGCGCCACGACCGCGGCATCTGCCGTGACAAGACCTGGATCAAGTATGTGAGCCTGGAGGAAGCCATCTCGGAAGCGGATTTTGTCAGCGTCCACGTGCCGCTGCTGCGTGAGGGAGAAAGCGACACGCCCACCTACCATCTTTTCAATGAGCGCACGCTGAAGATGATGAAGGCGGCCGCCTTCCTGGTGAACACCTCGCGCGGTCCGGTCGTGGACGAGGCCGCGCTGGCGAAGGCGCTGAAGCAAAACTGGATCGCCGGGGCGGCCCTGGACGTCTACGAGAAAGAACCCCTGCCCGCCGACTCTCCGCTGCGCGATCCTGCCATCGCCGACCGCTGCCGCCTGCTTCCCCACTTCGCCAGTGCGGGAAAAATTACCCGTCTCTCCCCTGACCCGAACCAGGGGATGGCGGGACGCACCGTCCAAGGCCTGATTGATGTGCTGGAAAGAAACTACGGCGGCGACGTCACCCAGATGCCGTATGTAGTGAACAAAGAGGCTTTCCAGTAGCGCCGGCGTCCCTGCAGAAAAAATGCAGATCCCTCCCGTTGGCCGGGATGACAAAACTAATGAGGGGGACTACTCCGAAATCGTGTGCTCTTCGCTGCCTTGCGCGCGCACCACGCGGTCCACGGAATAGGGCGCACGCCGGCTGGGCTCGTGGTAGTGCCGCACCTGCATTTCGCCCAGAAGTCCGATTGCCAGCATGTTGAAACCTGCCAGCAGCAGCACCGCGGCAAAAATCATCAGCGGACCGTGTTCCGCCATGATGCTGAGGTGTCGCAGGAACTTTTCCGCGAACAGCCACAGCGTGACCCCACTGCCCGCGAAGATGCTGATCATGCCCAGCGTCCCGAAAAAGTGCAGCGGACGCGAGAGATAGCGCAGCAGGAAGCGGATGGTGATCAGGTCGAAGAACACGCGGAAGGTCCGCGAAATACCGTAGTGCGACACTCCCCGTTCACGATTGATATTGCGGATGGGCACTTCGCAGATGGAAGCTCCATGCCACGATGCTAGCGCAGGAATGAAGCGGTGCAGCTCTCCGTAGAGCGGAACCTGCTCCAGAATGTCCCGGCGGTAGGCCTTGAACGTGGTGCCAAAGTCGTGAATGTCCACTCCGCTCAACTTGGCCATCAGCCAGTTGGCGCAGCGCGATGGAATGCGGCGCAGCCACAAGTTGTCGATGCGCTGCTTACGCCACCCGCTGACGATGTCATAGCCCTCCGCAATCTTCTCCAGGAAGACGGGAATGTCGGCGGGATCGTGTTGCAGATCGCCGTCCATGGCGATGATGTACTCGCCCTGGGAATGGTCAAACCCGGCCGCCAGCGCCGAGGTCTGCCCGAAATTGCGGCGCAGACGCACCACCGTGATCCGGCTGTCGACCGCCGCGATCTCGCGCAGCAGGCTGAAAGTCCGGTCGCGCGAGCCATCGTCTACCAGCACCAGCTCGAAGCTCTCGCCGTTGACCTCCATGACCGCCTTAAGACGGTCGTAGAGCTCAGTGACATTCTCCTCCTCGTTATGCAGGGGGACGACAATCGAATACTTTGGCATGAAGGTCCTATTATACCGACCCCTGGCCATTTTCGCCCGGGTTGCTGTCCATCCGGCACTTGTCCGGGAATCAGAACAGCCAACCCGGTACGGCCTTTGGATATGTCCAATTCTTGGTACAGTTCCTTGTATAGTTTAGATTCCACAGGAGCGCGTTGGAAAAGAGGGGGATTGAAACGATGGATTCCATCCTGATGATCCTGTTCGCCAGTCTGATCTGCACCATGACCGCGCTGACCTTCATGGAGGTCCGGCGCATTCGCAAGAAGATAGATAAGCGATTTTCCGAGCCCATCCAGACAAAAACGGCCGCCGGAGCCTGATTGCCCGGCGGCCGTGGTTTTCATTCCTGCTGGTGCGAGAAATCGGCTAAAAACCCGGTCCCTCGGGATACGCCGGCAAATCCGGAGGCCGCGGCGCCAGCTTCTTGGGATTCTCCTGGATCGACTTCATCACCATCTCGATCGCCTTGTCGAGTTGCGGGTCTTTGCCTTTGACGTAATCCTCCGGACGGTTGTCAATAACCAGGTCCGGCTGTACGCCTTTGTTCTCCACTACCCACTTGCTGTTCAAGTCGTAGCGGGCAAACTCCGGCCGCGTGATGAAGCCTCCATCCATGAGCGGGATGTTGCCGCGGATGCCGCGCACACCACCCCAGGTGCGGGTTCCAATGAGCGGCCCCAGCTTGTAGTACTTGAAGAAGTAGCTGAAGATGTCGCCGTCGGAGGCCGCGTAGTGGTTGGTGAGCGCGAGCATCGATCCGTGGAAGACGTTTGGCGGAACCGTGTTGCTTTCAAAGTTGCGGGCTGAGTCCATGCCTGCCAGCACCCGGCGCAGCCGCTCGAAGATGAGTTGATCGACAAACCCGCCGCCGTTGTAGCGGATATCGATGATCAGCCCTTCTTTACGGATCTGCGGGAAGTACTGTTTCACGAAAGCATTCAAGCCGGGCGCGCCCATGTCGGGGATGTAGATGTAGCCGACGCGGCCGTTGGTGGCGGCCTCGACCTTCTTGCGATTGGCTTCAATCCACGCGTTTTCCCGGAGCGAGTCCTCGTCCGCAATCGGCTTCACCTGCACGCTGCGGGCACCCTCCTCTGAAGGTTTGGAGTTTACGCTCAAGGTCACGGTTTCATTGGCCGTGTTCACCAGCAGTTCAAACGGGTTCTGTGGCGCCTTCACCGGGCGCCCGTTGATGGCCAGCAGGTAATCCCCTTCCTTCACATTTACCCCGGGCTCGGTCAGCGGAGAACGAAGATCCGCGTGCCAGTTTTCGCCGGGGTAAATCTTTTTGAAGCGGTACATGCCGCCGGCATCGGCCTCGAAGTCGGCTCCCAGCAAGCCCACGTTGGTGTGCGGAAGTTCGGGATAATCTCCACCCCCCACGTAGGTATGGGAGTTGGAAAGCTCGCCGATCATCTCACCCAGGATGTAGGTCAGGGTGTAGCGGTCGGCCACCCAGGGCAGCAACTGCGCGTACTTGTCGTGCATCTTCTGCCAGTCGACCCCGTTCATTGCAGCTTCAAAGAAGTAGTCGCGTTCCTGCCGCCATACTTCGTTGAAAACCTGCTTCCACTCCTGGGGCGGATCCACTTCCAGTTTCATCCCCGCCAGGTTGAGGGTTCCGTCGCCCACTTTCTTCGCCCCATCCGGCTTGGCATCGATGATGCCATAGGTGTGTCCGTTGGGTCCGCCGCCGGCTTCATAGAGCAACTTCGCGCCATCAAAGGAGAGCGCGAAACGATCGACATTCTCGATCAGAGTTTTTTCTTTCTTCTCTTTCAGATCGAAGACCCGAACCGCGGAGGTCTCGCCCGGGATTGGCCCCGACAAACCCTGCGCCGGGACGGTCGAGTAGTAGATGTACCCCTTGGCCACCAGGAAGGTCCGGATCACGGTGGGATCGGTGGGCAGTGCCACCACCCGGTCCTGAATGCCCTCGAGGTCGATGTGGAAGTCCTTGGGTTTTTCCTTCTCTTTATCCTTGTCCTTGGCTTCCTTGCCTTTATCCTTGTCGGCTTCCTTGGACTCCGGTTTCTTTTCCCCCTTGCTGGATACTTTGCCCGGAGTCGCCGGCGGTTCCGTGGCCTCCTCTTTCTTGATTTCGGTTTCGTCGCTCATCGCCGGGAACGGCGAGGCTTCGTCCTTCCGCAGCGTCACCACGTAGACCCGTGTGGTCTTCGGATTCGCGAACTCGAAATCAATGTTGCCCAGCACCTCGTTGAAGTCCCGGTCGGAGAGGAAGTAGAGATACTTTCCGTCGGGGTCCCAAAGCGGCGCGTAGCTGTTGGTCATGCTGGTGGTAATGGGCGTGATCTTGCGGTCTCCGAGTGCATACAGATAGACCACCGAGTAGCCGTTGTCCGCGTTCTTGTCGTACGCCAGCCACTTGCTGTCAGCGGAGAAAGAATAGTTGGTGATCTCACCGTACCTGGCTTGATCGACCTGCACTGCCTTCTTGTCGCCGATGTCCACCCACCACAGCCGCAGGTCCTTGTCGGCCCAGGCCAGCTTCTTGCTGTCTGGCGACCACTGCGGACCGAATTTGAAGCCCTTGTAGCCGCTGGTGATCTGCTGCTCTTTGCCCATGCCGTCCTGCGGCATGATGTAAATCTCGGCTTCCCCGCTGCGGTCGGAAATGTAGGCGATCCAGCGTCCATCGGGGGACCAGGCCACCGACTTCTCGCGGATGCCGGTGGTGCGGGTGAGATTGCGAACACTGCCTTCTTTCGCGGGAACCGTGAATACGTCGCCGCGCGCGGCGAACACCGCGCGCTTGCCGTCGGGCGCAATGTCAAAATCGGTGACATTTTTCGCGGCATTCACCCAGTGCTTCATGGTCTGATCCCGCTCGCCCGGCAGGTTGATGGTCAGCTTCTTGGGCTGCTTCGACTCGAAGTCGAAAGTGTAGAGATAGCCGGCGTTCTCAAAGATGATGGCATCCGGTCCCAGGCTCGGCCACATGACGTCGAATTCGTCGAAATGGGTGAGTTGTTCGATCTGCTTCGTGCCCAGGTCATAGCTGTAAAGATTGAGGTGATGCTCCGCTCCGCGATCGGACGTGAAGTAGATGGTGTTCCCGTGCCACATGGGGAAGGTATCGGTCCACTCGGTGTGCGGCACGTCTTCACTGGTATTGTTCTTCAGATCGTAAATGGTGATGGATTGCGCCAGGCCTCCGGTATACCGCTTCCAGGTACGGAAATTGCGGAAGATCACGTTGTAGGCCATCTTGCTGCCGTCGGGCGAAAACGACGTCAGCCCGCCTTGGTCCACCGGCATGGCTTCGGGCAAGCCTCCCTCGATGCTGACGCTGAAGGGACGCTTCACCCAGCCGTTGGATGGCGTCGCGGCGCGACAGAAACAGGATCCGCTTGCTGTCGGGGAACCAGGTCACCACTTCGTTGTGAATGCCCATGCGATCGCTCAAGGGTTGGGCGCTGCCTTGATAGAAGGTCAACTGTTTCGGCTGGCCGCCCTCGGCCGGCATTACGTAAACATTAAAATTGCCGTCGTACTGGCCGGTGAAGGCGATCCATTTGCCGTCGGGAGAAAATTTCGGGAAAAGCTCACGTCCGGGATTGGTGGTAATGCGCCGCGCCGCGCCTCCAGAGGTCGAACCCAGCCACAAATCTCCGGCATAAAAAAACACAATCTTGTCTTTGTAAATATCGGGAAAGCGCATCAATCGGCCTTCCTGCATCTCCTGGCCAAGGGCCAGGCAAGCACAGCCCAACACCCACACCGCAATCCATTTTTTCAAGAAAAACATGAGGGCTCCTCCGAACAGATTTCTACCAACCGTACTGCCGGGATCGATACCGTGGGAAACCGGGAATTGTAACAGCCTCGGCACTGCCGCCGAAGTGCGCCACGTCACGCCCACCAGGGTCGCGCCGCAACACAACAACTCTCCCCCGTCTTGGACGGGTTGAACCGGGAAAGGAAAGCGGAGTCCGGACTCCAGGAACTGCGTCCGTCGCCTATAATTTGCTGTCCGCTCCCGGAGACGAACTTTGAGCGAAAGCAAACCCCTGCCTTCCCCTGCTGAGGTTCCGCCGCGCCGCCGCTTCCTGCAAACCAGTTTGCTGGGAGGCGCTTCCGCTGTCCTGCTTCCGGCCTTCGCAGCCCCCGGCGGAAGTGCGCCCCCGCCAACGGCACCGCCGGTCGCGGCGTTTGAACTGGATGAGACCACCACCGGGGATCTGCAGCAAGGGATGGCCTCCGGCAAATTCACCGCCCGTTCGCTCGCCGAGAAGTATCTCGCCCGCATCGCGGCGGTTGACCAGCACGGCCCCGCCGTCAACAGCGTCATCGAACTCAATCCCGATGCCCTGGCCCTGGCCGACGCGCTCGACCGCGAACGCAAAGAAAAAGGCGTGCGGGGACCGCTGCACGGCATTCCCGTACTGATCAAAGACAATATCGACACCGCCGACCGCATGATGACCACGGCCGGTTCCCTTGCCTTGGCCGGCCCGGCCCCCGCCCAAGACTCCAGCGTTGCGAAAAGACTGCGGGACGCCGGCGCGGTGATTCTGGGCAAGACCAATCTCAGCGAGTGGGCGAACATTCGCTCCAGCCACTCCACCAGCGGATGGAGCGGGCGCGGAGGCCTCACCAGAAACCCCTACGCGCTCGACCGCAACCCCTGCGGCTCCAGTTCCGGTTCCGGGGCAGCGGTTGCGGCGAACTTCTGCGCTCTCGCGGTGGGCACTGAAACCGATGGCTCGGTCGTTTGCCCTTCGTCGCTCAACGGGATCGTCGGGATCAAGCCTACGCTGGGACTGGTCAGCCGCGCCGGCATCGTCCCCATCGCCCACAGCCAGGACACCGCCGGCCCCATGGCGCGCAGCGTTCGCGATGCCGCCGTCCTGTTGAGCGCCTTGGCAGGCAGCGATCCGCGCGATCCGGCGACGGCGGCGAGCGCCGGCAAATCCTATGCCGACTACACCCGGTTTCTCGATCCCAACGGCCTGCGTGGCTCCCGCCTGGGGGTGGCGCGCAAGTATCTTTGGCTTCAATGATGCCGTGGATCAACTCATGGTTGACGTCATGGAAGCACTCAAGCGTCTGGGTGCAAACCTGGTCGACCCCGCCGACCTGCCCTCGCATGGCAAGTTTGATGACACCGAGTTCACCGTCCTGCTTTACGAGACCAAAGCCGACCTCAACGCCTATCTCGCCAACCGCGGTCCCGGAACCCCCGTCCGCACACTGGAAGAAATCATCGCCTTCAACGACCGCAACCGCGACCGGGAGATGCCCTACTTCGGCCAGGACATTTTCCTCAAGGCGCAGGCCAAGGGTCCGCTTACCACGAAAGAGTACGTCGACGCGCTGCAGGCGAATCAGCGCCTGTCGCGCGCAGGAAGGCATCGACGCGGTGATGGACGAAAACCAGCCTCGATGCCCTCATCGCACCCACCCAGGGTCCCGCCTGGCTCACCGATCTGATTAACGGAGACCATGCTGCCGGAGGCTGTTCCAACGCCGCCGCGGTTGCAGGCTACCCGCACATCACGGTGCCGGCAGGATTCATCGATGGCCTGCCCGTGGGCATCTCGTTCTTTGGCCGCGCCTGGAGCGAACCGGCGTTGCTCAAGCTGGCGTATTCCTTTGAGCAAGCCACCCAGGCCCGTAAGCCGCCGCAGTTCCTGCCGACGGTCAGACCAACCGCTACCATGCGGTGAGAACTAAATCCATGGGAGAACCGGCGTCCCGGCGCGTCCGGCAGCCGAGCAGCGATAACCATGTCCACGTCCATTCCTCGTCAGACCGTTGATCTCTCCGCCTATCCGGACCTGGTCGTGATCTACCTCGGCATGAAGGTCCGCTCTCTGCGCGGAATAAAAACCTTGCTCACCTTCGGCCCACGTATTTCGCGCGCGGTCGCCGACCAGCCCGAAGGCTTATTACTCCACGAGCCTCTGTTCTTTTCCCTGTTCCCTCCGCATGCTGGGATGCGCCAGTACTGGCGCGATTTCGAGTCTCTGGAGCGCTGGGCCCGGTCCTTGCCTCATCAGCATTGGTGGCGTGAATTCTTGCGCGACTCCGGAGGAACCGGTTTCTGGCACGAGACCTACTTCATGCGGGGAGGGATGGAGGCGATCTACGACGATCTCGATGCCAAACTGGGATTTTCGCAGTTTGCGCCTACGCAGCCCGCACGCGGCCCCATGTTCGATGCCCGGCGGCGCCTCGGTCTCAAAGGCGAAAGCCCACTCCAACCGCCGGTTGAAGAAGACCAGAATGGCGGGAAGTAGTTGTAGCCGGTCCGGGCAATTCAGGGGGCGCGCTGGCCGACCTTCGTGAGCCAGCAAGCCCGCGCTTGGACGTATCCCGTGATTTGCACCTATGATGGTTGCGAAGTTCGGAGGCGTTATGCGTCTGCTGAGACAAGCGGTTGCCGTGCTGGTGTTTTGCGGATGGTTTGCCGGTCCGGTTGCCGCACAGGAAAAGTTCACGACCCACCTGATTCCTCGCCAAGTGCTGTTCGGGAATCCGGAGCGCGCCAATCCCCAGATTTCCCCGGATGGCACCCAGATCGGCTATCTCGCTCCCGTCGATGGTGTGCTTAACGTTTGGATTCGCACCCTGGGAAAAGCGGATGACCGGGCGGTGACCGCCGACCAACATCGGGGCATTCGACATTTCCTTTGGCAGTACGACAATAAGCACATTCTCTACGTACAGGACGCTGGCGGGGACGAGAACTGGCGGCTTTATCAGACCGATATCGCTTCCCGACAGACAAAAGACCTAACCCCATTCGACAAAGTTCGCGTGGATATAGTCGCCTATGAATGGAGTTCACCGGACACCATCCTGGTGCAGATGAACCAGCGCGATCCCAAGGTTTTTGACGTACATCGAATTGATCTGAACACGGGGAAAGTTGAGCTCGATACCGAAAACCCGGGAGACGTTCAAGGTTGGCAGGCCGACAATGCGCTGCGCATCCGTGCGGCACAAGCCCAGACCGGGGACGGGGGAACCATTGTTCGGGTCCGCGATGACCGCAAGGCGCCCTGGCGCGAACTCATAAAGTGGGGTCCGGACGAGACCTTCGGCGGGGTCAACGGGTTTTCGCCCGATAACCAAGCCCTTTGGGTCACCACCAGTCTTGACGTGAACGCGGCTCGCTTGCTGGAGATTGACCTCGCCAGCGGCAAACGCAAAGTTATTACGGAAGATCCACAGTTCGACGTGAACAGCACCATCAATAATCCCAAGACCAACGCTCTGGAAGCCGTCAGCTACACCAGGCAGCGCACCGAATATGTGTTCATCAATCCCAAGGTGAAAGCCGATTTCGAGGCTCTGCAAAAGGTTCGCAAGGGTGATATCGATGGGATCTCCCAGAGCCTTGATGACAACAAATGGATTGTCGGCTTCGTCAGCGACGACGCACCCGAGTATTGGTATCTGTTTGACCGGTCGAAGCAACAGGCGACGCTGCTGTTCAGCAATCGGCCGCAATTGGAGAAGTACACCCTGTCGGCGATGAAACCCATCGCGTTCACCGCCCGCGATGGCATGAAGCTGTACGGATATCTGACCACGCCGGCCGGCATGGAAGCCAAGAACCTGCCCATGGTGGAGTTTGTGCATGGCGGTCCATGGGGACGTGACCAGTGGGGTTACGACCGCTACGCGCAGTGGCTATCGAACCGCGGATACGCGGTTCTGCAGATTAATTTCCGCGGATCAACGGGCTACGGCAAGCAGTATGTGAATGCTGGAGATCGCCAGTGGGCAGGCGCCATGCATACCGACCTGCTGGATGGCAAAGACTGGGTCGCGAAGCAGGGCATCGCCGATCCGGCAAAAGTCTGCATCATGGGCGGCAGCTACGGAGGCTATGCGACTCTCGCCGGATTGACGTTTTCGCCCGATGCGTTCGCCTGCGGAGTTGATATTGTTGGTCCATCCAATCTGAACACCCTGCTCAACACCATTCCCCCTTACTGGTCCACGCTGCTGGCTACTTTCCACAAGCGCATGGGCGACTCGGAAGCAACGCTCCGGGAGCAATCCCCATTGTTCAAGGCGGAGCAGATCAAAGCACCGCTGCTGATTGGCCAGGGCGCCAACGATCCGCGCGTCAACAAAGCGGAGAGTGACCAGATCGTGGCGGCCATGCGCAAGAACGGGAAGCCGGTCCAGTATTACGTCTTCCCCGATGAAGGACACGGCTTTGCCCGACCGACCAACAACATGGCCTTCAATGCCGCCGCGGAAGAATTCCTGGCGAAATACCTGGGAGGAAGATTCGAACCGGCTACGCCGGACGAAAACAAGTTGCTGGTGAGCATTAAGCAGTAGCGCCGGCGGCCAAGGCTGGTCCCTGGTCCTTAAAACGAGCGTATCAGCGGGGCTTAAGGCGCAGCTCGCCTCCATTTTCTGGCCCTGGCCCACACCCCGATCATTCCAATGCCGATCAAACCCAGCGCGCCTGGTTCCGGAACCTGTTCGAAGCCGCTGGCGGCATAGTAGGCTCCCTCGAAGAAGTAAAACTGGATATACCCCCTCGCGCCCCCACTTACATTAAACGTCTCGGGAAAGAAATCGATCAGCAGTCCGGTACCGGAAAAGCTGATGTCCACCGGGGCACGAAAGTTTTGCCCGTTGGTTGGAAACGTAATCGAACTCAGGAACAACTCCCCACCCGCCAGGTATTGCACGTCGGAGGAGATGGAACCGAACTTCGCGAAGCCGGTCGAAAGGAACAGGTAGGTGCCCCCGCCAAACGTCGAGCCCGGCGCGAATCCATCGAAGCTATTGAAGAAGGAATAGGCAGTCCCTCCGGACCCCGTAATGTAGTACCCAGGTCCCGATGTCACAAATCCGAAGTTGCCTCCGCTGCCATCATTGGGAATAAAGTGAATGATCGTGTCCGCAGACGCGCCGGCCGACATCAGCGCGGCAAACAGAAGAGTGGTCAGGACGAATCGCTTCATAACTCCTCCTCCGAGTGATACCAAGCAGGCGGGGATGATACGTCTTAAGAGATCGGCGGAATGTCCACAATTGCTCACTTTCGCAAAAATGGAGCCGCGTTGCTCGAACCGTCCCCGCAGGTTGCGCCCTTGCCCTTGGCGGTTCCGCAAACCAGGACTAACCATCTCCCCATTAGTTCAGCGCGCCCAGCCCGTGTTTTGTCCGGCACTGCTTGCAGTAGGTAGGAGGCTCAGTGTTGTCCACGTAATGGAACACCGGCTTCAGCGTGCTTAGGTAAGCAAAGATCGCCTTCAGATCATCGTCCGTCAGGTTTCGGAAGTACGCCCAGGGCATGATGTTGGAGAGTGGCCGCGCTTTAAAGCCTCCGTTGCGGATGACCTCGATAAACATGGTTTCGTCGAAATAGGAGATCCCAGACGCATCCGGGGTCAGGTTCAGCGCGTTTACCGTCTCGATCTTCTTTCCGCCGTCCCACGCTCCAACCAACGGCGGGCCACCGCCAAGATACATTCCGGCGATCGGATTGCCCTTTGTCGTCGGTGGGCGTGTGACAAGCATCGCAGTGTCCTCCGGCCACCAGGTACTTGCCATACTTCACCCGGTCCGAACGGTCCGGCTCGGGAACATGTGCCAGCGGCGGCAAGGGCTGGAATGCCTCTTCTTGAGTTCCTCGGTCAGGCGGGTCTTCGGGCGCTTGATGTGCACCGGCGGCACCGACCTCTCATACACGATCACCGCTGCCAGGTCTTCATCCGACAGGTCGCGAAAGTAGGAATAAGGCATCAACGGATAGAGCGTCCGCCCATCGTGCCCAATCCCCTGCCGCAAGGCGCGTACAAAATCAGCGTCTTTCCAGGTGCCCGCGCCATATTCGGGATCCGGGGAAATATTGGGTGCGACCACCCGGTTCGGTCCCGCTAGACCGAGTTCTATGTTGGGGAAGACGAAGCCTCCCAGCTTTTTGCCGGGAAATACTTCGAACGGACGCTTCGAAAAATCATTCTCCGAATGGCACGCCGGGCACTGCAGAAGTCCTTCTACCAGATATTTGCCGCGCGCCAGCCGCTCCGGGGTGCGCGGAATCGGCTCCAGGTCGAGCACCGACCGGTTCGCCGCAACCGGCGATTCCCTCTCGGCCTGCGATGCAGTCAAAGATCTCGCCCCAAATAACACCAGGGCCGCAGCCACAACCGCCGTCGCAATACGATTTCTATCGCTCAGTTTTCGATTCACTGGAGCCCCCGGTTGATTGAGATTTCACTTTCGAGACAACCCGCGCCCCTGCCCGCGAATGGGATGTGCCCTTTCACTGCCTAACCGCAACCAGGTTCAGACTGGGGCTTTTTGGGGGAAAAAAGAGCCGTGCAGAAGGAACTGACAAACTGGGGGAGATTCCAGCCCGCGCGACTGCTGCGAATACTACGCCTGACCAAATCGGGGGGCAAGCGGATTAAGGGATGGCTAATTGCCAACCTGGGTGCGCTGGCAAGAGAATGGTTGGCGAAACAGCGCAATAGAACTCATTGACGCCAGAAGGCCCTCTCCGGGGGCGCCCGGCGGGGTCAATGAGTGAAAATCGCCCGATAGTGACAACTGATGTTTCGCTTGCTGTTGACACTTAGCTTCCAGGTGCCATTATGATGCCTTTAGTTCGGGAGGGCTCGGATGAAGTTAGGCTTGAAAATCGTGCTGGTGGTTGCAATCGTTCTGATTGTTGTCATCGCAGTGGGTGGGGTGAAGGTGCTCGGGCCACGAGCGTTTCTCGGTCCGCGTTCGAGACCACTGACCTCTCGTACCTTCGACGTCACACCTGCGCGGCTGCAACGCGGACAGTATTTGGCGAACTCGATCGGGTGCCTGTATTGTCACTCGCCGCATGACTGGAGCAAGCGTGACGATCCGATTCTCCCGGGGATGACTGGGGCCGGGCAGCGGCTCCCTTATACCGACCTTCCTGGCAAGGTCTTTGCGCCGAATCTCACTCCTGATAAGGAGAGTGGTGCCGGCAATTGGACCGACGACATGCTGGCACGCGCCATTCGCGAGGGCGTTGGCCATGACGGGCGTGCCCTCTTCGGGATCATGCCGTTCGCCCATTACCGAAATATGCCGGACGAAGATTTGGCCTCGATCATCGTCTATTTGCGAACCTTGCGGCCGGTGAAGAACCCTCTGCCGATGACCGAAATTATTTTCCCAGTGAGATACATCATGCGCAACGATCCCCAGCCGATTACGGCGCCGATTGCCTCGCCCGATGTTTCTGATCTGGTGAAGCGGGGAAGATTTCTGGTGAACCTGACCGGCTGCACAGATTGTCACACTCCCGTCGACAATCACCACGCGCCGATACCGGGACTGGAATTCTCCGGAGGGCAGGTTTTGCAGACCCCTTGGGGGACGGTCGCAAGTGCAAATCTCACGCCGGATCCTTCGGGAATCCCCTATTACGATGAGGCCACGTTCATCAAGGCCATGCGGACTGGCGTAGTTGGAACCCGTGAGCTGAACAAAACGATGCCGTGGTCGGTGCTGGGCAATATGACGGACGAAGACCTGGCGGGAATTCTTGCGTACTTGAAGACGCTGAAGCCGGTCCACCATCGCGTGGACAATACGGAGCCATCAACGCTTTGCCCCTTGGATGGGAGCATGCACGGGGCAGGCAACCAGAACAAGAAAGAGTAGAACCACTACCCGCAGCTTGACGCCCGCAAGGTGGTGATGGCTAATGCCGCCCTCAAAGCGGCGCGCAGTAACGTTGGCGAAAAATCTCGATTGCACTCATCGACTGGTGGTCGTGTGGGCAAGCCGGTTTGCTTCGACCATCAGGCCTTTTTCAGTAAGCGGGTAATCCAGACCAAAATCACCGCGCCCACAAACGCCACAATGACGGACCCAATCATGCCGCCACCGGGCCAGATTCCCAACACCCCGAAGACCCAGCCGCCCAGGACGCCGCCGAGCAGGCCCAGAATGATGTCCACCACTACGCCGTAGCCACCACCCTTCATCACCTGGCCAGCGAGCCAGCCTGCGATCAGTCCAACCACGATCCATGCGAGAAATCCCATATATCCCCCTCCCTTAAACCCTATTAATCGGACCAGCCGGAAATGTACGCCTGGGCCCGTCAATACTCAAGCGCTCGGTAGGCGTCAACCAGCGGAACGCCGATAGTTTTTCTAAGGCTTCCTATGGGTGTTGAAGTAAGACCAAACGGTGTCATTCAATCCCGTGGGCCAGCTATGGTCCACACCGGCCACCGATAACCAATTGACCGTGACGCCATTATTGCAGCCTGCCAGGGTCTTCGAGGTGAGCACCGGTTGGCCGCCGACACAGACGTTCGTAGCCGGTGTCGAGGTTGTGCAACCCAATACGGTCATCCACCAATCCAGGGTTGTGTCTACCGATGAGACGATGACATTGCTGTTGGTAAGCCCGCAAATGGGGATGGTCGCGTCCGCGGTTCCATTCATCTCTTCTATATCGGTTGGGGTGCTGACCGACCCAGGCAGGCCCGTCGAGCCTCCTGCATCCTGCATGTATAGCGCAGCCGCCCAGGGAAACGTGGCGGCAAACACATCGCCCGCTTCCGCCGCCACTCTCGATGCCATGAACCCGCCCGCCGAGAACCCCACCGCAAAAACCGCCTTGGGATCCACCGCAGTTCCAGTTTCAATCTGGGCCACCACCGACTTCAGTTGGGCCACATCGTCGGGCGCGGTGCCTGAGTAATTGCTGGTGTCATTGTAGATATGCCAGGATTCAACGCCGCTGCTCAGGATGGATCCCATGGCATTGACCTCAATGAAACAATCCTTGGCCGCAGTCGCGGGCCAACCCCGGTTGTTTCCCTCATAAATGTCGCCCGGCGCTCCGTGCAAATAGATCACCACGGGCAATGCGCCGCCACACGCCGCCGGAGGCAAATACAGCAGCGATGTTCTGCCGCCCAGCGAACAAGACTGCTGCATGCCCTTCCTGGTGAAATCGCAGTTTGACGCACCTCCGGGATTGCCGCCCCCGGAACTGACAAGTGCGGAAGGCGCACATGCGGTCTGCTGTAAGGCCAAACCTGTGCAAAGAATCGCCATCAGAAGCAATCGTCGTTGTCTCATAATTCAGTTGATGAACTCCACCGCCACTCCGGCCTCGGCGAACGACTTCCCCGCCCCGGTGAAGGATTATCGTACAACCAATGCGTGATGGAGGTCCCCTGAAGCCGTGAACTCCTCCGGTATTTTGGGACATAGAAATCCGTGGCGCGGCGGCGGTCTGGTGCCTGGGCGTGCGCTGGTGACAAAGATGTCACGCGCACCGGTGTGCCCGGTCACAGAAAGCTTGGGCCATTTGCGATAAAGAGAAGAACAGCCCGAGAGGACGGTGACGCCCGGCCTGGCGGGCAAAAGAAAAAGCGTTTCGGCGGGTGCCTGCTGGCAAAGATCAGTTGAAGAAAGAATTTCCTGACCCACCTCAAGAGGAGGTACCTCTCCCATGACTCCCGAAACTCAAGTCTCCCTCGGAGTAGATCGTTCCACGGATGTTGCCATTCACGATGAACTCAACTGCCGCGCTTACCAACTCTACGAACGGCACGACCCTCTGGACGGCCACGGTCTGGAAGACACACTACGGGCCGAACTGCCGCGTGTGGTCTACGCCGCGGCCGAGCTTGCGAGGTTTGCCAAGGGCGAGGTAGGGGATACCAGGACGGTCCGAGCGGCGCGGGTGTACCTGTGTGCTCTGAGCTCCTTTTTAGATAAGCGTAACGGGGGATTCAGTCCGGGCACACGAGCCTGACCACAACCAGCCCGGGCCGCATCAACACCAGGCTCTGCCGTTCGCAGGGAACGCTTACTGGATGAAATTGGTAGCCCCGGGCAGATTCGAACTGCCGACCTCCGGTTTAGGAAACCGCTGCTCTATCCATCTGAGCTACGGGGCCACGAGGACGTAACCTCATTATCTCACGTCAGTTTACCGATGCAGGCATTGCACCTGCTTCCCCGTTTAGTGTCCTACTGGTGTCCGGAAGGCTGATGAGATAACCGTGTCGGCTCCTCGCGGATAAGCGGTACGCGCCGATTGTCCGCCCAAAGCTGAGCGCCCTACGGGTTCGGCGGAGCACTGAGCAACTCGCAATGCTCCACGCACTTCACGGTCTCAATCTCGATGTTGGCTTTTTTATGGCCGGAGAAGTTGACATCGGGGATGACCAGGACAGTCTGCGGGCCATTGGCGACGTTGAAGGTGCAGTTGAAGCCGAGCGACTGCACGCCCCGCTCCTTGCAACCGGTCTGGTCGAGGGCCTCAGTGAGCGTGATGGCCTTGTCGTAGAACTGGTCGGCCAACTGCGAGGGGAGCACGGCAACCGTCAGGGGAACGGGTGACTTAATTTTCACGCTGAGTTCCTGGGCATCGTGGTCGGGAGTGAACAGGTTGTAGATCTTGGGCGCCTGGGTCACATCGTATTTTTCTTTTACGATGCTGCGCCAGTGGAACTCGGGCTGGATGCAATTGTCGACACAACTCCAGCGGTAGTACTGGATGTGGAGATCGTTAGGGGAAATGAATTGCCGGACGCCGGGGCCGAGGATGGCGCCGATGGTGGTTACGACGGGGTGTTCGGGCTTGCGCTCGTCCCGGATGGTAAGAATCATGGGGCGCTCGGTGGGAAGATGACATTCATAAATCGTGCTGACGACATGCTGCTTCACGCAGAATAAGTTGAAGTTCGCGGGAGCTTCGGGATGCTGCATCGCGTTGTTCCACTCGTCGGCCCAAGCCATCGCTACGGTGACGGGAAATCTGGACTCGATGCCGATGTGCATGTTGCCGCCTCCGGCAGCGGGATGGTAGACGCGGCCGGCGTGAAGGCTGGCGGGTTCCATGGGGATGGTCTGGCTGTCGGCGGGAGTCCAGTCGAATCGACGATCTTGCCCGAAAGTGAGCGCAGCGAGGGCGCAGACAAGAGCGCCAACGATGGCGGAGCTTCTCATAATAGCTAAGTATTTGCGCGGGGAAGCCGTGTACATAACGAATTCGTAACGGCGGAGTTACGGAGGTACTGAACAGCCGTGAATCCGGTAGCCGTTAGGGTGTCGTGAGGCCGCAATCGATTGCTGTTGTCGCATCGCTATAGAGCTCATTGACCGAAATTCTGGCGAACAAACGGCGCATGCCTTCCCATCCCATCTGTTTACGACAGAAATCCCCGGAGCTAGAATTTCTACCGCTGTTCACAACTCATGACGTTGGCCCGCGTTCCATCTCCATCCCTCAGAACACACCCTTGCTCGTTCCTGCAAATCCCCGGGCGGTTGAGATTTTGTTGCTCGGGCCGGTCTGGAATTGCCACTGGCCATTGTTCAGTTTTTTTACGCACTTCCATTCCACCGTTGCGTTCGCCGGCAGGCCGCTTACCAGGCCAGTCCAGGTGGGAGTGGTGGGACCGGTGCCGCAACCGAACGGAGGCGGGTCGTAGATGTAGGCCCAGTAAATGCTCGGGTTCAACTTCACGGCGCGATTGAGGTCCCATGCGCCCAAAGCCGCGGAATCTCCAGTAACGAAAACATTCTCGCCGGGGTTCGTCGTGCCCTTCTCACAGGCAAAGTGAATGGATGCCACCGGCGAAATGGGCTCCAATGAGAACTCAAAAACCTTCCTGGAACTCACGTTCTGCAGGCCGGACTTGGCCGCGATCACATTGTGGGCTTCGTTGTACCAACCGCTGGGGTTCGCTTCGAAATCCGCTTTCGACGTCCGCCCCGGCAAAGCGGCACCGTTCAGCAGGACGTTCCGCGCCGCGGCATCCTGGACGATCAGGCGGACGACATTGTTGCGGCTGGAAGCCGCGCCGCTATAGCTGCCTTGTGCGCCATCGATGGTGATCTTCGCGGTCGTGTTCGTCGTCTGCTGCGAAATCTGGGTGGTCATGAAGTTGTAGACCGGTCGGTGAGTCTGGGGATCATAGCCGAGCGTGGCCCCGTCGTCCTCGTACAAAGTGAAGTTCGTCAGAGCGTCGCCGGCATAAACCTTCACCATGAACTCATCCCGGACAGTGTTGTCTTTGCGATGCCCGAAGGCGTCTTTCGTCTCCCCGTCCACGTACATCATCGGGAGAATCGCGCCTGCCCGGGCAAATGCCGGCAAGCGGAAGATGTTGTCGAGATAGACGGGATAATCCCTGATCCACGTGCCCGGGCTGTCAAACCATTCGTTGGTATGATAGTCGACCCATTTGTCCTTCGGCAGATAGATACTGCGCATGTATTCGCCATGCTTGGCGACCACCGCCACCAGCAAGTCCCGGCCGATCAACTTCTCGTGGCCCATGCCGCGAACGTTCGGATCGTTCTGGTAATAGAAGACCAGCGGCGGCACTACCGGCTCGCCAAACAGATACGCCCGGTACGCCAGTGAATAGTAGTAAGGGAGAAGTTCGTACCTCTGCCTGAGATTCTCGCGATTGGAATCAACATTTCCAATCATGTTGGGAGCGGTCTGGTAAGAGCCCGAGCGCTGCAAGGTTCTGTCCGTGTGCGGCCGCAGCGGAACGTCGAACCAGGCGCCGTTGGCGAACCACTGGGTGTAGAGCTCGTCCTGATATTGCAGACGGCCCGAATGGTTCTCGTTACAAGGTATGGCTTCGCGCCGGAATCCGCCGATGTCAGCCCCGAAATAGTCGATGCCGGAGAATGACATGTGCATCTGGACATTCGAGTGCGTGGCCAGGATTCCCAGATTTGAGCCGATATCCCCTGACCACATGGCGGAACCGAAACGCTGCAGACCGGCGGCGCCAGACCGGCTGAGAATGAACGGACGCCGGGCTACCTGGTTCCGGTGGTTGAAGTAACCCTCA
Source organism: Terriglobia bacterium (assembly GCA_963840615.1). Lineage (GTDB taxonomy): Bacteria > Acidobacteriota > Terriglobia > Terriglobales > Acidobacteriaceae > DATFTE01. The sequence goes on from CAWJAA010000026.1 coordinate 43,943, forward strand.
TAAATAGACTGGTTCCAAAGAAATGAATACAGGTTGTGGACATCGGCGTGGCGGTTCTTCGGTCCGCTGGCCGTCGTCTCGACGCCCCGGTAGCAGGCCGCGGGATCATATCTCTCAGGCTCGCCCAGGTCGGCCCAGTGTCCGAGAACTCCCTTGCGCACCAGGTTGGGGAAGCGGCGGTTCTCATGAATCCAGGCGCCGGCCTCGGGATTCGACCAATCCACCATGCCAGCCTGGCCAAACCAGTCGGAAACTGTGACCGGGTGATGCGAAGCCGCATCGCACTTACCACCCACGGCCGAGTACGCGAGCAGCGGTTTCCCGGTGTTCAATAGGTCGGTATAGGTTGAGGTGTTGCTGCTGATGTAGGAGTCTTCAATGGGAATGATTCCGACCTGGTCGCTGGCAAGGTCACGGATGTGCTTGTCAGGATCGGGAAATGCGCTCAGGTCCAAATCCCAATCCAGGCGCCCCATGGCACTGTCGGGCGATTCGCCTTTGATCCCTCCGAACCACTGCACATCGAGCACGAAGCCATCCACGGGAAAAGAATCCCGGCGCAGCGTATCTCGCAAACCTTCCACCACCTGCCAATCGGTATATCCAAACTCCGAAACCCAGAGCCCGAACATCTTTCGCGGCGGCACCGGCGGCCGTCCGGTCAACTCCATATAGCTTTTCCGCAGGCTGGGCAGATCGGGTCCGGCGATCACGTAGAAGCGAATCTGGTCGCCGAACATTCGAACACTCCACGGTTGTGTGGAGAAATCCCAAGTCTGTTTGTAGACGTTGTCCAGAAAAAACGCATAATTCGCGGCTTTGCCCAACCCGTAGTACACCGGGATCTGCACATTGCCCACCATGCCGGTGGGGCCGAACAGATCAAAAGTGTTTCCGAAGGGGCCCGAACTGCGCACGTGATGGTAGAGCCAGTCTCCATCGGACGAGCCCTGCTCGACAAATTGCTCGCCCAGGCCGTACACATTGTGGGTTTGTTCCGGTGCCAGGCTTAGCCCTTTCCAGTCCTGGTTAAGGTCGACGGGACAGACCTTGGTGAGCGCGGCCTTCCTGGCCTTGTCGGTGACATCGATACAGAGAGTGGCGTCCTCTACCACCGCCCGCAGAGCAGATGTCTCAATGACGTTGTTGCGCAGCGAGTAGCTGGCCGGCCCCGCATAGTCGGTTTTGTAAACCATCGGCGAGGTGGAGAGAGCCGTGGCAAGGGCGGGGCCGCTGCCGGTCGAGAACTCCACATGAAGCAGGCCGTCCTCGAGCACTTCAATGACGACATAGCCCGTACGGTTGTTGAACTTGGCCCGCTGCACCGCTCCGAACAGCGGATGCACGAAGAACAACAGCAGCACGATCGTCCACCGAATCAATGGGCGCGCTTTAAGATGCATCTTCCCTCCTCGGATGGGGTCGCGACGCTGCCACCTTGGCTCGCCTTGCTGGCAAGCTTTTTCCGTTTGGGGCTTCTTCTCTCTGATTTGTCCAAGTGCAAGAACCCCGGGTGGGCGTTCATCAACCACTACTCTCATAGTGGCCACTCGACACCATCGGCTAAATCTGCCGCGAGTCTCATCAGCCGAATGACAGTATTATCCATAACTGTAGGAAACCGGGGTAACGCGATTTTTCGACAACCAATCCATAGGGGGTGGCACGTCAGGAACCGACACCTGTGTGCGGGCCCGGGGGACACCGGCCCTTGTTCCGCACCTCCGGCCGTTTCGCGACGACAAGATGGATGCTTACGATGGAATGCGCACAATCTGCACAGAGCAGGGCGCGTGGCGGGCTACAGCTTCTGAAACGCTGCCCAGGAAAAAGCGTCCGAGCCCCTTGCGTCCATGAGAGCCCAGAACAATCAAGTCAGCGTGCCAGTCCGCGGCATCATCCAGAATGACGCTCCTGGCGTCACCAGTCATGACTGACGTGGTTACTTTGAAGCCTGCGGAAGTGAGCGCCTTGGCCACCCGATCTACGACTTCGTGTGCCTGCGGGAGCCGGTCCTGCAGTTCCGGATAGTACCCTCGAGACATCTGTGGAGGCTCCGAGAGCACAGCCGGCTCAACCACATGCAATACCCGGACCTCCGTATCCGGAGGCCGGAACTGCCCGGCGAGGCTCTTTGCCGCAGCTTCTGAGAACTGGGAATCATCAACTGCTAGTAGGATCTTCATGACTTCCGGCTTTCTGTCGGCGCCACCCCACCGCCACTAGCACGCAGACCTGGGATCGTAGGCTACCGATCAGCTTAATCGCAGGGGGCGCGTGAGGCTGTGATTCCTATCACATCGCATTGCGCATCCGGGAAAAGTGGGGGGATCGTGTACAAGGGTGGCCTCATCGGACGGTATTCCTTTCCGAGAGTAGGTACGAACGCGGACAAAAAAAGCACCGCTCCGGCGAGTCAGGCCGGGCGGTGCTTCGATTCGGGCCTTTGCAGTCTCTAACGTCAAACGTCCGGTGACCCGGACGGCGCCAACTTACCGGACAAAGCCGAGGGGAAAGCCGTACGGCCCGGGCCACCGAGCCGTCCGGCTAGCTGGAGCTACTTGTTGGAGATAGTCACTTTGTTTCCGTCAAGTTTGGTGAACGTGATACTGAACTTCTCGTTGTACATCTTGGCTCTGTCCTGAAGCATGCTGATCGCCATCGCCTCGCCCAGGGTCATCGACCAATCCGTATCCGTGCGCCAGTGGATACCAGCGTGGACACCGTGACCGAAGCTGACGTTGCGGGCGAGTTTGTTCAGTTCGCCGCCGACCGTGATCTGCCCTGCATCCGGACCGGTGTACGGCACCAGCGAAAGACCATCGCTCGACGGCACCAGCGGATTGGGAATCACGTAGTTTTCGTCGAAGAAGAACTTCAGGAAGGTGATACATGCGCCGGCTACCGTTCCGTGGCCAGTGGGGTACGACGGGTGCGTCGGTGAGCCTTCCGGGAAAGTCTGCGAGAGCAGATACGTCCCATACTTGCTGAAGCTCTGCGCCACCGCCTGCGAGTTCAGGACGTTGCTGTTCAGCCGGGCCTGGATTTTGTTCTGGTTGCCGCTCAGGATTTGATGCAGCACGCCTCCGCCCGCTTCCGGACGATGCGTCAGGTGAATCACCCACTTCTGATACCAGACTTTATCCAGAGCGCGAGCCGCAGGTTCGCCCATTGAGGCAGCGAAATCCGGGCCGCCAAAAGTACAGAAGCCATTCTGCGTCTTCGATCCGACGTAGGGGCTACCGGGGTTCACCGGCGCCTTCAGAGTGCCCAGCACCAGGAGGGCAACGAGGTAGCCCTGGTACAGGACGTCAGAATGCGTCCATGCCGCCAGACCGCGTCCGTCATGCAGGTAGCGACGCACCGGATCGACTTGGTTGCTAAGTCCGGTGCTGATGCCGTTCTGCACCTGCAGGAACGTCGTGGTGTCGGTCATGTAGTCGATGCCCGGAAGAAACGTCGTCATCAACTGGTCAATCGGCTGCTGGCCAAAGGTGGTAGGCGTAATCATCAACTGCGACATGTACGGGCCCACCGTCTCCCCCGGGAAGGTTCCGCGGAACAACAGGTCCGGCGTTACCGTTCCCGTACCGTCCCTCGGGCCGCGGTAGTCAGCCAGGGTGGTTAGTTCGGCTGCAGCTGCAGCTGCCGTGGCATTGGTGGCGTAGTCGGTGAAAGCCACATCCCGCAACATCGAGCCCCAGTACTGCTCGATCAACTGTGTACCGTAAGCCGCGCTGGTAATCTGGTCGAAAGGCGGAACCACCGGCAGACCCGTCGGATCGCCAGGAGACGGAGCATTGCCGAACTGCACTGCGTCCATGCATTCCAGATCGAAGCAATAGGACCCCTGGGGACCGTTCTGGGTGCGGGTACCGCCAATGATGATGGCCTCCCAGTTCGCCATCGTGGGGTTGTTAATTGCCTTCTTGAACGATTCCCACGCCGCATGATTGACCACCCCGATGTCATCCTGCAGCAGCCCCTTGCTGTAGCTGGCCGACTTGTCGGAATAACGGAACTCGTCGCCGTTGGTGGTGTGCGGCGGAACTGGAATCAGCGCGTCGCTGGTTGCCGCCCCAAGGCGAAGCGCAAAGGCCTTCGCCACCCGTGGGTTGAGGCCCGGCGTCGCCGTGAAGTTAGGGAGTTTGCTGGTTCCGGCGAAGGCCGAGGGAGCGCTGCCGAGTACACCGGCTGCCACCGACGCCATGCCAACTTTTCCAAGAAATTTGCGCCGGCTCTGGGAAGCTACTTGCGAATCAGATTGTTTTGTGGGGGAACCGTTGGAAGACACACCTACGCCATCTACTGCTTGGGGGGTCCTATTCATTTTGCCGCACTCCTTTTCGATCGATTGATCGGATTGGTTCTTGCCGGACTGGTCTTACCGGACTGTTCTTGCCGAGGTTCTGACGACTTGACTGCAGTAACCTACCAGCAACCCTAAGACAGGACAATGCCCCGCCTGTGCATTTCTACGGCCAACGATAGTAGCGTGCACACTTTCGGCTCTATCACGAGGTTACACATGTTAAAAATGAGAGCCTTAGATGGGGTTGGGAACAGGAGGGGAAAAGCCGTCGGAGTTTTCCTCCTCTCCCTGAGTGCATCTTAATGCACAGTTTCGAAAGGGAATGTCACTTGGTCCCCGGCGGGACTGAACCTGTCACCGCCAAAGGACTCGGGTCGCACCCCGGCTTAATGTTTGCTGCCATCTCAGCCGGAACACGACTGGCAAGTGAAAATTTGAGTCCCGCGCATCTCCCCGCCGATCGAATTTCTTAATGAACGATTGAGGAGGCTTTCCATGAGCCAGATCCTGACGGAAGTATTGGAAGCAAACCGCAAATATGCCGCCACCTTCGGCGAGAAGAGCCAGTTGGCCTTGCCCCCAGCCCGGGGTTTCGCCATTCTCACCTGCATGGACGCCCGGCTCGATCCCGCCCAGTACGCCGGCCTGGCGGAAGGAGACGCGCACGTCATCCGCAATGCCGGCGGGCGCGCCAGCGACGATGCCATCCGCTCGCTCGTTATCAGTTACAAGCTGCTCGGCACCCGCGAGTTTTTTGTCATCCATCACACCAATTGCGGCATGCAGTTTTTTTCCAACGACGTTATGCGCACGCTGCTGGCGTCCAGCCTCGAAACCGCACAGTTGACGCCGGAGGGCTTCCGCGACGTGGGCCGAGGCCCCGGTTCGAGAGCCGGGGAGTACATCGAATGGCTGACCATTTCCAACCAGGCGGAAGCCGTCATTGACGACGTAGAGCGCATTCGCAACCATCCGCTGGTGCCCAAATCAATCCCGATCTACGGATTCATCTACGACGTACATTCGGGAAAGTTGATGGAAGTCGAGGACGCCAGCGCCGCCGGCAAGGCTGCCTAGCCCGCAACCACGGGGAAAGAACCACGGCCGGACATCACGCGCCTGCTGGCTGCTGCCTGCGGGCGCGCTCCTCTATGCGCAGATAGGCCATATATCCCACCACGATCAGGTTCACCAGCAGAATTCCTGCTCGAATCCATGTGGGCTTGTGAAGCAGATCCCACAACTCAAATGGCACATACAGGCCTCCGGAAACCAGGGCCAGCCACTCCGCCCAGGCCCGCTCGCGCCACAAGCCGTACGCTTCCACAAAGCGCAGCAACGAATACACCATGGCAAGGATGGCGATCACCAGCAGCTTGGTGTCGGTTACTTCGTCGGCCCAGTCGAGAAAAATTCTGGCGTAATGCCGATCCGGGTTGATGTGCAGCAGATAGAGCAAACTGTCAGCCACGCCCCACACGTCGTGATGCCTCAGGCTGAGGACGCCAAAGCCCGCCAGCATCACGATCAACCCCTTGGTCAACTCCAGTGACGCCACCGCGCGCAACGCCCGCAGCTGCCGGGTGTGCCGCCGCACCAACATCGAGTTTGCGGGCGTGCTCATCGATGAAAACACCGGGCTTTCGGGATGACGCGGTCCGGGGACGAAAACGGCAATCATCGCTCGCGTGCGTTTCTGCTTCAGCCCCGTCCGGGCTGCAGAATCAACTGCTCCGCGGCAGTGAACAACCGCGCGCGAATCAACAGTGTGCTTACCAGCGAGGTGATCCCCGACGCGGCAAAAATCATCGCCAGCACCACAAACTGGTAAATCGCCGCGTAAATCGGGCGCGCGCCCGACAGCATCATCCCCGCCATCAGTCCCGGGATCCAGACAATCCCCAGCGAGCGCAGCGAATCGATCGCGGGAATCAAACTCGCTTCATACGATGCCTGCACGTAGGGCGCAAGACTGCTTTTGGCCTCGGCCCCCAGCGCCAGTGCGGTCTCGACCTCGCCCACGTGCGCCAGCACGTCGGCGCGCAAACGGTTCAGCGCCAGTCCATTGGTATTCATTGCATTCGCAATCAGCATGCTGCCTACCGGCACCAGCGCCGTGATCTCGGTATCGATCACTCCCAGCCAGGTCATCAGCGCGATCACCGACCCGGCCCCGCAGGCAATCGACCACGCCGAAACCTGGAACGCTCCCGGCATGCCTTTCGCCCGGCGCGCCGAGGTGGCCCCCGCCGCCACAATCATGGCCACCAGCAGAAAGACGCTGGTCCACTTCGGACCGCGCAACAGAATCAGCAGAATCGACCCCACCGCCACAATCTGCACCAGGCCGCGCAGCATCGCGATCAGGGCATCGCTTTCCAGGTGAATCCCGCGCTTGCGCGCCAGCAGGATGACCACCATCGCCACCAGCGCCGCCGCCGCCGACTGCGCCAATCCCAATTGCAATTGGTCATGAAAGAACCACTTAAGCATGCAACACCTCTCCGATGGCGCCTGCGCGCACAATTCGCCCGGCTTCCATGAGCAGGGCACGCTCCGCCAGGCGCACCGCTTGCGCGACATCATGCGTGACCATCACGCAGGTCAGCCGGTGATCGCGAACAATTTCCTGCAGCAGCGTTTCCACGCCCAGCTTGGATGCCTCGTCCAGGGCCGATGTCGGCTCATCCAGCAAAAGCACCAGCGGAGAATTTGCCAGCGTCCGCGCCACCGAAACCCGTTGCGCTTCCCCACCCGATAGATTCGCGACATTGCGCTGCGCGTAATCTTTCAATCCCACGCGCTCCAGCAAAGCCGCAACATTCTCATCCGACAATGCCTGGCCGCGCTGCCTGGGGCCAAAGCGCAGGTTCTGCTCCACCGTTCCCGGGAAAAGGTATGGACGCTGCGTCACCATGCCCAGCTTTCTCCGCACCTCCTGCGGCGCGATCTGCCGGTAGTCCACCCCCTCGACAAATACCGTGCCGCTCGACGGCTCATCCAGACGGTTGAGCAGCCGCAGCAGAGAGCTCTTTCCCGACCCGCTCGGACCGACCACCGCCACCACCTCGCCGCTACCCACCGTGAAGCTCGCGTCTTCCACCAGAACTTTGCCGGGGACGGCGCGCCCCAGGTGCTCGGCGCGCAACACGATTTTGTCGGGAGTCAGGGAAACGTTCACTGAGGATTCTGGCGCTTTCACCGCCAACTAGTGGCCCTGGGCTCGCACGCTGCCGCGCAGCTCTTCCACAATCTCTCGCGAGGCCTCGCGGGCGGCCTGGTGCTGGTCGGGCTCGAATGAAATCGCACCCACCCGCGCATGCCCGCCGCCGCCCCAGCGTTCGCAGATCTTGGCCAGGTTCACCGTCGGTTCCACCGGCGCCCAGGGATTCGATCCTACCGACACTTTCACCCGAAAGCTGCTCTGGCTCAGGCCCACGCTGTAGATGCTTTCCGGATGCAGGTAGTAGGGGACGAATTTGTTGTAGCCTTCCAGATCCTGATCGGTCACGTCGAAGAAAATGGTCCCGTCTTTCGACTCGGTCCTCTCCTCCATGATCGCGATCGAACGCTGGTGACGCGCCAGCAGCGGGGGCAGCAGCCGCAGCCACGAACGGCTCCTCCAGTATCTCGCCCAGGGGCTTGTAGGCCAGGATGGGAATCAGCTGCGGAAGAAACTTCGGGTCCTGGGTGGATTCGATCACCATGGTCAGCTTCATGGCGGGAGCTTTCATCTCCACCGCCGTCCGCGCATCCGGATACCCCGCGCCGTCAATCAGGTCGGTCCAGTACACCAGGTCGGCCACCGGCTTGGCATCGAAACCAAACCTCTGTCCGGCAATCATCGCAATAAAACTGGAGCACGACTTGAAATCAGGATCGTAGAATTTGCGGTTGCTCTGGTCCTGCTCGAACTGCGAGGCGTCGTCCGCTGTAAGAAACGCGCTCTCATGATGATCGAACCACCACGTGATCTTCGGCGAACTGGAATACTTGAAGTCCACAATGGCATTCTCGTCGCCGGTAAAGTCGTTCTCGTTGAACAACGCTCCCGCCCGGTGCAGCAGGCCGGAGTAAACAAACTCTACATCGCCGCGGATGCGTTCCCGGTAAAAGCGCGAAAAAAGCGCCGCCGAACAAGCCCCATCAAAGCAACGGTCGTGGTAAAAGACCCGAACTTTCAAAGTCATCCCCTTCGTCTCCCGGCGTCCAGGCACGGCGCCGGGCTGCAAACTAAAAGCAGATAGGAATGACATCTTGGACGGTTTCTGTCAAGCACGACGATGCGGCAGCAGAGGACACAAGCGCACCTGGAGAAGAACCTCGCCTGTGTCCTTCGTGAATTTCGCGCCCGGGGTGGTTAGCTTTTTAGGATGCCGACGCCTGTTTCTCGGCCAGATCTCCGATGAACGGCAATTTCCACATTTGCCCCTGATTGGCCTTGATCAGCAGGATGATCCACAGCGCCAGTCCCGCCAGTCCGATCACTGGCCAGATCAGCAGCGTCAGCCAGCCCAGGAAAGGAATAGCCGCCAGAATGCTGAAGGCGATTCCCAGGCCGATCCAGGCCACGGTGAGGAAAATGCACTGAAAGGCGTGGAAACGGACGAACTTGCTTTTGTTGTACGGCGCGACCAGCAGAAACACAATTGCCGGAATAATCGTGATATAAGCCAGCATGCCGGCAACGTTGTCGGTCATTCCCCCGGCTTGCGCGCTGGCTGCCCCGGCGCTCGTCCGGCTGCAGGCCGGACACACTGTCGTACCATCTGCGATCTGCGTCCCACACGAGCTGCAAAAGGCCATGGATTCCCCCCAAAGCTTTAGTCTTCAACTCGGACCCGAAACCTGAACTGCCGCGAAAGTTATCAGAATCACCGGGTCAACGCAATGATTTAAGGGTGAACCTGCAGCCGCCAAGACAGTAGTCAAGACGGATTGGCTTGTTTTTCCGCCAGCTTCCCCACCAGGGGCAACTTGAATATCTCTCCCTGCAAGGCCTTCACCATCAGCACCAGCCAGAGAAGGCCCCAGCCCACAGCGATGATGAGCCCGGCCGCAATCACCAGCACTCTCCCCATCATCGCCAGCAGCGCGGCAAACAGGATCACCGTCACCGCCCCGACCAGGATGGATTGCCACGAGTGGAAGCGGATAAAGCGATTTTTATTGTAGGGAGCACGGACCAGAAAAAAAATGGCGGGAAGGATCAAGACGTAGGCCAGCGCCCCGGCAATCCGGTCGGGAATTCCTCCGGTCGTTCCCAGGGCCGGCTTGGGCGCGACCGCCGCAGTCCCACACGCGGGGCAGAAGGTCCCAACACTCGGCAGGGGAGCACCGCACGCGGCGCACTGACTCGACATGGTTTCCATTACACCACCGCGGGCGCGTGATTCTTCTTGCGGCAATCCTCGCAAACTCCGTAGATCTGGAAGGTGTGGCGCGTGGTCACATAGTGATGCTTGCGCCCGATTTCCCGCTCCAGTTCCCCCACCTCGGGTGAGAAGAACTCCACCGAACTGCCGCACTCGGTGCACACCATGTGATGGTGGCTGCGCCGGTTGTACTGGTGTTCGTAGCGGGTAATGCCGTCGTGAAACGCGACCTCGCTCGCCAGCCCGCACTCGGCCAGCAGCTTGAGCGTGCGATAGACGGTGGTAATGCCGATCTTGGTGTCCTTCTTCTTTACCAGGCGGTGCAATTCCTCGGTCGAAAGATGCTCGCGCGTCTCCAGAAAGGTGCGCAGGATGGTGTCCCGCTGCTCGGTGTGCTTCAGGCCCACGCGCTTCAGGTGCTGGTGCAGGATGCCCTGCGCCTCGCGAATCATCTCGCGCGAAATACTGGGCTGATCGTCAATGCGTTTCTGCAACATTTTGCGTAGCGCCAGAGCCTGGCCTGGGCGAAGTCCGGTCTCGCCGGCCACCACCCGCCATCCCACCAGCATGATACTGGCCTTCGCCAAAACCCGCCACCGCGTCGTCTGCGGTAAATCATTTGTGCTTGCCCGCACCTTCGCCCTAGAATCAGTCCTTCATATCATGTCCACACTCCCCAGCCTTGCCAGCCCGCGCCGCATTTCCCTTGCCGTTCGCATCCTGCTCTGGATCGGCTTCCTGCTTTTGCTTCTGCTGCTGACGGCCTCCGCTGTCTTCTACTGGATGGCGAACTCGGCTCTGCCACAACTCGACGGCAGCTTGTCGGTTCCCGGTCTTTCGGCGCCGGTGACGGTCACCCGCGATCACCACGGCATTCCCACCATTGAGGCATCGAATCTCGACGACCTGTTCTTCGCCCAGGGATACGTCACCGCTCAAGACCGCCTCTGGCAGATGGATGCCACCCGCCGCTTCGCCTCCGGCGAACTCGCCGAAATCCTCGGACCCGATCTGGTCAAGAGTGACAAAGAGCAGCGCATTCTCGGCATGCGCCAGGCCGCCCGCAAGACGCTCGAGTCCTTCTCGGCCGACAATCGCGCCCGTTTCGAAGACTACGCCCGCGGCGTCAACGCCTACATCGACTCCCATCGCGATCACTTGCCGCTGGAATTCCGCATCCTGCGTTATGCTCCCAAGCCGTGGACGCCGGAAGATTCCACCGTCATCGCCGCCCAGATGGTGAAGAATCTTAATCACAATCCCAACCTCCTGGGGCGCGAGAAAATCCTCGCCCGGCTGGGCCCGGAGTTGGCGGCCGACCTCTACCCCAACTCCTCCATGCACGATCATCCGCCCACCGCCGCGGCTCCCAACCTGGAGGGCAATCCCAACACCGAAGAAGACGAAGAAGAACCAGTTCCCTCCCCGGGTTCGGTGACCCACGCCGCTCCCTTTCCCTCGACCGACCCCTTTGTGGTCGGCTCCAACGACTGGGTGGTCTCCGGAGCCCATACCGTCAGCGGCAAACCTCTGCTCTCGGACGATATGCACCTCGACCACCAGATGCCCAACCTGTGGTTCGAAGCCCACCTGCGCAGCGGCAACTACGACGTCGCCGGAGTCACCTTGCCGGGCTTGCCGTTCGTCATTGTCGGCCACAACCAGCGCATCGCCTGGGGCTTTACCAACGTCGGAGGCACGGTCGAAGACCTCTATGTGGAAAGCTTCGATGCCGAGGGAAAATACCAGACGCCCGAGGGCTGGAAAGAACCGGAACACCGCCGCGAGATCATTCACGTGGAAAACCGGCCGGATGTCACGGTTGATGTCACCCTGACCCGCCACGGCCCCATCGTCACCGACCTGTTCCCCGGCGAGACCCGCAAGCTGGCGCTGCGCTGGACGCTCTACGATGGCGTTCGCAATCCCTTTTTCGCCGTCAATTCCGCCCGGAACTGGGAAGAGTTCCGCCGCGCCTTCTCCGAATTCGACGCACCCGGCCAGAACGTCGTCTATGCCGATGTCGAGGGCAACATCGGCTACCAGGCCACCGGCAAAATCCCTATTCGCGCCAAGGGAGACGGCAGCCTCCCTGAGGACGGCAGCACCAACGATTACGAGTGGACCGGCTATATCCCGTACGACAAGATGCCCAGCGTCTATAATCCGCCGTCGGGCATCATCGGCACGGCCAACGGACGCATTGCGCCCGACGGCTATCCCTACTCCATCAGCAGCCAGTGGGAAGCCCCCTGGCGCACCGACCGTATCTACCGCGTGCTGCAGTCGGGCAAGAAGTTCTCGCCTGCCGACATGCTGGCGCTGCAGACCGACATCTACTCCTCGTTCGACCGCTTCGCCGCGGAACGCTTCGTCTACGGCGTCGATCACGCCAAGAACCCCACCCGCAAAGCCAAGCAGGCGGCCGAAATCCTGCGCTCCTGGGATGGCCGCATGAGCCCCGACTCCGCGGCTCCTACCATCGAATCCCGCAGCCGCGTGCAACTGGTGCGCTTGCTGCTTGAACCTGCGCTCGGCTCCGCTCCCGCCGACGCCAACTCCAGCGCTCTGAGTTGGAGGACCTATCGCTGGTCCCAGCAGTCGGTCTGGCTCGAAAACCTCCTGCTGCATCAACCCAAACGCTGGTTGCCCGCCGCTTACCCGACATGGGACGATCTGCTGGCCGCCGCCGTCGATGCCGCCGCCACCCGCAACGACGCCCCCGACGATTTAGATTCCTGGAAATGGGGCCCGTATAACCCGGTGGAAATCCAGCATCCCATCTTTGGAAATTTCCCCATGCTGCAGAACTGGTCTGGTCCCGGGCTCAAGCCACAATCCGGCAGCGGATACACCGTGAAGGCGGTCTCGCGCACCCACGGCCCATCCGAACGGATGACCGTCGATCTCTCCAACCTTGATCAGTCCACCTTTAATCTGGTCACCGGCGAGGCAGGAAATCTCCTCAGCCCCTATTACATGGATCAGTGGCAGGCCTGGTACGAAGGAACCACGTTCCCCTGGCCGTTCTCAAAGTCCGCGGAAGAGAAAAGCAAAGCCCACGAACTTACGCTGCAACCAGCAAGATAGCCGCTGGGAATGCTCGGGTGAGGATGGGAGCCCTCGCCCGTCCAGTCGCTGCCCGCTAGCGCTTCTACGGATCTACTACCTTCACATCCACAGCCATCCCGGTAATCACTACCGGAATGGTCTGCACCTCGATCTGATCCGTGGTCGTGTCGTAGATAAAAAACGATCCGCCCTCGCAGACATACACCGCGTTCCGCCCGGTGACCGGCGCGATTCCGGTGACATCCCCGGCGGCCGGAGGAACCACCACCGTCGAGGTGGCCGAGTTGAAGATGCTCAGGCAGCCCCGCAATCCCGGGGCGCTGCTGCAATTCTTCGATCCAATATAGATCCGCCCATTCGACCCTAATTCCATTCGGTTGTGATAACCGTCGGTAATCAGGATGGGAGATGTATTGGTGACCGTGGGCACCGCCGTACTCACATCCAGAACCGTCAGGGTTCCGCACGATGACACCGCCGTACCCGAAGGACACGCGGTACCCGGTGGCGTCCCCGCCACGTAAAGCGTATTTCCATTCAGCATTCCGTAGCTGGCCGCCGGTACCGGCACGGTCACGCCGGCGGTGTTGGTCACCAGGTCCAGCACCGTAACCGAAGCCGCCGCGCCGCCGCACTCTGGACCGCAATTGAAAATGTATGCCGTGGTGTCATCGCTGCTGAATACGCCCCATACCGGATGATCGAAGCAGCACACCGAAGTCCGGGGATCGGTGGACGACCCGATCAGGCTGGGAGCGATCACCACCACGTCGGTCGCATTGTCGCCGAACGCCAGCACCCGGTTGCCGTTGTGACTTCCCGTCACGTAGCGAACGCTGGCTACCGGAACGTTGGCGGCGACCGCCGCGTTTGACAGACTCATGACGATCACACCGCCCGGCTGTAACTGCGGATTCGACTGGCCCGCCGTCGGCACCGCGGCATAGCCGGTGCCGTTATCGGTGGCCACGAACATACTCTCGGTCGGTCCCGGCAACGGGATGAATGGCAGATTCTGCCCCGTTGTACTCACCGCCGGGCCTTCTCGGACATTGTCTATCAGGGCAATCGAGTTGCTACCCGCATTGAACACCATGGTGAAAGCCAGGTTGGGAGCCGTCGCCAGCAACCCGGGATTCTGCGCTCCCGACAAATTCACCGTAAACGGCGACTCGATGTCGAGGCTGGCGTCGAGAATGTTCAGCACCGGAGCGCCGCTGCCGACGGAAGTCGGCTGCAACGGATTCGAAACAAACGCTCGGAATCGAAGCCCGCTGGTCTGCTGCCCGTTGGGATTGCCCATGCCGCCGCTGCAGGAAATCATCCCAGCGCACGCAAGAAGGAGGAGAGCAACTTTAATCGCAACTCGATTCAAACCTGGGACTCCAGGAGCATGAAATACAAAGATTTAGATGCAAGAAGCGGATTATAGCAGAGCCTGCTTCAATGTATTCCCCCGCCAGCGCCAACCGTAGGGCGACACGCGATGCGTCCATCCCTGAGCGTCATGCTGGCCATCGTTCTTTTCCCTGCGCCCTCTTGCGGCGCTGCTTTCGGCGCCTCGCGGCCAAAGGCTTTCTCACCCAATAGTCAAAACCCGCGCCAATCTTGTATTCTCATTGCCAATGCCCGCCGACCTGCTAGCCCGGCTCAAAAAGTCCCCCGTACTCTGCGATGGAGCCATGGGGACGCTGCTCTACGCTAAAGGCATCTTCATCAACCGTTCCTACGACGAGTTGAATGTTTCCCAGCCGGAACTGATCCGCGGAATCCATCACGAATACTTGCAGGCTGGCGCGGAAATCATTGAAACCAATACCTTCGGAGCCAACTCCTTTCGCCTGGCCCGGCATAGCATGGCCGACCGCGTTCATGACATCAATGTTGCCGGAGCGCGGCTGGCGAAAGAAGCCGCCAAGAGTTTCGACGTATGGGTGGCCGGCTCGGTGGGGCCGCTCGGCATTCGTATTGAGCCTCTGGGCAAGACCTCGTTCGAGGAAGCACGCACCGCCTTCCGCCACCAGATTGCCGCTCTCGCCGAAGGCGGAGTCGATCTGCTGATTCTCGAGACGTTCGGTTATCTGGAGGAAATCCACCAGGCGATACTTGCCGCCCGTGACGTCAATCCCAAGATCCCCGTGGTCGCGCAGGTTACGGTGGACGAAGACGGAAACTGTCTTGACGGTTCGACGCCTGAGACTTTTACCGCGCGCCTGGAAGAGTGGGGAGCCGATGTGATCGGCTGTAACTGCAGCGTGGGTCCGGTCGACATGCTGGAGACCATGGAGCACGTGCGCTCGTTGACCTCCCTGCCGCTCGCCGCCCAACCCAACGCCGGAATTCCGCGCTCGGTCGAAGGCCGCAACATTTACCTGTGCTCGCCGGAATACATGGCCAGCTATGCTCGCAAGTTCGTTGCGGCCGGAGTCCGTCTGGTGGGAGGTTGTTGCGGAACCACGCCCGACCACATCCGGGTGATGAAATCGGCGCTGCGCGTCGCCGAAGCCCGCGCCAAGACTGCCACGGCCACCGTAACCGATCACTCCCTCAAGCCGGTGGTGTCTCCGGCGGTTCCCATCGAGAAGCGTTCGCGCCTGGGCTCCAAAATCGCTGCCGGCCAATTCGTCACCATGGTCGAAATCGTTCCCCCTAAGGGAACCAACATCGGCAAGGAAATTGAAGGCGCGCGCTTTGTGAAGTCAGTCGGGGTAGACGCCATCAACATTCCCGACAGTCCGCGCGCCTCGGCGCGCATGAGCAACCAGGCCCTGTCTTTGCTGGTGCAGCAGGAGGTGGGCATCGAAGCCATCCTGCACTACACCTGCCGCGACCGGAACGTACTGGGGATTCAATCGGATCTGCTGGGAGCCTCGGCCACCGGCATCCGCAACCTGATCTGCATCACCGGCGATCCGCCGAAGATGGGAAACTATCCCGACGCTACCGCGGTGTTCGATGTGGATTCCATCGGCCTGGTCAACATCGTGCACAACCTCAATCGCGGCCAGGACATCGGCGGAAACCCCATCGGACAAGGGACCGCTTTCGTCATCGGCGTCGGCGCCAATCCCGGCATCACCGATCTGGACGAAGAGATTCGGCGTTTTGCCTACAAAGTCGAAGCCGGCGCGGAATATGCCGTGACCCAGCCGGTGTTCGATCTGCGTTTGCTTGAGACTTTTCTGCGCCGCATTGAACATTGCCGCATTCCTGTGGTCGCCGGCATCTGGCCGCTGGTAAGCGTGCGCAATGCCGAGTTCATGAAAAACGAGTTGCGGGTTTCGGTTCCCGACGCCATTCTGGAACGCATGGCCGCCGCCAAGACTCCCGAAGCTGCCAAGGAAGAAGGAATCGCCATTGCCCGCGAAATGCTGATCGCCGTCCGCGACATGGTGCAAGGCGCACAGATCAGCGCCCCGCTGGGAAAATACGCTTCTGCCGTGGATGTCCTGGAAGCGCTGGGAAGCAATCGTCCCACCGCTTCGGTATGACAGCTTTTTTACAAATTTTCACTGGACATCCGGCAGGTTCAGGAGCATTTAATAGAGATATAGGAGCTGTTCCCTTTGCCGAAATTTGAGGAATGTCTCGAGCGCCTGGAAAAGATTGTCCAGGAACTCGAAAAAGGCGAAGTTCCCCTCGAAAAGTCATTGACTCTATTCGAGGAAGGAATGCAACTCTCCGGTGCCTGCCGCAAGGAGTTGGACGAAGCGGAAGGCAAGGTGGAGATTCTGCTGAAACAGAACGGCAAGCTCCAGGCTGAACCGTTCGAGCCCCAGGCCGAGAAGGCGCCCGGCCGAAAATAGGCGCGCGTGGGTTCGTCGTCGCTCTGTAATCAACGTCCGCAGCCGCTTTCCCCCTCGCGAAAGCTGCGGCGGCCTAAACCCGCCTTGACGACGGTAAAAATGGGGATTTTTATGCAGTGCTCAACGGTAGTAATCCTTCAAAGCGATGCCCGGCTAGCCCAGTCCATGGTCACCTCGCTGTCGGAATCGTTTTTCTCCGTCCGTGCCGTACGCACGCTCGACGAATTGCGCGCCAGTGTGGTCAAGCACCGCGCGGAAATCGTGATCCTGGATATGGAACTGGTTCCGGTCGAGGGTGTGCAGCGCCTGTGCCGCGATTTTCCTCGCGCTTCCGTGGTCTGCACCCATCGTCTGGCCGATGAAGAGATGTGGACGTCGGCTCTGGGCGCGGGAGCGGCCGATGTTTGCCCGCCCACCGACATTAAAGCGATCCTGATGGCCGCCCTGCGGAATGCTCCGTCTTTGCAGAACGCCGCCGCCTAGAAGCCTTACTTGCCCGGCGTCGCCTGCAAGCCGCTGTCATACATCGCGCCGTATGCCAGGTACTGCTGCACCGCGTCCTTGGGATAACTGATCTCCACGCTGGTGATCTGGCCGTGGTCGCCAAACCTCGCCGTCAACCGCGAGTTGATGCCCGCCCAGTAGGTGGGAACTCCCAGCCGCTTGAAGCGTTCCACTACCTGGTCGCGCAGCGCGGGATCGAAATGAACCCCGTACTGGTCCACCAGCGCTTTGATGGCGGAGTAATCCCCTTCCGCCTTGATGCGCATCAATTCCGCCAGCAGCATCCCCACCCCCTGGCGCATTTTCGGGTAGTCCTGCACTTCGATATAGGTCTTTCCGTCGCGATCGAACTGGCGGATGGACCCGGGCACCTGGTCGCGGATGTAGTTGACGATCAACTGGCGGTCGCGGGCGTGGTCCTCCTCCAGGGTGTCTCCCTTGAGCGTGCGTCGAAGCTGTACCAGCGGGGCCAGGGTGGCGGTATCGTACATCGCCCTGGCCACCTCCTCCTGATGCGAAACCAGGCCCAGTTCCTTCACTTTCGGGTCCCCTACGTTCCACAGACCCATCAGATCGGCGCGCGCTTCTTCCAGGGTCGAAAAATATTCTTTCAGGTAGGGCTCCGCTCCACCCTTCACCCGGTCGCTCAGCTTTCCGGAACCGTGTCCAATGACCTCGTGCAGCGCCGTCATCAGATCTTCCGCGGCATCGCTATATTTATCCAGACGCTCGGCGATTTCGGGCGTAGCCGCGAACTCGCGATAGATCGAATTGCCCGTGGCATTGTTCAGGGCGCGAGTGCTGCCGGTAAAGAGAAAATTCTTGGTGCCGTATTTCTCGTGGATCTCGTTTTCGTTGGGCAGGTTATCGCCAATCGTGGTTACGCTGAAGTCTCCCGTCTCGATCACCGTTTCAATGGCTTTCACCGCCGGCGGTTTGGGTGATTGTTTCTTATACTTGTCGTCCCACGGCGCCTTCTGCTCGAAGTAACCGGATTGCTTGCCCAACTCGACCATGGTGGCGGTCAGAGGCTGGTCGGTAATGCTGACAAAGCTTTGCGAACTGCCCTTAAGGCCGCGCGCGTCGCGATAGATCTCGATAAAGCCGTTGGCAAAATCCACGGTCGCGTCGTTCTGCACCCAGTCGGCTCCGAATTGCAGCCAATCCTTGGGATCGCCGCTCTGGTAATAGCGAATAAGATCGCCAATCACCTTGGCCTGCGCGGGATCGGCGAACGTCTGCGCCTTGGCGAGATATTCATTGGCACGTTTCAGGTAGGTGGCATAAAGCCCGGCGGGAATTTTGCCGTCGGGAGTACCGGCACGATAAACGTCTTCCCGCAGTTTGCCGTCCGCCCCTTTGACGACGCGGGAGTTCAGCGGGTGGGCGCCCTTGAAATCCTTAAGGTCGGCCAGGGTCACTCCCTCATAGAAAGTGTTCGAACTGGCCTGAATGATGTCCATTCCGCCTTGCGGGCTCTTGGCGGTGAGCATGGGCTCGAAGTTCGGGTCGAACAGAGATGCGCGCAGTTCATCCAATTCCCGGTTCAGTTGCGCGGAGGTGGTGATCGCGGGCAGGTCGGCAGAACGAGTCTTGAAAGCACCCGATTTCTGCGCGGCCAAGGCAGCTTGCTGGAGCTGCTCGAAGCTGAATGCGGGAAGGAATTTCTGCGCCGTGTAGTCGTTGTGATTGCCGCGATTCGCCCAGAACAACTTGGCAAAGGCCACAATTTTCTCGCGGGCGCCGGGATCAATCTGGCCGGAGTGGGCGACCAGTTCCTCGAGCAAGCGCTTCTGGCGTAATCCAAAACGCGAGAACTGATCGTAGGCAATGGGATCCACCGCAATCGATGCCTGGGTCAACCAGTACGCCAGCTGCTGCTGCTGCGCATTCAGCGACTTGAAGCTCTCGGCGTCAACCCGGACGAAGCCGGTGTCACCCACTCGCTCCACCAGCGAACTGGCTGGCGCCGCCGGCTCCTGGGCAAGTGCCGGACAAATAGACAACAAAGAAATCATGGAAAACCAGACCAGGGTATTTTTGATATTCAAGAGTGCCTCCGCGCATTTCTTCAGACGGATGAGACCCGGCAATGGTAATCAATAGAAAGAATTTGCGAAAGGATCGGCGGCACAGAGTGGGAAAAGCCGGGTGGCCGCGATCGCAAACCACAGCGGCCGCTGCGGAACGCGCCGCGCCCGGTACGGGCCGCTTGTTATACTCACGTTTCATGCTCAAAGAGACTCTTGAACAAGGCCGGATTGCGACCGACGCGGCGCTGGAGCGTCTGCTCCCCGCCCCGGCGCAGCATCCCACGTCCATTCACAAAGCCATGCGCCACAGCGTGTTTGCCGGAGGCAAGCGCCTGCGCCCCATTCTGTGTATGGAGGCCGGGCGTATGGTCGCCGGTTCCCTGCCGGCTGGAATCGAAGAGGTGGGTGCGGCGCTCGAGATGCTGCACACCTATTCGCTGATCCACGACGATTTGCCCGCGCTCGATAATGACGATCTGCGCCGCGGGCGTCCCACCTGCCACAAGGTTTTTGGCGAGGCCATCGCCATCCTCGCAGGCGACGCTTTGCAGACCCAGGCCTATGAAGTCCTGGCCAGGGTGCAATGTCCGGCGAACGCCCGGGTACGCATTATCGAGGAGATTGCCCGCGGCACCGGAACGGTGGACGGCATGATCGGCGGCCAGGTGGTGGATCTTGAAGCCGAACACACCAAGCCTGATCTCAAAATGCTGGAGTACATTCATCGCTCGAAGACTGCGGCTTTGATTACCGCCAGCGTAGTCAGCGGCGGACTCTATGCGGGTGGCGGGGACGACGCGGTTTCCAGGTTGCGGACTTTCGGGCAATCGATTGGGCTGGCGTTCCAGATTGTGGACGACGTGCTCGACGTGACCCAGACCTCGGAGCAGTTGGGCAAGACCGCGGGCAAAGACATGGCGGCTGAGAAAGTGACGTATCCGGCATTGTTCGGAATTGAGGAATCGATCAAGCAGGCGGACACCCTGGTGGCGAAGGCGGGCGCTTCCCTCGACAGCTTTGGCGGGCGCGCCGAGACCTTGAAGGCGCTGGCACATTTTCTGGTGGAACGGAAGAAGTAGGGGGAAGTCCCCGAAGGGGACGCTAGAGACTAGCCCGGCACGTGAGTGCCGGGTGGGGTGTCGCGGGAGATGAGTCCCTTTAGGGACGGCACTAAGCGGCAAAAAGTTTTTCTCGATCAAACGTGACGCCGGATTTCTGTAACAGCATCTGGAACTCTTCCTCAAAGCTACGCTTGCGGTGATGTTCTTCCTGATTGCGAATGTAGGCTTCAACCGTGGGCAATTGCGACGGGCTCACGCTGAACCCTCCGTAGCCTTCCTGCCACTCGAAGGCGATCCCCTGTTCTCTCATCCAACGCGAAGAGTTGGCTTTCAGCTTTTGGATGGCTTCTGCGAGGCGCAGCGTTGGCGGAAGGGCGATCAGCAGGTGAACATGATTGGTTGTGCCGCCGGCACCGAGGAGGTCGAACCGCAGGTTTCTGGCGATCCCTCCAAAATAGGCGTAGAGGCGGGGTTGAATTTCCGGGATGATGAGATCGCGGCGATTCTTGGTGGAGAAAACGCAATGAACGAAGTTCGCAGTGAAACTGTTCGGCATGTGGGTGAGAGTAAGCTTCCGGATTTGGAGGGGTCTGTGCCGATCGTCACAGGCCGGGGGTGGCGTCCCTGAAGGGACTCGGTTTCCGGCGACCGTCTTCCCGGCACTTACGTGCTGGGCTAATCTCTGACGTCGCTGCGCGACTCTCGCCCTGCCCGACTGTGGGCGGCGTCGCAACCTGAGTTTGGATTTCGCTCCACGTCAACGCTCTGACGTCGCGATGCGACTAGACGGGCGGGGACGTCCTGTGGTTGCATGGAGATTCATTCCCTTTCTGGTTCACTCCCAGCTAAGTTGTTGAAAACCCGCCGGAGCCATTCCCCAGGTCGAAATGCCGATGCAGACGTCGCGTAGAATGCCTCTCAATGGCGCATGGAAGCCCTCAGCGCGCCTCCTGCGTCGCGGGACGACCCGGAAGTCGTCCGCACCACTCCGGCGCTCTTAAAACGCATCCTGGGGCTTTTATTCGCTTTAAGCTAATACGGTCGTCACCGCCACCTGCCGTTGTGATAAAAATACTGGGAACGGCGATGGAGTTCGCCATAACCGCCTGGGGCTTCGAAGTAACCGCTTCCGGCCGATGACTCCTACCAATTCTCCCGAGGAGAACTCCGTCGTGTACGAATTCTTCATCATCTCGATCGGCGCCATCGTGGGCGCTAACGCCCGCTACTCGCTCAGCCGATTCGCCGTCAAGCAGTTCGGGCCCGTCTTTCCTTACGGCACCCTCATCATCAACGTGCTGGGCAGCATGGTGGTGGGCTTTTTCGTTATCTGGACGAGCGAGCGGGTGCTGGCCGATCCACGCTGGCGGTTGCTGGTGGTGGTGGGGTTCTGCGGGTCGTTTACCACGTTCTCCAGTTACGCCTTCGAGAGCATGTCGTTCTTCGATCGTGGACAGTGGTTGTTGATGTTTACCAACATTCTCAGCAACAATCTGCTGTGCCTGGGCTCGGCCCTGGCGGGCATGGCGCTGGCGAGGGCACTCTGACGGCCATGACGCTTCCGGTGCTGGAAACCGCCCGTTTGAGGTTGCGCGCCTATACCGAAGCGGACATTGCGGAACTGGTGCCGCTGATCGGCACCCGCGAAGTAGCGGCGACCACGTTGCGCATCCCTCATCCCTACACCGAAAGCGACGCCCGGCAGTTCATCGTGGCCGCGCAAGACCAGGGCAAGATCTGGTTGGCAATCACGCTCGGCGGCGATGGACGACAGATTGGCGGCATCGGTCTGCGGGTGGACGAGCAGCATCCGCATGCGGAACTGGGATACTGGCTGGGCAAGCCTTACTGGGGAAACGGTTATGCCACCGAGGCCGGCCGGGCGATGTTGCGCTACGGGTTCGAAGATCTGAAGCTGTACCGCATTTTCGCCTCGCATTTCGGCCATAACCCGGCGTCCGGCAAAGTGCTGCGCAAGCTGGGGATGCGTTACGAAGGCTGTCAGCGCGAACACCTGCATAAGTGGGACCGATTTGTGGATTCGGAACTGTACGGGGTGTTACGGCAGGAATGGGAGGCTCGCGAGTAGAATGGCTGATGCCATGGCGGTGCAAGTCACAATTTACCTGACCGACGGCGACCAGTGGCATCACCGGCCGCTGCATATGGAGATGCTCAACTACCTGCGCAGCGAGAATGTGTACGCCGCGACGGCAGTGCATGCGGTAGCAGGATTTCTGGGACGGCATCGCGTGGAATCCAGCCACCTGGTGGATGCGGGAGGCCGCCTGCCGGTGATTGTCACGTTCGTGGACACCGACGAGCACGTGAATCGGGTGCTGCCGACACTGAAAGCGATGGCGGCGCACCGGCTGATGGTGCGGGAAAACGTGGTGCTGGAGCAGGGGAATCTGGAGTAGGGCAGGTACTAACCCATGCTCTCACCGATTCCTTCTTCGTAGACCGGAGTTTTCCGGCGACGGGCTTGTCTCACACCCTCGCTCCGCTCGGGCGTTCCCAAGATGAATCGCTTCCCTGTTATCATCCTCACTCGATGACACCTGCGCTCGACATCCTGGCTCTAGCTGCGCATCGCGATGATGTGGAGCAGACTTGCGGCGGGACCTTGCTCAAGATGGGGTTGCGGGGATATCGCACCGGCATTCTCGATCTGACGCGAGGAGAGATGGGGACGCGCGGATCGATCGAAGACCGGGCGCGCGAAGCCGAAGAGGCGGCGAAGATTCTGCGAGTAAGCTGGCGGCAGGCGCTCGATATTCCCGATGGCCGCGTCGAGAATACCTGGGAAAACAAACTCAAGGTGGCGCGCGTGATTCGCGAGCAGCGGCCGCGGGTACTGATTCTGCCTTATTGGAAGGGGCGGCATCCGGACCATTACACGGCTTCAACCCTGGGGTATGAGGCTTGCTTCCTGGCGGGACTCAGTAAGCTCGACGCCGGCGCTACCGCGCACCGGCCTTTTAAGATTGTCTATGCGACTTTGTATTACGACGTGCGGCCTACGTTCGTAGTGGATATCAGCGAACAGTTCGAGGCGCGCTTCCAATCGCTGATGGCTTACAAGACCCAGTTCAGCGATCAGGAGGCGGGCAAGGATCTGTTCCCTGCTCAAGCGGAGATTCGTTCGCGGATCGAAGCCATGGCGCGCTTTTACGGCATGCTCGGGGGCGTGACTTATGCCGAGCCGTTCCTGCAAAAAGAAGTGGGACTGGTGGAGGATCTGCTGGCGATCCCGGTGAAATCGATTTAGCGGCAGGCCTCGAGCTTCAGGCATTTAACCTTTGCAGGATATTTTACTTTCTGGCGCCGCTTTCGCGGCTGAACGGGCGAGGCCGCCCCGTCCCCACACTAAAACCGCCCCACACCAGCACTGCTTATTTCTTCACGGCTACGGCTACACCGTCACGGACCGGCAGGATGGTGGTGTAGAAATCGGGTGAGGCGTAGAGGGCGCGGTTGAATTCCTGGATGGCCCTGGTTCGGGGGTCGGTGGCGTTTTCCTGGGTAATGCGTCCGCTCCAGAGAACGTTGTCGGTGACGAACAAGCCTCCCTTACGCAGGCGGGGAGCGGCCAGGCGCAGCACGCGCGGGTAGTCTTCTTTGTCGACATCGTTGAAGATGATGTCGAATTCCTGCTTTTCTTCGGAGAGCAATTCGAGCGCGTCTCCCGTTTTGAGGGTGATGCGGTTGCTGACTCCGGCACGCTGAAAGTATCCGCGGGCGCGCTCGGCATTGCTGGGATCGCCGTCGGTGTAGATCACGCGTCCACCGTCGCAGACGGCGCGGGCCCACCAGATGGTCGAGTAGCCGATGGCTGAGCCCATCTCGAAGACCGTCTTGGCGTTGATCATCATGGCCAACTGGTGAAAGATGCGGGCCACGGCAGGACCGACGATGGGAATTTTCTTCTGTGCGGCTTCGGCTTCCATTTCCGCGAGCACCTCGTCGCGGGCGGGAAGCAGGTTGTACAGATAGTCTTCAACGGCGGAAACGGTGATTCCGCCCATGCGCCAGTGGGATACTTCGATTGCGTTAGCCAAGGCTGAGTCCTCAATTCATTTTCGATTGGTGATTTATGATTGTCGATTGGAAAAGCAAAACCCCGAGGCACGCGATTTTGGTTCTTCAATCAACAATCAAAAATCGTAAATCAACAATTTAAAGCGTTTCTCCCGGCTTCATCGCAATAATTTCCGTTCCCGGCACCAGTTTCTGCAGCTCGGCAGGCTTTCCGGTAAGGATGGGGAAGGTGCCGAAGTGCATGGGGATGACGGTTTTGGCCTTGAGCAGATTGCAGGCGTAGGCGGCTTCGCGCGGCGACATGGTGTAGTGATCGCCAATGGGAATCATGGCAATGTCGGGGGCATACAGGTCGCGAATGATGGCCATGTCGCCGAAGACGTTGGTGTCGCCGGCGTGATAGATCTTCACCCCGTTGGAGAAAGTGATGACGTAGCCGCAAGCTTCGCCGCCGTAGACCAGTTGGTCGCCGTCGGTGATGCCGCAGGAATGGTCGGCGTGGACCATGGTGACCTTGATGTCAGCGACGGCTTGCGTGCCTCCCTTGTTCATCGCGGAAATATTCTTTACGCCTTTCTTTTCCAGCCAGGCGCAGAGTTCCGGGATGCCGACCACCGTGGGATGGTGTTGCTTGGCGATCTCGACGGCGTCTCCGATGTGATCAAAGTGGCCGTGGGTGCAGAGCATGACGTCCACTTTCTTGAGCTTCTTCTCAGCTTCCGGACACATGGGATTGCCCATGACCCAGGGATCGACCAGGACGGTTTTGCCGCCGGGGGTTTCGAAACGGAAGGTGGCGTGTCCTAACCAGGTGAGTTTCAGGCCTTTGAGGTTCATGGGGAAAGCCGCTCCTTGCTTACAGCGCTCAGCCAGGCTCCGGCTGAGCGCGTCTTAAGGCTCATTCATTCTAGTGAGAGCGAGAGAGTTGGCGCAATTCAGGAGATTCCGTAGAGACGTAGCTTCGCTACGTCTTCTTTACCGGAGTGCGGAAGACGCAGCTGAGCAGCTGTCTCTGCGGCGGGAGTCATATGACAGGCAATAATTTTGCGGCGCAAATCTTGTTGCTCGTGGTTAACTAGGAATCCGTGACTCAACCTCGAATTCTGATCTCACGCGAAAAGATTGCAGCCCGGGTGGCGGAGATGGGGGCGCAGATCACTCGCGACTTCTCGGGACAATCCGTCATTTTCGTGGGCGTGCTCAAAGGCGCGGCGATTTTTCTGAGCGACCTGGCGCGGCAGGTGCAACTCGATGCCACCTTCGACTTTATTGGCGTGTCGAGTTATGGCATCCGGCCCAGTCCAGCCCAGGAGTTGAAGGGCGGCTGGGACTCAACCGGCGAAGTGCGGCTGACGAAAGATGTGGATCATTCCCTGCGCGACAAGAATGTGATCCTGGTGGAGGACATTCTCGATACCGGGCTGACGCTGACGTATCTGCAGAGCATTTTGGGGTCGCATCAGCCCAGGGCGTTCAAGATTGCGGCGCTGCTTGACAAGCCCTCACGCCGGAAGAAGCCGGTGGTGGGCGACTACGTGGGATTCAGCATTCCCGATGAGTTCGTGGTGGGATATGGACTGGATTACGCGGAGCGCTATCGCAATTTGCCGGATGTGTGCGTGCTGCCGCGGGAATGAAGTTTTTGCGACGTTCCTCCCTGAGTCGGTCAGGGCGAAGGCTCGGGCGCGGTGCTCGCCAGCTCCCTCGCAGGGCTGAACTGCGCCGGGCTTGGGATGAAGTTGTCGTAAAGAAACCAATGTTTTGTGGTAGAAATCGCTTATGTCCCGCGCTCTGGATTCGGTTCTTCCGGCCTCGCTGAACACATGGTCCGCGGTCGCCCGGCTGATTGACCATACCCTTCTGAAAACCGAGACCACCACCGCGCAGGTGGGACGGGGGTGCCAGGAAGCGGTGCACTATGGATTCCCGACGGTTTTTGTGCATCCTTCGTACGTCCCGCTGGCAGCCAGTATTCTGCGCGGGAGCGGGGTAAAGGTTGGCACTCCGATTGGTTTCCCCCAGGGAGCGACACTTCCCAGTGTGAAGCGATTCGAAGCGGTGGAAGTATTGCGCGAAGGCGCGGGCGAACTCGACATGGTGCTCAACGTAGGA
Source organism: Terriglobia bacterium (assembly GCA_963840615.1). Classification (GTDB taxonomy): domain Bacteria; phylum Acidobacteriota; class Terriglobia; order Terriglobales; family Acidobacteriaceae; genus DATFTE01. Next base: position 70,259 of record CAWJAA010000026.1, read on the forward strand.
GCCCTGAAATCCGGTTACCGTGACCTGGTGGAAGCCGACATTCGCGGAGTGGTCGAGGTAGCGCATGGCGCGGGCGCGCTGTTGAAGGTCATTCTTGAGACCACGTTGCTTACTCTGGAAGAAAAGATTCTGGCCAGCGAACTGGCGGTGGTCGCGGGCGCGGATTTCGTGAAGACTTCGACGGGATTGTTTGGGGGCGCCACGGTGGAAGATGTCCGACTGCTGCGTTCGGTGGTGGGTACGCGGGCGCGGGTAAAGGCTTCGGGAGGGATCCGCACCGCAAGTGATTTGCTGGCCATGGTGGCGGCCGGGGCGGACCGCATTGGGAGCAGCGCCGGGGTAGAGATTGTGCGGGGAATGGGCGCACCCGAGATGAGCGTGTAACGCCAAGCTCTTGCCCCTGAGATTCGCGGAGCAGTCTGCAATCCTGCATTCCTGAAGCATTCCGCTACGGCTGGTATCATAGGCGTTCGTGGAAACGACAGCCAACCAATCCGATCTGCGCTCCCAAGTGGAGCCCTTGCTCCTGGAAGTGGCGGACGTGGTCAACACCACGCTCGATCTCGACACCACGCTCAAGCGCGTGGCCGAGGTGGTCCGCAAGGTGATTGACTATGAGATTTTTGCCATCCTGCTGCTCAACGAAAAGGCGCAGGAACTCTACTTCCGGTTCCAGGTGGGATATCCGCGGGAACTGGCGGACCGGTTGCGGGTCAAGGTCGGCGAGGGCGTAACCGGAATCGCGGCGGAACGGCGCGAAGCGATTCTGGTTGACGATGTCAGCCAAGAGCAGAAATACATTTCGGCGGTGCCGAATGTGCGTTCGGAGCTGGCCGTCCCCCTGATCGTGAAAAACCAGCTGATTGGGGTGCTGGATCTCGAATCGCTCGAACCCAACCACTTCAATGAAGAGCACAAACGGGTGTTGACCCTGATCGCGTCGCGCATGGCGGTGGGCATTGAAAATGCCCGGCTGTACACGCGCACCACCCGGCAGGCGCGCACCCTGGTGCTGCTGAATGAAATTGCGCGTGAGCTGACCTCGATTCTGAATCTGGATGAACTGCTGAAACGCATTGCCGAACTGCTGGCCCGGCTGATCGATTACCAGATGTTCAGCATCCTGCTGCTCGATACCGAGGGAGAAAAACTGCAGCACCGGTTTTCGCTGCGCTTCCAGGAAAACATTCATCTCAAGCACGACGTGGCGCTGGGCGTGGGGCTGGTGGGCCATGCGGCGCAGCATAAACAGGCGGTGCTGGTGCCGGACGTGGGCAAGGATTCGCGCTACGTGCTGCTGAATCCGGAGACGCGTTCGGAACTGGCGGTGCCGCTGATCTACAAAGACAAAGTGATTGGGGTGCTCGATCTGGAGCACACCCGGCGCGGTTTTTTCACCGAAGATCACAAGCGCACGGTGACCACGCTGGCGGCGCAGGTGGCGATTGCCGCTGGAGAATGCGCGCCTGTACGAAGAAATTGCGCGCCAGGAAAAACGGCTGGAGCGGGACCTGTCGCTGGCGCGGGAGTTGCAATTCCGGCTGCTGCCGCACGGGCTGCCCAAACTGCCCAACCTGGAAGTAGCGGCGAAGTTCGCCCCGGCGCGGGCCATTGGCGGCGATCTTTACGATTTCGTCAGCTACTCACTGTCGCGCACCGCGATGGTGATAGGAGATGTAAGCGGCAAAGGCGCGCCGGCGGCCATCTACGCGGCGCTGGTGAGCGGCATTCTGCGTTCGCATGCGCCCATCGAGCCGGGCCCGGCGGAGATGCTATCGGCGGTGAACTTCTCTCTCGGCGAGCGCCGCATTGACGCCCAGTTTGTTTCGCTGATCTACGCGGTGTGGGACGATCCCAACCGCACCTTGACGGTAGCGAATTCCGGATTGCCGCGTCCCATTTATTGCCACGACGGCAAAATCGAGATCATCCAGGCCACCGGGTTGCCCCTGGGGTTATTCGACGAAGCGGACTATGACGAATTCACTTTCCGCGCCAAGCCGGGAGACATGTTCGTGTTCTTCAGTGACGGCATTCTCGACGCGCGCAACAAGGCGGGAGACCTGTTCGGGCGCAGGCGGGTGGAGCAACTGGTCACCGGGTGCGAACAACAGACCGCCGATTGCGTGGTGGATTCGATCTTCAAGGCCGTGGCCAAGCATGCGGCGGGAGTGGAGACGTTCGACGACCAGACGGTGGTGGCCATCAAAGTGAAAGGCAGTTCCGGAAAACGCAAGTGAGTGGCCCGAGTGGACGTCCGCCTGCTTTTACCTACCCAGCCAGCCGCAAGGCGTTGCTCCGCCGCCGCCCCGCGGATAAAACTCTGCAATGTGATGAAGTCCCCATGCCGCGGTTGGCGGAGCGCTATGGAACGCCGCTTTATGTGTACTCGGCGGCGACCATCCGCAAGCGTACCCGCGAGTTGCAACGCGCCTTCCGCAAGGCCCGGCACACCATCTGTTACTCGGTGAAAGCCAATTCGAATTTGAGCATTCTGCGCCTGCTGGCGAACCTGGGATGCGGCTTTGATGTGGTGTCGGGCGGGGAGTTGGAACGGGTGTTGCGGGTGGACCGGCGGGCGGCAAGCAAAGTCGTCTTCTCGGGCGTGGGCAAGCGGCGCGATGAGATAGAAGCTGCGTTGAAGGCGGGAATCCTGCTGTTCAACGTGGAAAGCGAATCGGAATTATCGCTGCTGGCGGAATGCGCCGGCCGGCTGAAGCGGACGGCGCAGGTGGCACTGCGGGTGAATCCCGATGTTCCCGCGAAAACTCACCCTTATATTTCCACCGGATTGCATCAGCACAAATTTGGAATTCCCATTGACCAGGCGCGCGGGCTGTATCGGCGCCTGCTCGGCGACAAGCAACTGAGGATGCGCGGGGTGAGCGTGCATATTGGATCGCAGATTACCGATGTCGAGCCTTTCGCCCTCACTCTGGCGCGGGTGGCAGACCTGGTGCGCGAGTTGCGCGGCGATGGGCACGCGATCGAGTACGTGGATGCAGGCGGCGGATTGGGGATTGCTTACCAGCACCCAGACGGGCCGGATTTCGCCGCCTATGCGGAGGCCCTGCTCGGTCCGCTGCGGGGGTTGAAGGTGCACCTGCTGCTGGAGCCGGGGCGATCGATTGTGGGTCCGGCGGGAGCGCTACTGACGCGGGTGCTCTATCGCAAGACCAACAACGGAAAGAAATTTGTCATCGTGGATGCGGCCATGAACGACCTGCTGCGGCCTTCCCTGTACAACGCCTATCACGAGATCGTGCCGGTGCAGGTCAGGGATGGCGCGGCGAGCGAGACCGTGGATGTGGTCGGTCCAGTGTGCGAGACCGGAGATTTTTTTGCCCGCGATCGCGAACTGCCGGTGGTAGAGGAGGGAGACCTGGTGGCTATCCTGGACACGGGGGCGTACGGGATGGTGCTGGCTTCGAATTACAACACGCGTTCGCGGCCCGCGGAAGTGTTGGTGGATGGGAAGTCGGTGCGGGTCATTCGGAAGCGGGAGACGACCAGGGATTTGCTGCGAGCCGAGCAGTAGCGGAGTATCTCCGGCGTCGCTGTGTCTTTACGGATGCTCTTACAGCGATTCCAGAAAATTATTCACCGCGCGCAGCACGGGTTCGGGTTGCTGGATGTAGAGGGCGTGTCCGAGCGTGGGGAAGCTCACGTGGACGGGGTGGGGCAGCAATTCGAGGGCTCGCTTCACGTCGGCGTCGGACATGAGGCCGCCTAACTCGGGATTGGCTTGCAACAGCAGCGTGGGGCAGGTGATCTCGCGCAGCAGCGCTTCGCCATCCCAGCCTTCGAGCGAACTGCCGTCGAGCGACATGGCGAAGGTGTCGGGGTCGACCTGCTTCAGACAGCGTGCCCACCACATCAGAAAAGCCTGATCGTTGCCGGGCAAGTCCCCGATGGGCACCAACTCGTCGAGGCCGGGCAGCTTCAATTGGATCTTGGCCAGCCCGCGGGCGATTTCTTCGATCGTCCCCCCCTGGATCGCGAGATCGCGTAATCCTCCGAACAGCATGGGGTAATACGATTGCTGAAAATCGACGCTTGAGATCAGGTTGTCACCTAGAATGACGGCCTTCACCAGGTCGGGCGCATGGGCCGCGACCCACATGGCGGCCATGCCTCCGAGGGAATGTCCGAAAAGAACCGCCGGCTCGGCCACTTGCTGGCGCAGGAAACGGATCACATCCTGGGAATACTGCGTGCCTCGGTACCCGCGCGGGATGTGTCCCGACTTGCCATGGCCGCGCAGGTCGAGGGCGTACACGTGCCAGCGCAACGAGAGGCTGGGGATCAACGATAGAAAGACTTGCCAGCGGCGTCCCAATCCGTGCAACAGGACCAGCGGCGGGCCGTTGTCTTCGCCTTCCGCGTAGTTGAGAGTGACTTCTCCGGCGTCGAACGACTTTTCTTCCAGCCCATGATGATGATCGCGATCGGGCTGGGTCACTGCGTCGCTCCCGCATCGTAGACCAGCTTGCCGCCGACGGAAGCCTGAGAACTTTCACATCGCGAATTTTCACGGGATCCATGGAGAAGAGGTCGTCGCTGAGGATGACCATGTCGGCCAGCTTCCCGGGCGTGATCGAACCCTTCTGCTGATCCTGAAATTCCGCATATGCCGAACCCATGGTATAGGCCTCGACGGCCTCGGACAGAGTCAGCTTCTGCTCCGGAAACCATCCCTTGGGATTTTTGCCGTCGAGGGTGGCGCGGGTGACGGCGGCGTACAGGCCTAGCATCGGGTTCAGCGGGGCAACATCCCAATCGGTTCCGAAGGCCAGGCGGACGCCATGATCAAGAAAGGTGCGGAAGGCGTAGTGCGGCGGGCGCGGTCGTGTCCAATACGGCTCTCGGCCCAGCGCCCGTCGTCGATGGCATGATAGGGCTGCACCGAGGCGATGACGTGCAAGGGCGCGAAGCGGTCAAAGTCTTTCGCGGCCATGTGCTGCGCGTGCTCGATGGGAAGCGGCGATCGGCCTGGCCGTGGGCCTTCACGATGTCGGAATAAGATCGAGAATGATCGAAATGCCCTGATCTCCGATGGCGTGGGTGCAAAGCTGCAATCCGGCGGCGTCGGCCTTCATGATGCGATCGCGCATGAGAGAAGCGGCTGCATCGTATCGCTGAGCAAGCCGCGGTTGTTCGGGGCGTCGGCGTAGGGCTCGAAGAAGTAGGCGGTGCCGGCGCCGAGCGACCCATCGGCGTAGGCTTTCAGCGCTCCCAGGCGAAGGTAGGGTCCGCCGAAGGCATGGCGAATGCCGATCTTCACCTGGTCGTCAACTTGCGGAATGAGCGGAGCCGCGTAGATGCGGGTGATCAGCTCGCCGCGCTCGAGTAGTTCCGAATAGACCGCAATGTCTTCATAGTCGGGATTCATGTGCTGCACGCTGGTCACGCCCAGCGATGCGGCGTGGGCCATGGCGCGCTGGACCACTTGACCAGCCGCTCGTGGGTCGTGGGCGGAACGACTTTGATCACCAGGTCTTGGGCCGCGTCTTTCACGACTCCAGTGGGATTGCCGTGGGCATCGCGGACAATGACTCCTCCCGGGAGGGTCGGCAGTTTTGGCGGTGATCCCGGCGAGGTGCAACGCCACCGAATTCGCCAGTGACTCGTGGCCGTCGTAGCGGGTGACAAACACTGGAGTGTCGGGGGTGACCGGATCGATCAGTTCCCTGGTGGGAAGATTGGCGGGAGTCCACTTGGTTTCATCCCATTCGCCTCCGAGCACCCACTCGCCTTTGCCCGACTTCGTGGCTTGCGCAGCGATGCGGCGGGCAAATTCCTGCGCCGAAGTGGCGTCGTTAAGTTGCACGCGATCAAGACTGGCGCCGCCATCAATGAAGTGGACGTGGGCATCGTTGAAGCCGGGCAGCACCAGCTTTCCGGCGGCATCGATGACGCGAGTGCCGGGCCGCGCCATTGATCGACGCCGGCGTTCGAACCCACGGCAACGATGCGGTCGCCGAGGATAGCGACGGCTTGGGCCTCAGGGCTGGGCCTTGTCGACGGTCCAGACCTTGGCGTGGTTGATAATCAAATCCGCGGCGGGTTTGGACTGGGCGGCGAAAGGGAGAGCGAGCACGAAGAGCGAGAAAAACGAACCAACGAGTGTTTTCATTTTGAGTGTTTCAGCTTTCCCGATTAAAACCTAAAACCCACCACAGAGGCACAGAGAAAAACCTCAAGACATTTAAGAAAAGCGGTTCGCAATTTTGATTTTGAGGAGCACGCGAGCGGTTTTACTTTCTTTCGTTCTTCTCTGTGACTCTGTGTCTCTTTGCTAAAACTTCTTTGGCGGACCGGTGGCGCCGTCACGGTTTCCGCTACCGCTGTCCCCACTTCATCTTGGTGCGCAGCACGTCGAAGAACGTCTTCTTGAGACGCAACAACTGGACACAGTTGTCGGACTTGCGGCAAAGAATGCGATCGCCATCATACATGGGCATGCCCACCTGGCCATCGATGCTGAGGTAGGCTTCCTCTTCCCCGGTCTTAACCACGATTTCAATCTCCGAGGTATCGCGCACTACCAGCGGGCGGTGAGTCAGCGCGTGGGCGGAGACGGGCGTGATCACGAAGGCGGCGACCGAAGGCATCAGGATCGGGCCTCCGGCCGCCAGCGAGTAGGCGGTCGAACCCGTGGGCGAAGAAACGATCAGGCTGTCGGCTTTGTAGCTCGACACGAATGTGCGATCGACATAGACGTCGCAATGATTCAACCGGGCAATGGTGCTCTTGCCAACCACCACGTCGTTCAGCGCGTCGTACTGGCGACACAAGCATTGGCCCGCATGACTTCACAGTGCACCATGGAACGGGACTCGCACTCGCACTGACCCTGGTCGATCGCCTCGAGGGTGGGCAACTGCTCGAGCGGGACCTCGGTCAGGAAGCCGAGGTACCCAGGTTCACTCGAAGGATGGGGATGCAGGCTTTCGGAACTGCCCGGGCCGCCGCCAGCAGGGTTCCGTCGCCACCGAGAACTACAACGAATTTAACCGCCTTGCCGGCCAGGTCGCTGCGCGAGACGACGGTCGCGCCGGAGGTGTAGGCCGCGGTTTCGCGGTCGACCACAGTTTCATAGTGGTGCGCGGGCGGCCAGGCAATCAGTTCGGGGACGACCCGGGTCAGTTCCGTTTTCCCTGGCTTGGAGACGATTCCTGCGACTTTTGGTGGAGTGGATAGGGGCGCGGTTTCCATGTGAAGCTTGAATTGTACAGAAAATCGGGGAAAACCTTTCACCGCAGAGGACGCGGAGAAAACTAGAAAGATGCCCGCAGCAGGAATTCGCGGTTGCCTTCCGCGCCCAAAATCGGGGAATCGATCACATCGGTGTGAGTGAATCCGAGCGCGAGAACTGCCTGGCGCACTTTTTCTACAGCGGCGAGTTGCGCGGCTTCGTCGCGAACAATGCCTCCCTTCCCCACGTGTTCGCGACCGGCTTCAAATTGTGGTTTCACCAGGATGATCAGTTGCCGGCCTTGCCGTGCTTGCGGGGGCTGGGGAAATGCGGCGGCGATCACTGCGGGCAGAACCAGAGTGGCGGAGATAAACGAGACGTCCATGACCATCAGGTCAACGATCTCTCCCAGTTGCTCGCGGGTCAGGTAACGGGCGTTGGTTTTTTCCAGCAGGCGGACGCGGGGATCCTGGCGAAGCCGGAAGTCGATTTGGCCGTGGCCGGTGTCGGCTGCGATTACGCGGGCGGCGCCGTGCTGCAGCAGGCAGTCGGTGAAGCCTCCAGTGGACGCTCCGACGTCGAGGCAGACTTTTCCGGTCACATCGATTTGCCAATGTTCGAGGGCGTGTTCCAGCTTTAAGCCGCCGCGGCTGACGAATTTCAGATCTTCGCCGAGCAGGCGGATGACGGCATCGGGATCGACGGCCGCTCCCGCTTTTTCGATTTTCTGCTGGTTGACCAGCACCTTGCCGGCAAGGATGAGTGCTTGAGCGCGCTCCCGGGAAGCGGCCAGGCCACGATCCACCAGCAACTTATCGATTCTCACCTTCATCTCTGTTGGAATACCACGTTGGTGGTCTTTCGACCCCACAAAAGTGCCAGCACCCGAGTGTGTGCAGAATGCTGAACTAGCTGGGGCTGAATCACTTACGGATATACTTTCCACCTTTTCCACAGAATTTTCCACTGGAGTGTTGAAAAGTTCGTCATACCCGCTTCGCTGTAGATGAAAAAAGCCGCCCGGGCGGGGCGGACTGCTGACAAACGCCTCCAACCCCGATGACGTCATCCCGAGCGACGCGAGGGATCTGGCGTGGACCCTCGAGACCGTTGCCAGTGCGCGCCAGATCCTTCGCCCTGGCGGGCTCAGGATGACTTCATTCGAGGATGATGCGGATAGACGAGGGTTTATCAACAACCTGAGCCGCCCCGGGAGCGGGGCGTTTGGTGCTGCGCCGTCTTCTTCCCTTATCCCGCGACTTCTTCCAGCAGCTTCTGGTCGATGTCGAAGTTGGCGTGGACGTTCTGCACGTCATCGTGATCTTCCAGGGCTTCGAGCAGGCGAATCATGGTGTTGGCCGCCTGCCCCTTCGAGCTTGATGTAGTTCTGGGGAATCATGGCCACGCTGGCGGATGCCGGGTCGATGCCGGCTTTCTTCACCGCTTCGAGGACAACTTCGTACGCGGAAGGCTCGGTCAGAATCTCCCAGTTGTCGCCATCGTCGCGGAGGTCTTCCGCCGCCCGCTTCGAGGACGATGTCATGAGGTCATCTTCTTTGGCCGCGGTCTTGGGGATGACGATGTCGCCCTTCTTGTGGAACATCCAGGACACCGCGCCGGCTTCCGCCATGTTGCCGCCGTTCTTGCCGAACAGTGACGGATTTCGCTGACGGTGCGGTTGCGGTTGTCGGTCGTGATCTTCAGCCAGAATGGCCACGCCGCCCGGACCGTAGCCCTTCGAGGGTGAATTCTTCGTAGGTGACACCGGGCAGTTCGCCGGTGCCGCGCTGGATCGCGCGCTTGATGTTGTCGGCGGGCATGTTCTCGGCCTTGGCGGCGAGGATCGGCCGTGCGCAGGCGCGGGTTCGTATCGGGATCTCCGCCACCATTCTTGGCGGCGATGCGTGATTTCCTTGATCAGACGGGTGAAAATCTTGCCCCGCTTGGCGTCGAGTGCGCCCTTTTTGTGCTTAATTGTGGCCCATTTTGAATGGCCAGACATGGAAATACCCTCGTTTGAATGAACTTAAATTGCGCTGATCGTATTAACGCAGGACTCGCCCGTAGAGGAAATCACTGGTTTGCCCCCGAAACGAACGCAGGCGAACACAGATTATAGCATGGGGTTGGAAGGGGATATGTCTCTGGTTGGTTCGGGGCCGGTCCGGCTTTTTCGCTCTTTATAGGCATAAAACACGGCCAGCAGGGGCGCCGCCAGGAGCACTCCCCAGAACGGGATGACGACGCCGAGCACCAGGGGGGTGAAGATGGAAGCCCACATGGGCACGCGGGCGGTGCGTTTCATCAGATAGGGCTGAAGCAGGAAGCCGTCGATCACTACAATCACGGCATAGAGCATCAATACATAGAGTGCGTGTTCCCAGTCTCTCCAGCGCAGGGCGGCGGCCAGGGCGGGGCCGATCAGACCCAGGACCGGTCCGAGGTGAGGCACGATCTGCAAAACCGCCGCCAGCAGGGCCCAGAACGGCGCCCAGGGAACGCCGATGATGGCCAGACCGATCCACCACAGGGCGGCGACGGCGAGCGAGTCCTGGAACTGGGCGAGCGCCCAATTTTTCAGCGCGCCTCCCGTCAAGCGAACATGATCGCCGAGATCCATGCGGTAAGACTCGTTCCATCATCCTACTGCACGTGAACCGATTTTTTCGCTCACCACAGCCAGATTGCCCAACTGGATGAGACGTTTCTCGATCACCGTCTGAAGCTGCCAACGTCGCTGGACGCCGATGTTTGCTCCCGGCGGCCTTTTTTTTCATGCTAGACTTTGGCTATCCCCTCCGTGAGGAAGCGGCCATGAAATTTGGCGTCATCATCTTTCCTGGATCCAACTGCGATCACGATGCCTATTGGACGATCCAGCATGTGGCCAGGCAGCCGGTTACATTCCTGTGGCACGATTCGCACGATCTGGAGAATTGCGACGCCATCATTGTGCCCGGAGGCTTCGCCTACGGGGACTACTTGCGGACCGGTGCGATCGCCAAGTTTTCTCCGGTGATGGAGTCGGTGCGGAAGTTTGCCGACGGCGGCGGGTTGGTGCTGGGGATTTGCAATGGCTTCCAGATTCTCTGCGAATCAGGATTGCTTCCGGGCGCGCTCACCCGCAACGTGGGATTGAAATATGTGTGTAAGCCGGTGCAGGTGCGGGTGGAGAGTACCGACACGCCGTTCACCAGCGCCTGCCGCGAAGGCGAAGTCCTGACCATCCCCATCGGCCACATGGATGGAAATTATTTCTGCGATGAGGCGACGCTGGCGGAGTTACAGCGCGATAAGCGCATCGTGTTTCGTTATTCCACGCCGACGGGGGAAATCACCGCTGCGGCCAATCCCAATGGCTCGCTCGACAATATTGCGGGAATTTGCAGTCCGGGACGCAATGTCCTGGGCATGATGCCGCACCCGGAACGCGCCAGCGAACCGGAACTGGGATGCACCGAAGGTTTTAAGATCTTCGAATCGCTGGTGGGCGCGATGGCGGCGAAATAGCTGTAAGGATGGGACCAGGCCAATCCGTTGGTCGTGCCCTTCCCCCAAAAAAGTGACCCGCTTCTAGGCTGACCGCGACCGGTCCGCGTCGGAACTGCGCGCCAGCACTCTCTCCACTGCTCCTTCCACCATGGTCAGGAAACTGCCGTCCACTGCTGCGCCCGAGGATGCCAGCAGCGCGACGTCCCAATCTTCGAACTGAGGGTGCGCGGGAACCGCACAGGGTGCGGGACTAGCCAGGCGGACGTATCCGATCCAGAGCAAGGTTACGCTGTTGTAGGCAATGCTCTTCACCAGGCTGATGGTGGCGATATGGCTGGCGCCATAGCGGGTAAGAATGCTGACCAGAATGAGTTCGATGCTGGCGAAGATCCCGAAGCCAAGGGCGATGCCAAAAACCTGCTTACGCCAAATGGAACGCACGAACCGCGATAACACCACCAGCAAGAAGACCAGGCCGCATTGCATCAGGCGCATGGTGCGGTCGAAGGTGAACACGGCGGCGATGACCCGATCGGCGTTGCTGTGCTGGCTGGAAGTCGCGACCACGACCGCGATGAGGAACAGCAGCACGCAAGCCCAGCGGAAGAGCAGCGATCCCAGCTTCTGGAAGCCTGGATAGCTGCCAAAGAGCTGGCGCCAGATCTCATCCATCACCAGCAGCGCCAGGAAGACGCTGATGGCGTTCCCTGTCCAGTAGGCATCGAAGTAGTCGGCGTAGGCATAGCGGTAGACCAGGGAAAGGCAGGCCGACTTGAGCAACTGGAACAGGATGTAGGAGAAAAACAGCGGAAAGGTGAGCCGCAGCTTGCGCCGAATCATGAACGCAAGCAACGCAATCTGCAACACCGGTCCGAGAATCCAGCTGGCGTAAGTAGAAAATGTCATGGCGCTCGCGAAGGTTCGATTCGCGAGAGCATACCTCTCCCTTGTCGCCGGTGCAAGAATTATCTCGACCAGTCCGTGAACAGAATCAGCTTGGAACAAGCCTCAGTTGTCGGCTGGTGGACAAACTCTGTTTCTGCACGCCGGCATAGGGTCGCTGCCGTCGGCGTAGAGCACCGCTTTCTGTGAATTGGAATGACTCAGATCCGGGATCGCATTGTGAGTATTGGAGATTGCACAATACGTTCCAGCCAGGGCTAGGGCCGATAGGGCAATTTGCAAGGTCTTGTTCATGGGGGAAACCTTCCAAGCGCTCAAAACAGCGCAGCCGCAGTATAGGCGGGAAAACGCGGTTTGCAAGCCTGTGAATATCTCGTTTTGCGACCGGGGAAAAATGTTCCAGATTCTGGAATTTTTCTTTGCCGGCTGTTGGTTTTTTGCTACTCTGGCTTCCCCCTTTCGCTTATCCGCACTGCTACCTGGCGCGCCGGCCCTGGTGTGTACATTCGAGGAGCCATTCGTGACCGCACAAGAATTGATCGACACCCTTCCAGAAGCGTTGATGCAGGATGATCGTATTTTGAGCGCCCGTGAGCGGGAGTTGCTGGCCAGCATTCTGCGCCAGGCGCGAAGCTATGAGAATGTTCCGGGAAGTAAAGTCGCGGAGACCCTGGCCCGGGCCATCGGAGAGACGGTTGCGCAACGCGCCTTCGCAATTCTAGGCGATCGCATTCTGCAGAAGCTTGAGGGGCCGACAACCGCTTCCGTGGAGTTGCTCGCCGGCGTGCGATTGGGGACAGGACCGCTGCCCGTACCCACCCCGTCGCCATCGCCCCAGCAACCGGGTCCACATCCGCCGAGCCCCAGCCCGCCGACGTCACCGAGCGGTATCTCCGCGCGGCGGAGGGTGAATGCCAGCGGACCGTTCGTGGGGCCACAACCGCCGGGGTTCGCTAGGGAAAGCGCTGCCCCATTTGTGGGCCCCCAACCACCCGCGATTTCCGCTTCCCAGGTTGCAGACAGCCGCGTCGCCGTCGCGGATTCGGGGGAGATTTTGCCGTCGCAGTGCGTGATCTTCGAGGAATTCCTGGTTCCCGCGGAAGTGGAAATGCTGATGCGCTACAGCTTGGAGCACGAGGCGGATTTTCGCGTCAGCGAAGTGCTTTCGCCGGGAGTGAAGGGCGGCACGATCGATCATGAACATCGCCGCTCCCGCGTGCTTTCCGAACCCGGAGAAGAAATCAACGCGCTGGTGGAGCGGGCGCAAGCCTGTTTGCCCCGGGTTCTGCCGAAACTGGGACTTACTTCGTTCCCGCTTGACCATGTGGAAGCCCAAATCACCGCCAGCAATCACGGTGATTTCTTCCGCTGGCATTCCGACAACGCGCAAGCGGAGATCGCCTCGCGCGAAGTCACTTTCGTGTACTTCTTCCATCGTGAACCCAAGCGCTTTCACGGCGGAGAATTGCGGATTTACGATTCCCTCGCCTGCCACGGCGCCTTCCTTCCAACGGTGAATTACCGCGGCATCGTGCCACGACAGAATCAAATGGTATTTTTCCGCAGCTCGCTGGCGCACGAAATCACTCCGGTGGAATGTCCGTCGGGAGCCTTCGGCGACAGCCGCTTTACGGTGAACGGATGGTTCCACCGCTAGAAGATCGTGTCTGGATGGATTGGGTGGAAAGGGCGGTGGGAAGTCCCGCGCGAAACGTTTCCGCGCGGGACTTTTCCCGCAGCTTTTCTACTGCCGCCTCGCCGAGCAACCCGATCACCTGGTTCCGGAGTACGCGCTCGCGTCAGAAGCAGCGCTGACCGGTGAGGACCTGGCGCTTCATCCCCAGTGCGTGTTCACTGGCGGCGGCACGGTGCCCGCCGGGCTTCGAGGCCAAGAGCAACTGCTGGAGAACTTCGCTGTGCAGGGGTCGGTCGCATGGATTCCGCATGCTGCCACTGGATTCCCGCAGCCCTTTTGGCTGAGTGAGGAGTGCGAGGAGCGTCTTCGCCGCGGCGATTGGGCATCTTCCGGGTTCCCTCCCCATATTCGACAGGCGTTGGTGATGGCAGGGATGTTGGTTCGTCCCAGTCAACTGCAGGAACAGGCGGCGTATTGGGCGGGAATTGTGGCTCATTCCGCGGCCCAATTCCGCGAGCGCGGGTATGCGCCCATCGCTGAGCTGATCCACCCTTTTCAGATTGCGGCTCTGCGGCGCTACTTCCGGCATCGCATCCGTACGGGAGGAATGATTCTGGGAGACGGTCAGAGTCCGCGGCGTTACGTGGCGCATAACGAGAGCGTCGCGCGATTTTTCCATCATCAGTTGACGCCGATGGTCGCGGCGGTGGCGGGGGAAGCGGTGAAGCCGTCGTACGTCTATGCCGCTTCCTATCAGGGCGGCGCGAAGCTGGAGCGGCACACCGATCGCGAGCAATGCGAATTCAGCATCACGTTTTGTCTGGACTACTCTCCGGAACCCGCGTTGGCTACCGGTTGGCCGCTGCAACTCCACACCCGGCCGGGGATGGTTACGGTGTATCAGGCGATTGGGGACGCACTGCTCTATCGCGGACGCGAATTACCGCACTCGCGCGCGACGCTGCGCCCGGGGCAGACGTCCACATCCATCTTCTTTCACTACGTCCGCCAGGATTTTGCCGGGCCGCTGAATTAAGCCGGAGTGTTGCCGCTCCGGGCTGCCGGGCGTTGAGGTTGTTTCTCTGTTATTTCAATCCAGAAATTACGTAGAGGACGGACAAGGTCTGGTAGTAGCTGTAGGCGAAAGCCGATCCGGCGAGATTGGTGACCACGGGAGCGATGGAAACCACGCCTGCGGGATCGGCGGGGATCAGTTCCCGAATCGGGGTCATCTTTCCGGTCGCGATCTCCGCGCGATAGACTTTGAGCGGCACATCCCCCACCCGATAAACGTAGAGCGCGTGGCTGTCGCCCGACCACTGAGCCACGCTATAGCCGTCTTCCATGGGGACTTGTATGGGCGGCGTACCATCGAGCGAATACACGGTGAGGTGGTGGCCGGCGCTGGCTCCGCCGACCAGGTGGTTGCCGTCGGGCGATGGCAGCGAAGCGTGAACCCCCTCCGGCGTTACCGCCTTCACCGTTCCGTCAGAAAGATCGACCAGATAGGTTTGCCCGAGGTGTCCACGTTCCTGCCCATCGACCACGATGCGATTGCCGTCCGGCAGGAAGTGCGCCGAACCATTCTCCAGGCGCTCCAGTCCGGGAAGCGGAATCTCGCGGGGCTGTCCGGGACCGACGGGCAGCAGGCTCAAATGCTCGGGCGATCCCATGAAGATCGCGATCGCCCATTTTCCGTCGGGTGACAAACCCCCAACGCTGCCGTCTCCCAGGCGGATGGGAGGGGAACCGTCGGTGCGGCGAATGCCCACTGCGTAATCACTTCCAGCAGGCGCGCTGCTCTCCTCAAAGAGCACCCACTTGCCGTCACGAGTCATGTCTTTGGCGATGGTCCATTCATACCAGGTAAGGTCTTCGGCGGCTTTCGCGTCCTTGCCACTCCATTCCATCGCCAGGCGTTCGTTGTCGAAAGAGACCAGGACGCGGCCATCGGCGGCAATGTCGTGCAGCGTGAGGCCGCCGACGGCGTTCAGCACTGGACGCAAGCGTCCGGAAAGATTGACCGCCCACAAATTGCGGTCGTAGCCGCGATCGACGGCGGTGAACCAGATTTCCGAGCCGCCGGGGGACCAGGCGAGTCCGTCCTCCGATCCCCATTGTTTGGTCAACGTGGTCTTATGCCCGCTCAGATCGACCACCGCGACGAATCCACGATCGTCGTACAGAGCGGGGTGATCGAGGAAGGCGATTTTCTGGCCGTCGGGAGAAAAACGGATGTAGTTGATGTCGCCGCTGGTTTCGTAGAGAACCTTGCCGATAGGAAATTCGAGCCGGGTGCGGGCGTTTACATGGTGGACAACCGCCAGTTGACCGCGGGGATCCCAGTCCGCCCAGCGGACATCCTGCTCGATTTCGCGAGGGGCGCCGCCGGCTAACGGAGCCCGGGCCAGGGTTCCATTCACGAAATCAAGGCGGGATCCGTGCTCTCCGCGCAGCACCAAAGCGAGTTCATTGTTGCGGGAAATTCCGAGTAAGTGGGCCGCGGTCATTCCCAGCGAGCGGGCCTGCGCCGCATCCGCTAGGGTGGTGTAAATCTCCATGGGGCGGCCCTTCCATGAGGCATCGTAGACCACGTTGCGTCCGTCGGCGGCGAAGCGGGCGGAGTAGACGGTGCCGCGTTCGAAAGTCAGACGAAAGTAAGTTGGAATTGCCGCGGGACGCAACTTGATTCCGGCGAAGATGCCAATCGCGACCAGCGCCAGAGTTGCAGCTACCCACGGAGCCCACCGTCGCAGGCGAGAAGGTCTGGTGCGCTGCCCATAGGCCTGGCGGCTGGCGGTGCCTTCCGAGATGGTGCTCAAGGCGAACCCCAGATCCCGAGCCGATTGGAAACGGTTCTCCGGTTCCTTCTCCAGGCAGTGACGAACGATTTGTTCGAACGCCGGAGGTATATTTTGGCCGGCGACCACCATCTCCGGCGGTTCCTCCTTCAGGACGGCGGTGATCGTGTCAACTTCGGTTTCGCCCTTAAAGGCGCGATGCCCGACCAGCATTTCGTAGAGGATGGCTCCGAAACTGAAGATGTCGCTGCGGGGGTCAACCGGCTTGGCGCGCAACTGCTCCGGAGACATATAGGCCACCGTCCCCAGCACCGATCCGGCCTTGGTCTGGGTGGTCATGGTAGCCACGGAGCGATCTTCGGCAGTGTCGGGCAGGGTGAGCTTGGCAATGCCGAAATCGAGGATCTTGACCCGGCCATCGCGCGTGAGGAAGAGGTTCTCGGGCTTCAGATCACGGTGGACGATGTGTTTTTCGTGCGCGGCCACCAGTCCCTGGGCGATCTGAATGCCGTAGTCGGTTGTCTGGCGCAGCGGGAGCGGTCCGGCGAGCAGCCGCTGCCGCAAGGTTTGACCTTCCAGCAATTCGGAAACAATGTAAGGAGCGCCTTCGTGGAAACCGATGTCGTAAATAGCGACGATGTTGGGATGATTCAGGGCAGCCGCGGCTCTGGCTTCCTGTTCGAAGCGGCGCAGCCGGTCCTGATCGTGGGCGAGAGACGGCTTCAGGAGTTTGAGGGCAACGTCACGCGCCAGGCGATCATCGCTGGCGCGGTATACTTCCCCCATTCCTCCCGAACCGATTTTTTCCTGCACCCGATAGTGGCCGAGAACTTGCCCAGTCATCGCGAAGGGGGAGAGAGAGGCGCGAGGGCATGGTAGGACCGGACCAGCGTCAAGTCAAGACGGAGGAATCGCAACCGGGTCGCGGTGCCATGCAACTTCTGTGCGGCCCCGGGTTTAATCAGGGTGCCGGCGCGCGCACCCGGTGGCATGCTCGTCGGCGGCGGAGTGACCTGTTATATTACCTTTGCAAAGCCACAAAACTGGAGATTTCAGAATCCTGATGACAGCCAGCCGTCCAGGTTTTTCTTATCGCGCCACTTTCAGCTTTTCGCTTCTATTTCTCATGGTTCTGCTGTCCGCGTCCCGATCCGCCGCGCAGGACGTGACCCGCTGGGAAGTGTTCGGCGGGTTCTCTTACATGCGCTTTGACAGCCAAAGCATCGGGTTTACCCAGCAATCGAACTTGAGTGGGGGCGAACTCTCGGGCCTGTATAACATCAGCCGGAAGTGGAGCGTGGTGGCCGACACCAGCGCAAATTTCGGGAACCAGATCAAGCTCTACAACTTCATGATCGGTCCCCAGTATGCCTACCGGACCAAGAAAAGCACGATTTTCGTCCGCGGGCTGTATGGCAAGTCCCGGGATCAGGTTGACGCCGATGGCGGCAAGACCAGCATCGGGAGAGTCTATGGGGGCGGCGGCGGTTATGATCTGCACTACAGTTCCCGCTTCGATATCCGCGTCGTCCAGGTCGATTATCTGAACGGTAACACTTACGGGAAGACCCAGAAGAACGTTCGGGTGTCGGCTGGAATTGTGTTCCACTTTGGCGGCAAATAGATGAGTTCCACAATCTTCAGGCAATTTGGGACGCAGCGCGTCCGCAGCAGGTTTATTTTTCATGGAAAGGGTCTACTGATGCCAACCAAAGGACTGTCAGGGCTGGCGATAGCCTTCGTGCTGGCGATGTTTCTGGCCGGATGCAGCAACAATGTTTCGAATCATACCGCTTATGTGACGTTGCCGACGACCAACCGGTTATTGGCGTTTCGCGTGAACAGCAAGAATGGAGCCCTCACCTCCCCTTTCGGTGGCTCGTTTATCACCGGGAATTCCCCGCAGGCGGTAGCGGTTCATCCCACCAACCGCTTCGTGTATGTAGCCAATGCCGGGGAAAATGACATTTCTTTGTACAAAGTCGATCCCAGTTCGGGGTCTCTGAGCGAAGTGCTGCCTAGAACCACGACTTCGGCCAAACCCAGCGCTTTGGCCATGGACCCGAGCGGCAGCTTCTTGTACGTGGTGAATCAGGGAATCAACGGGGTTTCGTCTTATTCGATCGACTCCGGCAGCGGCGCCCTCAGCGTGATTGCGGGATCACCGATCTCGACCGGGTTGAGTCCCGCATCGATTCTGGTCACGCCGTCGGGCAAGTATCTTTACATCCCGAACTCCAATTCCAATTCGGTGTCTGCTTACAGCATCAATGCCGGCGCGTTGCAGCCGGTTGCGGGCTCTCCGTTCCCGGTAGGACATGGCCCGCTTGCGATCGCGGTGGATCCGGCAGAACAGTTCCTCTACGTGACCAATACCCCGGACAGCACTTTTTCGGTCCTGGCCATTGACCCGACGACCGGAGCCCTCACGAACATTGTGGGTTCCCCGTTCAACGTGGTGCAGATCAACAACACCGGCGCGGCGACCGGTCCGGTCTCGATTGCGGTGCATCCCTCGGGCACTTTGCTGTACATCGCCAACCAGATCACCGGCGACATCACGTTTTACTCAGTCGCCTCGACCGGGGTTCCCACGGAAATGACAACCTCGCCGCTGGCCAGCGGCCGCGGGATCAACTTCGTGGTCCCCGACCCCGGCGGCAACTTCCTGTTTCTTGGAGATCAGACCAACAAGAACATTTCGGTCTACAGCATCAACCCGACCACGGGAGGCTTGACCTTCAATTCCCTGGTCACTACCGGGGTTGGCGCCACCCAGATGGTGTTGTCGCAGTAGCCGCGGGTTCCCGCCATGATCCGCTTTGGAATCGCCGGCTTTGGACTGCATGCGGTGCGAAGACTGATGCCGGGGTTTGCCCTGGCGAAGAATTCGCGGGTGACCGCGCTGTCGCGGCGCAGTCTGGAGAAAGCCCGGGAGTCCGCCAGCCAGTACGCGATCCCGTTCGCCTTCGATTCCACAGAGGCGCTCTGCCGCTCTCCCCAGGTGGATGCCGTCTTCGTAACCACTCCCAATTCCCTGCACTTGGCGGATGTGCTTTCAGCCATTGCATGTGGCAAACCCGTGTTGTGCGAAAAACCCATGGGGATGAACGCCGGCGAATGCCGGCGGATGGTCGAAACGGCGCGGCGTGCGGGCATTCTGCTGGGCGTGGCGCAAGTGTTTCGCTTCGAAGACAGCACGGCGCGCTTGCGCGAGCGGATTGCCGCCGGCCAGGTCGGCCATCCGGTCTTCGCGCGGGCGGAGTTTTCTTATCCCGGCCGCGGGCATGTGCGCACCTGGATCACCGATGCCGCGGTCGCGGGGGGAGGCCCGATCGCTGACGTGGGCGTGCATTGCATCGATGCGCTGCGCTACATCCTGCAGGATGAAGTAGTGCAGGTAAACGCGCGCGGAACCAGCGACCGGGAATCTGGCAGCGTAGAGGCCGCCGCGGTGCTTACCCTGGAATTTTCCCGCGGCACGCTGGGCGCAGTGCTGGTTTCCACTCGCGCCGAGTACCGGACTCCGCTCGAAATTGTAGGCGAGGCTGGCGTCTTGCGCGCTGACGATGGCTTGAACGTGGAGCGTCCTATCACGATTGAGCTCAAGAAGGATGGAACGGTCGTGGAAAGCGAGACTGTCGCCAACCGCGAGGCCTACGCGCGGCAAGTGGACGCTTTCGCCGAGGCCGTGGAGGGCAAGGCAGAGTTCCCGGTTGCGGGAGAAGAGGGCTGGCAGAATCAGGAGATTCTGGACGCGGCGTATCGCAGCCTGAAGAGCGGCAAGAGCGAGGCGGTGCCGAAGGTCGGGTAATTTTTCTGACGCGGGGGTCGTGCCTGGACTCTATCTCGCCGGAAGGGGCTGTCCAGGCGTGAGCACTCAGAACCGGGATGGGTGGAGATCACACCCCCCTTGACCGCCGCCACGGTCCAGCGTAGCCTCGCCTGCGGATTCCCGGGCATCGCCCGCGGACTTCGAAGGAGGCAACCCATGGTTTCGCTCTCCGCTCTCTGGCTTCCGATCCTGTTGTCGGCGGTCATCGTATTCATCGCCAGTTCCATCATGCACGTGGTGCTGACCTACCACCAAAGCGATTGCAAGCAGCTCCCCGATGAGGCCAACGTCCTGGCCGCGTTGCGCGCCGCGGGCGTACAGCGCGGCTACTATCACTTCCCTTTCTGCACCCACAAGGAAATGAAGTCACCCGCCGCCGTGGAAAAGTTCAAGCAGGGACCGGTCGGAATGATGACCGTGCTGCCCAGCGGACCGCCCGCGATGCCGAAGTACCTGGGCATGTGGTTCGCCTATTGCCTCATCATTGGCTTCTTCGTCGCCTATCTGACGGCGCACACGGTTGCGGCCGGCATGAGCTATCTGGTGGTTTTTCGCGTTGCCGGGACGGCGGCGTTTCTCGCCTACGGTCTGGGACAGGTGAGCAACGGGATCTGGAAGGGCCAACCGTGGGGCATGACCATCAAGGAAGTTCTCGATGGACTGGTCTACGGATTGCTGACCGCCGGGACGTTCGGGTGGCTTTGGCCGCGCTGAAACGCCGTGCCCGGAAAAGCGTCAGCGAAGCAAGAGCACCGCACTTCGCGGCAGGGGCTTCGACTCAGTCATTCCCTTCGCGAAAATACTTCGCTGCGCTCGCAGGACAGCCGAGGCGGCTGTCCCCACGTAAGCCGGACGGGCGGGGACGCCCGCCTCTCCATTACTTTGTGGGTGAGGGGTTCACTGCGGGATGGGGCTGGCTTTCGGGTTGCGCCAGATTCGGCGCCGGGGCCGCTACTTGCGGCTGTGCTGGTGGCGCCTGTGGCGCCGTCTGTCCTTGGGGCTCTTCTGGCGCGCGCGGCGGGTATCCCTTGGCTTCGACGATCGCCCAGTGCCATTCCTGGTCAGCCGCAATGGGTGTGTCCAGGTTTTCGCGGAACACCGTGGTGCTGGCGGGCGCGGCGGCGCCTTTGATGTGATACAGAACGGTCATGTCCGAGCGCTTTTCCTCCGGGATGGGTGGCGCGCCCGGAAGATTGGTGGCAGCGGCGGCAATCATTCTTGCCGGCCCGACATAGGCCTCCTCGGGCTCGCCGCGACGCAAGATCGTCAGACCTACCGTAATTTCCTTCAAACTCCACCCGCTGCCGTTATGCACCGCGATTTCCATGGTGTCCCCATTGATGGTTGCGGGGCCATCCAGCTTGGCTAAATCCTCGGGAGGAAGATCGCGCGCTGCGTAGGGATCGGAAAGCAAGGCGGTCGCGTTGGCATTGAACGAAAGACTGCAGGTCACATCGGGCGAAGCGGAGACCTTGAAGTTCTTGCCCAATCCATCGAAGGAAAACGTCAGGCTGTGTGGAGGACGATGGCTGGCGACATCGTCCATCACCGCCGTAAGGTTGTCATTGTCAATGACGGGCTTGGCCGGAGCCGGGACCGTGGCCGCTTCCTTCTTCTGACGAAGGCTGCGCGCCAGATCGCCGAGGGAAACGTTGTTGGGGTCGTCGTTTTGCGCCCAAGCCGGCACGCTGAAGGCGAGGAGCACGGCGGCCGCGAGAATCCCTTTGCTTTTCATGAGAGGTGCAACGCGGAAAAGCGGCGGGCGCGAAGATTTCACGCACCGCAAAGCTAATGATTCCGCTACCAGGATTCTAGTCAGAAGAGGGTAACCGGGAAGGGGGTTACCGGAATCGTAGGTTCTAGACCTTTGGGAAGAGTGACCTTTTTGATCCGGGAAAGAGTTTTGGGCGTGCGGGACAGAAGTAGCACGCAACGGGGCTCCGCACGCCCAAGATGACGGTTTCCTTACAGCAGGCCAGAGATGCGAAAACGCGCCACCGGATCTGCTACCGGAACCGGTTGTCGCCTGAAAATCCAGCGAGCCACCGCGAACCCGATTGCCGCATAGCAAACATGAACCAGTTTCATAGCCCACCCCCGGTACTAATGCCCAAGCGCTACGGGGGAGACGAAACAGCTCAATCCAACACCATCACGGTAGCAAGCGTCCAAGGGCTGGACAATCCACTAACGTGCCATACAGGTGGCACGAAAGTAAGAGGCGGTACCGTTCCGGGCACTCGGAAAAAGGTTACTTCTGCTCCTCCCCCCGGGCGGCGACGCGCTCGGCTGAAGGTACGACGATCGCCTGGATGTTCTGGCCCGCCATCAACTTCTGGAAAGCCGCCAGATCGGTATTCTGCAGTTCCCCCCAGTGGGCCAGGTAATCATCGGCCTGCTTCTTCAGTTTTTCGAATTGCTGGTATTCCGATTCGGTGGGAGCGGAATCGGTGGAATCTCCGACCGCCAGCGACAAGAAAGCCAGGCGGCTGTCGACCCTCTGGGGATAGACCAGGGAGTCTTCGTTGGCCTTGATCTTCATCTGCGCCAGATCGTCGCGTACCGCCACCAGCTTCTGGTCAAGATCGGTGGCCGCGGACACGACCGGCTGGTGGGCCGCGTCGTTGGCCAGACGCTTCTTCAGGCCGTTCACCTGACTGCGCACATCCTGAATCTGGTTGACGGCGTTGTAGACGCGGCTGATCTGATCGCGAATCTGCAGCAGCAGGTCAAACTGCTTTTGCAGGTCGGCTGGCGAGACATTCACCCGGGGATCGAGTTTCACTTCCAGAGGCACAGTCTGGCTGGTGCCGTCCGCCGTGAGGCGCACCTGGTACTTTCCCGGCACCGCCAGCGGTCCCAAAGCTCCGTCTTTGTATTCCCAGAGATAGTAATCGGGCACGCGGGCGGCGCTCTCGTAGCGCATGTCCCACAGGAAGCGGTTCAGGCCGGCCTCGGCTTTGATCTGCTTCTCCGGTTTCTTGTCATCGGGATCGGGGGCTCATCGAGTTCCGTGATTTTGTTGCTGGAATATTTGCGAATCACGGCGCCGGCGGCATCCAGAATCTCGATGGTGACTTCCGTCTTGGGCGCTTCCTTCATGGCGTAGTAAATCACCGCGCCGGAGGGAGGATTCTCCCCGACGAGAATGGGCTTGGGCACATCCTCGACGTTATGTTCGCGGATGGCCGTGGCCGGCGCGTAGAGGTGGACCGGCTGACCCGCGACTTGGTCGCTGTACTGACGCAGCGGTGAAACGTCGTCGAGAATCCAGAACGACCGGCCGTGCGTCGCCAGCACCAGGTCATCATTCTTGACCACCAGATCGTGCACCGGGGTGGTGGGCAGGTTCAGTTGCAGAGAGCGCCAGTCGGCGCCGTCATTGAACGAGACATAGACGCCCTTCTCGCTGCCGGCGTAGAGCAGGCCGCGCCGCTTGGGATCTTCGCGGACCGCGCGCACGAAGGTGTCATCGGCAATGCCTTTGGTGATCTTCGTCCAGGTCTTGCCGTAATCGGCGGTCTTGTAGACGTAAGGATGATAGTCGTCGAGTTGATGGCGATCGACCGCAACGTAAGCGCTGCCGGCATCGTGAGGGGAGGCCTCAATCAAGCTGATGCGGCTCCATTCCGGCAGGTCCTTGGGAGTAACGTTGGCCCAGTTCTTGCCGCCGTCACGGGTCAGTTGAATCAAACCGTCGTCGGTGCCGGCCCAGATGAGGCCTTTGCTCACGGGCGACTCCGCCACCGCAAAGATGGTGTCGTAGTACTCGGTGCCAGTGTCGTCGGTGGTGATCGAACCGCCCGAGGCCTGCTGCTTGCTCTTGTCATTGCGGGTGAGGTCGGGGCTGATGGCTTCCCAATGCACCCCGCCGTCGGTGGTTTTGAACAGCCGTTCCCCTGCGTGGTAGAGCGTGTTGGGGTCGTTGGGGGAAACCACGATGGGCGCGGTCCATTGAAAACGGTGCTCCAGATTGGCAGCCCCGCCGCCGTCGGTCAGATCGGGATAGACCGTGACCTCTTTGACCTGGCCGGTGCGCTTGTCGAAGCGCGTGATCTTGCCCTCGTAGTCGCCGGCATAAACGATGTTGGGATCGGGAGGATAGGGCGCGATGTATCCGGCTTCGCCGCCGCCCACGGCGTACCAGTCGGGAGTATCAATCACTCCGTTGTCGCTGCGGCTGGCAATGGCAATGGTGCTGTTGTCCTGCTGTGAGCCATAGACGTAGTAGGGAGTCCGCGAGTCGGTGATGACGTGGTAGAACTGCGCGGTCGGCTGATTGTCCTGACGGCTCCAGGTTTTGCCGCCGTCCAGAGTAACGGTGACGCCACCGTCGTTGGAAGCGATCATGCGGCGGGGATTGCTGGGATCGATCCACAGCCCGTGATTGTCGCCGTGCGGCACTTTAACCTTGTTAAAGGTGCGGCCGCCATCGGTGGACTTGTGGAAGTCCACGTTGAGGACATAGACCGTATCCGAATCCTGCGGGTCGGCGACGATATGCATGTAATACCAGGCTCGCTGGCGGAAGGCGTGGTCGTCGTTGACCAGTTGCCAGGTATCGCCGGCGTCATCGGAGCGATAGATTCCGCCCTCCTGGGCCTCGATGAGCGCGTAGACGCGATCCGAGTGCGCGGCGGCGGCCACCCCGATGCGCCCGTACGGTTCCTTGGGAAGCCCGTGGCCTTCCAGACGCTTCCAGGTCGCGCCCGCATCGTCGGAGCGATAAATGCCGCTGCCGGGACCGCCACTGGTGAGGCCCCAGGGAGTGCGGCGGGCCTGCCAGAGCGAGGCATATAAAACATTGGCATTGTCGGGATCAAAGCTGATGTCGATCCCGCCGGTATTCTCATCCTTGTAAAGAACCTTCTCCCAAGTCTTCCCGCCGTTCATGGTGCGGAAAATGCCGCGCTCGGTATTCGGGCCGAAGGGATGTCCCAGGGCGGCGACATAAACGATGTCTGGATTCGCGGGATTGACGATGACTTTGCCAATGGCGCGGGTATCGCGCAGGCCCACGTTTTTCCAGGTCTTGCCGCCGTCGAGCGTTTTGTAAACGCCGTCGCCGTGCGAAAGGTTTCCCCGGATGCAGGCCTCGCCGGTTCCGGCATAGATCACGTTCGGATCCGAAGGCGAAACCGCCAGGCTGCCGATGGAGGAGACATCTTCCTTGTCAAAGATTGAACTCCAGGTCATCGCCCCATCGGTGGACTTCCACAGTCCTCCGCCGGTCGCGCCAAAGTAGTAGGTCGTGGGATCGCCGGCAATGCCCGAAGCGGTCAGAGAGCGGCCGCCGCGGAAGGGCCCGACGACGCGGTACTTCATCCCTTTGAACGCCGGGTCTTCATTGCTCCTGGCCGGAGTCTTATCATCGGGCGTCGCCACCGGCTGCTGGGCGGTTTTTCCAGTTCTCTCAATCTTATCTTTTTGCGCGAAGGAGAAGGGCGCCGTTGCGAGCAGCAAGGCCACAAGCAGGCAGGCTGCACGGCGCACCGTGTGTTCGGTGCCGTCCATTGGTTTCATCTCCAGGGAAAAATGAGGTTTCGACTATCGTAATGCAGAGCGGGATTTTCTTGCAGAATATTCTGCGCACTAAAATCGATTTTCTGACCGCGAGTCAGTAACGGTGGCGCCGCAGGACCGAAACCGCCGGGCAGTGCTCAGTGTTTCTTTTTCGGCTTTTTGGCCGGCTTGCTATTCCGCAGCAATTCTGCCCGCGCCTCAAGCAACTGTTTCCGCTTTTCGCCATCGACAACCGGATAGTGCAACTGCAACTGCTCCAGGGTATCGACGATGGCTGCCGCCGCCACTACCCGGGTAAACCATTTATTGTCCGCCGGGATGACGTACCACGGAGCATGCGGGGTCGCGGTGTGGCGGATCATGTCCTCGTAAGCCTGCATGTAGGCATCCCAGGAGCCCCGCTCTTTCACGTCGGCCGCGGAGAACTTCCAGTTCTTCTCCGGCTGATCCAGGCGGGCCAGGAAGCGCTTCTTCTGTTCTTTCCGGGAGAGATGCAGAAAGAACTTGCGAACCACGATTCCGTTGCGGGAAAGGTAACGCTCGTAGCTGCATATGTCCTGAAAGCGATCTTTCCAGATATCGCCGGTCACCAGCGATGACGGGATGTGCTGGCTCTGGAGAATTTCGGGGTGCACCCGGACCACCAGGGTTTCCTCGTAGTAGGAGCGATTAAAGATGCCGATGCAGCCGCGTTCCGGAATGCGGCGCGCGGCCCGCCACATGTAGTCGTGATCGAGTTCTTCGGGTGAAGGGGCTTTGAACGACGACACCTGGCAGCCTTGGGGATTCACGCCCGACATCACGTGCTTGATGATGCCATCTTTACCGGCAGCATCCATGGCCTGGATCAGCAGCAGCACCGCCCAGCGGTCCTGGGCGTAGAGCATATCCTGCAGCTCCGCCACGCGGGCCATGCCTTTCGCCAGGTGCTCCTTCGCCGCTTCTTCGGAATTGAGGTCACCGGTGTCGGCGGGATCAAAATCTTTAAGACGAAAGCCTCGGCCGTCTTCCACCCGAAACGCCTTGATCAGCTTGCGCGCCCAGCTCATGAGGGTCTCCCGCGAGACCTGAAGTCTACAACATCCGCAGGCAGTCACCCGGCATGGAATCACCCGCACGCTTTTCCGTAACGCCAGATTTCTGCTGGAAGCGGAATTCTCCCTTCAATTTTAGAATCTTCATCATCGCCAATCGTCCCTCAATATTTCTTGGGGCACAGGTAAACCCGCCATTACTTGTGATCGGTGGGCTTCACCGCGCAGCTTTAATTTCCACGTTCGGAAAATCTGATTATCCACAACCTGTTCAAAATAACGGGAGCCCATTCGTTCACCTTGTCACCGAGGGCGATAAGCCACTTCCAATCCAAAGGAGCTCTACCGTGAAAAAAATCTGCTTGTATCTGTTGGGCGCTGCGTTGCTGGCCGGAGTACTGGCGAATCCACCGAAGATGTCGGCCGATGGCACTCCGCGCCCAATTGCCAGTCGGGCCAAATGTGCAAGCCCTAGCTTCAGCGCATTCGGGCAAAGCTGTGGCTTTACGGGGCTTAGGGTGCAAAGACTCCCGCGCAAAAGGGTTGTAAGCGGTTGAGGAGCGGGGTATAGTGCGCTCAGGCGCAGCATGCACCCCCATTCCCTACTCTGGCACTATCTTTGGCTGGCTCCCTGCATCTTGCAGTTCGCGATTGCTGCGGTAATGATTCGACGTAAGCTGTATCGGGACTTCCCGATTTTCTTCGCGTACGTGTGCTACGAGGGTATCCTGGGGATGACCCTGTTCGCTCTCGACCACAGTCCGGCGGTCTCGGGCGAGCAATATTGGCAGGCGCATTGGATCGGGGAGTTGGTGAGCATCGCACTTCGCTTCGGCCTGATTTGGGAGATCTTTTCCCATGTTTTCCGTCCTTATCCAGCGCTATGGGAGTTCGGCAAGATGGTATTTCGCTGGTCGGGCTCGGTGCTGGTGATGGTCGCGATTGCAGTAGCAGTCTACTCGCCAGCCCCGGAGATGCAGCGGATTCTATCGGGCGTTTACGTGGTGGATCGCACCATCAGTATCATTCAATGTGGGCTTCTTCTGTTTCTATTCCTCTTCTCTTCGTATTTCGGGCTCTCCTGGAGAAGCTACGTTTTCGGGATTGCAGTCGGGCTGGGGATCTACTCCAGCGTGCACTTGGCAACGTCATCCATCTGGATTCAAACCGGTCCCTACAGTCCCAATGACATGTTCGCTTTCGCGACCATGGCCACGTTTCATTGCTGCGTGTTGATCTGGTTGTTCTATCTACTCAGCAAGGAACCGGTGCGGCGCGCGGTGAGCGAGATTCCCAACCACGATATGGAGATCTGGGACCGCGAACTGGCGCGCATGCTGCACAACTAGGCGGGGTTCACTTGGCATTCTCATGCGACCCGGCGCCAGATGCAACTCAGCCACGGCCTTCGCTTCGAGTTCTCCGCGGGAGGATGTGTGGATTCCATTTAGGGATGCGTCATCGCAAAAATGTCGGCGGGGAATTGCCCTTTCGTAATCTATTACTCCTGGGTAGGAGCCACTAGCCTGATGGGCAATAACCACGGGAGGGTTCCTTGCGAATGAAACGATGGCTATCAACCGGCGTGGCCGCAATCCTGCTGGCTGGCATCGCGGTGGCCAAAGATCATGGCCGTGGCAAGCATCACGACGACGGTAATGACGACGGTCATGGCCGCTACTACAGCCAACATTACCGCGACGATGCCCAGCGCTGGTATCGCGATTCCGATGACCACCTGCCCCCCGGGCTGGCGAAGAGAGACCAGCTTCCCCCGGGCTTGGAGAAACAACTAAGGGTGCGGGGTACCTTGCCGCCGGGCCTTCGAAAAAAGATGCGCCCTTGCCCGGAAGAGGTGGAACGGCGCCTTCCGCCTCCGCCACCCGGGTGCGAGCACTCAGTCATCGGCGGACATATCGTCCTGGTCAATCGCAGCAGTTATGTGGTGCTCGATATTATTCATTTTGAGCGCTAGCGGAGCGGGCAAAGCAGATCGCATCCCGGCACCGGCCGGCTTTGCCTTCCGCTAAACTCAGCAGGTTCGCCACGAACCTTTACCGGTCGATCCCTGTCCGGCCAGGGGTGCTGGGGTGTTCTTCTCCGGGACTGGCCTTATCCGAGCCAATGTTGAACAGGGCCGCCTGCGCTTCCGCGTGCTCGCGCAACTCGCGCATCTCGTCCACGCTGCCTTCCGGCTTCTCCTCTTTGCGCTGGTTCTTGCGCTCCGCTTTTTCCCGTTGTTTCTGTTGCCGCGCCTGCTCTTTCTGGCGCTTCGTAAACGTAGACCCGGCCTCTTGGCATTCACCAACCTCCTATATCTTTTTTTTCGCTTGGCCAGCCAGCCACGTGCTTTTCCGCCGGATTGCTGGCAAGCCGGAAGCCCTACCAGCGGGGTTCGCGAGGCTGACGCGCGTGGCCCTGGTAGTCGTCGCGTCCACGTCCCCCGCCACCGCCGCCAAACCGTTGTCCGCCACTTTTGGGACGGTCGGTCTTGGGCTTGGCTTCGTTGATGGTCAGGGCCCTGCCGCCCATTTCTTTTCCGTTCAGCGCCGCCACGGCTTTATCGGCTTCGGCGGCATTGGTCATTTCCACAAACGCGAAGCCTCGCGCACGACCCGTTCTCGCGGTCGGTCACGATACTGACTTTTTCTACCGCGCCGTGGGCTTCGAATGCGGCGCGCAAGTCCGCCTCCGTGGTGCTGTGGGGCAAATTTCCAACATAAAGGTTCTTCATCGCATTTCCTTTCGTATCAGTTCATCAAGGTCCCGAGGTTCGGTTGCCTGTTTAGACGCACGGAGTTCGTAGTCCCGCGGCGGCGCAGGGATTTCCCGAATCGCCTTGGAACGGGCGTGAGACGCGGACCGCACCGCGGAGATTCGCCGCGAAGCTTCCAGGATTCCCCAGCGTTCGGGCAGATTTACGGAAGGGTTGACGGAGAGTGTCGCGTCCGGCGGGACCGCGGCATGATCCGCCTGGCCGGAGAAAGCTGCCTCGCCACCGGGCGCGGCCGCCAGGTACTCAGGTTTCCCGACCAGAAATGCGAGTTGCTGCGGGGGGGTGGCGCCGCGAATGTCTTCACAGAATTTGTCCCGCGGACCCTGATCATTTTCCACGTTCATGACCACCAGGTTGTACAGGTCCGCTCGCCACCAGGAACGCGCTTCGGTGATATCGGCGGCGCAGTCCACATCGATGCCCAGTTTGCGCATGATCTCGGCGCGCAGATCGCGGCTGGCGGTCGAAGTGTCGACCAGGAGAATCCGTTTCTTCTTGAGCGGGTTCAGAATGGGCACGGCAACCTGCTCTGGCAGAGTCGGTGTGTTCATACCGCTACCGCCTTGGGCTTGGTACCGGACGCCGCAGCCGCCGCCTTCCGCCCTTCCGCCTCGCTCTTCAACAGTGCCTGGTTCCGGCTACGCCGAGCGATTTTCTGCTTTCGCTCCCGGTTAAATCTGGACTTGTCGCCATTGATTCGGGACATAATGAACTCCTGGGTCGAATTGGTCAACGCTCTCATCATGAAGGAATGAGGTCGGGCCCCGTAGCCCGCAACGGACGAGCGATCGTAAGCGCCCTCCATCCAATGTGGGTGGTCCATGCTTTGGTGAATGGTCGTTCAAGCCGATAGTGAGCAGGTCACTTGGAAAACGGGGTCGGCTGGTCCCGATGAGATGATTCCGTTCGACACGACACCGACCTTAAAGCGGCGATCACCTGATGTTAATTTATTATAATATTTATAAAAATAATAAATGGACCCGGTCGGATTTGACTGGCCCCCATCCATCATCTCAGTTTTCATTTCAATAACGGGGTTTCCGAGCATGTAGGCCAGCTGGACAACCTTTCATTTTTCCAATTTATCTAACGAACCCGTAAAATATAATGCCATGATCCTATCCTTTTTTACGATTGTTCTAGGACTCCTCATATCGGGCAAATGTATTATTGGACCCATAGTGGATGTGGGGATGGAGCTCCTGAGCGATGGATGCCACGGATCTGATCATCTGTAAGGCGTTAATAGAGACGCAAGGATGCCGTATCGGAACCTGGCCAAGCTGACCAGCTTGTCATCGGTGGCGGTTCACAAGCGGGTCCTGGAGCTGGTCAAGCAAGGCATCATCAACAGGTTCCAGGCTGAGATTGACATCCGGGCGATCAAGGGGACGAGCATAATGGTCTTCGGCCGAACGGAGTCGTCTTCACCCTCGCAGCTCTATAATTCTCTCGCAGAAAATGATTGCACATCAATGGTCCTTTTGGGAAGCGGCGATTATTTCTATATCGGGACCATGTTGCGGATCAGTCTCCCGACTGGAGTCGTACATAGATTTCGTTCGGGACGTCGGGCGGATGCCGCAGGCCGTTGCCGGAATCCACACGATACGGCCTTCGGGCGAGCGTATGGCCGACATCCCGATCCAAGCGAGATAAGCCCTCTAGAGGTTAGGATGATCTCTGCGCTCAGGAATGATGCGAGAAAGAGGACGACCGACGTGGCGAAGGAGTTGGGAGTGACGGCACGTCCGTCGCTGCCAAGCTCCAGAAGATGATCGATGAGAACGGATCTTGCTTAGGATCCGATGGCGACCGGACTACTCGAACGATATAGTTTCGATATTTCACATGAAGCTCAAGGATGGGGTCATCAAGCCCGATGTCATCAAACTCCTTTATGAGGGGTATTCATCGAACGTCGATTTCCTATCCAGTTCAGGCAACTTACCTGAATGATCCTCGCGACCGTCTGGACAAAATCATCGAAAGAGGTGTCAGGGATTGTTGACAGCCTGATGGCGCATGGTTACTTCGAATCAGTTACTCCCAATGTGATATGTGAGGGAAATTTCTTCGACACATGGAAGGAGAAGTTGCTTGCTGACCTATCAAAAAAGGCGGCCAGCCGCAGTGGTCGCTCGTCCTTAGCATCTGGCTGATCGGTTCTTGAGCTTCCTATCAACCACCAAGTTAACGGAATGCTTCTACTGACCTCTCCACGGCGAAGTTCGTAAACCAACCGATTGACTCAGAAATATACCTGGTAAGGTGCCTCCTGGATTTGTAAGCAGCAAAGGAACGCTGCATGACAGGAAGCGAAAACATGGCAAACATGAACGTGGAAGAATACCAGAAGAGGAGCCGGGAATACGAGATGAGCGAGGCAAGGAAGGGGTTGACGGTCCATGTGGCCGTCATCACCGTCGTCAGTGCGATCCTTGCCGTGGTGAACCTGACCTTCGTCCCTGAGGTGATCTGGTTCGTCTTCCCGGTGGTCGGGATGAGCATTGGAGTGGTGGCCCACTACATCTTCGGTGTCCGCCTCGCTCCCAGGTTCTTCGACGACCGGGAAAGAGAGGATAGAGAACTGGAGGTAGGAGCGTCTTCAGCTCAAACCATTTTAGTTCTCTTCCTTTTTAGGACAACCATGGGCCTGACTATTGTTGGCCTGACTATTCCTTCACCCCAAGCGGAGCTGATGGATCGTCGTAGTGGGGCGGCAAATGCACGGTCCCCTCCGGCCACGTGGTAGACGGCTACCGCATGCATCGCCTCGTGCGAGGCGACCGGGGCGATAGGGTTCCCGGTCAGCAGGTACCCTATCGTTCCCATGCCTATCCCTATCGCCTCCCACTTCACCCTGCCGCCGCGGAACTCGGGGTATCTGGCGTGGTAGGCCAGGGTGACGATTTGCTCGCCCCTAGGGCGACCAGGCCGACCACGAACTGTGTCGTAAGGTCGAAGCTGAACGAGTAAGAGAAGGTGCCTTGGGTCTTATTGGTCGGGACAAGGCCGAGCTTCTTCCACTGTTCAATAGTAAAAATGATCTCGTCCAGCATGATGTACCTGTCAGGTATCGTCATCATGCGCGACCGTTATCACCACTTTCCCTTTCACTAGCCCATTTGAAAGATCACTCAGCGCCTCTGGAACTTCACTCAGGGAGATTCGCCTGTCCACGACCGGCGAGAGCTTCCCTCCTTCATTGAGCTCGAGCAGGAACCGCATGTCCTCCTCGTTGTTCACCTTCCAAGGGTTGATGCCCATCTTCTTCTTGCTGGCGATGGAGACCAGAGGCCCCAGGAGCATCGCCTGGAATATGGCGTATCTCGAGCCTCCCACCAGCACGAACAGGCCATCGGGGGCCATGACGCGCCGGTAATCGAAGATCGACCGGCGCGAGACCGTGTCCAGGATGAGGTCGTATCGCTCCCCGCTCTTTGTGCAGTCATCCCGCTGGTAATCGATCACGTGGTCGGCTCCGATGGAGCGGAGCATCTCTGAGCTTCCAGCGTTGTCCACGCCGGTCACCTCGGCCCCGTAATACTTAGCGATCTGCACCGCGAACGTGCCCATGCCGCCGCCGGCGCCGTTGATCAGTACCTTCTGCCCTTTCCTTAGGGGGCGCTTGCCGCGGACTGCCTGCAAGGCGATCTTGGCCGCCTGGGGGAGGGTGGCGGCATCCTCGAAGGATATGTTGTCCGGTTTCAGCATCAATGCGTCTTCGGGCACTGCCACGTACTCCGCAAAAGCGCCGTGGCCGCACATGAACAGGTCCCCGAAGACCGCATCGCCTTCTTTCAGCCGCTTGACGTTCCTGCCCGAGCTCCACGACCCTACCCGCGACGTCCGTTCCGGGTATCCTGTTCCGTGGCCTGACGGGGCCGGCGATGCGGGCCGAGACCCCGCCGCCCAGGATCTCGAAATCGGCAGCGTTCAGCGAGGAAGCGTAGACCTTCACCAGTACCTGGTCGTCCCGGGGGACGGGTCTCTCCACCTCCTCGAGTCGGAGGACGTCCGGCGGGCCGTATCTGTCGCATACTATGGCTTTCATGGTTCGGTGGCAGCTCAGCCATTTTCATCGCCAACCACGGTAATAATCGCATTGCCTTTCTGTCCCAGATCGACGTACCTTGGGCTTCCACCACCTCTTCCAACGGATACGCCCTGTCGATGACCGGTCGTATCTTTCCCGCCTCCACGAGATCTTTCAGGTGGACGAGATCATCATTCGACTCCCTCGTGGGAGACCATGATGATATGAAGACCCCGTTCTCCCCCAGGGACTTTTTGCACCCCGATCGCTTGAGCTTCCGTACGGTGTCGAAGACGACATCATAGGTCGCGCCATTCTTTCTGAAATCCTCTTTGGTGTAGTCTATCACCTCATCGGCGCCGATGGACCTCACCAGGTCGAGATTCACACCGCTGCAGACCCCCGTCACATGGGCCCCATAGTACTTCGCCAGCTGCACGGCATAGGTGCCCACGGAACCGGACGCCCCGTAGATGAGGACCCTATCTCCCTTCTTGACATTCCCCAACCTGAGTATCTGGAGGGCGGTCAATCCCCCGATGGGGATGGCGGCAGCCTCCCGAAGGATACGTTGGCTGGTTTCCTGGCCACCATCCCCCTCCCTCCCTCCTCGAGGATGCAGACATATTCGGCGTTGGCGCCGCATTTGAGCCCCGTGGTCGTTCCAAAGACATGATCGCCCTTCCTGAACGATCTGATATCCCTGCCCACCGCCTCAACCACACCCGCAAGCTCATGACCTGCGATCTTTTTCAGCTTGAAGCCCATCACTATCATCATTGGGCCCATAACGAATCGGGGCATCTTTCGGAGGATGGCGTCCCCTATGGTCACCGTCGAGGCGTGGACCCGGACCAGCATCTCGTTGTCCCGGGGTGCGGGTATTTCCACGTCCCTGACTCCAGAACCTCTGGCGCTCCGCTTCCAGTCACCACTATGGCTTTCATTCTACCACCCGCATTTTCACCTTCAAGCCACTCATATCAGTTCCCGACCGCACTGTACATTGGGACTCTGGGCCACTTCCATGCGATCCATACGATCAGGGATAGAAGTACTGCTTCCACGACGGAACCGAATATGTAGTAGGCAGGATCTCTCCCAATGGCGGTTCCGACCGCGATAGCAAGATGTGAGATACGCACCAGGACCGATGTTCGTGTAACGATTCGCTTTGGCCGGCAATGCTAGGGACAGGAAGACCATGAGTACGGGGATCGTCATCAACATCACGCTCGTCAACATCCATGTCTGAGTGATGTCAAAGACCCATATCTTACCCGCCATGATCTCCGCGATCACTCCTGGTTGTAGAATCCGATGATGTCCACGTAGATGTACATGAACATCACGGTCGCCCACAGTCCCGCCAACTTGAGCTGCGTGGGTATCCTCAACTCCTCAAGGACCGACCAGCCTTCCCGTTCTGGTTCTTCACGTTCTTCTTCACGCCCATGCTCGCTC